>JAGGAD010000039.1 GCA_017889625.1 Bacillota bacterium | reverse complement strand
TTTTTGCTACATTTCAATCAATTCGTACTCCATAGTGCCAAGCCCAATCTTCTGTCCGTGCTGTAAGGCAGAAATCCAGTTGGTTTCAGGGGAAACATCAGTGAAATGATCCCCGTGCTTATGACCGTGCTTTTCCAAAACACTTCCGGAAACGGTAGGTTGACGGTTTACAGCATCTGCGCAGGCCATGTCCAAAGCAACCGGGTCAAAAGATGCAAACATACCTACATCGGGGACGATTGCAATATCGTTTTCTGCATGGCAGTCGCAATAGGGAGCTACATCAATTACCAGATTGATATGGAAGCTTGGACGGCCTTGTACAACAGCTTTTGTATATTCTGCAATTTTGCAGTTTAGTACATCATTCGCTTCATCAAAAGCGGCAAGAACAGCATCTTTAGGACAGACACCGATGCAGCGTCCGCATCCCACACATTTATTGTGAGCGATTGAAGCTTTGCCACTTGTAATGACAGGAGCATCATGTGCACAGATCTTTTGACATTTCCCACAGCCGATGCAGAGGTTCATGTCTACATGGGGCTTGCCGGCACTATGCATTTCCATTTTTCCTGCGCGAGAACCACAGCCCATGCCTAGATTCTTTAATGCGCCGCCAAAGCCCGTCAGTTCATGACCCTTGAAATGATTCAGGGAAATAATGATGTCGGCATCCATAATGGCACTGCCGATCTTGGCTTCTTTTACATATTCCCCGTTCTCTACAGGAACAAGCCGCTCTTCCGTTCCTTTAATACCGTCGGCGATAATGGTGTGTACACCGGTTGAAAAAGGGTTATAGCCATTTTTATAAGCGCTGTCAAGATGATCAATCCCGTTCTTTCTGCCACCAACATACAGCGTATTGCAATCTGTCACAAATGGTTTTCCCCCAAGGCGTTTGATGTAATTGCAGACAACACCTGCATAATTTGCCCTAAGATACGCCAAATTGCCTGGTTCGCCAAAGTGCAGCTTGACTGCTACAAATTTGTTCTTGAAATCAATTTTCTCAAATCCGGTTCTTCTCATCAGACGTTCTAGTTTCTGTAAAAGATTTGCTTCACTAGTTGCATGCATGTCTGTAAAAAATACTTTTGACTTTTCCATTTAATTCTCCCTTGTTATAACTGATTTTCTTTGGTATCATCTACTAAATTTTTTATTTTTCTAGCTGGGTTTCCTGCGACAATACAGTTGCTAGGAACATCTCTCGTCACAACACTGCCGGCAGCGACAATGACGTTGCTACCTATGTTAATGCCGGGAAGGATTACAGAGTTTCCGCCGATCCAGACATCGTTACCGATGGTGATTGGGTTGCCTTGGGCTCCTTTTTTACGCCGCCCAATAGGCGATAAGGGATGTCCCACTGTCGCAATCAACGTACCGGGGCCAATCATGCAGTAGTTGCTGATGTGAACTGGTGCAATATCTAAAATGGTTACATTGTAGTTGGCAATAAAATCCTCGCCGACATGAATATTCTTACCGTTGTCACAGTTGAAGCTCGGTTGGATATAGACATTTTCGCCAGTAGAACCCAAAAGCTCCTTAATAGCGATAAGCTGCTCTTTGTAATTATTAGGATCAATTGCGTTGAATTTTTTGCATAGCCGCAATGCATTTTCTTTTCGTGCAACAACACCTTCATCAAAAAAACAGTATTCAAGACCGGCATCGAGCTTTTCGAGTTCTGTCATTTAGTTTCTCCTCGTCAACAAATTCAATATAGCCATTTGTTATATTTCAGTTTTTGGATCTTTAAGCGCAAACGCTAATAGTTGTTTTCAAGTATCAGGGTTTTGTTTAGCGTCGCTAAGAGTGTTTAGAGCATTAATTTTAAATTTCCAAGTATTGTATGGCTCGATGTACCGGAATTTTGGCTGTAAAGTATGTAGTAATTGCTGTTCATCCGCTGTTAGAATTGCTTCCGATAGAAAAAAGTTGCTTTTTCATATCTGAAAAAGAATAGCAGTCTAGCCGTTTGTCCAAATCATTCTTGTAATCAGCCGTTGTGTCAATCGAAATGATGCTGCATTTCTCATATCCGCAGTGAATTGCAAGATCAGATAGAGCCTTGCTGTGAGTATTTTTTATTTTTATAGTACATCCCTCCTGTGTATAAGAATAGAATACAAGATAAAGTTAACTATAGGTCAAGGTATTATTTTGTTTTTTATCATAACCATAAAAGCTTGACCTTGAGTTAACTTTACACTATATAATATTTACAAGTTAAAGTGACAGGAGCTGTGAAGGATGGGTTACACTGTGTCCAAGGTCGCCGAGCGCACCGGCCTGACAATTTCTACATTGCGCTATTACGATAAGGAAGGCCTGCTCCCATTTGTAGACCGTACTGCGGGCGGCGCGAGAAATTTTAAGGAGTCTGATTTTGAATGGCTTGCGGTCATCACCTGTTTGAAACAGACCGGAATGCCGATCAAAAGGATTAAACAATTCATCGACTGGTGTCTTGAGGGCGATGCAACACTGGAAAGACGGCTTAATGTTTTTGTAGAACACAAAAAAGAAGTTAATGCACAGATTGCCGCTCTGAAAGAATATATGAAGAAAATCGACTATAAAATCTGGTATTATGAAACGGCTATATCTGCCGGTACAGAGGCAGTTCATAATGGGGAAAAATGCAAGTTGCTTGACAAAGATGCAGAAGAAAACGATTTGTGACGGCAGCAGCTTGAATGTTTGCTTACGGGATGGGGCGGAGATGGAGGTTGTATTTTAAGAGACTAAAAATAAGCCGGTTTAGCGTTGCACTAAGCGGATGGCGTTTTACTTTATAGTAGATATTAACTTTTTGCTATTAAAAAAGCACAAGGGGAAGATGTAATACATTTTCCGCAAACTTCACTGCCAATACTAGTTGCTTTCGTTAATGTTTCATCAAGATAAGAATTGCCAAACTCGGTATAAATAGCGGCATTTTCTTTTAACATAGTATAGCATTTCGTACGATTGTAATCTAATTCGGTAAGAGCACCGACCGGGCAATTTTTGACGCAAACTTTACAGCTTCCGCTATTTTTATATAAACATAGTTCATTTATCATGGGGTTATCCGGAACTGCAGCTAAATTGGTTACGATAGAGGAAAAACGACCACAACAGCCATTTTTTGTAATCAACATATTATTTATGCCGAAGGTTCCAAGCCCGGCTATATAAGCGAAATGTCGATGCGACCAGTTGCTTATAAGTTTTTTTGTACTAAATGTTGAAGATTCTTTGGAAATTGCTGCCTTATAGCCCATAGTGTTTAAATAGTCTATCATGTATTTATTTAAATATTTAAACATGGCATTTGTCTCTTCGTAGGCTAATGCCCATTGAGATGACGCTAGTTTATTAATCGTAATATTTGTTTTAGCAAGGGCTTTAGTGAAGGGAATGTAATAAGCAATGACAATAGAAGCATCATTTAATACATCGGTTGGGAGTTCATGATTTGGGCTTACTATGGTTTTAAGATTTAAAATAAAGGGATGTTTTGCATCTGCAAATCCGACCAGTGGCAGACCCCATTTTGTTGAGGGCTTTTCGCTTTCTTCATATTTTTTCATAAGGGAGCAAAGTTCTGTTTGGATTTTCCCCTTTATGGTTTGGTGTTCAGCTATCATATTTAATCCCTCCTTAAACTAATTAGAGTATAGCATATTAGGACGATTGATGAGATAAACGAGGAGGCGAAAGAATACCACAAGATTCCTTTAGTATTCAATGAGTTGTCCAATAAATAGCTATTTATGAAAATCACAAAAACCAGGAACGGCGGGTCTGCGGTAAGGCCCGGTGCCTGGTTTTTTACTTTGAAGGTGTAAAATGGGAGAGGAGCTGCCGGTTTTTTAAAATTATTCGTTAAGTTGTTTGTCGTGAATTAGTTTCTTTTTCAAGAAGACAAGGACTCTGTCAAGTATTAATTCATTACAAGCTGGACCTACTTTAGTGCTAGGCTCTAAATAGGCTCTGAAGCCGAAATAAATATCTTCATCGGGATTAATTTTGCGCGTATTAGGCTGGTTTTTCAAAATTAATTCATCCGTATTGTACGTCGGTATCTGAGTATAATTGTAGGATGGATCTTCGTAAAAACCAAATCTCCAGGCATAAAGATAACCAGTGTCAGGTTCTTTTGAAAAGTGAAAGGCACTGTTTTCTAACTCCTGGTTACTAACACTTACGACACCGTTATCATATTTATTTCCGTAGGCCACAATATTGGAATATGTACATTTACCCGTTTTGGCGTGGTTTACTCCGTAGACAACGACAAACGCATCTTGCGGCAATTTAAATGATCCGGTTCCCAAATACACAGTATCACGAGCCTCACCTAAGTTGTTAAGGCCTTGCTGAAGAGCAATATAACTTTCATCAAGCCAGATATCAGTTGTTATATCAACTGCTTCATAATCGCTATTATAATATTCGATGATTTTAGTTCGTAGGTCATCGACTGGTTTGCTATAGCGAAATTCGGTCCGCCCAGTTCCACGCGGGGTTAGAAATGGAATAGGAAAGGCTGTTCCTTTGGTAGTGTTTGCCGTTACCCTTAAAACATTAACGCCTGGGTTATGAAGGTATTTATATAATTTAGCATCGTATTCATCTCGACTCGATATGCGGTTGATGATAGTAAATGTATCTGTATTACGATCATTAACGCCTAAATTGGCAATCGCTTGGGGAATAATTATGGTATTTAGGGAATCGGAGGAAAAACCAGCGTGGAGAGCAAATTTATATATTTCTTGCTGTAAGTTTTGATTTGCAGTACATACAATTAGGAAAGGCTGATCAAACGGACAACCCGGGGTACCGTTTGGAGTTCCTGGGGTATTTATTTTGAGATTATTGAGTGGTTCACCTAAACAGCTGAATACTACTTCGCGCGTAATTGTTTGATCTTTAATTGGTTTATTACGTAATGGAGTTATGGGGAAGTCTTTAGTAGCGTTGTTTTTACGTTCTGAAAAACGAGATGTCAAAAAAGCACAGTAACTAAAGTAGTTTACTTCAGGCGGCGTTTTTCCGATAATTACGATGGCTTCGTTAAAACCTAAACGAAATGCCATATACTTGCCGTTTTCGATTTCGATAAGATTTGGCACAGTTTGGCAGGGCGCGGGTGGCATGACACAAGCAAAGTAGGGATTATCGCTATTGTTGCCAAAACAACTGTTTACTAGACCTTCATTACATAATTTAAAAAGATCAACCTTGTAGAAATCGCCCTGGTCAACTAAATAATTATGAGGCTGGACGGTGAAAATTTTTAAAAATTTATTAGTTATTTCACTAAGATTTTCGTCATTGTAATGGGCTGGCATAGTCTAACCCCCCTATTGTAAAACATTACTAAGTTATATTATGCGGTTAATCTTTAGTTAATAACTGAGTATGCATTCGAAGTTACGTCAAACTGTTAAAACGATTAATAGATATGTGAAGCTCGTAAATAACAATTCTATAATCATAACAGCAGTAACGTGGGTGTTAGCCAAGTTACTGCTGTTATGATTATGACTTTCGCCGAGGTTGGGGGGGGCGTCATATTTGTTCAGGTTCTGAGGGCATGAACAGATGCAGTATTAGTAGAGAGATGCAATAGACGGCAGGAATGCCAATGAATAGTGAATAATAACTGCCGGTCATTTGTAGAACATAGCCAACGGTCTTAGCCATACCCATCCCGGCAACTGAGCCAAGCAAGCCAGCGATGCCGTATACCGAGCCAACAACGCGTTCCGGCAATGAATCAGTGAGCAGCGACCACATATTAGCAGTCCAGCCTTGATGCGAGCCAACTACCACGCAAATAATGGCGGTACAACCCCATAGACTACTAACCGATGGGGCAAACATAATCGGCAGAATAAATAATATGGAGATCAACATGGCAACTTTTCTGGCTTTCAATACTTTCATGCCACGTGCAATAAAGCTTGAGGAGATTCCGCCGCCAATCATGCTGCCGACGCTTGCCGCCAGATAGATGGCCATTAGCGGAAAGCCGAGTTCCATTAGCTTAATGCCGTGCGTCTTCGCCAAAAAGTCTGGTAGCCAGAAGAGGTAAAACCAAAAAATAGTCATTGGCATCAAATTACCAATTCCAAAGGCCCAGGTCGTGCGCAAACGCAAAATCTTTGCGTACGGAACTTTTTCCACCTTTGGTTCGGGTCCATCACTCTGAATGTATGCTTTTTCTTCGGCGGTTAGATTCGGATGATCATTCACGCTATGGTAGCAGAGTGCCCAAGCGATGAGCCAGATAAAACCTAAGCCGCCGGTGAGATAGAAGGCCCATTGCCACCCCCACATAACTGTTATCCAGGGAATCAAAAACGGTGCTAACATTGCTCCTACATTAGTACCGGAATTATAGATTCCGATGGCAAAGGCCCGCTCCGACTTTGGAAACCACATGCTGACGCCTTTGAGACAGCCTGTGAAATTTCCTGGTTCAGCTAATCCGAGAAAGAAGCGAGCGGCGCTAAACCCGGTGACTGTACGGACCAAGCCATGTACGGCACAAGCGAGGGACCATACCCCGACACAGGCAAAGAACCCTTTTTTGTTACCAACCAAGTCCATGAAGCGGCCGACGGTAACATAACCGATCGAGTAGGCCATCTGAAAATAGAAAACGATGTTGGCATAATCCATCTCTGACCAATGCAGATCTTCGGCAATCGTCGGTTTTAGGAGACCGATGACCTGGCGGTCAATGTAGTTAAGCGCAGTAGCAAAGAATAGCAGGCTAAGGATAATCCATCTTTTATTACCAACACTTTTTAAATTTGAATTCGGGATAAACATTGTATTCAAATTTAGTTTCATCATTTATTCACTTCCTCTTTATCATTTTTTATCGGATAAAAGCTCTAGTAAACACCAGTTACTAATATGACAATACCGATATAAGCTCCGCGGAAACAACATTATCAACCAGATGTAGATAATGCCGATAGCTTTTAAATTAATGAATCTGATTTCACGCTCCTTTGCTCTAATTTTGAACTAATTACAGGATTCGCCCAGTTATGCTCCGCAGAAAAAACAAAAAACCTAGCCCGTAGAACGCCAACAAATAAAGACTTGTTGAGCATTTCTAACGAGCTAGGCAAGCATACTTTTCATCAGAGTGTTATTCTGAATCCATATCCAAGCTACTCGAAAAAACTCGGTATTTTCTTGAATTTTCAGTAATCTTAGTTTACAAATGAAACCATTGTTTATAAAAATTTTACTTAATTGCCGTTAGGCTAAGTAGAACTACATTCCACTTTCTGCGTCGCCGATCAACTGGTAAATTTAGTATATCAAATAGGTTCTAATTTAGCAAGCTCCAACTTGTTATTATTCTCGCGTCGTGTGCCTGGAGGGATGATTAGATAATTTCGTCAGGTTTACCAAATATTAAAATGACAATATGCGAAGGATGTTCTTTTATGTTGTAGAATTCAAACAGTGTGGTAAAACACAATAATTCATTAGGGGGATTGTCTTTGAAAAAAATATTACTTGTATTAGTCTCTCTTTTTACTTTGGGTGTCAGTACTGGTTTTGCCGCGCCAATTAACGAACTGCAGGTAACCCAGACTGCAGTAGGACTTGGCAGCGATACTTTCTACCTAGAGCATAAGTTTACTGATAATTTTATATTGGGGTTCCAGAACGACGATTGGGGTAATGGCAATACCAGTGATATTTATGGGCAGTTTAAATTTTCTAGTAATCTTAGAGGTATTGTCGGCAGTCGAAACTTTGATTCGGGCTCAGAAACGTATTTGGGATTGGCAGTAAATGGGCCATTAGCTCCGGAGTGTCAAGGCTATGCTTCGTTGATTGGTGGTAATGGATTTAAAGAATTACGGGTTGGTGCTAATTTTAGTTTAAGCAGTAATGTCGACCTTAATCTTGACTATCATTCTTTTATGCCTGACGTGGGTGGTAATACAAGCGACGTTGGTATTGGCGCGACCTATAAATTTTGATTATAAACCACAAGATTTGGGGCTAAGTTATAGGAATATAGGCATTTAGCCTAGTTGACTGAGCTACCTAAAAGCGTATACGATAAAAAATAGCGCTATTCACTTGGCCGTCACGGCCAGGTGGGTAGTGCTATTTTTCGGTGCTAGGTCTAACGGGACAAGGTTATTAGGTATGAGTGTTTTGGCTAAAGAATTTAGGACAGCATTGTCTGCAATGCGCCTAGGGATATAAGGTTGTTTATGTTTTCTACGAAACGAATATTTTCCTTTGAGCCGCTGGCGATTGCGTTGCGGAGGAGGATTGGGGCAAAGTCACGGTCAAGCGCGCCCCGGTAAGTGGAAAGGACACAGTATTCCGCACAGTAGCCGGTTATAATGACGGTGTCGACCCCGAGGTTTCTTAGGATTTCTTCAAGATTGGTTTTGTTAAAAGCATTGTTATAGGTTTTACTAGTGTAAATATCTGACGAAAGAAGCTGCAGCTGGTCAATGTTATTAAAGCCTTCGGTCCCTGGAACAACGCCGCATTCCGTTTCGATATGCTGGATACAAATAATAGGTAGTTGCTTTTTGCGAAAGAGGGCAATTCCGTCGTTGATAAACTGAGCTGCTTGCAAAACTAGCTTGGTTTTTTCTTCATCAGTAAAAACGTAATGTTTTTGCATATCAATCACTAATAAGGCTGGCTTCATATTTACTCCTCCTTAAAATATGGTTAAGCTAAATAGGATACTCCTAGGAAAGTATAGCTGGATGATGAAGTAGTTTAATTACTTTTGATGAATCAAGTATATCATAACGAGTCCACAATTTTTATAACCTTTAGGGCTTAATGTTACTGATGTCTTAGGCAAGTCGTAGTATAATAAGTGCATAAGAAACAGCAAAAATCACTAAACACGCTTGCACATCAGGTTCGGCGTCCGAGAAGACAACCGGCTATAAAAACATAATATTGGAGGGGATTATTACATGTTGGAACAAATAAAAACACGTCGAAGTATAAGGAAATATCTTGATAAATCAGTAGAAGATGAAAAAATTATTCAAATAATCGAGAGCGCAAGACTTGCTCCATCCGGTAGTAATACCCAACCGTGGCATTTTATTGTTATAAAATCCAAAGTAACGCAGCTACAACTGGCTAAAGTATCAAATGATCAAAAATGGATGACTTCAGCGCCTATTTTCATTGTTTGTGTTGCCGATCTGTCTTCTAGATTAAAGGATGAGACGATTATAATAGATGAACTAAGTCCACAAGAAGAGGTTAAGCAAATTATAAGAGATTCTTCAATAGCAGTTGAGCATATTATACTTGAGGCTACTAATTTAGGCCTTGGAACTTGTTGGGTTGCATGGTTTACGCAACAAGACATTAGACCGGTTCTAAATATACCTCTTAATAAGTACGTAGTTGGTATTGTTACGCTTGGTTACGCTAACGAAAGTCCAGGAGATCGACCTCGCAAAATACTTCAAGAATTTATTCATTATGAAAATTGGTAAGAAGATGGTTCAAAATTAAGTCTTGGGAATTTGAATTCAGCTCTTATCCAATAACGTCGAATAAATCCACATTCCGTAAACAATAGAACTGTGTTGATTTTATGGAAAACACCTTTTCCTTAATGTGATGTACCGAATAAATTCAAGCCGATGGCTCCGACTAAAATAAGTAGAATACAAACTATTTTCGGCAGCGATAAGGTTTCTTTAAAAAAGATGATGCCGATGCTTGTAATTAACACAATCCCGATCCCTGACCAAATAGCATAAGCTATTCCTACTTCAATCTTTTTCAAAGCTAATGACAGGGCCGATAAACTTAAAATATAAAATAGCAACATAACTACGGCATATTTAATATCGGTCATTCCGTCAGATAATTTCATCGAAATAGTGCCGCAAACTTCAAGAATAATGGCTAAGCCAAGATAAACCCAATTCATATATACACTTTGTATAATGAAAACCGTAGAGTTTTCATTACCCTTTCTAAAAAAATCAATAAAACTTTTTAAAATTAACGTAACGCTGTGGATTGGTTTGAACACCTCAATATTATGCAAAAAAGAACTGCCACACTAAACTTTTAGTGCGCCAGTTCTTTTTTGGTTAGACATTAGATTTTATTTCATGGTATGAGGATTTATTTTGTGTGGCGGTCATGTTTAAAATGATATTTAAGATGACGGCAGTCAAGGTACCGGTTACAATACCATTTTCAAAAAAAAGTTTAAGTAAGGGCGGGAATTTTGCGAATAGGTTGGGAACTACGGTTACGCCTAGCCCTAAAGCTACCGAACAGGCAATGATCAGCAGATTTTCATTGCTGGCCAAATCTACCTGGCTGAGCATTCTGATGCCGGATGCTACTACAATACCAAACATGGCAATCATGGCCCCGCCCAGAACGGCGTTGGGGATGATCATGGCTAACGCGGCAAATTTAGGGATAAAGCCTAACAGAATTAGCATACAGCCAGCCACCATGGTGATATTTGCTGTTTTAGAATTGGAGAGCTGGACCAGACCAATGTTTTGCGAAAAGGTGGTATAGGGGAAGGAATTAAACAAGCCGCCCAGCATAACCGCAAGTCCTTCAGCTCGATAGCCATTTGCCAAGTCTTTTCCGGTCAACTCTTTACCGCAGATTTCACTTAGCACCATAAAGACACCGGTGGATTCGATCATGCTGACAATGGCAACAATGATCATGGTAATGATGGCGCTGGGTTCAAATACCGGCAGGCCAAAGTATAAGGGGGAAGGCGTATTGAACCAGGAGGCTTGGACTACATTGTCTAAGGAGACAGATCCCATCAGGGCGGCGGCGATTGTGCCGGCAATAAGTCCCAACAATACTGAAATAGAACGAATAAACCCGGTGGTAAAACGATTTAGCAGGATAATGAAAAGTAAGACCCCCATGGCCAGAGCAATATTGAACAGCGAGCCAAAATCAGGACTGCCCTGACCGCCGGCCATATTATTGATGGCGACAGGTATCAAGGTAACGCCGATGATGGTGACAACGGAGCCGGTGACGACAGGGGGAAAGAATTTTATTAATTTGGAAAAATAATTTGCAATTAGTACGACAAATAAGCCGGAGCAGATAATTGAGCCGTATACGGCAGGAAGGCCATATTGTCCGCCGATGCTGATCATCGGAAAGACGGCAGTAAAGGTGCAGCCGAGCACTACTGGCAGGCCGATGCCGAAGAAGGGGGTGCGGTATGCTTGTAAGAGGGTTGCAAGTCCGCAGGTTAATAAATCGGCGGCAATGATATAGCCAAGCTGGGCAGCGGTCAGTTTAAGCGCACCGCCGACAATAAGCGGGACAATGATGGCACCAGCATACATGGCTAATACATGTTGTGCGCCAAGCAGCATAGTTTTTCCTTGAAAAAATTTCATAATGCCTCCTTAAATTACAAAAAATTAACATTGCCATTCGAAAAAGAAGCAATGCGGGCCAAAGATTCTACGCGGTAGCCGAGTTCCTTTAATTTTTTGGCTCCGGGCTGAAATGATTTTTCGATGACAATGCCGATACCTACAACGGTGGCACCTGCCTGGTTGACAATGTCGACTAAGCCTAACGCAGCTTCGCCGTTGGCCAAAAAATCATCAATGATAAGGATTTTATCGGTGGGGTCAAGAAACTTCTTATCTACTGTAATGGTATTTGTTTCTTGTTTAGTAAAGGAATAGGCTTGGGCACAGTAAAAGTCGTTGGTTACTGCTGATTTCTTCTTGCGGGCGAATACGACTGGCACATTGATGGTCAAACCGGCCATGATTGAGACGGCAATTCCCGAGGCTTCGATGGTTAGAATTTTAGTAATCGGTTCAGCCTGAAAGCGTTTCGCAAATTCTTCACCCATTTTTAGCATGAGTTGCGGGTCTAACTGATGGTTTAAAAACGAATCAACTTTCAGTAAAGAATCATTGAAAACCCGGCCTTCAGTTTGAATTTTGTTCTTTAATAATTCCATAGAACCTCCTTGATTTTTTCGGGATACAAAAAAATCCTGCCGATGAAAATTCGCTTCGAGCGTATGAGCGAAATTTCACCGGCAGGATTTTGCTTAGATAACCTGAGATAAAGTTTGAATGATACTTTATCTAAAGGTTGTTGGTAATTCTTACAATAATATCCCCGAGGTATTTTCACTCGTAGACAGGCAATTTATGGTTGCCAGTAGAGACTTTTGGGCCGTATTCCCAAATTTATACGAGTATTAACATAAGTGATATTTTAACAGTCCTGGGGCAAGCTGTCAATGATACTGGCTTCAAAGACACTGGTTTCAAAGTTGGTGTACGACAGGTTCATTCATGTTAAGGAAATGAAAAACTATGTTGAATAAAAAAGTTATTTGAAACCGCGATTGAATTAGTTAACAAGTGAACTTACTTTTGGCTGTAAGGATAAGCCTTGGCGGGGAAGGTTATTATCGCTTGCCAATGGGGCAGGAGTTACGGCATTTGAAACAAACATATATGTTTCCGACAATCTGGAACTGCCACAGCTCCATAAAGGAATTATCCATAAGCATTTCTTTTTGTTGTTGGGGCGAGCTGTCCGCGAACTTTTGCCAAAACTCAATGGTACCTTTCAATCCATGGGGCTGAATGTACGGACTGCATTTGCTGACGTCGGTTTTGCCAGCCTCAGCAAGCGCTCCTACCGGACAGCTTGCTACACAAATGTTGCAGTTGTTGCAAAAATCCTCAGTTACAAGAGGGTCGGATGGTAGTGCGAGATCACAGAGGACGGCCGTAAAGATTACCCGGGCGCCGAATTTGGGGTGAATTACTAGGTTGATCCGGCCAATAGTCCCGAGTCCTGCCGCTACCGCCGCATGGCGCAGGGACACATCCGCAATCCCGTGTTTGCTCATGTCGATAGGATAGGAATATGGCACGGTCATAGCTCTGGCGTCAAATTCTTTTTCAAGAAACCGGGCCAGTAGGTAGTTACAGGAACGAGAAAACTCGATTAAATCCAGTCGGCCGTTGATGGCAATCTGCCGGTTTGGACTGTCGCAATTGGCTGGTTCTTTGTATACGAGCACGATTATGGATTTAGCTTCCGGGAAGATTGATTCGATTTTTGGCGACAGGGGACTGTTGTAATTGGATACTGACGCGATACCGATATCATCTACGCCCAGCTCCAACCCAAAAGCTTTGATTCTTTCTTTATAATCGGTTATTTTTGTTGTCGGTTCTAGTTGGTTGTTGTTCATAGCTTGACCTCCTTATTGTTGTCTATAAGTTAGACAACATAAGGAGGCCGAAGGTTACAAAAATATTAAGAAAAAATAGTCCATTCTTTGTTCTGTATACCTTTATGGATTCTTTGAGCTAGAGATTCGTCAATTGTTTCTGGATAAAGACTTTGGTATGTGTAGCGCAAGTACCGTAGTTTGACGACATCTTTCTCAGCCTGGATGACAATACTCGGGCGTGGGTTGGCTAAATTCTGTTTTGTTAGCCAACCTTGTTGAAGGCCGCGGCGGACCCATTGGTTGCAAGTGCAGGGGTTGGATTTCTTAACTAGCTGGCATCTTTCTTCGAGGTAGCCGGCGATTTGTTTTTTGCCACGATGTAGTGTAGTTTTAACTGAACTTATTGAGCAGTTCATAATTTCCGCAATAAGTTTATACGGAAGACCAACAATAAACGCCATACACAAAACTTTTCGCTGTTTGAGCGGAAGACACTCCATAAAAAATTGCAGGCACTTGAATTTTACTTCACGGCAAAGCACTTCGGTTTCAGGATCGTTGGCGGGGTTAAGGTCAATGATTTGGTCGAGGGAATAGCCTAAATCCTCAGTAAGTTCATAGATGCGGAGTTTTGTTCTTTGTTTTAAATAATTGTTGGCTACATTAAGGGTAATTCGGTAGATCCAGGTAAAAAAAACGCAGTCACCGTGAAAGGTATTATAGGCTTGGAAAGCTCGACAAAAAGCCTCTTGGGTAATTTCTTCGGCATCATGTTGATTGCCGGTGAGTCCTAAGGCCAGTCGGTATACTTTTATATAATTGTCGGTGTATAGTTGTTCAAAGAGTTCGCGGGAAGTATCCGGCAAGTCATCACCCCGTTGTTGCTAAAGGTTTTATGATGAGGATAGCGGCTTAGCTGTACATATTTATTTTACATGTAGTAACTTCCAGATAAATATAAGCAATCCTTTTTCGAGAAATAACCTTATATAAAAACAGCAAAAAACCCGCTATATGATTTTTTCATTGGTATTTCCCCCTTTCCTTGATCTAATAATACCAAAGGCTGGGGTGAATGTCAATAATAATTATCTTTTAATACAAATAATCATTTATTCGAACTATTGCAACGACTTGAAATATTCAAAAAATAGTTAATAATTATGTACTATTGTCGATGGCTTGATTTGCTGTGGCGGTTATAAATATGGATATGGGTGAATCACTGATTAATAGCTTGGGCTAGAGCGGCATTAACAGCATTTTTTATACCATTAGAAGTTTTGGTTGCGCTGGAAACACCATCGACATTAGTAGATTGGTGCTTGATAATATCTGCTGGTACTTGTTTTATAGCTAAGGTGTAATTAGGATAGCGTTCGTTGTGACTGACGATGTCAATGTTAGAAATTGCTCCGTTAGTTATTGCCACTTGAACAATTAAACCGGGGCGATAGCCGTTGGCCGTACCGGTATAGGTGCCGTCTTTATACTTTGCGTTGGTAATATTAGTTGTGTCAGGGGCATTGTTTTTGCGGGAGGTATCGCTATTAGGGTTATTTTGGATTAGTTTTTTATTTGGCGATATATTAAGCAGGCCTGAACTAAAACCACCAACTTCGCCGATATGAAGAACGACAGTAAGGATTAATAAACTGGCGAGTATTCGATGATAATACAGCCAGTTTTTCTGAAATTTTGCTTTGTAGAACCAGCTAACGCCGAGAAGTATCAATAGCACCCAACTAAGCGTGCCAAGGTTGAAGGTAAGGATGTCGTTGGAGGATAAAATACCGTGAACTAACCCTAACAGGATAGCCAATATCCCCAGGGGTTTATGGTATTGGCGCAACAAGCGGCTTAGGGTAATTATAAACCCACTGGTTTTAGCGCGATATTTAAGAACGATTTTTCTTATAATGTAAAGCGCGCTTAGACTGATGATGATTAGCAAGGTTAATCTGGCGAAGATAATATCCCAAAAGAACTGCATAGTACCGCTCCTTGTCAGATATGATAGAACTTATTCTAGCATTTCCGTAGGTTTGGACAATAATACGAATGAATAAAATATTGTAGCTAATCCTATATTGGATCAGGCGTCCGGCTTCCGGGCTAGCTGGGCTATTAAGCAGCAGGTAAAACCTGTGGGACTAAGTTGTTCCGCAGGTTTATTTTAATATAAGAGGAGCTTGCCAATGAATGAAAAATCAATTTTGTCTTTTGACAGCAAAAAAGGTGCGGCTAGTATTTCGGTTTTTTCAAATTCTGTTCTTGTTTTAACTAAGTTAGTTGTGGGGATTTTTACCGGCTCGGTTAGTATTGTATCGGAAGCGGCTCATTCGGCGGTGGACTTGTTAGCCGCGCTGATTGCTTACTATGCGGTCTCGACCTCGGATAAACAAGCAGATCAGCAGCACAGCTATGGCCATGGAAAAATAGAAAATATATCTGGCGCGGTTGAAGCATTGTTAATTATTGTGGCCGCACTTTGGATAATATATGAAGCAAGTCAAAAGCTATCGGCTGAAGCAATGCCAAAGGATTTGGAATATGGCATTGCTATTATGATCATATCCATTATCATAAACTATTTTGTATCCCGGCGATTGTTTCAAGTTGCCAAAACTACCCAATCCCATGCCCTTGAGGCGGATGCCCTGCATTTGCAAGCGGATATCTGGACGAGCGTGGGGGTGTTGGCGGGTTTAATCGCGATAAAAGTCACTGGCTTAATCTGGCTTGATCCGGTGATCGCGATAGTAGTTGCGCTGATCATTTTCAAAGCAGGTTATGATATGACGAAGAAGAGTCTGAGCGAACTTACTGATAGCGCGCTGGCGGAGGAAGAACAAGCGATAATTCGCGATATTATTGAAAATCATTCGGGAATTAAAGACTATCATAATCTCCGAACGCGAAGGTCAGGCAGTAAACGGTTAGTGGATGTGCATATTATATTAGAAGCTGATTTGCCCTTGCGGCAAGCGCATGATATCTGCGACGAAATAGAAACATTAATTGAAACTCGTCTTGCGCCTTGTGATGTAGTAATACATTCGGAACCGTTCGGTGATTCTAAGGCTCAAACAGCTAAATAATAAATTAGGAGTTTTGCTGTGATTTATTTATTGGCGGCGGTTGCAGAAAGGCTGTTTATCGGAGAAGAGAGTGCTTTATAATCATAATTGTTACATGGCGCCAGCAATAGCATTAAATATGACTTCAATTGTAGTTCCTTCGCCTTCGTGGCTATTAATATTTATCAATGCAGAGTGATCTTCAGCAATTCTATAGCATACGGCTAAACCTAAACCTGTTCCTTGCGGTTTAGTAGATACAAAGGGAGTTCCAATTTTCTCAAAAATATCTTTAGGAATGCCATACCCCTTATCGCAGACTGCTAAAATTGTGACTTCATTTCTTATAAAGGTTTTAATTGTTACAGTGCCATCTTTCGCAGTTGCCTCAATTGAATTGATAACTAGATTAAAAAGTAATTGTATAATTTTATTTTCATCTAATAATAATGGAGGAATGTATTCAAGTTCTAGTTTAATATTGATGTTTTTAAACATACCCTGCGCTAGCAATAATGGGGTTGCTTTTTTAATGATTTTATTTAAATCCGATACTTTTAGGTCTACGATACGTTTTTTTGATAAGGAAAGAAATTCAGTAATAATTCCATTAGCACGATCTAATTCCTCAATCATAACATTGAAAGTATTATTGAATTTTTCAAAATCGGACTTATTAGAGAAATATTGCAAAAATCCTCGAACAGTCGTAAGCGGATTTCTAATTTCATGACCAATGCTAGCGGCCATTTCGCCGACTAAATTTAGTCGCTCTAAACGATCCATTTCAGTTTTTTGAGCTGCTATCATATCGGCTATGTTTTTAGTTAAATTCATAACTTTATCGATTTTTTTGTTAATGACGCCATTGATGTTTTTATCTAATGTTATTGGATCTACTTTTATCCGTTTAGCCGAATTAGATATTTCTTGCATTACTTGTGCTATTTCATCAATAGTATTACTAAGTAAATTGGATCTTGCAGTTAATTTTTGCTGATTATATCTTGCTGTTGACATATTATTAGCAACTATAAAAAGAATATTTGCAGCGGCCTCAACACTCGCTTTAGACAATTGACGAATTTCTCCTAACGCTTCGAGGTAGCTAGTTTCATCAACCCCAATTTCATGGGCAAATTTACGATATTTTTCTTTAATTGGACTAGTTGTTAATACTTGACCTCCTAAAATAGTTCCAATTTGTCGTCCTTCTAATATAATGGGAGCGGCAAAGTCAATTAGTCCTGCATGGCATTCATACACGACTGGTTTTCCAAGCAGGCCAGCTTTTTTCCCGCCCTGCTGATGTGACTCTGCACATCGCTTTTCTCCGCAGGGGGTTGAATGAGTATAATCCATACAAAAACGAGTATAACTACTAGGACGAGTGATGGGGTGCCCTTCCAGATCAACTGTAACACTGGCCACTCCTACTGCTTTTGCAAAAGAATCTTGTAAACTTTGTATAAATTCAATATCAAGAACGTCAGATAAATTAAGATCATTTATGTTTATTTCAGTTTCGAAATTTGGTTGAACACCTTTTTTTATTAAAGATTGCTTTCTATCCATGCAGTTCAACTCTCTTTACCTAAAATTGAAATTATTGTTAAAAAATTGGCTATTTACTTTTAAATTCCTCTATTTTTTACAAATTTAAACAATTTATTTATAAATGAAATTCAAATATGAGTAATTCCAGGAAGTAAAAATAGATACAAAAGACTTATAACTGTGGTATGAATAAGTTCCTATAAAAATAAAAATATGGTCAAGAATTACTGCAGCATTATATTAAGTTAATAGCGATAGAGCCAAAAGATAAGGAGGCTGAATAAAATGAAACAATGTATTGCCTGTGGGATGCCGATGAAAAATCCAGAGGATTTTGCGATGGGGGATTCAAAAAAGGATTATTGCCGGTATTGCAGTCGTCCGGATGGTACGATGCAATCCTACAGCGAAAAATTAATTTCTTTAACTGACTTTATTATTAAGACCCAGGGATTAGAAGAAAACGCAGCCCAAGCTGCGGCAAAATCAATGATGCGGAAACTACCTGCTTGGAAAACAGAAGCAGCTATTTGATGGATTAATATTATTATCTTAAAATAGCAAAAAACCCGCTATATTTTTTCATTGGTATTTCCCCCTTTCCTTGATCTAATAATACCAAAGGCTGGGGTGAATGTCAATAATAATTATCTTTTAATACAAATAATCATTTATTTAAACTATTACAACGACTCGAAATATTCGAAAAATAGTTAATAAATATGTACTAATATCGATGCGGTTTCGAGTTTAATGAAAAATACAAAATATATTTATAGACCATCAGTCGGCGGTTAGGTATTGATTAGGTAGGTACACGGAGTTGTCCATACATAATGAAGACAAATTGAAGTTCTTTGACCGACCGGTGCGGTTGAATGAGATAGTTAGCTGATGTTGGAAGAGTAGTCTAATGGCTGGCAACGGTATAGGGTAAAGAGGAATAAAAGATTTTTCGTCGAAAAAATAACAGCACAGAATAAAAAGTATAGGATGAGGAAATTTGAAGTTTTTCTTACCGACTCCAGGTCCGCTTTGTTATGGCGGGAGGTCTGGCTGGACGGCCAAGTGGTTAGCGGTATTGCTGGTCCGACGCTGGTTGCGGTTTGGGTGGCTAATTACTTGTTAAGTGCTGTGACTTTGGTGTTAGGGAAAGTTACTATCAAAATATAAGATAACAAGTACTGAAACTAAGCAGATAAAGGTGGTAGCAACATGAATACAGAAATCTTTGCCGACGGCATCAGCGCCGTCCATGTAACAGGCAATATTGTTCGTATTGATCTGATGAGCGTACAGCCGCAATTAAAAAGTGAAAATGGTCAGCCGGTAGCGGAAATACAAAAACGGCTGATTATGCCGTTGGATGGCTTTATAAAATCACTGGAAGTACAGCAGAAGGTGGTTAATCAGTTGATTCAGGCCGGAGTATTGGAGAAAAACAGTCAGCCGGAGCTTAAGGTTGTGCCGAAAGACGAGTGAGAAAGAAAGAGCTTAGGGTTGAGAATAACGATAATAGAAGGGGATGGATTTATTTTGTTGAAAAAAGTTAGTGTGTTAGTGGCAGTGTGTTTACTTATGGGGTCGTTTACGGTGATTTCTGGTGTGCAAGCGGCGGCTTCAACCGTTGGTTATGTTGACTTTATGTATCTTGTTAATCATCACCCGGATACGGCTAAAGCTAATGAAGAACTAAAGGCAGTACAGGAAGCGGCAAAACAAGAATTCGCGGATAAATCGTCGGGGATGAATGACCATGACAAACAAGTGCTTGACCATGAACTGGGACAGCGGTTAGAGCAAAAACGTCAGGCCCTGTTAAAACCTATTGCGGATAAGGTAGTAAGCGCGGCCAATGAAGTAGCCAAAGAAAAAGGTCTGACGATCGTGATTGGCAACCGGGATGTAGTCTGCGGCGGGGTAGATATTACGGCAGATGTACTAAAAAAAATTACTGATAAGTAGGAAGCATAAATTTCGTTGATAAGGTATGGACAATAACCTGAACTAGGTAAAAGAGGCCCATTAAGAAACTGCAATGCAGTTTCTTAATGGGCCTCTTTTATGGCGGAAAGAAGTATTGTTTGGATTAAAGGGTAACGGTCTTGGATTCACCATTCATTGAGCAGAAATTTGCAATGGCATTATCAAGATAAAAGATTTCAAAAATGCTATCTTCTACGGAATATATATTTTTTAGCGCTGGCATTATTTCCAGGGCCTGAGCCTTGGCTGCTTTGGTAGTGCAGGATACGGCTTTGCCGCTTAGGCGCAGCCAGCGGAAATCTTTCGCTGTTGCACAAATTTCAATATTGGGATTTGCCGTTAACTGTTTATAAAATGGCTTTTGATTACCGGTGCAAAAGCAGAGTTTGTTTTGATATTCCATTACGAAGCTAAAGGGACGAACTTTTGGCTTGTCGCCATCTACTGTGGAAACATAGAATATTCCGCAGTCCTGAAGAAAATTTAAAACCTCGTGCATTTGTATGACCTCCATAGAATTGTTTTAGTGAATCTAGTATAATTATAGATGCTGGTAATTATTTAACAAGTATGCAGTTTTTTGTGATTAAGTAAGTTTTTTCTGAGTATTGGAGGTTGAAGTCCCAATGATTGTTTTTTCAAAAGATAAATGCGCGGTGGGATATGCATTAAATACTATCGGCGGCAAGTGGAAGCTGCCGGTTTTGTGGATTCTTTCGCAGAATGGAACGCTGCGCTATAATGAATTGAAAAAAAGCGTTACCGGAATAACCAATATGATGCTTACGAGTTCACTTAAAGAGCTTGAGGAAAGCGGATTGGTTAATAGAGTGCAGTATAATGAAATTCCACCACGGGTTGAGTATTCACTGACGGAGATTGGAGAAAAATTCCTGCCGGTTCTCGATGAAGTCGCAAAGTGGGGCGAGCAACTGATGAACCTTAACCGAAAAGCTTGAGTGAAGGTGGTTGGATTTTAGGGGGCATATTTATAAGCATTTTTTGAACAACGTGACGATATGTAGCAAAATTCGCTGGTTTAGCTAAAGGAGAATTTGGGCCAATGGATACAATTATTAAACAGTTAGTAAGTCTATTTATCATTTCTGGAATCGGTTATTATTGTGGGAAAAAAACTATAATTGATGAAAAGTTGTCTAATGGGTTGGCAAAATTATTGTTGTATGTAACAACCCCATTATTGGTTATTGATTCGTTTTGTTTTACTTTTAGTGCTGACGTTACCGCCAATCTTAGTAAAGCCTTTATGTATGGATTGATTATTTTCTGTGTTACGCCGGTATTTGCGAAGCTGCTATTAGTTAAAGTTGAAGCCAGCAAACGTAATATCCTGGAATTTGCCCTGGTGTTTTCTAATAGCGGCTTTATTGGGTTTCCGGTAGCGCAGAGCGTTTTTGGGGCGGAAGGGGTAGTATATACCGCGATATTCGGGATATTCTTCAATTTTTTTATATGGACCTATGGAATAATGCTATTTAGCAATATGGGCAGTAAAAAAGATATTCTAAAAACGTTTATGAATCCAGGAATTATTTCGGCGGTTATTGGGCTGTTTATTATGATGTTTTCAATTCAGGTTCCCGAGGTTGTTTTAACGCCGATAAAGTTGGTGGGCTCGATGACAACGCCATTATCAATGATTATAATTGGCAGTTTGCTGTCGCGAGCGGATTTTAAAAAGTTGACCACTGATATGAGCTTATATTATGGAACGTTCCTCAAGCTGCTAGTTATACCGTTAGCGCTTTACGTGGTGGCAGTTTTATTTAAACTCCATTCGACGGTGATAAATACGTTTATTTTATTACAGGCGTTGCCGGCAAGTGCGATGACTACCATGTTTGCTGAAAGTTTTAATAAAAATAAAGACTATGCAGTGCTGATGGTGTCGCTTTCAACCATCATTTCCGCGCTTACGTTGCCGTTCATTATCAAAATTTGTATGTAAGGGCAGTAAGGGAAAGAGAATAATTACGGTAGACAAGTAGAAGCCCCTGGGTAATTTTGAACCCAGGGGCTTCTACTTATTTTTTATTTTTTTTGTAATGCTAGTTCTTATTATTGTCAACCGACGGTTGATTTGTAGTTTCCGGATAAATTACTTGGATGTCTACCCGGCGGTTTTGGGCTCGGCCTTGTTCTGTATCGTTGTTGGCAATTGGCTCCTGTTTGCCTTTGGCGTCAATTGTCATGCGGCTTTCTGCGATGCCTTTAGCGATCAAATATTGTTGGGCCGTTTTAACTCTTTGCCACGACAAATCCATATTATATTCATCACTGCCAATTCCGTCGGTATGACCGACCAAATGGAATTTGGTTTTAGGCTCTTTGGTGGCGATATCAACAACTTTTCTGAGTTGATCAGACTTCTGCTCAACTACATCAGCGCTGTCAAAGTCAAAAATACTTGCCCGGTAAATCACCGTGGTTGGTTTAGGGGCGGCCGGTTTAACCGGAATCGGTGTCGTTTTTGGTTTGGACTTGCCGAAATAACAGGTTATGCCGATATACGGGCCTTGGGCTTTGACTTTGTTGTAGATGACTCCGGGAGAAGTACCGGCTTGTTCGGTAAACGGAGTATTTACCTGAAACCAGCGATAGCCTAGTTTGGCTTGCCAGGTATCACCTAATTTGTAGCCCAGGCCGGTTTCCGCTTGAAATAGGCTATGTCCGCCAAAGCTAGCTTGGCCGTACAAGGTAAGCCGGTCATTAAGCGTGGCATTGGCCAGCAGGCCGCCTTGCAGATAGTTGCGAGTGCCTGCGTCGGTATATAAATATGAAGATGATGATGAACTCGAGCCCGAACTCGAATTAGATACAGCGCCACTGCACGTAGTTGCAGTTGTTGAACTCGAGAGCACCCCATTTGTTGTGAATTCATTATGAATTCTATTGTAGCCCGCAAACAACGCCAACCGTGAATTTTTAGTCAAAGAATAAATAAAGTTCAGCTCATTATTGTTGCCGTTGTATTTTCCTTGAGAAGTCACTGACCAAGAGTCAGTATTAGTACCACTAAAAATATTGCTGTTGGCGGTAGCGATATTATAATGCTTATAGCCGATGCTCCAGCGGCCGCTAAGACGGTAGTTAAGGGCGCCATAAAATTCATTTTTACCGGATAAATTCGCAGTGGCTGGCAGATAAGAGTCGGTTTGTTCCAGTATTGAAGTAAGGGTAGCTTTGGTATTCCACAGCCCGACTTCTACCGAACCTAGCCAGTCTTCGTCGCCACTCGGTGCGGCGATAGCTTGTGTTCCGGCGCTCAATAGAGTTACGCAGCAAAGCGTAGTCAGTATTTTTTTCAAAAAAAATCAACTCCTGAAAATAGTGGTTATATTTATTAAATTCCATTCCATATATTGGGTACTCTTCCAGAAACATTGTCTTATTGTAACATGATTGATTAGATAAGTTAATTATCCACATGGATAAAAAAACAAGAATATTTTATCCATGTGGATAATCGTCAATTGAAAATTCTAAATTTTCGCCCGTGAATAAAGCTTGGTATAGTAGTGGCCTTTCGGTTTTATGGATGGCTTTTATGATAAAATTCGTAGCTTTTACTAAGCTAATGACCATAATGTAGTTTGCCGCTATTTTTGCACCATCATTTCAGTGGCTTTGACTAAAGCGGTGACTTGATCACCTGGTTTAAGTTCAAGATCATCAACAGCGTCAGTGGTAATGACTGAAATATACTCGCGGTCTTTATCTTCCATTACTACTTTAGACATTACTAAATCGCGGACAATATGCTTTACCGTTGCCGGGAATTGGTTGCGGCCGCTAATTATATTGTGAGAATTCCAGAATGCAGGGGCAGTTACCTGCTGTCCTTGGTCGAGAAATAGAACCTGATCGCCCATGCTTTTAGCTTCTTTTAAGTCATGGGTGACAAGAATGAATGGTATTTGCCACAGTTTTTGGATTTTCTTCAATTCAGAATGCAGGTTTATACGGGTGACGGTATCCAAGGCCGACAAGGGTTCATCCAGCAATAAGATTTTTGGTTCGGCCATGAGGGCTCTGGCCAAGGCTACTCGCTGTTTTTCGCCGCCAGAAAGCTTATAGATATAGCGTTTGGGTAAATGCTCAATATTGAGCAGGCTTAACAGTTGTTCATAGGTATGAGGAGCTTCTGGATTTTGTCGCTTAGCGCCGTACCAAATGTTTTCTTGGACGTTCAAGTGCGGGAAAAGTGCATAGTCTTGAAACATGTAGCTGATTTGCCGCTGACGAGGCGGAATAAAAATTCCGGTACTGGAATTGAAAAAAGTTTGCTGGTCATGAATGATTTTTCCGGCGTCAGGCTTTAACAGTCCGGCAAGGCAACGAAGCAGGGTGGTTTTACCACAGCCAGATGGTCCAAACAAAACTAAGACAGCGTCGTTTATAGCAAATTTAATTTGCAACGCGAAATCGGGCAATTGCTTAGTAATGTCTACGGTCAGCATTGGAGCACCTCTTTGAATAGCTTTTTTTTCAGCGGATTGAACGGTATTAGTTTAGTAATTAACCAAAGTTGTTTTCTTTGGCGCTTGTCAGGATAGGGTGTTTATGCAGTGATAAATGCATGAGATTAATCCGACAGATAAAGCCAGAAGCCCCCAGGTTTTTGAACCCGGGGGCTTCAATTCAGCAGTTATTTTATTATCATCATTTCCGTGGCTTTAACCAAAGCAGTTACCTTATCACCGGTTTTGAGGTTTAAGTCGTCTACCGAATCTACAGTGATTGCAGCTACTAGTTCAGTGCCGTTATAGTCCATGACGACTTTCGCCATTACTGAACCCTTGGTTATTTCTTTAATCGTAGCTTCTAACTTGTTTCTACCGCTAATTTTCATATGATACCCCCAGTGAAATTTACTATCAAGTTGATAATAACCCGACGGAGTTATTATTTCACCGGGGCGGGTTTATATGTATTACCATGAACGGCAAACAAAGGAGGCAATATTTTAAGCAGAGCAATTCTTGATAGCTACGGAGACACCAGCAAAATGGCGGCAGGTGATGACCACAGTGATATTTTTCGGCGTAATTAGCCGCGGATTACGTTAGCTATTTTTTCATAGCTTCCGATAAAATGGAGCTATAGTTTTTATCAACATCGCAAATATGATTTATCAGCCAATCTTGCAAGGTATTAAGTAATTGTCCAGCATGAAGTAATTTTTGATCATGCAGCGTTCTTAATTCTGCAATTTTTTTGACGAAATTATCATGTACTGCTTTGTGTTCTTCGTATGTCTGGTAATTATACTGAACCATTAATTTTTCCTCGTGATTGAAATGCTTTAAGGCATAATCAGTAATTTCATCAAGAATCTTTGCTATTATTTCTTTTCCTTTGCCGGACTTCATTGACTCATGTAAGGAATTGATCATGTCTACTAATTTTTTGTGTTCTTTATCAAGTTCGGCGACACTAACACTGAAATTTTGATTCCATTCGATGAGTGCCATACCAGCACCTCCTAAAATACTATTGCTCAGTTGTATGTTTACGGTATTGTAATTTATTTTAGAGTTGCCAATTGGGATTTTTTTATTCCAATATAGTAATATGATCAAGGGCAGTAAGGGCGGCAGGGGGCGTCATGTCGCAAAACTGTCACTTTTTGGGATGGTTTACATGATAAAATTAGTATGCTGAAAGATTTTAAAAAGCGAAAGATGGTTGCAAAACTAGGAATTACGGCCTATTGTGTATAAGAACTTAAAATCTTAGAATGAGGATAGAGAATAGCATAGGAGATAGCTATGATGATACGAAATTATTTAGTAGACCCATCTATCCTGCAAACGCTAAGAAACCAAAAGGGTGCAACTGCCGTTCTAGTTGCTTTGAGTGTGATTGTTATATGTGGAATGGCGGCGTTGGTAATGGACGTCGGACTTTTATATGTTAATAAATATCAGTTAGCTAATGCGGCGGATTCTGCGGCGCTAGCTGGAGCACAAGATTTACCGGGGAACTATACTCAGGCAAAAGCAGACGCTAATACTTACGCTAACCTGAATGGAAAAAAGGGCGATATAGTTCAAGTTACAGTTGCAAACGATAATACTTCAGTGACCGTAACAATTAGCCGAAAGGTACCACTCTTTTTTGCTAACATTTGGAATGAATCGATGGCTAATGTGACTGCTACTACGACTGCTCAGGTCAAAACATTTTCTGGTGGGAATATAGGAATAGTGCCCTTTGGCATAGTAAAACAAAATTTGGTATTTGGTAAAACCTATAAGTTAAAAGTTGGTGCTGGCAGTGGCTTTGATGGCAATTTTCAAGCCTTAGCCCTGGGGGGAACTGGTGCCAGCGTTTATCTTTATAATTTGAAGTATGGATATAAAGGTACATTTCATATTGGGGACTGGATTTCTACCGAGACCGGCAATATTTCAGGACCTACTAGTCAGGGAATTGCCTATCGTATTAATCTTGACCCAACAGCCACCTTCGACACGGTACAGAACAACTCTGGCCGAATTGTCGTCTCTCCTATTATTGATTCATTTGCCGTTAATGGTTCAAGTAATGTACAAGTTGTAGGCTTTGCTGCTTTTTTTCTTGAGGGTAACGCTAATCAAGGCAGTGACAGTTATGTATATGGGAAGTTTCGGCAAATGGTGCTGCCTGGTGATATTAGTACTTCGGCTACAAACTATGGACTTAATCATGTAGTCCTCACTAATTAACAATGGGATTAAAATGGTGCCGGGGTATGACCACAATGTGGTATAGCTTCGATACAATAAAAGCCAGGAATAGCGGGACTACCCGGTTCCTGGTTTTAGTTTTGCAAGGAGGCAATATGTTAATTAAACAGATTTTTGACAGCCGTGGCGATACCATTAAAATGGTGTCGGTGTATGATCACAGTGATATTTTTCGGCGCAATTACGAGCAACGGATGGGAAGGGAACGGTATCTGGATAAAGGTCATGATTTTATGCGGGTGGCGAGGATTCCGCTGGCGATGTGGGCGCATATGTCGGCGGAGGAAAAATACGAACTGCAAACTAACCCAAAAGCGTTTATGAAATTTTTGCAGGCAAATTCGCATTTGAGGACTTCTATGGCGCGGGTTTAAGGGAGGTGAATAATAGATGGATGCAGCGGCGATGTTGGATAAGGCAGCCCTGATTACGGCCCGGCAGGATGTAACGGGGGATAATCGGGAGCTGCTGTTATTATTTATGAACGCGGCGCGAAGAGCGGTGCTGAGGGAGTATGTGATAAGGAAGTTTTTTGCTTACCGAACGGTTAGCTATACTGCCGGGGTGATTGACGGAGCGGGGGAAAGGATTAAGGCGGTTCGCGCGGTGGAGTATCTTGATATCAATGATAATTTAACTGCGCTGACGCGGCTAAAGAGCCTTGAGGAAGCCAGAAAACTGGGGTTTAGGGATTTTGCTGAAACCGGATCTCCTAAATATTACCTGGAAATAAGTGCGAATTTTCAGCTTATTCCTGTGCCGACTTCCGGCACGGTAAAAATCTACGGTGAGTTTTGGCCGGAGGATTTGACGGATTCGTCGTCGGCTAGTGATGTGACGACGGTGGAATTGCCGGAGGCGTTTATCTATTTGGCGGCGGCGGAGTACTTCGATTATTTTGATGAAGCAGCCAAGGGTGAGTTGTGGCGGAAAAAGGGGCTGTATATTGTGGAAAGATATCTGGCGGAGGATAAGCTGGCCTTTACCCGGGGGCTGGGGCTGGCCAGTGATCCGCTGGGGAACGGTGGGGTGCATAGGAATGTCAGGACGAATGCGGGGACAAGCGCGGCGGCAGGAACCAATATAGCGATGGAATTAAATCTTGGGGAGTGGGATTGATGGGGAAACGGCTGCAAATCAGACGGGGTACTTCGGCGAAGGAACCGGATTTATTGCCGGGGGAGCCAGGTTATATAAGCGATACCGGCTATTTGGTTATTGGCACCGAGGCTGCGGATAATACCCAGTTTCCCAATCTAACTAGTGTGAATAGCAAAATCTCTAGTGCGCTGGCTTCAGCTTATAGCAATACCGCCAGCGCTGTCGCTGCCCATAAGCTCGCGGTTGGGGCGCATGAGGTCAGCGTTATTACTAATGCGGTGGCCACGGATGATTCGCGGTTGGCTGATGCCCGGACACCGACAGCTCATGCCACGACTCATGGCAGCGGGGGGACGGATGAGGTTACTGCAGTGGGAATCGGGGCGCTGCCGTTGGATGGAAGTACGGCCATGACCGGAACGTTGACGGTGCCGGAGGTGATCGCCGCCGGGCCGTGGGCCGATATCCGGGCTTATGGGGCGGTAGGGGACGGGACGACTGATGACCTCAGTGCATATAAAGCCTTGCGGACAGCGGCGGTTGAAGCGGCGGATGATGTATTAGCGGCGGTGACCTGGACACAGGGGACGATAAGCACGGGAATTGGCAGTGCGATTACGCTAAAAACTAATGCTACAAGGCTGTACACGACAGTTGATTTGTCGCCAAGCACAACCTATATGACCGGTCTTGCTGCCGGGTATATGCTAATCGCGGAATTAGACTCAGCGGGTATCTGTACGGAAATCAATGCTTTTAGTTCCAGCGCAATTAACTTTACCACCAAACTTACGACAACCCAGGCAGTTGTGGTGATAAAAGTTGATGATGCTACAACAATAACGGCAGCAACCGTAGTGAAGCCGGTTATCAAAGCACCGCAGGTTGTGGCCTATTTACCGGGGCCGGCTACGTATTATTTTGCCGGAACCAGGCCGGATTTAACCGGGTGCCATATTTATGCCGACCAGGACGTTATCATTCAGGTTGATGAAAACCCAAATATCAAAGATATGTATTTTTTAACTCCGGTAACTATTTATAATTCCGGGCATGGAACGACTTTTACCAAACCGGCGAATGTCAATGTTCCCTGGGAACTGTATAACTTAGGAACTGCGGCTAGTTTCATCGGAGAACAGGAATTCAGCTGTATTGATATGACTACCTTAACGACAGCTGCGATTACGGCGGTGAATAGCTACGGTGATTTTACCGGCACGGCTAGCGCTAATGAGATAGCCTGGCCGACGGCGTTTAGCTCCGGGCAGGAAGGGGTATTTTTTACCCCGGATGTCGGCAATTCGTATGAAGTTACGTTTGCGGCGGGGACGGTTACTTCGACTGGATTTGTGTCGGCGGTTATTATGACCGAGACTCAGCGCTACGACTTTGCTCTTTATGGCAATACTGCCGGGCTGATGGTGGTGTTTCAGGCTAGCGACGGCAGCGCCAGCGAGATAGCGACAACTTTGTATGCGCTGCCGAATGGTTATGCTTATGCCCTGTATTCGGCTGGCTCGGTGGCGCTGCGCCTGAGGGTTGTGGCTAAGGATACGGTAGAAGTTTATGTGAATGAATACCGGGTGGGGTTGTTTAGCTTGTCATTAGAGATAACTACCGCCGGGTTTGCGGTCAGTTATCATATTGCGGCGGTGGTGACGATCAATAATTTTATTACGTACACTAAAGATAATTTTCAAGCCGCTAGGCCGCTGAGCATTGGGATTGTTGGCGATAGTATCAGCTATGGGGCGTGGTCGACGCTTTCTTATGACGCCATGTTGAAAGCGATAGCTCAGAACATGCCGGGGATTGGGAAGGTTGCGGTTACCAATTATGCAATTAGCAGTACGTCGGCGGTTAGCTGGGCGGCAAGCATTGATAGCTATGAGTTTAGTTCGCATGATTATGTGTTGGTGATGCTGGGAACCAATGATGTTCAAGGAGCGGTGAGTGAGGCAACTTTTGAAACTGATTTAACGGCGATTGCGGCGAAGATCGCGGCGGATGGGGCGGTGCCGATTATTGGGGTTTTCCCGGTTTATACTGAGGCGGCGGTATCGAAAGTTACGGGGGTGACGACGAGCTATTATACCCAAGGGGCATTAAAACGCAGTATTATTAAACGGCTGTGTGCCGCTAATGGCTACGGGATGGCCGATGTGCAGGACTGCTTCGGGAGTAATCTAGAGTGGTATAGTGATAATATTCATCCGACGGCAGAAGGCTTGGTGGCAGTGGCCAAAGCTTTTGCTTATGCCTTGTGCCGGGCGGAGCGACCTAAGCCGGTTAAGGTCAGCGCGTTAAACACGTTAAGGGTCAGCGGCAATACAACCTTGGACGGGACGCTGGCGGTTGCGGGGAGCACTGCTTTAGCCGGGAGCCTAGCAGCGGACGGTGGGATTGCCAGTGATGCTTATAGCAGTATTAAATTTGGCACTAATGTGTTAGCGGCGTCGGCGGGATATTATAACACCGGAGTTGGCGATGGGGCGTTAACTTTAAATACGACCGGCAGCTATAATACGGCAATCGGTGCTAATGCCGGGGCGTCGTTGGCAACGTATATCAATTGCACGGCGTTGGGGTATAGCGCGGATATTACAGCAGCGAACCAGGTGCAATTAGGCAATTCTGCGACAACGGTTTATTATTATTCGCTGGCGTCTCGCTTTGACCGGCGGGATAAAACCGATATTGCCGATACGGCGTTGGGGCTGGAGTTTATTAATAAACTCCAGCCGCGTCAATTTCGCTGGAATTACCGGGAGGATTATCCGAGTGCTGCCGATAATGACGGCTCAAAAACCCGGAGCCGTTACCATCAAGGGCTAATCGCCCAGGAGTTAAAGGATGTTATGGATGAGCTGGGAATAGATTTTGCCGGGTATCAAGATCACGCGGCTTGCGGTGGGGAGGATGTTCTGTCGATCAACTATTTGGAATTGATTGGGCCGATGATTAAGGCGATTCAGGAACTAAGTGCGGCGGTAGCGGCTCAGGGGGAGAAAAAGTAAGTGGGCTTGTCTGCAGAAAATTGCTGAAATGACGGGGCAAAGGTTGATACGAAGATGACACTTTTCGTCCGGTTTAGGGTGTTAAAATAGAGATGATAAATAGGCTCATCTTTCGGTTAGTGAAGACGGTACTATTTGGCGTAAGGTGAGTATTTATATAGTAATGAAGAAAAAAAGGGGGGAGTAAGATGGCGAAAATTGATTTGGCTGGGCTTAGAACGATGGCGCAGGCTGCCGCCGGGGATATAACCCATGTTTATATCCACTGGTCGGCTGGGCATTATGGTCAACAGTTTACCGACTATCACATCCTGGTTGATAAGGACGGTACAATCTACACTACGGTCAGCGATTTAACAACGCATCTAAATCATACTTATATGCGTAACAGTCGGGCGATTGCGGTTGCCGCGTTATGCGCTTATAATGCTAGCTCTACTAATGATCTGGGCCCGGAGCCGCCGACTGAAGCTCAGATTGAGGTGATAGCTCAGGTGTTGGCGGTGCTTGGTAAGAAGTTAGCTTTGCCGATAGATATTAAACATTTTATGACCCATGCCGAAGCCGCCAATAATCTTGATGGTGAAGATCCGGGCTATGAGGACAATGGTTGTACAAATGGAATTTACGGGCCAAGTCCTAATCCTGATGGAAGTCCGGGCGGTGATACTGAAAGATGGGACTTTTGGGTTTTGCATGAGGGCGATGCAAAATGGTCTGGTGGTGATATGCTGCGGGAAAAGGCCCTGTGGTATCAGCAAAATAGTTAGTTTAGAGAAACGTATAGATAATTTTGGTAATTAGCCGCTGTTATTATGATAGACGGCTTTTAATTTTAAAGGAGGGGATAGCGTGAAACACAAGTACTTACTCAAACAGGACAGCCAAGACTTAAGAGACCATATTTTTTGTTCAGCGATTTTTAAAGCGGAGACCCATCTGCCGACCAAAGTGGATCTGCGGAAAAAGTGCAGTCCGGTGGTTAATCAAGGAAATCTCGGGAGTTGCACGGCTAATGCCATCGCTAGTGGTCTAAGAGAGTATCTGCTAGTTAACAAGGAAGTAAAATGGGAACAACTGTCGCGGTTGTTTCTGTATTACGAGGAACGGTTGCTGGAAGGAACGGTAAGCGAGGACAGCGGTGCAGAGATTCGCGATGGGATGAAGGTGCTGAATAAGATCGGCGTGTGCCCGGAAGCTGACTGGCCTTATGTTGAAGCAACCTTTACTAACCCGCCGACGAATAAGATGACTGCAGATGCGGTGCCGTTTAAAATTGCTGAATATCACCGTATTACGTCATTGGCTCAGCTAAAAGCGGCCTTGGCCGAGGGGTTGCCGGTGGTAATTGGTATTGAGGTCTATGATTCATTCGAGAATGATGATGTTGCTAATACCGGTGTTGTGCCGATGCCGGATACCAGCACTGAACAAGACCTTGGTGGTCACGCGGTGCTGGTGGTTGGCTACGATGATGCTAAGAGTCAGCTAATTGTAAGGAACTCTTGGGGGATAACTTGGGGGGATTTAGGTTATTTCTATTTGCCGTATGATTACTACAACAAATACTCTAGTGATTGCTGGACCAGTAAAGGTTAATTTTGACCAGTGAATAGGTTGAAGAATAATTGATGCCACAACTTTATGAAATTTGCAGAATCGCCGCCGGTGCAGGCCTAAGTAAAGGCCGCAAGGGTGGCGATTCTGCATGTCAAGAAGAGGCCAAAGTTGTTGCTTGGAGATTAAGGACCAGCGTCGGTATAGTGCGGTGGTTCTTAAAAAATATAAAAAGGATGTGTTATATGATGAAAAAGAAATTTAATTTACAGAGGTTTGCCGAAGTGCAAGCTAAGCCAAAGCCGGGACCGGAGCCACGTCCAGAGCCAAGACCTTTTCCCAACCCGCAGCCGTTTCCGCAACCTAAACCGATTCGTGGATTTTCTGCGGAGAGCGCTACGACGGAAAACATTGGTGATGTAATTATTACGGTTCAGAACAGCGCCGAAACAGTGTTAGCCGCGGTGTCGGTAAGCGTAACAATTGATGCTGTAACCACTACGGTGACCACCGGGACGGATGGTACGGCAACTTTTAGTGATTTGGCGGTGGGGACGCAGACTTTTACCGCGACGCTGGCTGGCTACACAGCTAATACGGTTGAGGTTACTGTCGAAGCTGGTGACACGGTTAGCGCCACGATCACCTTAATCGCTACAGCTGCCAGCGCGGTGACTAGCGTGATTACCGCCGTGCTCAGTGAACTTTCAGACCTAATTACTGATGCTTCAACTGAGGCCGTTGAGCAAGTTGTTTCTGAGCTTGAGAGTGAAATTGATACTACTTCCTCATTATGGGTCAAGATTCGGGACAACATGGAGAAGGCGGTATTGGTGGCAATTAAGAGCATTGTAATTTCAACCTTAGTTAGTGCTTTGACTAATAAAATCGAAGCGTACTTAGAAAAGGTTTTGGCGAATGAAGCAGCTGCTAATAAGCAGTAAGTTGCGCTGCCCCGGTTTAATCGCCGGGGCTAATTTTTTAGCGGAGAGGTTTTTTATGGACGGTAACAAGGTTTTTGCGGACGCGCTGGTGGATGCCTACGATGTATGTTTAGAAAAGCTGTTTGGCGTTTTTGTCAGCGAATTAGCGAGTGGACAGTTACTTGATGATGCTGGTCAGAGATTTAAAGCTGGAGTTAATGCGGCTAATCAAGCGTTTCGATATGCCCAGCAACTTGGGGATGGTTGAAGCGGATGATACTCAAATGCCTGGTGGAGCGGCTCTGGGGGCGGAAAATAAAATAGAAGGCCCTGAGCCAGTTTGATTTAGCCCGGACCTTCGTATATGAGGAGGCAGGTAAGGAATTATATTTATCTGTTACATTTCATTTTACAATGAGCCGTTGCGATATTAACAACTACTGCTGGAAAAGACTTCAGGAAACAATAAAAACCATAAGCTAATAATTAGGATAATAAACCAAAGGGCTCGATTGTTTCCGAAAAAATCCATGGTGATTCCTCCTTTTGGCAAAATAGTTGGAGTGGGTTTTATTATAGACTATGAATGAGGAGCATTTAGTGTGTGTTAGGCAAACCTGACAACTTGGTTGATAGTTGCTAATAAAACCTAAGCAAGATAGTAATAATAACTAAAAACATTTGCCGGGAGAATTATGCCAAGTTTGAATTTTTATTCGGCCTATCAGAAGGTCATATACATCATCGTACATTATTGCACCTTTAGTATGATAGTGACCTGCATCATTGCCGCCGCTATTTCATGGCGGCTTTATTCCATAGAAAGCGCACAAACCACGGATACTGGCGATGCTTATCTTGCCTGGTGGACAACAGTAATCTGGGGCAGTATAGTCATAATCTTTGTGCTTATTGGGGTTCTGTATACCTAACTAATCATGCTCACCGATTCCTTGAATATTCACATTGACTGAAACGATCAAGGGGATTGTGGGGTAGATTTCATCCCAGCGATCCTCAAAACTTTTCCATTTGAAGGGATGAGCTCCTTTAAGCCTAGCCTTAGTATTAGGAATATCAATTCCTAGCTGTTGTTGAAATTCCCAAGCATCGCGAGCATTTTGCGAGACTGTTTGGGCAATAGCCTGCTCCACGCGGTGCAGAAAGGCAAGATCATTGATGTCGTGTTTAGCTATACCATTAATTTCACCAATATTTCCGCGCATGGTGATATCCAGCGTGAAATAGATATTATCACCTTCTATATGAGGGATAAACTTTGTATCGTTTTTAAATAATTCAAAAACTATCTCATCATCTGGATGCTCGGGGCACTTGGCAGATATAATGGCCGACCTTTCTGTTCCATAGATGTATCTTATTCCTTGAGTAATATACTCATCGGCGTAGCCAACCAGGGTGTTGTTCTTAAATAAGGCTAATCCGCCTAACTTGAGCACGTTATCAGTATAGTCCAGTCGGGGTATGGCGTAGTCAGCATCATTATCTATCGCTTGAGAAATAAAACCAATATCCGTTTTCGCTCCGGCTGTGTGAATATTTTTTTTGTGGTTTTTGAGCATACCGTCCAAATATCGTCCACCAGCTTCTCCGTTTGGCGGAATATATTGGGCGATGGCCCTGGCTTCTCCGGGGGTAATAAATATTTTTGTTCGCCAACGCATTTCTGGATCGCGGCGCAAAAAGTCAATAATAGGCAGTAACCCTTGCTTTTTAATCGCAGCTTCACTTATGACAATGGCCGAGAGGTGCTCCCAATATAAACTCTTGCTGCTTTGTCCGAGTATATCTCGGTTCATTTCAAAAAGGGATTTGCCGATATTCGAGAAAACAAAAGTCCTTTGGGCTTGTGGTCCACCTCCTTTACCTTCGGTTTTTGCAAGGTTAAGGAGCTGAAGACTAAGCATATATTCTTTGGTTCCCTGTTTTTGGACGAAGGTTTGTGTGACAGCTTTTTGCTTGTCAGCTTCTGATTTATTTACTATATCGGCATCATCAATCGCAGCAACTAAGACAAAATTGCGGTCTTGTATTTCTTTCGAATCCCAACAGCCGGTTGTAAGCAGAAAGACGCAAAGGCCAATTCCAGCTGCGATAATTTTCAAGGCTATATTGGCAGCATTTCCGTTACTTATTCGGTCGGGCATCGTTGGGTACGTCCTTTCATACGCCATGCTAAAAATAGTAGCAGCGGAATGATGATAAAAGAGAAGAACATGGCTAAAAACATACTAAACTTAATAAGAATTGCATGACGTTCCGGGTTGTCAACAAAGATGCTGACGAAAAAAATCAGTGGCAAAAAGATAGGAATAAAAGTCCGGTGGTCCTTGCATTTAAAATATTTTCGGCAGCCTTCAGCGACAACAAAATAACTTATAACCATAGAAATATATGTAACTGGGAAAAAAAGCGTAATCATATAATTTTCCAACCGCTCAATAAAGGTTCCGGGCAGTTCTACGCTTTTCATTGCGTAAATTACCGGTGTGGAGACCATGGCGCCGGTTTTCACCGTAAGGCTGCCGACAAGTACGATGATACCAAGGACATACATGAAGGTAACCACCAGGAACCCCCACCCTACAGCCCGGGCAAAGCTAATTTTTCCCCGGCTAGCTAATGGCAAGAGTACCAGTAAGGCCTCATACCCTGGATAATAGTCGGTATGATAGGGAATGGGCTGCAATATTCCGGTAAAGTTATCCGGCCAAAGTGGCAGCAGATTTAAAAGATCAAAATTTATCCAAATAAGGCTATAGAACATATACAGCATGGGCAGGGCAATAATTAATATTTGAATTACACGCAGAATCGTCCCCCAATTTTGTAGTGTGCAGTAAATTACCGTCAGTAATAGAGTGATAAGTAAAATCACGCGAGGGGTCTGGTCAAACAAAAAGGTAGAATACAACGAAGTAATCGTTATTCCACAATTAATAATATTGAGCAGGGGGATGGTTATGAAAATAAGAAAAATAAAAAAGCCCAATGTTTTACCAACCAAGCGGGGAACATATTCACCAATTGTTTCTTCCGGAAATTGTTGTCCGAGACGAATCATAAGATATGCTGCGAAATAAAAAAGTAATCCTGCCAGCGCCGAACTCAGCCATCCGAATTGTTGGGCGTCACGAATAAGCAGAGTTGTTGTGGGGAGAAGTCTTGCAGTAAGCAGCCCGGAGGTGATAACGAGGCCTAATTGCCAAGGTGACATTTTATCTTTTGCCTCAAGATTTGCCACTGGTATCACCTTTTCTTGTTTTATCTATTGTCCCAAGTCTTTTGGGGCGTGATTTTAAAAATTTAGCAGGGAAACGCAACAAGCCATCCTTCCAATCTTCGAGGAGGGTAATGTCAAAAAGATCTCCCAGATAGGATTCCCCGTACGAATGTAACGAGCAGAGATAAACAATCATGACGACGAAAAAAATGGCAACTCCGTACAGGCCTAAGGTAGCCGCGGCGACAAGGGCAGGAATTCGAAAAACCCGCAAGGCTGTGGCAAAAGTATAGGAAGGCATACAGAACGAGGCTAAGCCGGTTGTGGCAACTACTACCACCAACAGCGCGTTGGCAAGCGCGGCTTCGACAACTGTCGTACCGATGACCAATGCGCCGACAACACCGGCAGCGGCAGATAGCTTTTGCGGTAAACGGATAATGGCTTCCTGAAAAATTTCAAGAAGTGCTTCCATTAGTAAGGCTTCGATAGAAGCGGGAAATGGAGTTTTAGCCCTGAGTTCAGCAATGAAAAAAGACAGCCCGGATGGTATCATGCCAGGGTGGTAAGCTACTACGCAGATATAAAGCGCCGGCAAAAAAATAGCGAGGAAAGCCGATATATAGCGGCTAAATCGGATTAGGCTCGCCACGCTAGGCCGGGTGGTGTAATCATCTACGGACTGCATGAAATCCTGCAAGGATACGGGAAGGATAAGCACTGACGGGGAATTATCAATAATAATGCTTAGCCTGCCATCATACAGCCCGGCAACAGTCTTATCCGGCCTTTCGGTAGCTAAGACATTGGGAAATGGATTCCAAACTTGGTTAGTTAGAAACTCTTCGATATTAGCGGCTAGAATCACCATATCAATGCGAATTGCCAGCAGCTGATTGCGTACTTCGTCTACCAGCCCTGGTTTTACAAGGTCATCAATATATAATAGGGCAACTGAAGTTTTTGTTCGGGCCCCAATCTCCAATATTTCGACTTTTAAATCAGAATCCTTGGTCCGACGTCTTACCAAAGCAATATTGTCGCTAAGGGTTTCATTAAAGGAATCATGAGGTCCCTTGGAAGCATCTTCGTTTTCAGCTTTGCTGATTTGTCGTTTTTCATATTTAGCCGAATCGATGACCAACATTAAACAATCAATGACGTTGGTTTCTAGTTTGTTTGTATCTGTCAGTCCGTTTATATACACTAACAGAGCTTTTGCTTGGCCGGCTCGAAACGTTCGATACTTAACATCATCACAGCGTGCCAGAGTATTTCGTACTAGTCGTTCATTAATTTCAAGGCATTTCGAGAAAAGAAAAGGTTGTCCCGCCTGAGCCGCAACTTTATCCAGCGCTTTTATTACTTGGCGGATATTCGCCGCGGCAACTTTACTTTGTTGAACTAGATTTTGTAATTTTTTTAATTTTTGAAGTGTTTCAAGCGTTGAAGAATTGGGCTGTACGGTTGATAATTTATGAAACCGATAGTGCTGTGAGCTACCCATACAAATCCCCCATTAGTTGGTGATATTAGTGTGGCTCGCTATTACTAAATTATCCCTGTGGGATTGGCGGTTAAAGTGTTTGATTTTACCGAGTTTGTAACACCTAATGAGCAACGATTTAATAAAGACCTTGCCAACGCTTTTCTTTGGACTGCGAATGATCTGGCGTACATAGATGAAAAGCTAGGCGTGATAAAACCGGTCAAGTATTATATTGAGATAAACTATATTCACCCGGCGGAGGAATAAGCAATGTTTAAGTGGATGAAAGCGTGTTTGATGTATATTGTTTTACCGATTATATTAATCATTGTCAGTTTTACTCTTTATATAGTTCTGCATCCAAGCCAAGTTAGGCACGAGGCTGGACGGGATACTAGGGAATTTTATGGGAATGGGAATTTCCAAATAATTAAAAGCCCGCTTATGTTGATGGATCTTGAAAGAAAGGTAACCCTTGAAGGACCTATCTATGCATATAAGGAAAAGGACAGCATTCTATATGTTTATGGTGAAACTGGGTATACGGTTGTAGATATAGAAAAAGAGACCGTCAGACAATATGTGATATCAGAAGAAAATCGAGGTCCGGGATGGAAGGTTAAAGTTCAGAAAAATTATGTGGATAAGTATGTGAGGCTTAATAGTTTTGATGAGTTCACTGAAGATGAAAAAGCAATTTTTAGGACTATGAATATCCCGATAATGTAATTGCATTCGATAGCTAATAAGAACTGTAAATCTTATTAAAGCAAAGGGTAGTTTTGTGAACCGCGTTAAGCGGTTTTTTTAGGCCTAAGTTTAGATGAGAGCAGGTGCAAGATGGCGTTTACTGATATTGATGCGACGACTCCGACGGGTACGCAGAAAGGGAATGTGCTGGACGACCAGATTAGGGAACTAAAAACAGATATTGAAACTAATCTAGCGGCGATAGCGAATTATCCGGGCAGCAGTACTCCGGCGCTAAGGACGGCGGTGTGGGATACGGACGGACGGCCCAGCGGGGCGGATCTGGTTGACGGGGTGACAGGGTATAATTCCGATTACGGTTGTGATGAGCATTATGATGAAGCTAATACGGCTTGGGTGCAGCAAAAGCTGCCCGCCGGGGTCATTCAGCTTTACGGCGGCAGCAGTGCGCCGGAAGGGTATTTGTTATGTGACGGGTCGGCGGTATCGCGGACAAGTTATGCGGAGTTGTATGCGGCGCTTGGCGACAGTTATGGCGAAGGCGATGGGAGTACGACGTTTAATGTGCCGGATTTACAGGATAAGTTTCCCCTGGGGTTAGGGACTAGTTACGCAACTTTGGCGGCAACCGGCGGCGAGATTACGCATGCTTTGACGACGGATGAAATGCCTGAGCATACACATGATTTGGTGCTGGATTCGATTGGCGGGGGCAGTGGCAACAATCTTGAAAACGGCGGCTGGGGCGGGGATGATGTGGTGAAGGAAGCTGATGTCGCTAAAACTACGGCAGCAGCCGGGGGCGGTGTGGCGCATAATAATATGCCGCCGTACCTTGTCGTCAATTACATTATCAAGTGGTGATGACGATGAAAAGCATAACGGTCAACGCCCCGGATAAGGGCATCAATAAGTATGCGCCGGTGAACTTGCTTGGCGAACAATTTTGGGCCGATGGCAATAATGTTGCCTTCGGCCCTGGCTATGTAAAAAAGGTAACCGGCTATACTTCCTACCTTAATGCTGCTGCTGCTGCTGCTTGGGCGGCTGCTACGGCCTACGGTGAAAGCGACTATGTAGCTGCCTCCAGCACAATATATAAATGTACTGCCGCCGGAATTAGCGGCACGGCTGAGCCAACTTGGCCAGCGAGCTATTATGACACAGTTACGGACGGTACAGTGACCTGGATGAATGTTGGCGTAAATAAGCTGGCTGGCGTGTTAATGGCCCTGGATAACTACTACAAATATAACGGCGATATGTATCTAATGGCGGTTACAACGACAAATGTCTATTATTTGAATTCAGCAGATTATACGTTTGTTGATATTACCGGGACGGCGCTAAACGGTATGACGGAGCATCCGGTGTCTACGGTCAATGCTGAAGACTATTTTGTGTTTACTAATTTTATTGATCCGGTGCAGTATTGGGATGGCGAAATGGCGACGGTGGAGAGGTTGCCGGGGTTGACCCAGCCGGATGAATGGGCGGCATCGACAACCTATGTTGTGGGTGATTATGTCAGGCCGGTGACGGAAACCGGGTTTGTTTACCGATGTACGGTTGCAGGGATTAGCGGCATTAGTGAACCAAGCTGGTCAACGTCGTCTAGTACGACAACCAGTGACGGCGGCGTTACCTGGTACACTGCCGGGACGCAGTACGCCGAGGGCGGGATAGCGGAGGTGCGGTGTAAAACCTTGCTGTATGTCAAAAACTTTTTGTTGTTGGGCGGTACGACGGAGGATGGCAATGAGCGGCCCGAACGGGTGAGGTGGAGTTGCATCGGCGATATTTGCGCCTGGTCAATTATTGATGATGACGCGGCCCGGCAGGAGGCCGGTTATGGCGACTTTACCAGTGATCCGTCATATGTGCAGGATATGCGGCCGATTGGTGATTATGTGGTGGTATATAAGGAACGCGGTATCCAAGTTATGTACTATGTTGGTGGAACGACGATCTGGAATCTTAGGTCGGAGATTTATGGGATTGGTTTACTCGCTACTAAGGCGATTGTCAGCACCGGCAAACAGCATATTTTTATCGGCAATGAGAACCTTTACAGCTTTGACCTGATTGAGCCAAAGAAAATTGGCGACGCGATTGCCGGCGAATTTTTCCGGCTGCTTGACCCGGAGAATATGGCCCTTACGACCGGTTTCTATATTAATACTACGCCGGAAGTATGGTTTAGTTTTGTAAGTATTGATAGTCTGGACGGATATCCCGATAAGGCCTTGACCTTTCAGCCGGACATCCAGGCGTGGTCGATCCGCGATCTGCCGATGACAGCTTTTGTCCAGTACAAGCGGGTGGAGAGTCTGACGATTGACACGATGAATTTTACCATTGATTCGTGGAATACCGAAATTGATTCGAGTAGCAATTCGGCTAATTCGCCGCTTACTCTGTGCGGTGACGCCAGCGGTAGTGTTTACCAGGTGACCGGTAATTCGTTTAATGATGCCGCTATCGACTGTTATGTGACGTCGAAGTTGTTTGATTTCGGTGACCCGTTTATTCTGAAACGGCTGTTGAGGATTCAACTGGCGACGTCGCGCGAGGGTGACTATGGGCTGCCGGTATATGTGGGGACGGCCGACAATGTGGATGAGGATATTGTTTGGTACGGGCCGTATGACTTTGCTTTGGCGAAGACCTATCCGCCGTGGGTTGATGTGGATATTACCGCCCGGTATCTGTGCATCAAATTAGGTACGGCCAACGCCGGGGAGCCGTTCAAGGTGACTGGCTATACATTGTATTATCAGCCGAGGGGGCAAGGGTGATGAGTGAGATTATAAAATTGCCAAGTGCGCCGCTATTGCCAGGCGACACTAAACGGGCGGTGTACAACCAATTTTCTGAGATTATCACCAAGGTCAATGAGATTATTACCGACTTCAACACGCTGACCGCTACTGTGTCCACGTTGTCTAGTTCGCTGACTGAGTTAAGTAGTACGGTTGACAGTTTAGCGGATTCGCTGGACACGCTCGATAACACCGTAACGACACTTGGTTCTAGTGTTGATTCAATGGAGACAAGTTTGACTACACTGGATTCAACGGTAACGACTTTGGCGAGTACGGTGGCGGGGCTGAGTAGCACGGCAGCAAGCTACGATACTTCAATAACTAATTTAACCAGTCGGGTAACGGCGTTGGAGGAGGCCTGGCATGACCCTTGATGAAATGATTATGGACTATGCTTACCGTGCCCCGACCCGGCTGACGGTTAACCAAATTCACCAGGTAATAACCGATAATTATATCCTCGTGGAGGAAGACGTGTTTATTGCCTTCGGGATTTTTCTGGATGAAATACATATTCTCTTTCCTTACGCCGCACGGGGAAAAAGTATCCTGCCGTTGTATTATCGATTGGCGGCGGCGGCTAAACAAGCGGGATTTAAAAGAATGGAGCTTACCACTAACCGGCCGAAAGCAGTTAATCGCCTGATTAAGGGGCTTAAACCGGTCGGGATTACTTTTGTAAAGGAGTTGAGCTAATGGGCAGTTCGAGTTCGACAAGTTCATCATCTGACAGCACAACGACCTCCTACACCGGAGATTCGGCGGAGTATTTTCAGGAGTTGTATAATGAGCTATTATCCAGCCTCAATTCAGCCAACGGTACGACTAATACTTATACGGAGGAAGCGGCTAGCAATTTGGCTGATCTGACGGGAAGTTCGGCGCTGGCGTCATATGCCAACGGCGATAATTTGGATGTGGCCAATAATGAATATGTGTCCAATGCGGCAGATGCGATCACTGATGCGGCAATGGATACTTGGACCAGTGCGGCAACTTCGATTAATGATTTGTTCAATAACAGCAGCTTTTGGTCAGGCAGTTCGCATGAAAATGCCTTAGAGAGTGAGGCGTCAGATGTGGCTACTGATTTATCCGACAGTTTGTCGGATTTGTATCTGAATGCTTATGAGGATGAAGTCAACAATATGACGGACGCCGCGAGTACGCTGACCAGTGCCGACAGCGCGCTGTCGGACACCGGTAATACGCTGTATAGCCAGGGTACCTCGCAGTATGACACGCTGCTCTCGTATCTTACGTCGTTGGTGCAGTCGGCGGAGGACACCTCAACGTCTACCACCGGGACTTCGACTGCGTCTTCGGATGGGTTAAGCGACATTTTAGGTACGGCACTGGGGATTTATGCCAAGAGTCTTTAATAAGGCGGCGATTGAATGAGTAATTTCACAGATGCTTTTATGCAGGCGTACAAAGCCTTTAAACCGAGTGAGACGGAGCTAGAACGGCAGCGGCAGAATAAAGGGTTGCAGGAATTGCTGAAGCAAGCGCAAGGGCTTGCGACTAAGGATAATAATGTGACTTCCGCCAATAATCTCTATAATTCAGAGCAAGCTTGGCTGGCTGATAATCCGGCTAATGGCAAAAGTTTTACGCTTGGTGCTAGTGCGAATAGCCTATATCCAGAACCGCAAAAAACTGATGTGCTGTCGAATATGACGTTTCCTAAATTCAGTTATCAGCAGGGAGCAGAGAACAACAAGGGGCAAAAGCTGGCGGCAGAAGCACCATCACTGGCGGAGCTTCTTCCCCGCCGGCAGCCGCCGAATAGCGGCATGCCTACTGCGCCGGTGGCAGCGCCGACATATAGTGATGCGGATATGTACAAGTTTATTCAGGCGGCGCTTAAAAATGGGGTGGATGCTTCGCAGGCAATGCCGTTTGCGCAAAATTTATATGGTCAGAAGAAAAAAGACGCCGCGGCGGCGGCGGTCGGTAAAGCATTAGGCGAGCTTATTGCTAACCCTAAAGCTGACAACAAGCTGGCGTATTCGGTTGGTCTGGCGTTAAAAATGCAAGGGTTAGACGTTAATCCCAAAGATTTTGCGGAGTTATATAAAACCAAAGCGCCAAAGAACGTCTTAATAAATACCGGGGCCAGGATGATTCCGGCCACGTTTAGGAACGGCAAATATTATGGCCCGGACGGTAATGAAATCACGGCCCCGATCGAGGCTGAAGTCAGCGCGAACGCGATTGCCAATCATTTAACTTATTATCAATATGAAAAAGCTGCGCAAAGATATAAGGATATTCTGGCGGATATCGGGACGGCGAAGACGGCTGATGAACGGACGGCAAAGTTAAATAGTTACCATGATGAATTAAGCCTGATCGGCGGGGTGCTGGGGAAGAATGTGGATAATTGGTAATTACAAAAGAGAATTGTCTTTTGAGGATGAGCTTGTGGTTTTTGGACGCATATTCGTAACACGATTCGAGATAACTTTTAATATTGGGGGATTTTTATGAAAGTAAGACTATGAGTTGGCTAGCGGTTTTAAGTTTGTCAATAATAGGTATCGCATCATACTGTTTGGCGCAATCGAAACCTTTATTGCCATGTTTGCTTCAGTATCAGAGTTACCAACCTCCTTCGTTTATGCTAAACGTCAGCAAATTTAAATTGCGGAAATGTTCACAGTAAATACATTTTTTTGTCACAATTACCATTTATACTAGGAGAGAAATATTGTCTAGCGGTTGAAGGAGGAAAAATGAAGAAATTACAAATAGTAAGATTTACCGTTCAAATTGTTTTTTTATTGTTAAGCTTATCAGTAATTATAATGAAAAGTCCTATTCTGCATATAGCATATTTAGTATCGGCACTTTTAGCGGGCGTTTTCTTTTGCGGCTGGCTTTGCCCGTTTGGTTTTATTCAGGACGTTTTCGGAAAGCTGGGAAGTTTATTTATTAAAAATAAGCTAAAGACGCCGTTGAAGCTGCAAAAATATTTAGTTTTTCTAAGATACGTTTTGACAGTATTGCTAATGGCCATAGCAACAACCGGAATAATCAATTTTCGTGAGTATGATGCCAGGTTAGTATTTTTAAAGTTAATGAATTTTTCCATTGCTCAGACTACCGCCTTAGTAATTATGGTTATCTTTGTCGTAGTGGCAATTATTTTCGAAAGACCCTATTGCAATTACTTCTGTTCAGAGGGAGCAAGATTTGGGGCTATCAGCCTATTGAGAATTTTCACCATTAAACGCAATTCAGGCACTTGTATACAGTGTAAGAAATGCGACAAGAGTTGTCCCATGAATATAACAATTTCCAATAAAAATAGCATAAGAAGCGCGCAATGTATCAATTGCTTTAACTGTATTTCCAACTGTCCGGTAAAAGGAACGCTAAGGTTTGGCCTGATTAATTTTAAAAATAAAGTTCAGCCAAACCAGACAATAGAAAAATAAACCAAAACCGCTAAGGCAAAGGCTGTCTAGCGGTTTTTTTTATTTTCCGCTGGTAATCGGTCAAGGCCCATCGGCTTGGGGCTTGCCGCCAGAAGTGCTATACCGCCTAGTATTTATAAGGGAAGTATGGTTTAATATAAAGGAAGAATTTGTTTTTCTTTGCGTTTTAAATTATGATGGATGGAGAATTTATGAATAATATAGAAAAGGCATTATCGGAATCTATAAATAAATTTTCTGGTATTGAGAGAAAGAAAAAAAAACAAGCAAATCTTATTAGCAATATCCGCTTGATAATAGTGCTTCTGGGGATAGGGTTGGCGGTGCTTTTTTGGCGTAGTGAGCAGGCGGAGGCTTGTTGGGGTGTAGTATTATTAACCGTGTTGATCTTTGGGTATTTTGTAAAGAAACATGACAAAATTTTTGCGGAACTGAAAAAACTTAGTTGTATAATCGAGATAAATCAAAACAATTTGGCGAGAACAAGCAGCAAATGGAATGATTTTGTTAATGATGGAAAAGAATTCATGAATCCAAAGCATTCGTTTGTTAACGATTTAGATATATTTGGGCCTAAATCATTGTTTCAATGGCTTAATATTACTAATACTTTTCATGGACGGCAAATTCTTAAGACGATATTAGAAACACCGGAGACTAATATTAAGGAATTACAGATACGGCAAAACGTAATTAAGGAACTAGCTAAAAAAACTGCTTTTTGTGAGGATTTACAATGTGAAGGGATGCTGGCAAAAGGAATTGGCAATGATCCTCGGCCGTTGTTAGCGTATGTTAATAATTCGCGAAAGAATTTTAAGAAAAGCTGGCTTAAGGCTGGTTGCAGGTTACTTGTTTTAATAACGGTTTTATTCATTTTAGCAATTCCGATTATACCAAGCTCGTTGATTTATATACCACTGGCGTTAATAATAATTCAAGGCCTTATTTCGTTATTTGGCTATGCGAAGCTTTCTTCAATATTAAATACGGTACATAATTTCAGGGAAAATATAAAAATTTATGAAAAATTAATTAAGAAGATAGAATTGACGGAGTTTGACGAGCCTAGATTGCGGCAAATGAAAAATTCGTTAGCGATTAATAATCGAGCGGCATCAGCTGTTATGAAAAAATTGGACAATATAGCGGAAGCAATTGATTTACACTACAATCCAATTAGTTATATGGTTTTGAATTTTTTATTGCTGTGGGATTATCATTGCGTTTTTGCCCTGGAAGAATGGAAAGATAAATATGGCAGGTTAATAGAGGAATGGTTTTATACGATAGGCCGATTTGAGGCACTGGCCAGTTTGGCGCTTATCGCGCGGCTGAATCCGGAGTGGACCTTTCCTAAGTTTACTGAAGACGGGACAGCGGTTTTCGCGGAAAATCTGGGACATCCATTAATTCCGGCGGAACAGCGGGTTTGTAATGACGTTGATATCAAAAACGAAATTTGTATAATTACCGGGTCTAATATGTCCGGAAAAACTACGCTGTTAAGAACTATCGGGATAAATCTGGTGTTAGCTTATGCCGGGGCGCCGGTATGTGCAAGCCGGGTAGAGTGCTCAATTATGGATATTTTTACGTCGATGCGGATTAGTGATGATTTAGGTAATGGAATATCAACTTTTTATGCTGAATTGTTAAGAATAAAAATGATTATAGATCATTTGAAGAAAAAACAGAAAATGATTTTTCTCATTGATGAAATCTTTCGCGGAACTAATTCTAACGACAGGATTACGGGTGCGATCAGTGTGGTGAAGAATTTGAGTAAACCATGGGTTATCGGGTTGGTTTCAACCCATGATTTTGAACTATGCAGTATAAAAACTGACAATAATAAAGAAATTGCGAATTACCATTTTACGGAGAATTACGTAGGCGATAAGATATATTTTGATTACAAGCTTCGCAGTGGGCGTTGTAATAGTACCAATGCAAAATATTTAATGCAGTTAGTGGGAATTGAAGTAGTGGATTAGAGCGGTTTTTGCTTATACCAATGATTGGTTTACGCCTCATTTAAGGAATTATCTGGCCAATTTTATCCCAATATATCTCGCGATTTGCGGATCCATTCGCGGGGAAAGATAATTTGGGAGGTGTTATTATGTGCTTTCGAAGGTATCCTCACCATCGCAAATGTCATATGATGATGGGATCTACACTTCTAGCGGCGGTAGCTGTTGGGACAGTAGTTTATGTGGGGGCTAAAGCAATCCAAAGAATGACGGATGACGACTCTTTCTTCTAAAAAAATAGGCGGTTACCTACTCTTTTTATGGGAGCTTTATTAAGCCCGCGGCATCGAGTGATGTTGCGGACTTTTTTTGTGTAAATTATACACAAGGTAAGGTTTGATGCAATTTGAAATGGATACTTTATTGAAGGAATTGAGTCAGGTTTAATCGAATATTGTCAAAGAAATCATACATAAGGATAATTGCAAAATTTAGTGATACTTAGAGAAAAATGGTAATAAACACAGTTATTAGTTTAAGTAAAATGAATTAGCAGGATTAATAGATGGTGAACGAATAGAAAAAGTTGGCACTATATTCGTAGTAAGATAATGGAGTGTATTTATGAAGCAATATGTGGTCTACGTTAAAGCCGGACTGAGGGGATTGTTATTATCAATGGGTCTATTCCTTGTGCCGGGGAATGTTTTAGCTGATGCGAACGTGCCGGATGTTTCGTTAGTGTCACTAGAACAGATTGAGCCACTAATAAACGACGGGCCGGAAGTTATGGTAGCGTCAGCGAAAGTTGTTAGTGCTGAAGCGCTTGCGGAATTTGAAAGGCAAAAAAATGGGGCTAAATATTTCGGTGGTATGACTTTTGGCAATAGTAATGAACCTGCCTTCGATACGAGTGAAGATAAGCTTAGCTATAATAAGCTTATCTTATCTGGGGGAATAAATTTTCCGATGCTAGGAACTTTGCAAAAAGAGAAGCTCGGGAAGCTTGAAACGGAAACAACGATTATTGATGCTAAGCATCGTTCGGACATGCTGGTATTAAATAATTTGATTGCGCTGAGAAAAGCGTATACAGCTTTGTGGATTGAACAACAGAAAGAGAAATTAGCGAACCGGTTTCTAAGTACTGAAACGGAAACGGCTAATATTTTAGAGAGTCGTCAGGCCCAAGGGCTAGTGCTTCCTGCTGACAGATTGGAATATTTATCGTTTTTTCATGATGTTAAACGGGACTTGGCAGCTTCGAAACTTCAGCAAAATCAAGCGTTGAATGTTATTTGTCTTGCTACGGGCCGGAAATGGGAAGAAAGTAGCAAGTTAAAAGCGCCGTCGTTGCCGGATATTGACGGGAGAATAATTGATGTTAATAGTCAACCGCAAGTTGTATATCAAAATAAGCTTATTGCGCAATATGAAAAGCTTTCTAAGGAAAATAAGCGGACTGAGCGGGAGGGCAATCTTGCCCTGGGATTAACGGCAACACGTGATTTTCCCGGTGCTACAGGAACGGGTGCCTATGTTGCATTTTCAATGACCGAACCGGCTACGGCAAATGGTGCAAACGATCAGGCTAAGCTGGCGGCGGCGGCTGATCTTGACAGAGTAAAAAAAGAAACAACATTTATTCGCTTGAAACTTGCCGGACAGACGGAAGAAGCCTTGGCAACAGCTGATTATGCGGCTGCTGAAGTTAATGCGCGGGCGTCGCATTTGATTGTTATGGCGGAAGCGATACGGGAGAAAATGTTGCGGCAGAAGGTTTTGCCGGGAGATGCTTTTGAACAATTGCAGCATAGTAAGTCCCAGTATTATAAGACAGCCATGGAAATGCTTGAGCGTGAAGAACAATATCTGGATGCGGCAATTGTTGTTGTTAGCTATATATACCCAGGTGGTTTAAACTCGGAAGCGGCGGAACGTTTTTTTCCCATAAATGTAAATGATGTGATGGTTAATAAGTTGTTGGCACCCAATTGGCTTGATTCGATTAATACCCAGGATATAAGTGAACCGTTTGATTTTTCGGGGATGCCTAATTTAAAGTTTCCCGTTGTATCGGTTAGGGCAATCGAAAAAGCATCGGCCAATTCGGCTGAAAAAAAATCAGCATTCCTATTAGAGAAGGCGGAGGCTGGGGTGTATGTTTGGAATGCTCAACCATTTATTAAAAGTGATACAAGGGAAGCGGCAATAAATGAAATAGCTGAGGCGGGGTTTTCGCGCGTACTTATTTCTTTTACGCCTAAACAAATTTCTGAATTGTTATTGCCAAACGGCAAGCTTGAACTGGAAGCTTTGCTTAATATGGCAAAAAGAAAAGGGATTCGTATGGATATTATGCTTGGCGATCCAACCTGGGCGGAAGCGGCTCATCGCGGTGAACTTATTGCGTTGCTTAAGAAACTTCGGACTTTTGCTTTTGCCGGAATACATCTTGATATTGAACCGGATTCATTACCGGACGCCGCGGCAAGGCGGCCAGAACTGCTTAAAGGCTTGGCTGATACAATAAAGGCGGTAAAGGAGGTAACAACTTTGCCGGTTTCTATCTCGATTCATCCCCGGTATTTAGAAGGCGAGCTTGGGGTACTTGCCAGGCAGAAGCTTTTGGGGCTGGGATTGGAAGAGGTAGTTGTAATGATTTATTCGGATAACCCTTCTGCGGTAGCTCAAAGAATGTCGGCAATTATGGCAGCAAATCCTTATGTGAAGTTTTCTTTGGCGCAGAGTGTGGAAAGCGATATTCCGCTAACGGAAAGTTATGCGACTAAACGAGGACAACAGTTTATTGAGGCGATGCATTTAATTGAAGGGAGTCTTGCAAATTACGGACTCAAGGGAATATTTATTCAGGCTTGGGAAGATTACAAGAAGGGTGAAACACAATGAAAGTTTCATTTTCGTCAAATAAAAGAAGTGATTCTACAATCGAGAATAATGTAAAAGTGCCATATGGCGCAGCGAAAAGAGTATTTCCCAAAGTTCGGTGGATGATTATTTTACTTCTGATAGGTTCGCCATTTATTATCTTAATTGGCAAAATATTATTAGATTGGGCATTTGTTACATCGCCGGGAACGATCTGGCTGGAGAAGCGAACGATAAATTCGATTGAAGCAGGAACAGTGGAAAAAGTATTTTTTCAAAAGGGTGACATGGTCGGTCCTGATACGGTAATTTTCCGGGTGAAACGAAAAATCCAGGAAAACCGCCGCGAACAGATTGCCTTGCTTGAAGCGGAACGTGAGGCGGCAATTAACGGTGGCGCAAGTGAAGGTAAGGTTGCGTCTGCCGAGGTTAGTGGGAGTTCTGAGCAGCTTGAACTTGTGAAGCAAAGTATTGCTTATTACGAAACGATGTGCAATGACACAAGACGGCTTATGGAGCAAGGGGCGGCAACCAGGGCGGAAGTGGATGCAGCCGAAAACAAGCTAAGGGAAACTAAAGCGTCGTTGGCGGCAATTAATGCGGCTTCAGCGAAAGCTTTGGTTAATAATCAGGCAACTCCGACAGTTAATCCGATGAGAATCAGCCAAATTGAACAAAGTATCAAAGCTTTAAAAAGTATGACTGAGGAGTTTTTTGATATTAAAACCGGTCAAGGAGGAAAGGTAAGTTCAATATTAGTAAACGATGGACAAAGCTTTTCGGCGGGAGAACCGCTTGCCATTATAGTTAATACGGAATCAGCACATATAATGACCTATGTTGATCCTAAAGATTTAAAGAAAACAGATATTGGAACGGCTGCGATCGTGAAGTTGCCTGGCAGCAACAGGAAAATCAAAGCGGTGGTCGAGCAGCCGCCGGTGGTTGCTGATAATGTGCCAAACGGGATTTCTGAGAAAATTTACCCCACTAGTATGCGGCGGGTTCAGGTGTTCCTTAAACTGCTGGAGCCCTTGCAGGAGGAAGAAACAATTGATGGTCTGCCGATAGTGGTTGAATGGTAAAAAAAGTGAAGCTATACATTACTAATGTTTAGGAGTACTAGCGTGAATAATAAGATATATCGTTTGAATTTGGGCGGCGAACTGCTGGCTCATCCCGACTTCTTGGATGGCAGTTATAATTCGGTTAATGCTATGCTGGAAGCAAACAAGGTTCCAGCGATTGTATTAATTGATGGGTTAACCCCGGAAGATGATAATGTAGTTAAGGCAATGTTTAATGCTGTCTGTCAGTTGCGGCGTTCGGAAATATTTTATGCTGCTCCGATATATTTGACAAAATCAATGGGGAAGCTAGACGTTTTTACCGACGGGGTTGGAATAACTAAAGAAGAGGTCCTGCCGAATGCTTCTAAAATCATTTTTCGGATGGAAAAACTATCAATGGCGACAAATGCCGTCAATGATGATTTACGTTTGTTAACTTTTTTATATTGCCGGGAAGATGGATACGCTTTGTCGCCGTTGGCGCTGACTGTCTCGCCGTGGATTTATGAATATCCGGCGGCATTTTTTATCGGCGGGTTTGCTGAGCAATCAATGCAATCAGCTTATCATTTCGGCTTGGTTTCAGATAAATATCCCAGTAAAACACCGCTGCAAAGTTCTGCGGAATGGGTGTCATCGTTAGCTGCTCAGGGATTTCTGGTTGAAGCCGGCCTTGTTGATAGAATTCGTCTTTGCCCGCATTGCCACACCGGCAGTATGAACTATATAGATTCTTGTCCTGCATGCGGCAATATCGATTTTTCCAAGAAAAAGATGATCCATTGTTTTACTTGTGCGCATGTAGCGGCGGAAGAAGATTTCCGAAATGGAATGCTATTGATGTGTCCGCGCTGTAATGTTACGCTCCGCCACATCGGCAGTGATTATGATCGGCCGGTAGAAGCTTATTCTTGCAATAGTTGTGGGGAACGGTTTATCGAACCGGAAGTTAAGGCGGATTGTTTAAATTGTCGGCGCAAGTCGGCCACAGAGGATTTAGAGGTTAGGCAACTGTATAATTTGGCCATCACGGCAAAAGGGAAAAGGGCGGTGCAGCTTGGCGTAATTGATGTTGAGTTTTCGCTGTTTGATAGCAATCACAATGTATTACCGTTATATTTTTATCAGGTAGCAGACTGGCTGCTGCAGATGAAGAACCGATATAGTGATGAGGATTTTTCCTTGTTATGTATAAAAATTGTCGGACTTGAGGCCGTAGAGAACCGGGCGGGAATGGCTCAATTTAAAAATTTAATTGATGAACTTGGTCAGCGCATTAGAGAATTGGTACGAGTGACCGATATAACAACCAGTACCGGAGAAAATACGTTTTGGGTGCTTTTACCGCGGACCCCACAAGTGGGCGGCGAAATTCTGGCGTCGAGAATAGAAAAACTTTCTGATATGGTTTCGCCAGAAGCTGGGGCGCGGATTAATATGTATGTTAAGTGTTTTTCAATTTCTGCGGAATATGCGGGAAGCGGACCGGTTGCGCAAGGGCTGCTTAGTGAATACGAGGATACCATGTTGGATGTTAGATGAATAGTTTAATATATAGTATTGTTAATAATTTATACAACTTAACGATTGCTCAGCTTATAAATGGTGACGTAATAGCGGCGGCAGTTTTCCTAATGCCCTATGTGCTGTTTTTTGAGATTCCCTGGACGCTGTTTATTTTTATCGGGCTTATAAAATATAAGTTAAACCGGTTGCGAGAGGGGGAGCGTCGCCCTTATTTTCCGGCAGTATCCTTCCTTATAACTTGTTATAATGAAGGGCGCGATATTGAAAAGACGGTTATTTCACTTACTGAACAGCTATATCCGGGAAAGATTCAGCTTTTGCTGGTCATTGATGGGGCCTCGATTAATGTTGAGACGATGCGGGCAGCAAAAACGATGGAAGGTTGGGTGAATGGGCATTCAAACCGGTCAATGCTTATATTGCCCAAGTGGCAACGCAGTGGCGTGGTGTCAAGTAGCAATTTGGGGCTGAACTTTGCCACAGGGAAGATCATTATCAAAGTAGATGGTGATACGTCCTTTGACAATAATATGGTTGAGCGGGCGACCAGGCATTTTGAGGATGATTCGGTTGTGGCGGTTAGCGGCTGCCTTAGAGTGAGAAATGCTAATGAAACTTTATGTGCTGCTTTTCAGGCGATAGAGTATTTTCTTGCAATCCATTCCTCGAAGACGGCGTTAAGTGAGTTTAATATGGTGAATAATATATCGGGTGCCTTTGGAATTTTCCGCCGGGAAGTGCTTGACTTAGTTGAAGGCTGGGATGCGGGAACGGCGGAGGATCTTGATATGACGATGCGGATCAAAAATTATTTTGCCCAGTCTCAGAAAAAGTTTCGGATTGTATTTGATCCGGAAGCAATATGTTTCACCGATGTCCCGGACAGTTTTGCTAAGTTTTTTAAACAGCGGATAAGATGGGAGGGCGATTATCCCTTTATTTTATTTAAACACTACCACACGATTAATCCGAGGTTAATGGGCTGGGGCAACTTTTTTGGTATCTTGATCAATATTTTTACCCATATTTTTATACCGGCAATGGTATTCGTTTATACGATTTGGTTATTATTTGAATACCGGATAGATTTTGTAATTGCTCTGCTGGCTGCGGTTTACTTGTTTTATTTTTTCCTGCTTACGGTAATTTATTTAATATCTGTTGTTCTATTGTCGGAACGGAAAGAGAGTGATCTTTCCCGGTTGTATCTTTTGCCGCTCATGCCATTCTTCCAGTTTGCCGCAAAAATAAATAGTTTGGTAGCAATACTTTGGGAGTTGGTCGGTGCGGGGCACAAAGACAGTTCAATGGCTCCGTGGTGGGTTTTAAGAAAAAATAAATTTTGAATAAACTCTCTTGGTGTTAGACAGCTATCCTATAAATGCGTAAGGCTGTAACCAATGTAGTACGTTGGTTGCAACCTTTCTCTTGATAAAAGTTGGCAGCTGGTATAAGCTAAAATCTGAATTATGCTTAAACATTTTATTAATAATTGTAATTATTCTCGAGAAATTACAAAAACAAGAACGAACGTAGAAGGAAAAAGAAAAAATGGGAATATCTCCAACTGTTCATGGGAGGAATTGATATGTCATGGTGTCCCAAGTGTGGAGTGGAGTATCAGCAAGGGTTTAAGACTTGTTTTGATTGTGATGTGGAGCTGGTAGATGAGTTAGAGCTTATTGAGGAAACTAACGATGTTGAAGCAACTAAAGCTATCGAAGAAATTAAAGGTATTGAAGCAGCTAATGATAATCAAAAGTATTATGCCGGGGGCGCGTATCTGACTACCGCGATTGACCCCATTGAAGCTGAAATAGTTTTAGCGCTTTTAAATTCAAATGGAATTCCGGTACTGAAAAAGTTCAGAGGTCCGGGCGGATATTTGGAAATATACATGGGTACAACAATTTATGGGGTTGATTTATATGTTCCCGCAGAGCTGGCCGAGGAAGCCAGGAGCATTATTGCAAACACTCCGGAGCTTGGGGATGAAGAAACTAATTTGAAATAGTCAATAATGATATTGTATAATTGAGTGGACGAGAAAAGGAGGTGGTTTGATGTCTTGGGGAGCCTATTGGATGTTTTATGTATGCCCGAAATGTAGAACAAAATTCAAATCTGAGACAGGTTTGATTTTGGAGGATAGCTTTGGAAAATGCCCCAAATGCAAATCGGAAGGTACTCTAGTTGCCGAAAGCAAGAACGCGCCGAAGGATTTCGATGACTATGAGGATACCGCTAGTTAGTTGGATTATTAATTGCACTGTTGAAGTGTTTGTTGAAAAAGGGGATTTGCAGGGACGCGGCTCGTCTCCGCCGTGTAAATCTCGATTTTTACAATAATAAGAAATGGCTATTTGTCTAGTAATCGACAAATAGCCATTTCTTATTATTTATGATATGGGCGTAAAACAAATATGAAGTTAACAGAATATATTAAAATAAAAAGGTATGAATCTATGGAACAAATTTGGAAAGATAACCATTACCGGATATTTATTAATTGCCTTAATTTGTTGATAGCGGTATATGAAGAAGAAGGGGAAAGGCTGGTGCCGATTCAAGAACTTCGATGGTTACTTAGCCACTATGATTTATAAAAATAGATTTGGGAGCGGAATAATCCAGACTGATATTAAGCGGAGTGAGACAAAAATCAGCCAGGACTGAGGTCGAGTTTGTCCTGGCTGATTTTTGAGTAGCATATATTATTTTTATACATAAGATACAATTTAGTACTCTTTAAAAATGACCATAAATTTAAGTTGCAAAAGCCTTGAATTATATGGAGCTTAGTATTGGCTGGGTTTTGAAAGTGACAAAAACAAAAAAACAAGGCAGAATAGGCCTTCTTCTATATAATGTTTCGGCGCTTCATTAAAATGCTAGCATGAATTGCTGCAATAATCGCTCCGATAAAATCTGATATTAGATCGAAGTCAGTATCCCATAAACTGGGTTGCTCCGGTAAGGTTGGTTTTGTAAGCGTATCACCGATAAACTCAATGATTTCATAAATTGCGCCTGTGCTCATACCAAGACAAAAAACCCAGATAAAGATGATTATTCGAGAAACTGGACTTGTCAACAATTGACGCATAAGAATATAAAAAAATAGAGAGAGAGAATAGGTGCCAAAAACATGGAGAACCTTATCAAAAACGGTTGAGGTAATATAATACTCCAAATAGTGTCCGCCTAAACTGTCACCGATAAGGTAAACTAATACGGCTGCTCGTATATAGTTGTTCATGTATATACCGTATTTATTTTCACAGAAAGTATACAGAACAATAATACAAGTTGTAACCAGAGTACCCTGGACAAAACCGGGATATTCCTTCTTGCCCAAACCAAGCATCACTAAGACCTGGATGATAATAAATATTAGTGTAAGACCAAACATCACTGATTTATGGTAGTTCACTAGTAGCCTCCTTGAATTGTAGAAGCGTTGTTTGCTGGGCGAAAAATAGAGATCACGCCGAGTGATTTTTATGTTTGAGCCAGAGTTAAAGAAGGATTTTGCAAAACTATATTTAAGTGTTGGGTCACATATCAAAGTTTAATTGAAGAGCGGATCATATGGTGAAAAAAGAGTAAGGCCGCATTGACATTGTTTATTAGGAATACATATACTTTGCTAAAATATTATACCTAGACGTGTATGGATTTATACGAGAGTTAAGGCTAGATGGTATGAGGGCACTTTGGCAAAAAAGAGAACAAGGCCGAAGGGGCCTTGTTCAGTGGAGAAAGGAGATTATAAACTGTACGAACAAAATATATTATATATTGATAGACTTAGTTTTATACGGCTGAGTAAATCAAGGGTGTAATGTATATACGATTTGCTAGTGGAAAAGCTAAATTTATATTTTTAGAATTGCAAGGAGGTTTGTGAATAAGTGCTTAATTGGTTGCTGATGCAGATCATAGATCCAGTCAATGATGAAATCTTAAAGAAAATGCTCACTGAGGACTATCCTGATAATCCATTTTCAATGGTAACGGTTACTGAAAAATTATCGCCTCGCGCCATGATGGAAGCTTGTATGCGGGCCGAATCTGGCAAAGAATTAACCCGGCCGTTAGGAAGTCCTATCGTATTATCACCTTGGGATAAACTATTGCTCAATCCCCGACAGCTTTTCCATTTACCTGCTGCCGACTATACTCAAGTTTCCACCAAGACAGTTATTGGAGCTGCAGCAAAGAAACCCTTGGAACTTGATATACCGATTATGATCACCGGGATGTCCTATGGCGGTTCACTCAGTTTGCCGCTTAAAATAGCCTTAGCTAAAGCCGCCACGCTGGCAGGCACTTCAACGAATACTGGCGAATCAGCGGTAACCAATGAAGAACGATCAGCGGCGAAATGTTTAATTGGTCAATACCATCGTGGCGGGTTTCTTAGTGGGCCAGAACAATTAGGCTGCCTGGATGCTATTGAAATTCAACTAGGCCAAGGCGCATGGGGGGGAGCGGTTGATGAACCGATGCAAGCTGAACAAATTGGCGAACATTTAGGAAAAACTTGGCACCTTGAAGAAGGCCAATCTGCTACTATTTATTCACGGATGCCGGGAAAATCAACCCCCCAAGACTACATAAAAATGATCAACGAAATGAAAAGCCAATATGATGTACCGGTAGGGGTGAAAATAGCGGGAACCGACTATATTGAATATGAGCTTGCGGTTATTGCCCAGACGCAGGCGGATTATATTGTTGTTGACGGTTCTGAAGGTGGCACTGCGGCAGCCAACCCAACTTTGCAAGACAACGTAGGGCTACCAACTTTTCATACTTTGGTAAGAACCATCGATTGGCTAATAAATAACGATCTTCGCGATCACTTCAGTGTTATTGTCACAGGTGGGTTGACTACGCCAGGCCATTTTCTTAAGGCTCTCGCTTTGGGGGCCGATGCCGTATATATTGGGACAATAGCTGTTGTTGCTGCGCTTCATACCCAGATGATCAAAGCGTTGCCCCAAGCCCCGCCGACCCAATTAGCTATATATAATGGAAAATTGGCGGATAAATTAGATGTAGATTTAGCAGCTGAACATTTAGCGAACTTTCTGGCATCATGCAAAACAGAAATCCAATTGGCGATTCAGGCAATCGGTAAAAATAGTGTTAAAGAATTAAGTCGTGAAGACTTAGTAACAGTAGATAAGGACTTGGCCGAATTCGCTAATATTCGTTATGCTGGCAATCATCGAGAAAGCAAGGGCCAGCCGATGGTAATAACGCAGAAACATAATATTACGCCGCTTCATGTAACAAGTCTGCAATTTCAGTAGATAATTTTCTTAATTATAGATTTATATTGATGGTATATGTTAATATGATAAAGTATCGGGTGTGATTATTGGGTTTGAATTAGACGCTGAACGCGTCTATTCTTTTTGTGGATAAGCTATAATTAGAATCATATATAAGCAGTTTATATTGTGTCTAGTGGTCACTATGAAAACGGCTGGCATATTTGTCTATCCTTGTGGTTGAATTTTTAATGGAATTTTAATGTTAGTCTAATGATGTCATAATCAGTATATATTAGGATTATATTGTAAAGATACTAGGGAAAAGGGAATATATTATGAAGCTTATATCGATTGTAGTGCCTGTATTTAATGAAGAAGACAATGTTGCGGTGTTCCATCAGGAAGTTTGTACTTATATGGAGACGCTGGAATATGACTTTGAACTGATATTTGTAGATGACGGGTCTAAGGATAGCACGCCGCTTATTCTTGACAGGTTAGCAGCGCAGGATGGACGAGTCAGAGCGTTGATCCTGGCCCGTAACTTTGGCCATCAGATAGCACTTACTTGCGGGTTGGATCATGCCACCGGGGATGCGGTTATTACGATGGATGGAGATATGCAGCATCCGCCGGAAATGTTGCCGCTATTGATTGAAAAGTGGGAAGCTGGCTATGAAGTGGTACAGACCGTCAGGATTAATACGGAGGGCGTGTCCTGGTTTAAGAAATTCACCTCCGGGTTGTTTTATAAGATGATGAATGCGGTGGCTGATGTGCATGTGACCGAAGGAGGCTCTGATTTTCGGCTGCTTGATAGAAAAGTGGTGGAAAGTTTCCGACGGTTTCGGGAACATGCGAGGTTTATCCGCGGTCTTATCGGGGCCATCGGGTATAAGCAAATTCAGCTTGAGTTTGTAGCGCCCAAGCGGTTTGCCGGGCAGTCCAAATTTTCCCTGAAAAAGATGATTGGTTTTGCGGTGGATGGGATTACGGCGTATTCGAAAATGCCGCTGCGGTTTGCGCTATATGTTGGGGTGCTATTTGGCTGCGTTAGTATGGGGCTGACGCTGCACGTGTTTTATATAAAATTGTTTACTAACGATGCGGTGCCCGGCTGGGCGACTGTAAGCGCGAGCTTTCTTTTTCTTGGAGGGCTGCAGTTAATCGGCCTTGGGGTCATTGGTGAGTATGTTGGCCGCATTTTTGAAGAGGTAAAGCAGCGGCCGCTTTATTGGCTGAGTGCCGAGTTGAGAAAGCAACCGATAGAGAAAGTTGATGACTAAATTTTAACAGTTTTGGTTTACAGATAATCACAGCTATATATTGTTTTTAAAGAGATAAACTAATAATCAAGGAGGGATGATAATGCCTAAAGTGGGGAAGTGTATGTGTGAAGAATGCCATCACAATAAGAGTTTTGCCTGTACTGCGGAAAACATTGAGGTTAGGTCATGCGGTGATCTTCAAGTTAAATCTGCTGACGGCACGGCGTGTAATACTTTTAAGTTAAAAGAATAATTAGGTAAAATGAAAAATAAACTAATGTCCCCTACAAAGCAGATGTTTTGGGGGACATTAGTTTTTGAAATAATTGATTTTATATTGGCGGATAAGCCTTCTAGTTATAGTAATTATGAATGCCTGCGGCGATTGCTTCAGCCAGCTTTTTTTGGTATGCAGTGGTTTGCAGGGCGGTCTTTTCCTGGGCATTAGTAATGTAGCCGACCTCAATCAGGGCGGCGGGAATTTTGTTACGGCGCAAGACAAAGTAGTCGGCGGTTTTCGCTGCTTGGACAACTTGGGTAACCTTTGAGAGCTCGATTTGTATGGAATTGGCTAGGCCTTTTCCAGCTGCGGATTTGGCATAGTAAAAGACTTCGGCTCCGTGCCGTTTGGGATTGTTAACGGCATTCGCATGAATGCTGATAAATAAATCGGCGTCTGACTCTTCAACCATTTCCACCCGCGCCGCTAAGTCGCGATGATAGCGGCCTCGTACTTTTTCATTGTCACATTCGGGGCTGAGGTCTACGTCAGTCTGACGGGATAAGAGAACTTTAGCACCATAATTATTTAGTACATCTTTAAGTTCCAAGGCTATTGCTAAATTAATGTCTTTTTCAAGAATGCCGGGACGGTTTGCTCCCGGATCAATGCCACCATGACCTGCGTCAATTACAATAAGCTTACCGTTAAGGCTGTTGGCGTGATCGTGTGCATATAAGGTGCTTAATAGTAGAACAGCAGGTAATAGAAATAGGATAAACTGCTGTTTTCTTAAGTGTAAAATCTTCACGGCAGTTCTCACCTCGCATAACAAAATATATGCTGAGGATAATAAAGTATATCAAATTTCAACGATGCTAAGTATTCTAAGCAAAAATTAATTATTTTTTCAGGACTGTTTCATTTTTATTTTGTATAATCCACTCAGTGGCGACAACCACGGCAAATACGAGAGTGGGGTTTAACAAAAAAATGGATGTAAGGCGGTTTATCAGTAATGAATTTCGGCGGGGATGAGGTAAAAATATTAGCTAAGTTTTTGTGCTATGGAGAATTTTATGACGAAGAAAAATAAAGCATTGTTTTGGATTATGCTGGGGCTTACGACATTTACCATATTTTTCAATCTAGGGGCTTTTCCGTTACTTGATCCGGATGAGACAGTTTACGCGGAGACTCCCAAGGAAATGATTGCCTTTGATGATTTTGTTTCGCCGCGGATTTATGGAGAATATTGGTATGACAAGCCGCCGATGTATTATTGGCTGGTAGCGGCATCGTTCAAGATCTTTGGAATTAATGAGTTTGCAGCCCGATTTCCATCAGCGCTTTTTGGGGTGTTGTGTGTATGGCTGGCGGGCAGTTACAGATACGACACTAACGTTGTTTTTAACGGCAGCCTTGGTTTCGTTTCTGGACAAGAAATATTATTTGTTCTATTTGTTTGCGGCCTTAGCGACGCTGACTAAAGGGCCGATTGGGCTATTGTTTCCCGGGGCTATCATCTTTTTATACTTGCTTGCAACTAAAAGGTGGCATGAACTGAAAAATATGAAGTTGCCGGTTGGGGTTGTTATTTATGCCTTAGTGGCGTTGCCTTGGTATATGATCATGTATCAAATTCATGGCGCGGTTTTCCTGGATACGTTTATTGGTTATAACAACATTACGCGGTTTACCATGGCGGAGCACGCCAATACATCAAGTTGGTATTTTTTCGTACCGGTGTTGATTATAGGCTTTTTCCCGTGGACGGCGCTGCTCGGGCAAGCGGTTCGTGCTTCATTGCTTGAACGGGGGAATCAGGCCCGGACGTTGTTATTCTTAAATATCTGGGCGTTTTTCATTTTTATCTTCTTTAGCATTTCGAGTACTAAGCTAGTAACGTATATCCTACCGATGTATCCGCCGATCGCGTTGCTGGTTGGTTGGTATCTTGGGGGCTGGCTTGAAGGGGAACAACAGAAGAAATGGCCCTACAGTTGGCCCGTTGTTTTAACCGGACTTGTTGTTATTTTGGTTGGCGGGATGTATTTTGGCGTTAGGGATATGCCTGAATTGGCGGTAGGACTGGCGGTGCTTGCGGTTGTGATGATTGCGATGACAGGTATGGTATGGTTTGCGGTAAGACGAAATAATCCTGCTAGAAGCTTTTGGGGACAAGTCGTGGCGATGACTATTGTAGCAGGCGTCTTGGTAACAATATTAGTGCCAGCGGTAGCTCCTCAATTTACCACCTATACTATTGCCGGCGAATTTAGGACAGTATATGATGGAAAATCGCCAGTGTATATCATGAAACCCCTGCATCCGGGGTTTACATTTTACACTGGGGTGTACGGAGCGGAAATTAAATCCAGCGGCGATGTAAAACAGGCGGTTATGAGAAACGATAGCGCATACTATGTAATTCGACAATCGGAATATACCGCATTAGGGGATAAGGAACGGGCAGCTTTGACAATTATGGCACAAACGAATAATTTGCTGCTGCTCAAGCAGTGATGAAATATCTTTAACTTATTAATGTAAAACACAGAGTAATAAAGGGAGATGGTTATTTTGTTCATAAATTTTTCACATTAATGTAACATTTTTGTCAAAATAAAAGAATATGATAGAGCTATAAAACAACGATGGGCATAATATCTTTTGCCTCCTGAACGTTGATATTGTGCCCATCGATGATATAGCTTTTTATTCAGTACCCTGCCGATGTGGTGGGGTTTTTTGTTGTAACATCTCTGTAACATTTCTGGTATAATAAAATTTTATAATAAGAAGAGAAGGATCAGCTTAATGCAATTTTATAAACTTTTTTGTGCCAGGTCGATCGATAATAAAATTAAGGAGTGGAATATAGTTGGATCGTTATATGATGCATTTTTTAATCGGAGTGCTTCTTATTGTTTTAGGAATTGACGTTGCTTTTGGTTTGTTGCATTGGAATTCAAACAGTATTACTGCGCAAGAAACTATTACAAACGAGTACTATATTAAATAAGAATGTAAGTTCTAATTTTGTAGCTGGAGAGTGGAAGTTATATGTCTTAGGAATGGTTATGAGGTAGTTGTAAAAACTGAAGGTCATATTTGGGGCTTGATCGGTAAAAAATCAGTGAGACGCCAAAAACGGTAAAAAAGACGGATATGAAAGAGAAATTTTGTGGTAAGAATGTAATTTAATTCAGCCGGATACGAAAAATGTATTATGAATAGAGGGGCTGTTGTTGTCACTATCCATTCTTACCGCCCCCTCGTATAAGTAAAAAAAGGCCTCCCGCTGGAAGACCCTAGAAGACAATGGATGCCTATAAAACTAGGCGGAATTAATACAGAATAATAAGAAATTTGACAGCTGGGAAAAAATACAGTAAAATACTTGTCAAGACAAGTGCTTGAAAGGATAGTTTTGAATGGCATATAAACTTAATGACGCATTAGGCTATTTGGTCAATATTGTCGCTGGTAGATATAAAAACGAGATATATTCGGTGTTAGCACCGTATGATCTTACTCCAGAACAGTGGATTGTATTAAATAGATTATGGGAAGGAGATGGTAAAACCCAACGGGAATTGGCGATTGAAACTTTTAAAGATGAACCAAATATCGCTAGAATTCTGCAAAAATTGGAGTGCAAAGCTTATGTACATAGATGTGCAGATTGCAAAGATAGAAGAATAATGCTGGTGTATATTACGGAAACGGGAAAATGTGTTGCCGAAGCAGCGTTGCCAGTAATTTTTGATTATCAAAAAAGGATGACGAAAAGGCTTTCGGATAGTGAGGTTCTGCTATTAAAAGGCCTACTAAAAAAACTTATGGGCAATTGATGATGAAGTTTTTTTTGTCTAAAAACTTGTCTTGACAAGTTTTTTGGTTTAATTTAAAAACAGAGGAGAATGAATGTGTTCAAAATGAATCGGCGGAAATTAGTAGTTGTTGTTGCAATTATACTTTTAGCAATCGGTGTTGCCGGAGGTGGCTGGTGGTGGTATCGCTCCAGCTGTTATGTGAGCACAGATGATGCACGAATTGATGGAACTATTGTTGGGGTTAGCGCCAAAATTTCGGGGCGAGTTACCGAAGTATTGGTGAAAGACGGCGATGCAGTTAAAGCGGGCCAGGTGATTGCCCGGTTGGATAAACGAGATATTGAGGTGCAGCGGAAAAAGGCGGAAGCGGCCTTGGCTGTGGCTCAGGCAAACTATCAAAAGGTTCTGTCTGGATCCAGACCGCAAGAAATAGGGGCGGCCGAGGCTAATGTCAATAAAGGGTCGGCGGGTTTAGATGATGCCTATAAGAATTATTTGCGGGTTGAAAAGCTGTATCAAGACGGAGCGGCAAGCGCGGCACAACGAGATCATGCTGAGGCTGTGTATTTAGAGGCCAAAGAGTCAAACAGGGCGGATGAGCAAAAGTTGGATTTAGTGACTGCTGGATCGCGGACTGAAGATATCAATGCGGCGGATGCGATGGTGAAACAGGCGGCTGCGAATTTGGACGCAGTAACAGTCAATGATGAGGACGCGGTTATTACGTCCCCGGTTGATGGGGTTATTGCGATGAAAGCGGTTAATCAAGGCGAAGTGGTAAATGCCGGGCAAGTGCTCTTTTCGGTTGTTGATAGTAATGATGTTTGGCTGAATGCCCGGATTAAAGAAACCGAGATTGGCAAGGTAAAACTTGGACAGGAAGTAGCGTATACGGTTGATGGTTATCCCGGCCGTACTTTCAGTGGGACGGTGATTGAAATCGGCAGTGCAACCGGCTCGACATTTGCGTTAATCCCGGCGGAAAATTCATCGGGCAACTTTACCAAGATAACCCAACGGATACCGATAAAAATCAGTTTGCCACAAGCTGATAACAATGTAGTTTTCCGGCCTGGCATGCAGGTGATTATTAACATTCATGTGAAGTAGCAGGAGATTATGATATGAGCGTTCCAAAAGTGGAAGCAGAAAACGGACTATATAAGTGGCTTGCATTAGCTACAATATTAATTGGTTCATTTGCCAGTGTTTTAAATATGACCAGTACCAATATTGCTTTGCCGAAAATGATGGCTGCTTTTTCGGTAAGCGCTACTGATGCGCAATGGATATTGACGGCTTATACGCTTACATTAGGGGTTTTACAGCCGATCAGCGGATATTTGTGTGATCGGTTTGGGGCAAAACGGGTATATTTAGTTAGTTTGATAATTTTTAATACTGGTTCTTTATTGTGCGGCATGGCCTGGAGCAATCAAACGATGATTATTTTTCGGGTCCTCCAGGCACTTGGCGGCGGGTTTGTTATTCCTAGTTCAATGTATATTGTTTTTGCGGCGTTCCCAATTAGTGAACGTAGTTCGGCACTCGGCATATGGGGATTATCGATTTCATTAGCGCCGGCGATCGGGCCGACGATGGGCGGATATTTGGTGGATTACTTGTCATGGCCATATATCTATTTTGTTAATTTGCCGATCGGAATTGCCGGATTTATTGTGGGGGCATTTGTTTTAAAGGAAACCAAAAAACTTGAGCAGATGAAGTTTGATATATGGGGCTTTTTTTGTTCGTCAATCGGCTTGTTTTGCTTATTGTTGGCTCTAAGTAAAGGGGTTGACGATGGCTGGGATGCTCCGTATATACTTGCCCTGTTTTACGTTGCCTTTGCGATGTTTGTATTGTTTGCGTTTGTCGAATTTACGGTTGAAAAACCGCTGCTGGATCTAAGACTGTTTGGTGATATAAATTTTGCGTTCAGCAACCTTATTACGGTTATGGTGCAATTTTTGTTGATGGGAAGCATGTATTTGATTCCGCTGTTTTTACAGCGAGTTATGGGATATTCGGCGCTGGATTCAGGAATATTGTTGATACCATCAGCGTTTGCCAGCCTTATTGCGACGCCGCTAGCCGGGAAATTATCTGGTAGGTTTGGGGAAAAACCGTTGGTTGTAGTGGGCTTTTTGCTGTCAATTTTGTGGACTAGCCAATTGGTTAATCTTGATGCGGATACAGATGTTATGATGATTGTGCTTATGCAGGCAGTACGTGGGGCTTCGATTGGATTGGCGGCCATGCCAACAACGGTGCTGGGACTGAAAAATATCGCTCCAAATCGGATTGGACAGGCCAATGCCATCATGAATACGCTTAGGCAGGTGGCAGGTTCGTTTGCCGTAACGGTGATGGCTACGGTTATTCAACAGCGGCAAGTGTTTCATCAAGAGCATATCGCGGAGCATGTTAATCATGCGTCGGTTGCTTTTCAGAATACGTTGGCTGAGACGACGCAGATGTTTGTGCACAGCAGTGTGAGTTTGAGTGCGGCCCATAAAAAAGCTGTGGCCTTTTTAGCGGCAGCGGCTCAAAAACAATCGATTTATTTTTCCTATGATGATGCGTTTTTTGTGCTGGAAGTGTTTGCTATTATCGGCTTAGTTTCAGCATGTTTAATAAGAAAACGCAAGATTGTTAAACCTTCGTAGACACCAGAAAGGGGTATTTATATGCAGCAGTTTAATCGATATTTTAGCAGCTTGGTTGTGATGACCACAATTTTATGTAGTTTTAGTTATGTGGCAACGGCTGCTCCTGGTGAATTGTCACTTGATGACAGTGTGGCCTTAGCTATTAAGAATAACCCGACGATGAAAATGGCTGAAGCTGAAAAAAATCGCTCGGCGTGGAATTTAGAATTGACCAAGGCGGACAAGCGCTTTAGTTTTGGTTATGAATTTGTCGGGGAACGTTCCAACAAAGCACCATCGTTTGACTCATCGCTAGCACCGATACCAGCCTATGGATATTATGAAAATGAGTTCAAACTAACGTTGCCACTGTATACTGGCGGAAAGCTAGAAAGCAAGATTGCCGAGGCAAAACTTGGCTCTAATGTTGCCGATGATAATATTGATTGTGCTAAGCAACAATTGCGATTAGAAACAACGACAGCCTATTTCAACATTTTGGCAGCTAACAATTTGCTGACCATTGCTAAGCAATCGGTAGGAGATTTTAGTCGTCATCTTGAAAATGTTCAGCACAAGTATGATGTTGGTCTGGTGGCAATGGCTGATGTTTTGCAGACCAAAGTGAAATTGGCCAAAGCGCAGGATGGCCTGGTTAAAGCCCAGAATAAGTATGATTTAGCGGTGTATAAGTTTAATAATGTGGTAGGGCTGCCGCTAAGAAACGATACTCATTTGAAGGAAGAATTAGCTTATCAGCCGTTTCAAATGAGCTTTGATGAGTGCGTCCAATTTGCGCTACGTAAGCGACCGGAAATTACGGCAGTTCAAGCCCAGGTGGCTATTGCAAAAGAACAAATCAAGTTGGCTGAAAGTGCTAATCGGCCAACGGTTGGCTTGGTAGGGGCTAAAGATTGGCAGGATGTTGATTTTGCTGGGACCAAAAATGGCAGTTGGACGGTTATGTTGGTGGCCCAGATGGAGTTGTTTGATTCCGGGCGAACTGATGCTCAGATTAAGAAGGCGGAGTGCGGGGTCCGGGTTGCCGAGGAGAAGGCTAGACAACTTAACGATAATATTTCGTTGGAGGTCAGCCAGGCCTATCAAGATATGAAGGAAGCGGAAAAACGAATTGAAGTGAATAAGATCTCGGTGGAACAGGCGGAATGGGATTTCAATATTGCCCAAGAACGTTATGAGGCCGGGATGGGGATTAATTTGGATGTTGTCGATGCAGAATTGACGTTGACGGAAGTGAAGACCGATTATATTCAAGCGCTTTATGATTATAATGCAAGTAAAGCCCGGCTGGATAAGGCAATGGGAGTAAAGGTTGATTAGGTAAGCAACGGATAAAGTGGGCAAAATCATGGAACGAACAGGCGAGGGACGTAGTTTATCCTAATAATAAACTTGATATTTTATCGCAATAATGGGCGGCATTTCCTCCGGTGCGGCCCAGAGTAATTAATTCAGTATTTGTTTTTCCTTAGTTTCCATAAGAAATTTCTATGGGAAAAAATAGAGGAAAAAAGAGAGAAAATGTCGAAAATAATACAAGTATTGAATAAATTGTCAGGAGGCTAATTGTGAGAAGCATTAAAACTAAGTTAATGGCAGTTATTTTGGGTATTACATTTGTAGCAATGATTGCTATAGGCGGCCTGAATTATTGGAAAGCGCGAAGTATTATTATTGATGATATTAATGTTAGTATAAGCAAGGAAGCGGCGAACTCGGCCGATAATATTGCCAATTGGCTGATTAAGAGCCAAGCCGAGCTTGCCGGAATAACGGCAGCTCCGGTGTTCCAAGGTGGCAACAAGGCGGAAATCGCCGCTTTTTTGACGGTGATTATGAAGGATAATAACCGGTTTGATGGGTTTATGTACACTACGCCGGATGGTAATTATATTCATTCGAATGGCACAACCGGGAATATCAGTGAACGGCTTTATTTTCAAAAGGGGATAAAGGGAGAAGCGAATATTTCCGACCCGGTTGTATCGAAAAGTACCGGAAAACTGCTAGTAAATGTAGCTGTCCCGGTTAAGGTTAATGGCAAGGTAAATGGTATTTTGGTCGGGCAGATTGGCTTAGATGAAATGATTAATAAGGTATCGAATATAAAAGTTGGACAGACTGGTTATGCGTATGTTTTGCAGGATGACGGTTTGACGATCGTTCATCAGGACAAGGACAAAGTGATGAAGGATAATGCGTTGAAAAATGAAAAAACGCCGCAATCACTTCGGACGTTGACTGAGCGCATGATCAAAGGCGAGACTGGTTCGGCCAGTTATGATTATAATGGGGTTAATAAAATGGTAGCGTTTGCCCCGATACAGGGAACTACTTGGTCATTAGCCATAAATGTACCGGCGGCTGAGGTAACTGGCGCAATGGCTGCGTTTACGAAGATGTCATTTATCACTATCGTAGTGGTGCTGGTTATAGCTGGTTTGTTCATTGTCTGGTTTGCCCGCCGGATTGCTCAGCCAATTCAAGAGTTGGAATTAATCGCCAATCGGATTGCTGATGGTGATGTTTCAGAGATTAATGTAAATATCACCTCTAATGATGAGATTGGCCGGCTGGGACAAAGCTTTGCGCAAATGACGAAAAATCTGAACCAGCTTATCCGGAAGATTCTTAATGCTACTGAACAGGTGGCAGCTTCTTCACAAGAATTGACGGCTAGTTCGGAGCAATCGACGCAAGCGTCCAACCAAATTGCTACGTCGATTACTACTGTGGCTGAGGGAACTAGTGAACAATTGAGTGCGGCTAATGCTACCGCGGTGGTTGTGGAACAGATGTCGGCTAGTATTCAGCAAATCGCCGCTAACGCCAATCAGGTAGCAGAGGAATCGACCAATGCAGCGGAAAAGGCGAAAAACGGTGACCAGTCAGTGGAAAAAGCAGTTGCCCAAATGAATCAAATTGAAAAGACAGTTACTACTTCGGCGCAGGTTGTGACTAAGTTAGGTGAACGTTCTAAGGAAATAGGACTAATTGTTGATACTATCGCGGGGATTGCCAGCCAGACCAATCTTCTAGCCCTGAATGCAGCTATTGAGGCGGCACGAGCCGGAGAACAAGGCCGGGGTTTTGCGGTAGTTGCGGAAGAAGTACGTAAATTGGCGGAACAATCACAGGATGCAGCGAAAAAAATTGCCGAATTAATCGGCGAGATCCAAGTTGACACGGATAAAGCGGTTATCGCGATGGATGATGGCACCAGGGAAGTAAAGACAGGCGCTGAAGTTGTCAATGTTGCGGGAGCTGCTTTCAGGGAAATTGCTGAATTGGTGACAGACGTGTCAAGGCAGGTAAGAGAAATTTCTGCGGCGATGCAGCAAATGGCTAGTGGCAGTCAACAAATTGTTGATTCAGTAAAAACGATTGATAATCTTGGAAAAAAATCGGCAAGTGAGGCCCAGGGCGTTTCGGCGGCAGCTGAGGAACAATTGGCTTCTATGGAAGAAATAGCCTCGTCGAGTCAGGCCTTGGCGATATTAGCTCAGGATTTGCAGACGGCGGCAAATGAATTCCAAATATAATTGACGGCAAACGACAATAAAAACGGTTGTGGAAGCGAAAGGATTAGCGCTTGTTCTTGATAAAGGAAAAGCAATTTATGACGGACAAGATATTACCGCTGAAGTCGGTGAGAAAATAGCTGGTCAATAATAGGCCGATTGATGGATTAACAGCCTCTTGCAAAAGTGCAAGAGGCTGTTTTTAGGTGGCAATTTTAATATAGTGTGGCATTTGGTGGTAACGCAGTGAAATATTATGAAGGGAATTGCAATTATATAAGGAATTTACAAATATATCAGAAAAATTTATAGCAGGAGGAATATAAGTTGAATAACCGCTATTCAGATCTTTTGTCGCCAATAAAAATAGGTAATGCTATTTTGAAAAACAGAATGACTTCAACAGCTTCAACACCGCATTTTTTGCAGGGGGTTGAGCCTTATCCTACGGAAAAGTTCATTACTCATTTTGCTAATCGGGCTAAGAATGGGGCGGCTGCGATTACGATTAATCATCTTCATGTGGATGAGGAACGTAATTTCGGGTCTTCTGTCATTGATAATGTACCGGGACATTTTAATATGGTAGATCTCCGGGATTACAGTTGTCAGAATTATCTGTGCCAGATGGTTGATGCACTCCATTTTTATGGTGCGCTGGCAGTGGGATACCTTAATTCTCCCAGTGTTGAGATGCCTGATACGGAAAAAAACGGTGGCGGCGGGCCGATGGGGGGACCGTTTGCCAGGATCGATATCACCAAGATTACCGAGAAAATGATTGAGAAATATGTTGCTGATATTGTGGAGGAAGCGGTTGTTCTAAAAAAACTTGGTTTTGATATGCTTAGTCTTCATTGTTGTTACCGTGGCGCTATTCATACGCGCTTTTTGTCGTCACTTACTAATGAACGGACTGACAGGTGGGGCGGCAGTCTGGAAAATCGGGCCCGATTTATTTTGAAGATTTTTGAAAGTATTAAAAATGCGTGCGGCAGGGGTTTCCCGCTGGAATGTGTAATCAGCGTTAGTGAACCGGAAGGCGGATATGCGGTGGAGGAAATGATTGAGTTCGCGAAGTTGGCTGAGGGCAAAATTGATATTCTCCATCTCCGGGCGGGATTACAGGATCCCCAGCATCCGCTGGGGTATACTTCTACAGCGGAAAACCCTACACCATATCTGGCTGAGACCGCAATTGTTAAGGCTAGTGTTGCTGCCCGAGACGGGAAAATCTTGATTGGGGCATCGGCTGGGTTCCAGGATCTCGATTGGGCTAACAAGGCTATTGCTGAGGGCAAGGCGGATCTTATTTGTATGGCAAGAAGCTGGATCGTTGACCCTGAGTATGGCAAGAAGGCTTATGAAGGGCGCGGTGAGGATGTTGTTCCGTGCATTCGTTGCAATAAGTGTCATGTAAGTAATGGCAGCGACAGTTTCCGAAGCCTATGTTCGGTTAATCCACTGGTCGGCCTTGAGGACAAGATTGACCGGATGATTTCTGCACCTACGGGGATTAAAAAGGTTGCAGTAATAGGCGGTGGCCCAGCCGGGATGAAGGCGGCTATTGTTGCGGCTGAACGAGGCCATGAGGTTACGTTGTTCGAAAAAACTAATTATCTGGGCGGTGAGTTGAAACATGCTGATTATGCTTCTTTTAAGTGGCCGCTTAAGAACTTCAAGGACTATCTGGTTAGAGAACTTTATAAGAAGGGGGTAACAGTTCGCCTCAACACTGAAACAACTAAAGCTATGCTTGAAGGCCAGGGCTACGCTTCGGTTATTGTTGCGATTGGTTCCGAGGCGGTTATTCCGGGAATTCCCGGCGTCGATGGTGATAACGTGGTGCTTGCCAGTGCTGTTTTTGGCAAAGAAGCTGCTTTGGCCGAAAAAGTGGTGGTGATCGGCGGCGGTGAAATAGGGGTTGAGACTGGCATGTACCTGGCGGAGCTTGGCCATAAGGTAACGGTTATTGAAATGGCGCGTGAACTTATTGAAGACGCGCCGCATGCGCATTACAAGTTTATGGTCCAGGATGCGTGGAAAAAATTGGATAACTTCAATTCGGTGGTGAATGCTCGTTGCATGGGTATTGACAGTGATGGCGTAAGGTATGTTGATAAGTCTGGTCAAGAATATAAAATTGAAGCTGGCAGTGTAATAATTGCGGTTGGGACAAAACCCAAGACGGATGAGGCAATGGCTCTTTTTGGTACTGGCGCAGTAACGGCGGTAGTCGGTGATTGCGTCAGAGCGACCGGGATTGCGAATGCTATGCGTACGGCGTTCGCGGCAGCAGTGGTGATTTGATGTGATAATCACGGCAAAGTGGGGAACCTAAAATATCGCAAATAAATATAGAAAACGACTGTCTTAAAGTGAGATAGTCGTTTTCTATAGTAATAATTTTATGAAAAAAAGAAAAATCAGGTAGTTAGTCCTAATGTATATTTAGTAAATAGAGACCTTAGTCCCAAGGAAATTGAACTATTAATAGGTAATTGTACCCATAATGATATTTAATTAGCAGGTACGGAAAACAAACTGCAGATAAGTGGATAATTCATACGCCGGTGTAGGTACTAGTTATAAATTAAAAAATGGGAATGATGATATGAACATTACAGTCAAACAAGCATTTGCCGCGATGTATTATCTGCTAGATAAATACTACGGTCAAAAAAAGATTGATGATTTAGGGACTATGCTTGGTTCGATGAATTTACATCTTGGTATGCCGGCGGATGTAGCCATGTGGTGCGAATGGGTAACGATAGTTAACAAAGTAATGCCGTACGAAGCCGGCCGGGAATGCCTGGACACTAATATTGCCTTTCAAGCAATACTGGCGTTTTTAGATCATTATCAGCGGTATGCCGGCTTGGATATTCAACAGGTTATTGAAGACTTGGGCTCTGAACAGACCGGTAACGTTGATTTTAAAAAAATATGGCTAGAATCTATTGAACAAACTATTGCTGGCTAGAGTGGAGGAGAGTAAGTTGCTTTGAATGACCAGGGGGACGTCGCTCAAAAGTCATCGTTTGACCACAAGGGGATACCTTTGTATTCAGTATCTAGTTGTTTGGCTAGTTTATAAAAGGTTGTTCGTTTAACCCCGGATATTTGCATGGCTTTTACCGCGGTTATCTTACCTTTCTTCCATTTAAGATAAGCACTCCGGAGCTCAGTTGTGATGGGAGCTTTTGGTCGTCCGTAGGGACGTTTCTCAGCCAACGCTATTTTTATTCCTTCTTGCTGTCGTTCTCTAGCAGTTTCTCGCTCGAAATTGGCTATTGCACGAAAAAGTTGTAATTGCAACAGCCCCGCCGGGGTGGTTGTGTTGACCTGTTCCTTTAAGCTGACTAGGCCGACGCTATTATGGTTTAGCTGTTCAATAATAGCTAAAAGGTCAGGTAAGCTACGGGCTAAACGACTGAAACGCTCAATATATAAGGTGTCGCCGGCTTTGACATGCTCAAGTAGCTTTTGCAATTCAGGGCGGTTGGCGTTTTTGCCGGAAGCCTTTTCGGTATAAGTTTTGTCGATGCTGCAAGCTTGTAAAACAACTTTTTGTTGGACTGTAATTTGTTCATCGGTTGATACTTTGATGTAAGCGATATTAATAAAAAAACACCTCCGGTACCGTATTATACCATAATAATTCGTAATGGTCTTAGAATTTTACGAATATATCCGCTAAACTTAATTTTGTTTTTGCGAAGGCTAAAATGCGACGATTGTAAAAGTGTAGTTTTATAAATAATACAAGAACGGGGAAAATACAAAAGGTAAAGCCCATAAACCGTGGAATTTCCGTGGTTCGTGAACTTTACCTTTGCTGGTGTATTAGGATGAAAACCTTAAACAATTAAAGCTTTTGCGAGTAGATTAACAGTTGCATTTCTTTTGAGGATGCTGGTATGGATTTATCGAATTTCCCAAATGTATTTTTTATAACCATTTGTCTTGATTTAAATATGTCTGCTATTTCGTTTAGGGAATATAAGCGAATACTCGAATGAGGGGCGAATTCTTCAAAACGTGGCTTTTCAGCTAATTCGCCGAATTTTAAACTCCATCCGCCGTATAACATTCGGCGAGTTTCTTTGTCCCAGTGAAACTCAGGGAGAGAAAGTTCTGTTTCGCCGATGTCCCAATTCCGTTTAGGAAAATGCATTTCTGCATGCTCGGCATTGCAAATATTCATAAAATGTCTTCCACCTGTTTTTAGAGCGGTGGCAATCACATCGAATATTTTTAAATTTTCCGCGTCGTTTTCGAGATAGCCGATTGCCCCGTCGGCCATATTTAAAACAATATCGAATTCGTTTTTGAAAGAGACGTTTCTTAAATCGGTGCAGATAAAGTTAGCGTTCAATTTTTCGCGAGAAGATATTCTTAGGGCTTCTTTTATATAGTCGGGGGTAATGTCGACGCCGACCACGGAGTAGCCTCGTTTTGAAAGTTCTATGGCGTGTCTGCCAAACCCACAGGCTAAATCCAAAATTCTTTCGGTTCCTGATAAATTCATAATATCAATGATAAAGTCGACTTCGCTGTTGGTATGTTCGACCCAGGACGAATCTTGAATATTAAGTGACCATATTTGTTTATACCAGCTTGGATTGGGCTTATTCATTGACGCTCCTCCTAATGTAGGGGATAAAACCCCTCGAAATGTGTAGCTTAGAATTAGCCGTTGAGTATTATTGTCCTTGAAGGGATAACTTTAGAAAGTATATGAAATGGTGTTAGACTCGGAACAATAGAAAACAATTATTTGGATTTAAGAAGTTTGCTTGGCTGGCTAGGAGGAAGCGCGGTTGAATTTTTTGCAAGCTTCCGTTTATACACGTCTATTAGAGTTTTAATTGCGGCTTCTTGCTTTGGGGTTAATAATAGGACTTTACTGTGGCAAGTGGTTGGTGGAGCCAAAGC
>JAGGAD010000003.1 GCA_017889625.1 Bacillota bacterium | reverse complement strand
TATGGTGGAGATGAGGAGGATCGAACTCCTGACCTTCTGAATGCCATTCAGACGCGCTCCCAGCTGCGCTACACCCCCATTGTTAATCAGTTTATTCAACTGACATAAATGATTATATATCATTATACTGGGACATGTCAATAGCTTTATGTTACTGTTTATGTAACATTGAATGTCCCAGTGTCCTGACAATTACCGGTGATTTTTTTAACGCAAATATGTCCACCCATCGCGCTGTTCAACGACGTTTTCTTTTAGCAAGCGTCCCATTGCTCGTTTGAAGGCCGCTTTGCTGATATTGAATTTATCTTTGATTACTTCAGGAGTCGTGCTGTCACTGTAAGGCATTTTTCCCCCCAAGGAATTGAGTACCGATAGAATTTCTTCTGCATCAACACCGATGGCATCTTCCTTTACCGGTCGCATGGAGATATTGATATTGCCATCATCACGAACATAGGTTACGCGACAAGTTATTTCTTCACCGACTTTCGGGCGGATAACCATTTCATCTTTATGGAGAAAGGCAATGTTACGGTCATTTGTAAATAGAAAAGCACCATCCTCGGTTATGTTATAGACAGAACCGGTGACGTTGTCACCAATTTTGATGCCTTCAGCCGGACGTGAGGCTTTATTAAGTTCTTCGTCAACGTCCATGGTTACAGCCAAACGACCGGATTTATCGCGGTATAATTTGACCCAGACTTTTTCACCTCGTTTTATTGCGCCACGCGTTTCAGCAAAGGGCATAAAAACCCCGCGTTCAGCACCAATATCAACAAAAGCGCCGTCTTTGGTTTGATTTATTATGTTGGCTCTGGCTACTTGTCCTTCGCGCATTTGCGGCAAGCGCATGCTGGCGGTTAGGCGACCTTTAGGATCATTATATAAGTATACATCGATTGTTTCGCCAATGCTTACTTCTCTGGTTTGCTGTACTTTATGGAGCAGGATATCATCACTGGTGTGTCCCGTACCAGCATCCAAAAATGCACCCATTTCGCTCGTTCTTACTATTTTAAGGGCTACGATATCTCCCGGCTTCATCTTCATATCTAATCCTCAACTTATTCTGCGTATGTCTGATTTTTAGCGTCGCCCCATAGCCGTTCAAGGTTATAAAAGCGCCGATCATCATCAACAAAAATATGCGCTATGCAGTCACCATAGTCCAAAAGCACCCACCGCGCTTCACGATAACCTTCTTTACGAAGAAGTTTGATACCTTGTTCTTCTAATTTTTCTTCGATGTTGTCAGTAATCGCTTGTACTTGCGTAGTAGAGTTGGCACTGCAAATAACAAATTTGTCCGCTATTACGGTTTTACCTTCTAGGTCTAATATTACAATGTCCCAAGCCTTCTTGTCGCTAGCAGCTGCCGCGACTAGTTCAGCTAGTTTTGATTCGGTCATGCTTTACCTCCTGCTATATATCCTACAATATTAGTTATTTTCATTAATATTGTATTCTATTCTTCAAGTTATCTTTATTTCCTACACTATTTTACCAGTTAAGTACTGGTAAAGCAATCTAATGCCCTGAGGAGTTTTATGCTTAGATCACTTTTCCTCAGGGCTTATGCCGATATCTGTATGCCTTATTAATTAATGCGTACTTTATGCACGCTGTTAATGATTATCTGCATGTGAAATACTGTTATCAGATAGCATTTTGTCTACTACGTTAGGAATCTGTTCAGTGTTTGGCACCCAATAGCTAAGCCCGTCGATCGTTGCGAAATTACCAGGCAACGTTTCGGTGTGAACAGAGTCAGCCTCTTTCATTCCAACTAGAGTGTTAGCTAGCTTGAGCATTGTCAAGGCGGGCATATCGGTAGAAACGTACTGACGCAAGCTTGTTGTCAGCGCCGGAAGTTTCAAGATTGTTCCAAAAGAAAACATTTGGTTGCGCATGGTTTTTAGAAATCGCTGCTGACGTTCTACTCGACCAATGTCGCCAAGTTCATCATGTCTGAATCGTACATAATCGCCTGCTTTTTGTCCATCAAGATGTTGAAAGCCTTTAGTCAAATGGATGCTTAGGTTAGCATAGGGATCATCGTAGTTCATGTCATGTTCAACATATAGATCCAGCCCCCCCAGAACATCGATAACGTTAATAAAGCCCTGCCAGTCCATTACGGCATAATAGTTTATCGGAATGCCCAAAAACTCATGAACAGTGCGCACAGACATTTCAGGCCCACCATAAGCGTAGGCATGAGTAATTTTATCATACCCCTTATGCCCTGGAATGTTAACTTTTGTGTCCCGCGGTATGGCCAACAAGTTTATTGTGCCTTCTTTGGGATTAATGCTGACTACAATCATAGTATCGGAGCGTTTGGGAGCCCCCACGTTCTCAACGTCACCATCATCAACACCAAGAAACAATATGTTAATCCGATTTGTTATGGTAGGTGTTGTTGCAGTTCTGGGTTCGACTACCGCTTTAGCCTTTTTGTCGAACAGGTTATTGTATGCGTATACAGCAACGCTGGTCATCGCTGCCAGCAAGGAAATGAACAAAAATAGCACCAGAAGAACACGCATCCAGCGTACTTTCCGGCGCACAACAGGTTCTTGGTCTTGGATGCGCATAATTTTTCCTCCTCGTCCTCGAGGTTCTGCCGTTATTGTTTTTTTTGTTGCCTTAGTAATAAATTTCGGCCTTCTATTGCCTGATTGTGGATGAGTCCTTCTTTAGCTACTAAATATAGTATTGTCTGGTCATAAGCCGCCAAAAGTGCTTTTTTTAGGTCAACCTGAGCTAATTTTCTAAGTTTTTCTACTCCGGGAAAGTCCCGCCCCGGTTCAATAAAATCTGCTAAAAAAATAATTTGATCTAATAATTTCATTTGAGGACCACCAACAGTGTGACTGGCAATAGCTTGACAAATTTCCTGATCGTCAATGCCATAGTCCCTTCGGGCAATATAGGCCCCAACCGGCGCGTGCAGTAATTCTGGCTGAATTTTTTCGACACCATCAATCACTATAGCAGAGGTTTCAACTATTTTCAAGAGGATGTTATTGGGCATCTCTCGCGCACAGTCATGCAGTAGTCCGGCCAGCCCGGCCTTTTCGTGGTCTGCGCCATAAATTACCGCAAGTCCTGCAGCAGTTTGACTCACTCCTATTGAATGGTTTAACCGCTTCGGCGATAATTCTCTTGCCAATTTGTCTTGTATATTTTTCAACATTATTTTCACCCTTCTTTGTATTCGCGAAACGTTAATACTAATCCTTTATATTAAACTTTTAGGGATGATTAACCGTATTTAACGCATAAATAAAAATGCCTCCCGCAATTAGGAGGCATTTAAGCTCATCACTATCCCTGGCGTGGTTTAGCTTCATTAACGACCACTTGACGGCCGCCAAATTCAGAGCCATTCATCGCCGAAACCATTTTGTCTGCATCGGCATCATCAACTTCAACAAACCCAAAACCTCTTGATCTACCTGTTTCTTTGTCGGTTATAATCCTACTGGAAATGACCGAGCCATAGGATTTAAAAGCATCCGCCAAGTCATTATCTGTAGTGCCCCAAGGTAAATTACCGACGTAGAGAGTTTTCGCCACAAAGATTCACCTCTCTTTCTCCTAACTGGACGACTATATTACGGTTACATTATCTGCAAATTCACCGTACTTATGCCTACCTTTATTTGGAGATAACTTTAATATTTAGAAAGGTGATCAATCCTCAGGTTCAAGACCAGCATACTTCTTATCTGTTTTCATGATATGGTTACCAATCCAATCGGCAACAAAGTCCAAAAGGCTTAATAAGTATCCGTCCTGGTCGTCATCAATTTTATTCAGATCAATGTTACTTATTTTTTCTATAAAGTCATCATGTGCTACTTTATGTGATAAAAGTTTGCTATACCCAATACTCTTCATGTAGGCTTCTTCGAACGTAAAGTGATATACTGTATATTCTTTTAGTTCTTCCAACAAAGCAACAATTTTATCATATTTATCAGTAATTAGTTCATCTTGCAATAATTTAACCACCCGATCAGCAATTTCTAAGAGTTTTTTGTGTTGTTCATCAATGCTTTCAATTCCTACCCGATATTCTTCTTTCCACACAATCATCCTACTATTCCTCCTGCTAGCTGAAATAATGAGCCATAACTATTTTATCCGGCTCTCCGCATTTCATTATTATATTTTTTACTTTATAATAATTTCTATTAAAATCTATTTATTCCTCCTTTTTGTATTTTTTTTTTAGTAATGGTTTTACAAGTATAAGCCCTCTTTGTGAATGTAACTTTCGACGCTTTCCGGTACAATGTATTTGATGGAACGTCCTTGTTTGACCCGCTCACGAATATCAGTAGCCGATATTTCGAGTTCCGGCGTTGCAAGCCTAAAAATACGCCGACGTCCTTTTTCACCAAAATAATTTATGACTTTGTCAAGATCACCATCACAGCCGGGACGCGCTGCTGCAATAAAGTTACACAAGTTTAATATTTCGTCAATGTTTTCCCAGGTTGGCAGATCTACAACTGCGTCCGCACCGGTTATAAAATAAAAATCGGTCTGTTCACCATATTGGGTGTTTAACGCACGAATGGTATCAATGGTGTAGGACGGGCCCGCCCTGTCTATTTCTATTGGTGAAACAAAAAAGTGCGGGTTGGAGTAGGTAGCCATGACGGTCATGATATAGCGATGAATAGCTGGGGTAACTCCAGTATCTTGTTTATGCGGCGGATTACCCGCCGGTATAAACAGTACTTTATCAAGGCCATATTCAATACGTACTGCTTCAGCTGTAACTAAATGCCCAACATGGATTGGGTCAAAGGTGCCTCCCATAATCCCTGTTTTTTGTTTTTTTGCCATTTCCGCCTGCTCCCTTGTCGATATTTAATCACTATACTGCAACATTATACCAAATTCAGACAAATAAAAGAAGTTCGCCTTTTTTTACATCTGACATTAGCGGAATAAATCTAAAGCAATCCTTACCATCGCCATCACGGCAACAATAATAATAGCAGCCCTGATATAGTCAGCCACATCTCTTTTTGCTTTTTCCGTTTTTAGGTATTTCCAGATAGCATATAGGTATCCCAAGGTAATTTCCTCCCAGTTATGGTCTTATTTATATTCTGTATTGTTAGAAGGTCGTTAATACTAAACGGAGCATCTTTTAGAACCAATTTTTTCTAAAAGATGCTCCGTTTAGGTTTATTATTATCTTATTTGTCCGTTACCATTTATAAGATATTTAACACTAGTCAGTTCTTCTAACCCCATAGGACCACGCGCATGTAGCTTTTGGGTACTTATGCCAATTTCCGCACCAAAACCAAATTCAAAACCATCAGTAAATCGGGTAGAGGCATTCACATAAACTGCCGCCGCATCAACTTCTTGTTGAAACCGTTTCGCATTATTATAGTCGGTGGTAATTATAGCTTCGGAATGACGAGTACCGTATTTAGCAATATGGGCAAGAGCCTCATCCAAGCTTTCTACTACTTTTACGGCCAATATTAGGTCGTGAAATTCTGCCGCCCAGTCGTCTTCACTGCCAGGTATGACCGATGAATTATAGGTCATAGTCTGAGGACAGCCGCGCAGTTCTACCCCCGCTTTACGATATTGAGCCAACATCATCGGCAGAAATCTTTCCGCTACCTTCTTATGTACCAAGAGTGTTTCCATGGCATTGCATACACCGGGGCGCGAAACTTTGGCATTGAAGGCAATAGCTTGGGCCATAGCTAAGTCTGCAGATTCATCGACAAAAGTATGACATACGCCAGTACCAGTCTCAATTACAGGTACTGAGCTATTTTCCAATACTGTTTTTATCAGCCCGGCTCCACCGCGTGGAATGATGACGTCTAAGTATTGATTTAGTTTTAAAAGAGCGTTTACCGCTTGGCGGTCAGTTGTTTCTAGCAGTTGAATGGCACCGGCTGGAATACCTGTTTTTTCAGCGGCCTGCGCCAAAAGCCGAGCAACAGCGAGATTTGAATTTATGGCTTCTGAACCGCCCCGTAAGATAACCGCATTTCCTGTCTTGAGACATAATCCGGCTGCATCGGCAGTGACGTTAGGCCGGGCTTCATATATGATGCCAATTACACCTATTGGCACCCGCAGTTTAGTAATCTCAAGTCCGTTGGGACGCCGCCAGCCGCTAAGCGTTTCCCCAATAGGATCAGCCAATTGGGCTATCTCCCGCAGACCATCAGCCATACTTTTTATTCGCAGAGAGTCCAGCATTAAGCGATCAAGAAGTGCATTGGACATGCCTTTGGCCCGGCCATTTTCAAGGTCAAGGCCATTGGCCTCTAAGATGGTTCGGATATTTTCTTCGAGCGCCTCGGCCATATTTACCAGAGCTAGGTTTTTAACGGTTGTAGATATTACAGCAAGTTTTTGCGCTGCTTGTTTAGCCGCTATCCCCTTTTCCCTTAATTCAACAGTATAGTCCATTTTTCTTCCTCCCCTTACACCAAAAGCACCATGTTATCACGATGAATAACTTCGTCGTAAAGTTTTGCACCAAGAATTTGAACAATTTTGTCGGTGTGCGCCCCCATTATCCGGCGTATTTCATCATCACTATAGTTAGTAAGTCCTCGGGCTAATTCCCGTCCTTCAGACGAAAGTATCCTGATGGTATTACCGTGTTCAAACTCACCGGTAACCTTAGTAATACCAGCCGCCAGGAGACTAGATCCATTGTGAAGTAAAGCATTTTCACAACCTTTATCTATTGTCACCGTGCCGACAATCCGATTGCCAAACGCCAGCCAACGTTTACGAAATTCCAGGCTGTGATTTTTAGAAGAAAAAATTGTCCCATATTCTGCACCAGCCAATATCTCTCTGATAATACCATCTCGGCCACCTGAAGCAATAACCATCGTCACACCAGAGTTTACTGCAATCTTTGCCGCTTGAAGTTTAGTATACATACCACCGGTTCCCTGTTTAGATCCGGGGCCACCGGCTAGGTTTTCTATTTCGGTAGTTATTTCCCCTACTTCAGCCAACAATGTGGCTGTTGGGTCCTGCTGCGGATTAGCAGTGTATAACCCCTCAACGTCCGAGAGTATTATAAGGAGATCGGCATCGACAATGCTGGCCACCATCGCTGATAGTGTGTCATTATCGCCGATTTTAAGTTCATCTACGGCTACGGCATCATTTTCATTAATAATAGGTATAACGCCCATAGTTAGGAGTGTAGTAAGGGTATTACGGGAGTTTATATAGCGTTTGCGGTGGTTCGAATCTTCTCTAGTCAATAATACCTGTGCCACTACTTGGCCATATTCGGCAAATAGTTTTTCATAAGTCTGCATTAATATACCCTGACCAACCGCGGCTACAGCCTGTTTTTCAGGTATTGTTTTTGGACGCTCTTGTAAGCCTAGGCGGGCAATGCCTGCGCCAACCGCCCCGGAAGTTACAAGAATTAATTCCTTTTCCTGATTGACCAGATCGGATATTTCTCTCACCAGTTTTTCCAGGCGCAATAAATTTAATTTACCGGTACTATGCGTTATTGTGCTTGTTCCTACTTTAACTACTATCCGCTTAGCCCGAACTAGCTCACACCTGGTAACCATCTACTTCTCCTCCATTAATTCGGCAATTCAATTTTCGGTTTTTCCGGATTGCAGCGATATAACAGCCCATTCCGGCCGATGACTTGCACCAATTCGGCATTTACTGCCGTCGCTAACTGTTCAAGCGTCTCTTTAGGTTCTTGAGGACTATTTTTTAATACTTTTACTTTTACTAATTCCCTGGCAGCCACAACCGATTCAGCACCTTCAATTACATTTGGCACAATTCCGGCTTTGCCAATTTGAACCACAGAAACTAATTCACTGCCAAGCGCTTTAAGATACCGTTTTTGTTTTGATGTCAACATATTTTTAAGAGTTGCCCCCTAGTCTTTAAACTCAAATTCCATATCCCTGATACGCACGATATTTCCCTCTTTGATACCGGCACCCCTTAGTGCCTGATCAATAGCAAGTTTTCGCCAAATTAGCTGGAAACGACGCAATGCATCCTCATTGTCAAAGTTTGTCATCGCTACCAATTTTTCAATTGCTTTCCCGCTAACAACAAAAGCTCCATCATCGGTACGACTTATGGTAAATTCTTCATCAGGTTCAGCCTGATAGACTACCGTGTCGACTATTTCAGGTTCTTCCGCTTTTACTTTGATCAAAAACTGTAGCGCTCTTTCCATAAGGGCCGGAAGACCTTCCCCTGTTGCTGCTGAAACCGGGAAGACTTCTCTTTCTTCTTTTTCCATATATTCAACTAGTTTAGCCAAATTTTCTTGAGCTTCAGGTAAATCAATTTTATTAGCAGCAATAATTTGTGGTCTAGTCGCTAAGCGTGGGTTATATAGCTTTAATTCGTCATTAATTTTATGGTAATCTTCAATAGGATCCCGGCCTTCTAGCCCGGATATATCAAGCACATGAATAAGGACTCTGGTCCTTTCTATGTGCCGAAGAAATTCGTGTCCCAACCCTTTTCCCTCATGGGCCCCTTCAATAAGCCCAGGGATGTCTGCCAATATAAAGCTCTGTCCTTCCCGCAAGCTAACTACACCAAGCACTGGCGACAAGGTAGTAAAGTGATAAGCAGCAATATCCGGCTTTGCTGCTGATACCGTGGCTAAGATACTCGACTTACCCACACTAGGATAACCAACAAGGCCGATATCAGCCAATACTTTTAGTTCAAGGATCAACGAAAACTCTTGCCCCGGCTCTCCGTTTTCTGCCATGATCGGCGCCCGATGAACACTTGTTACAAAACGAGCATTGCCACGCCCGCCGCGTCCGCCTTTAGCTACTACCAACTCTTGTCCGACATCAGTTAAGTCACCTAGTACCACCCCGGTAGCCTCATCTTTGACCAATGTTCCCGGCGGCACTTTGATATATAGTTTATCCGCTTGATGACCGTGCATATTACAGGTCTGACCGTTAACTCCTGAGCCAGCTTTAAATTTCCTTTTATAGCGAAAATCAATCAGCGTGTTTAGGTTTTGATCAACTATCAGGACAACGTCACCGCCGCGTCCACCATCGCCGCCACTAGGGCCGCCTTTGGGGACAAATTTTTCCCGGCGGAAACTGGACATACCGTTGCCACCGTCGCCAGCTTTCACATTAATTTTTGCTCTGTCAATAAACATAATCGAACTCCTTTTGACCGATAATCAGTCAACAATTAGAGTGCATACTGTATGTAATATATGCCTTGTGGCAAACTTTTATTTATTTTATCAGCGGCCAACTAATGGTCAGCCAGTTTTTTTATCACTATGGACTTTTGCTGAATCCTGTTCTATAAATGGTTCAGTTAACAAATCTGGATTTTTTGCAAGTTCTTCAATATATTTTAAGGCTTTATCATTGCGTTTCAATTCTACTAAGGCATAAATAACTTGTAGATGATTCATAAATTGATGCCGTTGGGCCCGTAGTGCTCGTTGAAGTTCGTCATATGCATTTTCATCCATAAAAATTAACCTCCCTTATTGGTTTTGGTTATAAATTCGCTTCATGTAAAAAAAATCCTGTCAGGAGAAAAAAAATAATGCCTACAGCGTTGCCGCCGTAGGCCCATTAATCACTACATTACCGCTTCTTCTACTGGATATACACTGATCTGACGATTTAAACGACCTTTGCGTTCAAATGCAACCTGACCGGCGATTTTAGCGAACAACGTATCATCCTTACCAATTCCAACGTTCAAACCGGGATGAAAATGGGTTCCACGCTGGCGAACCAGTATACTTCCAGCGGTTACTATCTGGCCTTGATGGCGTTTAACACCAAGGCGCTGAGCTGCGCTATCACGTCCGTTACGTGTGCTGCCCACCCCTTTTTTATGAGCAAACAACTGCAGATTAAACTTAAACATTACTTTCACCTCCTGTGTTCGGAGATACGAACATTGTTAGGACTTATTTGAGCGATTTCCGCCAAACCAAGAAGCATTGTCTCCAAAACAGCACCGGTTAAGGCGTCTGGAGCAGCGCTAAGTTCCATAACTAGTTTTCCCTCCGCAATATTCAGGCTAATTTCCCGGCTCAAATATCGCTCTATTCCCAGCACCGCAGTCTGGGTCAACGCCGCTACGCCGGCACAGACTATGTCGTGCCCATGCGGAGCAGTATTGGCATGACCGTTAACTGAGAACCCGGTTATTTCACCGGAACCATTACGAGTTACCACTATTTTAATCATTGCCTAAGCTTCGATCTTTTCAATAACCACTTTTGTAAACGGCTGACGATGCCCTTGACGCTTGCGATAGTTAGACTTAGCCTTGTATCTGAATATCCGAATTTTCTTTTCTTTACCTTGCATCAGTACTTTGCCTGTTACTTTAGCTCCAGCTACAACCGGCTGACCGAAAGTCGCTTCGCCACCATTTACTACCGTTAATACACGGGTAAATTCAACAGTTTCGCCTTCGTTCAGTTCCAGCTTTTCTATAGTAACTACATCGCCTTCACTAACACGGTATTGCTTTCCACCGGTTTCAATAATTGCGTACATTATTTTTACACCTCCCTGTCAATGGTACTCGCCGAATGCGGTACTTTTCAGTCACTAGCCGCTAATCCCGGCCACGGACTTACAAGATTTAACCTAACCTTCTTCGAGCGGTTTGGGATACCTCAGTAGATTTTAATCTACAGGATAAAATTGTATCATAATGTTTATCATCTGTCAATAATTACGCTTATTTTGCTTATTCCCTGCCCGCCAAAATAGAATAGGCTTCAATATTCATGGCTGAAACGGCCTCAACGGTCAGTTGTCTTGCCAATTCTCTGTTTAAATGCGGTATGTTTTTTTTTACTATCGCCGCTACTTGAGGATGTATCTGTACAATAATCCGACCACGAAGTTTCCCCTTTGCCGCTAGATACCGCAGTTCTCTGATTACGCTATTAGCTATTGTTTGCGGGGATCGAACTCTGCCACGCCCGCCACAGCATGGGCACTCGGCGTAAAGCGCAGTTTCCAGGTCTTGGCGAACTTTTTTCCGAGTCATTTCAACTAACCCAAGGGCAGTTAGACCACGGACATTTGTTGGCGTACGATCTTTTTTCAAGTTAGTATTTAGCATTTTTAATACAATTTGCCGATGTTCCTCTTGCTCCATATCAATGAAATCAATAATGATAATTCCACCAATGTCCCGGAGACGAATTTGTCGGGCAATTTCAGCCGTTGCTTCTAAGTTAGTATGAAGAATAGTATCGGCCAACGAATTATGTCCCGTATATTTTCCGGTGTTAACATCAATTACGGTTAGAGCCTCGGTTCTATCAATTACTATGTAACCGCCGCATTTTAAGTCTATCTGCCGCTCAGTTAGTTTCGACAGTTCATCGGCAATACCATAATAACTAAAGATGTCATCCTGTCCTGTATGTAAAGTTAATCGTTCACTGGATTCTGGGTCAATAAAGGTGAGTAAATCTTTAACCCGCCCATAAATTTCGTTATTATCAATAACAAATTTTTCAACTGTTTCATCAAAGTAGTCGCGAACCAGTCTGATAACCATGTCTACATCCCGGTAAAGCAAGGTTGGAGCTTTAGCACGCTTAGCCCTAGCAGTAAGCGTGCGCCATAAATTAGCAAGATAGTCAGCATCGCGTTTGATGTCGTGTTCGCTTTTTCCTTCCGCAACGGTCCTAATTATAAGACCCATTGCCGGTATTTTTACACTTTGGGCAGCTAACCGTAAGCGCTCCCGTTCCGCTTTATTTTCGATACGCCGCGAAACCCCACTATAATCATAAGTTGGCATAAGTACGACATACCTTCCCGGCAACGTAAGTTTAGTGGTCAAGCGGGGTCCTTTGGTGCCCAGTGAGTCTTTAGCCACCTGGACTACTATTTCCTGACCGACGGTTAATGTACCTGACTTATCATGGTCAACAATTTCACCGATAGCGAGGTAGCCATTCTTTTCCTGTCCTATATCGACAAAAGCCGCTTGCATCCCCGGCAAAACGTTTTGGACCTTGCCTTTGTAAATATTGCCGACAATATGTCCGTTTTCCGCTCGTTCGACCGCTACTTCAACTAATTCACTATCTTCAATAATTGCCATTCTGGTCTCTTCCGGCATACTATTTACAAGCATGGTTTTAGCCATGATTTTACCTCATTTCCAGCGGCGACACCCGTACTCCGTCAGTTTCAACATACAGACCCAGACGAATAATAAGCGCTGATTTACTATTAACCGGAAGAGCGAAGTCTTCCGTTAGTACTTTTAATACTTCACTAGGTTTCACGCTGCCTGTAGGCGTAATTTTTATCAGCATAGTAAGGTTGATGCCTTCCGGGGTAGGGTTGCTTATAACAGCTTCCGCTATATAGTTTTTTATATCAATCTCGCGCCGTCCTTTAGGGTTTTCTTTTATATATAGGACCGCAGGCGAATTATTGAACTTTTCCAGCGCTATTTTAGCTGCTTCCGGCGCTTCCACTGTTTGCCAAGGAACTACAATCCGGTATGCGGCTATATTAACGACGGCCATAAGCGCGGCTTGTTTTCCGACAACTTCTTTAACCCGATTAATAACTATGGATGGCGGCAGTTGCTGTGCCAGCGCCATCCTAAGTTGCTCGGTCGATACTTGGTCGGTTAGCTCTACTTCCATATATTCAGCCATACTAGTAACCCCAACCGACAGTGCCGACGCAAATGACAGTTTCATATGCGGATTAAAACCTTCCGAGTAAGCCAATGGCATTTTTGTTCGTCTTAGCGCCCGTTCTATAGTCCTGGCATAATCAAGATGGGATATATAGCGGATTTCTTCTCCTTTGGTAATTTCCAGCCGCAGTTTGGTCATTACGCCTTGCCCTCCCAATCAATTATTTTTACACCTAAGCCTGAGCAGACACCACAGTTACTGCATTTTCCCCGGCGACAATCTTCGGTAAAACTTTCGGCTAAAGCCGCTTGGTATTCTCGTTGCAAAAACTTTTTATCAACTCCGGAGCTCAAATGATCCCAAGGCATCAATTCATTTATGTCCCTATTTCTAAGATTGTAAAATTCAGGATCAACGTTCATTTTCTTAAATGCATTCATCCAAACATCATATTTGAAGTGTTCCGACCAACTATCAAATCGGGCCCCTTGCCGCCATGCTTCAAGGAGGACTTGTCCCAATCTACGATCACCACGTGCGAACACACCTTCAAGGTAGCTTATCTCAACATCATGCCAATTGAAAGAAATATTCTTATCTTTAAGCAATGACTTTAAAAGTTGCTGTTTACGTTCAAGTTCGGCTGAAGAATTTTGTCCGTACCACTGAAAAGCAGTATGAGGCTTGGGCACAAAAGAAGAAACACTTACTGTTACTTTGGCTCCACGACGGCCTTTTATGTTTTTATATAGGTTCAAAACTTTATACGCTAAGTCGGCAATTCCCCTGATATCTTCATCTGTTTCGGTGGGAAGACCAATCATAAAGTATAGCTTGACACTTGACCACCCGGCTTGGAATGCTGCTCCAACTGCATCTTCCAAGTTTTTTTCAGTTACCCCTTTGTTTATTACATCTCGCAGTCTTTGGGTTCCTGCTTCAGGAGCAAAGGTCAGGCCGCTCTTTCGAACTTGCTGTACTTCTTCCGCCAGTTTGATGGAAAAGCTGTCAATTCTTAATGACGGCAAGGATACGCTGATTCCTTGATTTTTAAATTCTTGGATAAGATCGGTTACCAGATGATGAAGGCAGGAATAGTCCGCCGAGCTAAGCGAGGTAAGCGAAATCTCATCGTAGCCAGTGCTGTCAACAATTTGTCTCGCCAATTTTAGCAAAGTCTCCGGTCGCCGCTCCCGTACCGGACGATATAATATCCCGGCCTGGCAAAAACGACAGCCTCTGGTACAGCCCCGAAAGAGTTCCAACACTACCCGGTCATGGACAACGTCCATATATGGAACAACTGGCTTAGTCGGATATTCAGCCGTATCCAGATCCCGTACAATCCGTTTAGTCACTACCGCTTTGGCTGCCGGGTGAATAACTTTTACCGCCGCAACACAGCCATCATCATCACGATAGCTCACTTCATAAAAAGAAGGCACATATACCCCCTCAATAGCCGCGACTTGCTCAAGTATAGCGTTTTTTCCGCCAATCTTCCCCGATTTTTTCCAGGTTCTAACTGCATTTGCTATTTCCCCGATCGTCTCTTCCCCATCACCTAGTACAAAAAAGTCTACAAAGTCAGCCAACGGTTCAGCATTAAATGCACATGGTCCCCCAGCAATAACTAGTGCATGATGTTCATCACGCGCTGATGCCAAAAGTGGGATTTTAGCTAAATCTAACATATTAATGATATTGGTATAACTCATTTCATGTTGCAGGGTAAAACCTACCACATCAAATTCGGTCAAAGGCCTCATATTCTCCAAGGTATACAACGGAACATCGTTTTGCCGCATAACCGCCTCCATATCCACCCATGGAGCATATACCCGTTCAGCCACCACATCATTTATCCGATTAAGTATATTATATAAAATCTTCAGACCTAAATTAGACATTCCCACTTCATACACATCAGGAAAGGCCAGCGCAACCGAAACCGAAACCGTTGCCGGATCTTTTTTTATCATATTCCACTCATTACCGGTATACCGGCTAGGTTTAGTCACATTATCCAGCCAACTAGGATCAAGTTTTATCATTATCTATTTCTACCTCCGCTACAATCAATCAACAGCAATATTATACCCTAACAGCTTATTTGTTGTTCTCTATAATCAGAGAATTTCCTGCCAATTTTACAAAAATTCATCAATTGTCGCGCACAAACCGTACGTTGGCAACGCTTCCCAAAGCTGAGTTTCGGTAATCATTCCTTTTATTTTAAAATCCTTGTCCAGCACCAGTAAAATATAATATTCACCTGGTTTAAAAAATTTCACAATATCCCGGATCACAGCATTTTTAGTTACTGATAGTTCTACTGCCGGCATGATCCCCCGAGCAGACAGTGCTTCTTTTTTGCGGGCCATAATATGCATAAGTCTAAATCCAGCCACCGCCAGTTCGGTTTTTGCCGCAACATATAAAAAACCAGCAGCAACAATAACGGTCAAGTTAATCGTCGCTTGAAACCAATATTGAATTACCGCCAGGCCTAATAATATCGCACAAAATATTTTTCCTAACCGCCCTACTGCCCGGGTAGCTTTACTATAATCAATATGCATGGCCAACCATGCCCGCAATATCCGTCCCCCGTCTAATGGTAAACATGGCAAGATGTTAAAGCAAGCCAACATTAAGTTGACTTGATAATAAAAATCCAAATTAGCCCCCCATGCCACTAGTTCTTGCTTACTAATATAAATTACAGCCGCCATGACCAGGCTTGCTATTGGTCCAGCGGCTGCCATTATGATTTCACTTTTTGAGCTGGCTTCATTTATATGTTCAATACGAGCCACACCGCCAAACGGTAAAAGCTCTATTTCCCTTACCGTAAATCCCAGTTTAGCCGCAGTTATGACGTGTGCCAGTTCATGCCATAGTATCGCCAAAAATACGCCTATAACCTTAGCTCCCAGTCCAACATAAACGAAGATTAACACCAGCGCTAAAAACCAATTATTAAGTACTAGTTGAACCCCAAACGCTTTACCAGCCCGCAAGCACCTCACTTCCCTTCTTTAATGCGAAGTATCATTTTTTATCCTAGTTAATGGATCTATCGCCTTTCCTTTGTCTCGGATTTCAAAATACAGTTCACTTACTTCTAAGTTTGCCGATTTACCAACACTAGCTACTACCTGTCCTTGGCTTACTTGTTCATCAGGTTTTACAAGTATATCATCAAGTTTCCCATAGACGGTATCAACATCATGACTATGTTCAATAATTAATATCCGACCATACTGCGCACTTTCGGCAACAGCCTTAACCTTACCTGAAGCTGCCGCTTTAACTAAAGTTCCGGGCACCGCCGCTATGGTAATACCATCACTTAATTTTTCTTCTTTTGTCGCCGGGTCGGTATACCAGCCAAACATTTTTACTAATTTTCCATCAACAGGTTTAGCCATATAAAGAAGCGGGTCCGCAGGCTTTGCCATTGTCTCCCGGATTCTTTTTATCACCGCAACATCCATGTCTTGCGGTAAATACTTTTCCAAAACTTCTCCGATGTAGTCAAAGTCAGTGGGGGTTGTTAGTACATATTTCAAACCGTCTGTAACACCTTTTCCAACGGTTGTTTCGGATACATTAGCCCCATAGGCTATTGCAAAAACTATTAAGGCAATTACGGTCTTTTTTAGCCAGCCATAATCATATTCTTCTTCTCCATATTGCTGCCATCCATCCTTGTTATCCCAGTGCTGGTTTCTTCCCCAATTATTCCACTGTTTGGCCATTCTATTACCCCCTATGACTGAAATGCCTTTGGTGAAATATATGCCTCCCTGCACTAAATGATAACAAAAAAGTACACAAGCCGAGGTTGTGAGCTAACATTTATATTTCACCAGGTTGCCCCAAAAATAACGGATAACAACACAACTGAACTACAAAAAAATAGAAGACAATCTATCTATAAAAGATATTGTCCTCTATTTTGACAGTAAAATAACTTATTGGTATGGTTATTGTCAAAACATTATCTTCTGCCGCCGCATATATATATTAAGCAAAATCCCAATGCAAACCATGTTGGTGGTCAGCGCGCTAACACCATAACTCATCAGCGGCAACGGTATCCCTGTAACCGGCATTATCCCGGCAGTCATTCCTACGTTTACCAAGAGGTGGAACATCAGCATCGAAGATATCCCTGTAGCCAACAGCATACCAAAATTATCTCGAGCCTCTCCCGCCACTTTTACACTTCGATAAAGCAAGAGAAAATATAACAATAAAACAATTGAAGCCCCGATAAAACCTAATTCTTCACCAATAACCGCAAAAATAAAGTCAGTATGATTTTCAGGCAGAAAATTTAGTTGACTCTGGGTACCGCCAAATAGGCCTTTACCAAACAGCATGCCTGAGCCAATGGCAATTTTCGACTGTATAATGTGATAACCGGAACCTAAGGGATCGATATTAGGATCAAGAAATACGGTTAAGCGCTTCTTCTGATAGTCTTTCAAAAAATGCCAGAAGATCGGCATAAGCGCCGCTCCCGCTAGGCCAATCGCTCCAAGATGTTTCAAATTAATTCCAGCAACAAATATCATCCCAAATAGTATTGCTAAGAACACTAGCGCCGTTCCTAAGTCAGGTTGCTTTAATACTAGTAAAAACGGCACACCAACATAAATGAATACGGGAATTATCTCTTTAAAAGTATTGAGTTTCCCGCTTCTTTTATCAAGCATATGTGCAAGCGAGATAATCATGATAATCTTGGAAAATTCCGATGGTTGCAGCGAAATTGGCCCAATTTGAATCCAGCGTTGCGCTCCAAGGGCTGATTGGCCAACAAACATTACCGCCATCAACATTATTAAGTTCACCGCATACAACAGGTTTGCATATTTTCCCAATGACTTATAATCAAAATGCAGCAGGATAAAAACTATAACAATGTTCGCCAGCGCAAACATTCCTTGGCGTTCTACAAACCAGTAGCGTTCCTGACTTGGATTGTTAATATGAGTAGCACTGCCGATAATCACCAAACTAATCAGTATTAAGACAGCTGTTACAATAATAATTGTAAAATCAAGGTTTTTTAGTAGTCGTCGGCTTAACATATTGGTTCTACCTTCCGTAAAAACTTATCCAGTGCCATAGTAGCGTCTTAGTAACCAAACTAAACTAAGACGCTACTACAGTGCCCTGGTACGCAATAATATATGCGGTGCCCACAGCATGGCCACATATGCCAATTTATTCTATTGAGGATCCGCCCCGTTTCATGCGATTGACTGGAATACTAGCTACTAACGCCACTGACGACTCGGTCTGAGTAAGATTGACTTCCATTTCCCGTTCATTAATTTCCATATAGTTCGAGATAACTTTAATCATATCTTCTTTTAAAATTTCCATAAACTGCGGCGAAACATTTACCCGGTCATGAACCAATACCAGTCTTAATCGCTCTTTGGCGATTTGTTTTGATCCGGCCGCTTCTTTGCCAAGCATTTTTTGAATTAAATCTAGCATACTCAGCCCTCCCCAAATCCCAAAAATCGTTTTAGTTTACTCATTATACCACCATTAACTTCAAAACTCATGAGCGGTACGTTTTCACCGTTTAACCGCCGGACAATATTTTTATATGCCAAGCTGGCTGACGAAGCAGGATTCACGATAGCAGGTTCGCCTCTATTAGTGGATATAACAATATATTCATCTTCTGGTATTATTCCCAGTAGATCGACCGCTAGTATTTCAATAATGTCGTCAATATCCATCATATCGCCTTTTCTAACCATAGCTGGCCGAATGCGGTTGACGATTAGCTTTGGATTATGTTTTCCTTCGGCTTCTAACAATCCAATAATCCGATCAGCATCTCTAACCGCTGATACTTCAGGCGTAGTGACTATTACCGCACGGTCAGCCCCCGCTATAGCATTTTTGAAACCTTGCTCAATGCCAGCCGGACAATCAATTAATACATAGTCAAATTCCTCAGCTAATTCTGTGCAAAGTTGTTTCATCTGTTCAGGATTTACAGCATTTTTATCTCTGGTTTGAGCCGCCGGCAATAAGTACAAGGTCTCATATCGCTTATCTCTAATCAAAGCCTGCTTCAACCGGCAGTTGCCATCGGTAACATCTACCAGATCATACACTATTCGATTTTCTAACCCCATTACCACATCCAAATTGCGTAATCCAATATCAGCATCCACCAATACAACCTTTTTCCCCATTAATGCAAAGCCAGTTCCTAAATTAGCAGTTGTTGTTGTTTTCCCCACTCCGCCTTTGCCGGATGTAACAACAATTACTTCTCCCATATCATCTATCTCCTTCCTCTACCGGCTTGCCGGCTCAATTACAACGGTTTTATCCTTTATCCTAGCAGTTTCCACCTGGGCAGGTTTATCCACATCATCCGGTGCCCTAGCAATAAGATCAGCAATACGGAGCTGAGTGGCTAATACTCTACTGGCCGTAATTGTTGCCCCCTGATTTCCAGATGCCCCGGCATGGGCCATGCCCCGGCACGCCCCTAAGATAATAATATTTTCGCCAGCCACGACTTCTGCCCCAGGATTTAAATCACCAATAATGACTACCGAGCCGCCATAGACTACTTTTTGTCCGCTTCGGAGAGTTCTGTTAATAACAAGAGCCTCAGTTTCATAGCCACCCTCCACTGCCGAGTGGACCTTTTTGACTTTTTTTACCGGCTTACCACCGGCCTGCTCTTTTGCCTCCAGACCATATTCAGTCAAAACCCCGGTCAGTCGCCGCCGTTCGTCGTCTGTTAGCTTGGTCGGCAAATTAATTACTGCATTCTTGTTGAAAAATTCATTGGCCGCAGCCAATTTTGCCGTCAGTTGCTTTAAGACATCACCAAATTCAGCCGACTCATTTACAACTAACTGCAATTCACCACTTACACCTTTAAAAACTACAGCTTCCCGCATTTTTTTCTCCCATATTTACAATTGGACAGCAACGTTACTTAGTTAATTTTTCTCACATTAAAAATTCGCTCTACCTGCCCATATTCCTGCCATGTCTTGACCAGCCATCTTATAAATGTCGCAAATACTTTACTAAACCTTAATAATAATACCCTCAGTCCTATTTTTCGACCGAGGGTATTTTTCTATAACGCTGAATTCGGGTAATTCGTTTTAGCATTTTCAGTGGGTGGCTGATTAATATTAAAGGCGGCTTCTAAAATCTTCTTCGCAATCGGCGCCGAGGCCTCTGTTCCGTAACCACCTTGTTCCACTACGACCACGACCACTACTTGCGGATCGTCATATGGTGCATAACAAGCAAACCAAGCATGGTCATCACCATGGGGATTTTCCGCTGTCCCAGTCTTACCAGCAATAGTAATAGGAAAATCATTAAATACTGCGCCAGCAGTTCCGCCTTCATGCGTAACATCACTGAGAGCTTCCCGAATAAGCGTCAAAGTTCTATCAGATATTTTTACATTGCCGACTTCTTCTGCGCCAAAAAGTTTTATCGGTTCACCACTTGGCGCGGTAATTTTACTAATCAGGTACGGTCGATACCGGTGTCCTCCATTAGCAATTTCACTCATAACCATTGCAACCTGCAGCGGAGTTACTAATTGAAATCCCTGCCCAATAGCGGCATCAAAGGTTTCCGATAAGTACCAGTCTTCACCATACACTTTTTCTTTATAGCGTCTATTAGCAACTAATCCGTCAGCTTCACCCGGCAAGTTAATACCAGTGTAATCACCTAGTCCAAACATTCGCGCGTAATTTTCCAGATTATCAATACCCAGACGGTTCCCCATTTCATAGAAATATACATTATCGGACTTCGCCATCGCAACCTTAAAATCGATCCAGCCTAAAGCTTCTCCGGCATCATTTCCTTTAGGGATTATCCAGTGTTTGCCTGTATCGAGAATTTTTTCTTCAGGTGTCACTTTACCTAATTCAAGGGCTGCAGTTCCAGTAATAATTTTAAACGTCGAGCCAGGCGGATACATCCCCGAAATAGCCTTATTATCCATCGGGTTGAAAGGATTGTCGTTGATCGTCTTCCAATCCTTTGTAGAAATTCCGCCAGCAAACAAATTAGGATTGAACGCTGGCCGACTGACCATCGCTAATATTTCGCCTGTTTTAGGGTTCATAACTACCGCCGCTGCGGCTTTAGCGTTACGTCGCCCTAATTTTGTCTGAAGAACTTGTAATTGTTCGTCAATAGCCATTTCCGCAGCTTTTTGGATACGATAATCTATCGTCATCATCAGGTTGTTGCCTGGCTGAGGATCTTTCTTTCCAAGTTCCTGGATTGGTCGTCCTGTAACATCAACCTCAACCTGACGGCCACCGTCAACTCCACGAATATCCTGATCGTATACTTTTTCCAAGCCAAATTTTCCAATAATGTCTCCGGATCGGTAGCCCTTATCTTTACTTGCTGCCAATTCAACATCATTAATTTCACTTACGTAGCCAAATAAATGCGCACCAAGTTCATTATTAACATAATTACGGATAGGTTGAATTTCGATTACTACTCCTGGTAATTCTGCCCGATGTTCTTCAATCCTGGTAACCACATCTTGGCCAACATCCGTCTTAATTCTAATTGGTTCAAACACACCCGCTTGATTGTTAACTTTTGTTTTAATTTCATCGATACTCATTCCTAGAATACCAGACAATTTATTAATTACTTCTTCTTGAATAGGTCCGGAAATTGGCACAAGGGAAATGGTAAACCCCGGGCGATTAGAAACCAGCGCTACGCCGTTTCGGTCATAAAAAATACCACGTGGAGCCATGATTGGAATAAGCCTGATGCGATTACCATCAGCCAAATTCCCATAATATTTACCTTGTACAACTTGCAGATACCCCAGCCGACTTATTAATGTAACAACAACAATAACAGCAATTAACGCCAGTACATCCAACCGATAGCCGAAACGCTTTTCGAGCATGATGCCAACTCCCTCTCACCCAGAACCTAGCCAGTAATATTAATCCATCGCTTGGTAATTCTAAGCACAAAAAAATGTACTGGCAACGCAAATACCATATTATACGCTACCGGATAGACTATATTGGTTATTAGTTCAGTTATACCAATACTATAACCTAATAAAAATAAAACAACAAATATAACTGTATTATTAAACAATGTTGCCGTTAAAACGCCCATTACCGGCAACCAATAATTTTCTTTAAATACTTGTCTTTCTAACATACCAGACGCATAACCAGTAGCCATTTTTGATAGCACGTTCATACCAAAAACAGCTCCTGATGCTAAATCCTGAATTAGCCCTGCAAAGAATCCCAGACCTATGCCTTGTTCTTTGCCTGCTAAAAGCCCCCAAGATACAACTACAATCAATAGCAAGTCTGGTTGCACGCCCTTTATTGCAACCAACGGCAACAAAGTTGCCTGAATAATCAACGCTAGTACTAAAATAATCCCGAAAACTAGCGGCTTCATTGACCTGCTCCCTTCTGTTGCAGTGACACCCCGCTCTGCGGCAAAATTGCATTTGGCGGCGGCAGTACAGGCGCAGGCTGACGCACAATAACCATTACTTCTTCCAGTCTGTTAAAATCTACGGCGGGCTTCAAAGCCGCATATTTCAGCAATCCCCCCGCCTCATCCACGACATCGACTACTTCTCCTACAACCAGCCCTTTAGGATATATTCCGCCAAGTCCGGAAGTAATAACAACATCCCCAGAAATAACATCTGCATCTCTAGCCAAATTTACCATTCGCGGCGTAGATGGCTTAGCACCGTTTCCTTCAACTATAGCCGTAACTCGTGACTCAGTGCGTTGTACCAATGACCCTACCGCACTGCGCGGATCAAGAATGAGCTGTACTTTTGCACTATTAGCATATACTTCAACCACATTGCCAACTAACCCCTGAGGAGTTACTACCGGCATATCTTTAACTAAGCCATTTGCCGTCCCACGGTTAATGATAATAACATTAGACCAGGTGCTGGCATCGCGGCCAACTACTGTTGCAACAACAAAACCAAACTGCGGTGCCGCCTTTTTGTAATCGAGCAAGACCCGCAGTCGAGTATTTTCGGCCTCAGTTTCGGTTGTCTGATTGATATTGGCACGAAGTTCCTCATTTTGGGCTTTAAGTACCTGATTATCACGATAAACGCTAATAATATCACTAATACCGATTCCAACGTTTCTAAAGCTATAACCGACTTTGCTTACCACATACTCTACTGGGGCTAATGCTGTTGTAACAATCTGTTCACTTACATCAAAGCGGTACTTACCACGCGCCGCTGAACTGGCAAGCAAAAAGACGGTTAACACCGCTACCCCAAGAACAACCGCCTTTTTGTAAAAAAACCGCACGTTTCCGGCTCCTCTCTATCCCAGTTTTCTAGGCGTCATCAGCACCCTTTTTAATAAATCTATGCTTTCTAATGCTTTACCGGTACCGCTAGCCACGCATATTAACGGATCTTCCGCAACATATACCGGCATACCGGTTTCTTTATTTAACAACGTATCCAAGCCCCGCAAAAATGAACCACCACCAGTCATAATAATCCCCCGATCCATAATGTCAGAGGCAAGTTCGGGCGGTGTTTTTTCTAAGGTAATTTTTACTGCTTCTAAAATTCCACACACTGGTTCACTTAATGCCCGCTGAATTTCATGACCTTTAACGGTCAGTGTTTTTGGCAAACCGCTAACCATATCACGACCGCGAATATCCATGGTCACATCAGAAGTAAGCGGTATGGCTGAACCAATTTTAATTTTGATTTCTTCCGCAGTCCGTTCGCCAATCATCAGGTTATAAGTACGTTTAATATATTGAACGATAGCTTCATCCATCTCATCGCCGCCAATACGAATCGAACGGCTGGTAACAATACCGCCTAACGATATTACGGCTACTTCAGTCGTCCCTCCACCAATATCAACTACCATATTGCCGGTAGGTTCATGCACAGGAAGACCTGCCCCAATAGCCGCGGCCATAGGTTCTTCAATAAGATATGCTTCTCTGGCTCCAGCCTGAATAGTGGCATCAATTACTGCCCTTTTTTCTACCTCAGTGACACCTGATGGTACCCCGACAATAACCCGCGGACGGATAAACGACTGGGAAGAGATAGCTTTACGAATAAAATACTTAAGCATAGCCTGGGTCACGTCAAAATCAGCAATAACTCCATCTTTTAGCGGTCTGATTGCTACAATATTTCCAGGGGTACGACCAATCATCTGCTTGGCCTCTTCACCTACCGCTAAAACTTCACCGGTATCGCGCTGAATGGCTACTACTGATGGCTCATTTAGCACAATGCCCTTGCCTTTTACATGCACCAATGTATTAGCGGTGCCAAGATCAATCCCCATGTCGCGAGATAATGACCTAAATATATTCATAGTAAATATGACCCCTTTCGTGGACAATAAACGACTATTATAGTATTCCCTGTTCTTTTAAACTTACATACTTACCATCACCAATAATTACATGATCAACCACAGAAATATCCAAGAGTTTTCCTGCTTCCAACATTTTCTTTGTTAACGCAATATCTTCCCGGCTAGGCGCAGGATCCCCACTTGGATGATTATGCGCTAAGATCACTGCCGCCGCACTATAATTAATGGCTTCTCGAAAAAGTTCACGTGCATGAACTAACGAAGCGTTCAATGTTCCTACTGAAATAGTCGGCGTAGCTAAAACATGATGCTTTGTTGAAAGCAGTACGACAACAAATTTTTCTTTGTTTTCATATCTCAACCTTGGCATCAACAAATCTGCTACGGATTGGGGCGAGCTGATTATAAACCGTTCAGCCCCGGCCTGCTTGCCCATTCGCTTTCCTATTTCAACCGCCGCCGAAATAGCTCCGGCTTTAGCTAATCCTATCCCTTTTATCCTGGATATCTCACGAGGTGACAGTCCGCCCAACCCCACTAATCCACCATGCTTGACTAGCAGTTGTTCCGCCAGGCGTACGGCAGAATCCTTTTTTGTTCCTGTTCTAAGCAGTATTGCAATCAGCTCAGAATTGCTCATAGACTCTGGCCCATTTGACCACATTTTTTCCCGTGGACGCTCATTAGCCGGCAAATCTTTAATCATTACCGGCTTCTCAGGATAATAATCACTCATACCAAACCAACTCCCACTGCGCACCGAGTTAATTTATCAAGAGTAGTAAGCGGTAACCCTACCACATTTGCATAACAGCCAGATATCGCCTCAACTAATAATGCTCCGCGACCTTGAATTGCATAAGCACCAGCCTTATCTACCCACTCACCGGTAGATAAATACCAGCTTATTTCGTCGTCGGTAAGTTGTCTGAAGGTAACCTTCGTTACAGCGCTATCAGTCCAAGCTCTCCCGTTAACCACCACTGCTACACCTGTAATTACCTGATGTTCATGACCAGACAATTCAGTTAGCATCCGGCGACCGTCCGATAAATCAGTAGGTTTGCCATAAACCCGCCCTTGATTCACAACAATCGTATCTGCACCAATAACAATATCTCCTGTTTTTTGTTGGTTTGCAATGTCAAGTGCTTTTGCTTTAGCATGGAAAACTGCAAGTTGGTTCGGTGGCAACGCTAGATTGTTATCTTCTGCAAAAGAGCTAACTACAATCCGAAAATCACAGCCGATTTGCTGTAATAATTCCTGTCGCCGCGGCGATGCCGAGGCCAGAATAAACGCCATATTAACCTCCAACTTGTTAGAAGCCCGTTATTACAACCGATAAAACACCCAAATCGCCACAACAACACCTAATATGCTGATTAGGCTGGGATGTAATGAAAACCCTACAATAAATTTTACCACAAAAAGGTTGATTGTAACCGGCGGCAAGTCAAAAATTGCAACGGATTTTACCAAGTATGGGGCCAGCCCACCTAAATACCAATCAGATATAATTTCCCCAAAAATTCCGCCTAATACTGCGCCAGTAAGCAAAAATAAAATCAGCATCCATGTTCCACGCCCACTACCGCTTTTCCGCAAAACTATCCCCCCACCACTAATTCAATCCATAATTTTCATTACGCTAACGATAAATTGCAAAATATTTGTCGGTTGATTAAATACTCTTCTACAGACTGTAAAAAAAGTCCTTGCTTATAACAAGGACTTTTTTTACAAAATAATATTTTGGGGTAGTTTTCTAAAAAAGTATGTTACGCCAACGCCGGTAACCACCCCCGTCGGTACAGAAAACAATACTAGATACGGCAAAAACCAAAATACGCCACTACTGACAACGAGTACCGCAGCTATGCTTAGCTGCGCAATATTATGTACCAGCGCGCCAATTACGCTAATCCCTACTAACGAAAAAAGCTTAGACCGCAAATACTTGCAGCCTACAGCCATCGCTAGCGTACTTGCCACAGCTCCGGCGAAGCTCATAATAAACGCTGGCCCAAAAATAACTCCGGCTAATAGTGTTCCCAAGAAAACCCTCAATATGGATATTACCAAAGCATCCCGCCAGCCATAAAGTTCAATTACAGCCAAGGCAACTATATTCGCCAGCCCAAGCTTTACGCCTGGAATCGGCAACGGTAGGGGCACCCAGCATTCTACGGCATGAAGCACCCCCGCAATTGCTACAAACAACCCCAGTATAATCATGCGCCTAATATTCATAACTCTCCATCATCTTGCAATCTCGTCAATATCAGACCTTTCTTTAGATACCACTTTTACAACTACCCGGTTTGGCATACAAACAATTTCGGCTGGTGCACTATTAATCCACCCCATCCGTACACAAAGCTGATCTGGACAATCGGCTTCGACTACCCTTACTCGCCCATTATCTGATTCTATAATATCATAGTCCGTTTCCGTTCCTACCCGTACAACTTGCCTGTAATTGGACCGTAAGACAAGGGAATCTATTAAGCGGCCATCTTTATAAATTTCAGCCGTTTGGCCTCTAAACCGACTATTTAAGGTTACGTGCCATCCGATTCCGATAATCGCCACCACAATTAATCCGCCTATTAACACTTTATCCGCCAGTGTCAGCCGCATAATTTTCACCTAACCCCAGAATTCTTAATTAGTATATATTATCTAGGCAACTTAATAAATTTTGTGAATTTCTATTCCCTGGCGGTTAAATTCCGTTTCTATTTCCTGTACATGCTTATGCCCGTTAGTTTCAACAGTAACCTCAAGCTGCACTCGTTTTAAACTATCCATTACTTTGGATTGGTTATGATCTAATTTTATTACGTTTGCATTTAGATCCGCAAGAATTGTTGCGACATGCAATAATTCACCTGGTTTATCCGGTAAATCAACAGTGAAACAAAATAGCCGTCCTCTGGCCATAAGAGCCCGGTTAATTATGGCTGAAATGGTTGATATATCAATATTGCCACCACTAACCAAACACACAACTTTTTTGTTTTCAGCAGGAATTTTTTTCAATCCAGCTAACGATAAGGCTCCAGCCCCTTCAGCAACCAGTTTGTGTTTTTCCATTAATAACAAAATAGCCTCTAGTATTTCAAAATCCGAAACAGATACAACTTCATCGACAAATTCTCTGATAAACTCGAACGTGAGCGAACCTGGTTTTTTAACAGCTGCGCCATCAGCAAAAGTGTCAACCTTATCTAGTTCGATTATTTTCGCCTTGTCCAACGACTCTTTTATGCAGCAGGCTCCATCAGGCTCAACCCCAATTATTTTTATCGTTGGCTTGATCATTTTAGCAGCAAAGGCTATACCGCTAATTATACCGCCGCCGCCTACTGGCACCATTATTACATCAACATCGTCCAATTCGTTCAGAACTTCTAAGGCTAATGTACCTTGGCCTAAAAGCACATCTAAGTCATCAAAAGGATGTACAAACACATAATCATTAGCGATTTGCAATTCTACTGCTTTTTTATATGCTTCATCATAGCTATCACCATGAAGAACAACTTTAGTTCCAAAACTCCGGGTAGCTTCCACCTTAATAATCGGGGTAGTTGCCGGCATAACTACGGTTGCCTTAACTCCTAAAAGCTGAGCAGCATACCCTACACCTTGAGCATGATTCCCGGCAGATGAGGCGATAACACCGCGTTGTTTTTCCTCATCAGTGAGTTTACTTATTTTATTATAGGCCCCACGAATTTTAAATGCACCAGTAACTTGGAGGTTTTCCGGTTTTATAAATACCTGATTACCACATTCACTGCTAAATACCGGACTTTGAATAAGTTCAGTTTTTTTCAAGACTGGTTGCAGGTTTTCCCCCGCTAAATAGACATCGTCAATTGATACCGAAGCCCCATTTGGCAAATTAAATTTCTTATTTTTAAAGTCAACCATACTCTACCTCCTAGTATACGATTTTTAAGTTTTTTATTTTAAATAAAAAACTCGTCCTTGAATATTCAAGGACGAGTCTATAACCCGCGTTACCACCTTAATTGCATGAAGATGCCTCTCTTCGGTTCAATCAAACCTATGCCGATTAACGAGGCAAATCCGGCATTTCTTACTTATATTCAGAAACGCAGTTCCGAAGTGATCTTCATTTCCTGCTTATTATCGGCGTCCCACCATCCACCGACTCTCTGAAAACGTCGCAGTAAACTACTTATCTCCGTCATAACTATTAACAATATAATACTTAAGGTGTATTATATCAGCCTTAGTTTGCATCGTCAATAATTTTTTAAAATAGTATTAGGATAATTATTAGGAACAATCCGCAGCCTTTTCTGTTCCCGAACTGCCGCCCTTCACTACCGAGCCAATTGCTTTAGTTGGACATTTAACTAAACATTTTTGCTCAGAACATTGTTCCTTACATATTTTAACGTCCACTACCGCTAAGTTGTTCTCCATTTTTATAGCACCGTGAGGGCATTCCTTCATACAAAGCGTACAGGCAATACACGCTGCAGTGCAAGCTTTACGTGCTATTGCGCCTTTATCTTTGGAGTTACAATTAACCCGTACACGCGCACCAATTGGCACCATTTGAATAACGCCTTTAGGACACGCGCCTTGGCATACACCACACCCCGTGCATTTTTCTGCATCAACGACCGGTAATCCAGTTTCACTCATCGTCAAAGCGCCAAAGGGGCAGTTTTTCACACATGTCCCTAATCCCAGACAGCCATGCTTACATACTTTCTGACCACCAAACAACAGACTTGCCGCTACGCAATCTTCTATTCCTCGATAACCATACGCGATTACTGCTTTCTCATTACTACCAGCGCACCTTACCTGAGCAATGCGTGGTTCCATCTCAGCCGCCTTTTTCCCGGTAAGCTCGGCAACCGCCTTAGCCACCGGATCTTTTCCCGGAATACACAGGTTAGGCGGTACTTCAGCGTTTAAAACCACCGCTTCCGCATAGGCCATACAACCGGCATAGCCACACGCCCCACATTGTCCTTTTGGCAACACATCTTCCACAATATGAATCAAAGGATTTACTTCTAGGGCAAATTTTTTATTAGCATAGGCCAGAATAAAGCCAAAGATTAGGCCAACACCGGTTAATACTGCTACTATTAAAATAGCTTTTTCCATTTATTCTTCTCCGCTCCTTCCTCGACCAGTATTAGTTTTACATCGGAATCATGCCGGAGAAGCCCAAGAACGACAATGCCAGCATGCCAGCAATGATAAAGGCTATCCCCAAGCCCTGTAAGGATTTAGGAACATCGGCATATTGCAGTTTTTCCCTCAGACTGGCCATCAAAATGATTGCCAGTGCAAAACCGACACCAGATCCAAAAGCATTTACAACACTTTTAATAAATGAAAAGTTTGATTCAACGTTAATAAGTGGAACGCCTAAAACCACACAATTAGTAGCAATAAGCACAAGGTATATACCCCACATGTTGTACAACGCCGGAGCAAACCGCTTGATAACAATTTCAAGAAATTGAACAAATCCAGCAATTAATATTACGAAAACCGGAAGCGTCAAAAATTTTAGGTCAAAGGGCACAAGGACAAAATTATACGCGGCCCAAGCTAAGGCTGACGAGGCTGTCAATATCGAAGCCACCGCCATCCCCATGCCAATTGAGGCATCAAGGCTTTTTGAAACTCCGAAAAAGATACAAAGTCCAAGGAAGCGAGTCAGAACAAAGTTATTTACAATAACCGCTCCCATAAATAGGGTAAAATATTCCATTATGCTTCACCCCTTTGCATGGTAAGCTGCGCTAGTTTGCGTTTTTCTTCAGCTTGTTTGTTCTGATACTCACCGATTACATTAAACATGCCAATCATCAAACCGATAACCATAAACGCCCCTGGAGCGAGGATTAAAATAAGCGGCCCATCATAGCTAACCGGCAGTACCTGCATCCCCAGAAACGCACCTGTCCCAAATACTTCCCGTACAGTGCCGACCGCCAGCATCGCCAAAGCAAAGCCTGCTCCCATTCCTAGTCCATCAAAAAACGACGGTACTACACCATTTTTCATCGCAAAAACTTCAGCCCTGGCTAAAATGATGGCAAATACCACGATAAGAGCCAAGTATATGCCCAATTCTTTGTACAAGACCGGAACGAACGCCTCCAAAACTAGCTGAGTCAAGGTTACAATTGTCGCGATAATGGTGATAAATACTGGCACCCGCACTTTTTGATTAACCCAACGCCTAACAATAGACACGACTACGTTATTTGTGGTGATAACAAACATAACAGCCATCCCCATGCCTAGCGCACTAAATACGTTAGACGTAACAGCCAGCGCTGGACATAAGCTAAGCGCAAGCCGAAAAATAGGGTTCTGTTCAAATAATCCTTTTTTAAATATTGCCCAATAATTCATATCCTCTACCTCACTCCTTTAGGTTAGCCGTATATTCAGAGACTGCTTCAACGGCTTCCTTTATACCTTTGGTAACAGCGCGCGACGTAATTGTCGCCCCGGTCAGCGCCTGGATATTATTATCGGTAGGAGTTTTTACTACTACTAATTCATCAGCAACTTTTCCGCCGAACTGATTGCGAAATTTGGGTTTAGACATTCCGTCACCTAACCCGGGAGTTTCATTATGGGATAAAACCTTATAGTCAATAGTTTTAGCATCAGGGGTTACTGCGGCCAACATTTTTATCGCTCCGCCATAACCTTTACTCTCGGCAGGCACAACATATGCAATGACCTTACCGTCTTTTACTGCTTTATACCAATCAGCTTTGCCTTGAATTGCTTGAAACGAATCGGCATCTTTTACCAATTCCTTCATAGCATCATTTTTTAGTTTTACCCGTTGGTTTACTGCTGCCGGTTCGGTAAAGGAGTACGTCCCGGCAATAATAGCGCCAGCAATAAAGCAGGTTATCGCCAAGTTCATGGCGATTTTTAGCATACTACTGTCTTGTTCTTTGTGCGCATCATGGGCCATGCCAGCTACCTCCTTGCTCCGAATTTTCGCGGTTTAATTCCACGGTCAATTAGCGGTGTTACAGCATTCATAAGCAAAATAGCGTAGCACACGCCTTCTGGATATCCGCCCAGCAACCGGATAAGTACAGTTAACGCTCCGGCTCCGGCGGCAAACACGACCTGACCTTTAACCGTAATCGGAATGGTCACCATATCAGTTGCCATAAAAAAGGCTCCTAAAATAAGTCCACCGGACATCATGTGCAGTAAAGGGTCTTGACCAAATAAAGCGGTAAGGACACCTACCGTGCCAATCATAACCACCGGAACCTGCCATTTAATGTATCCCCGGTAGATAAGGAATATCCCGCCAAGGATTAAAAGAAGCGCTGCGGTTTCACCCATACTGCCACTACGTGACCCGATAAATAACGACTTGTACATCGTCATCTTATCACCAAAAACTTCAACAAGTTTAGCATATCCCTGTAGTTTTAAAATTCCTAGCGGTGTCGCCGAGGTTAATCCATCAACATGGCTCTGCATTGTTGGCCATTTTGTCATTGCCACCGGCCATGATGCAAGTAGAACTGCCCGTCCAACTAAAGCCGGGTTAAAAATATTAAACCCGAGCCCCCCCATAGTATGCTTGGCAACAGCAATGGCTATCACCGAACCGAAAACCGGCATATACCAAGGAAGGGTTGACGGAATGTTCATTGCTAACAGCAATCCGGTCAAACAGGCACTGCCATCATTGATTGTAACTGGTTTCCCCTGCCACTTCTGAATAGCATACTCCGTTACAACAGCAGCTATTATACATATTGCCATAATTGTTAATGCAGGCAAACCAAACCGATAAATTGAAAATAAAGCTGCCGGTGTCAACGCTAAATTAACCATCCACATAATCTTAGCAATTGACTCATCACATCGGATGTGCGGCGATGCCGAAACAGACAGCTTCCCTACTTCAAATTTTGCTTCTGTCATATCGCCACCTCCTATTTTTTTGCGGTCAACGCCGCATTTCGTGCTTTAGACAGTTTTACATAATGCACAATATTGCGTTTTGCCGGACAAGTGTATACACAAGATCCGCACTCTACACAATCAAGTAAATCATATTGTTCTTTTGCCGCCTCGTAAAGTCCACGTTCCCCAAGAATACTCAGCATACTTGGTACCAACCCCATTGGGCAGGCATCTACACATCGGCCGCAGCGAATACAGGGGCGTTCTTCGCCTTCATTGATATCAGCCTGACTTAGCGCCAAGATCCCTGATGTCCCTTTTATTACCGGGATATCTACCGAACACTGGGCCATGCCCATCATTGGACCACCCATAATAAGTTTTGCAGGTTCTTCTTTGAAGCCACCAGCAAGTTCAATGGCTTGGGCAAAGGTCATCCCGATCCTCAACAATAGATTTTTAGGCTCAGCTATGGCCCCGCCAGTTACGGTCGTTACCCGTTCAATAAGCGGTAAGCCCTTTTCAACAGCATCAGCTACAGCTACTACCGTGCCGACATTTTGTACCACTACCCCAACATCCATTGGCAGCCCCCCAGAAGGGACTTCCCTGTCAGCAATTACTTTAATTAATGTTTTTTCTGCGCCTTGGGGATACTTGGTTTTTAGAGCCACTACCTTAATACCACTGTCCTCGGCTGCTTGTCGCATTACGCTAAGGGCATCCGGTTTATTTTCTTCAATCCCAATATACCCTTGTTTAACCGCCAAAACCTTCATGGTTATTAGCATACCGGTTATTACCCGTTCCGCATATTCAAGCATTACCCGGTGGTCAGCTGTAAGATACGGTTCGCACTCAGCCCCGTTTAAAATAAATGTATCAATCGGTTTTTCCTGCGGCGGTGCAAGTTTTACATGGGTAGGAAACGTTGCCCCTCCCATACCGACAATACCAGCCTGATGAATAATCTCTTTTATTTCATTACTATCCATTGAACGCCAATCACGATTAAGCGGCAAACCTTCCACCCATTCATCAGCGCCATCATTTTCAATAGTTATTGCTTGGCAGAATCCGAAAACAGGATGCGGATATTCACCAATCGAAGCGACTTTACCTGAAATAGAAGCATGTACCGGACTAGCAACAAACGCCTGAGCTTCTGCAATAACCTGCCCTTTTTTAACTAAATCACCAACTTTTACAATTGGCAAACACGGCGCTCCGATATGCTGTCTAGTAGGAATAACAACCTTATCCGGCAATGGTGCTACTTCGATTGCCTTAGCTGCCGTATATCTTTTTTGATCGTCGGGATGCACCCCTCCCCGAAAACTTCTTGCCATGTTTTCCCCCCTATTATTTATTACAAACCGGCTAATCGGTCAATATACGTTTAACCACCGGTTGCATTTTGCTATTTTGCTTAGCACTGCGGTCAACTTTTTTTATATAAAGCACCGACCCGGCAAACGCAAATATAGCCCCCCCTACTTGAAACCAGCCTGGACTAACATCCAAATATTCTCCCAGATATCCTCCAACCATTGTCCCTACGAAGATTGCAACCAGTGGCACTATATATACCACAAACGCGGACTTTAGCATGCTGACTTCAGCTACTTCAACAAGGACTCGTTGACCAGGCTTTGCGCCCACCTGATTAAGAGCATCTAATACCATTGCAGCATTTCCCGGACAACTCCCGCAGTTTTCACAATCACTATGACGGCTGGTTTTTACCTTCGCCAGACCATTTTCAACAGCAATTACAATGCCTTCCTGTTCTCCCTGCATGGGAATCCACCCCTTTCTCTTTTCACAGGATTCTATTAGCCGGCCAATTATTAAGCCCCTAGTCACCCAGTGGTTAATTATATTAAACTATTTCCAGTTTAATATTTTTTTGCAAAGCCCCTGTATCACACTAAAAAATATACCACGTGTCACTAAACCTTGTGCAACGATAGACGCACAAGGTTTAGTTTATTTCAGTTAAGCAGTGATAACCGCCATTACTTCGCCAGGTTTTACATTTTGTCCAGCTTCAACCGTAAGAGTTTTCACCGTACCGCTTACCGGAGCACTAATTTCATTTTGCATTTTCATCGCTTCTAGAATCATGAGGACATCACCTTTATTAACCTTATCCTGTTCCTTGGCAACTACTTTGATAACTTTGCCTGGCATTGGTGATGCAATCGGCGTATCTCCAGCCGCAACCTCTACCGCCGGAACAATAGGTTCATGCTTTTTAGACATAACCGGTGCTGAAAACACAGGTTGTGCCGGTGATGGTGGCCTTACAACCGGCGCAGGACTTGCAAATGCCGCCCCGCCTTCTTCTTCAACTTCTACATTATAGCTAACGCCATTTACCGTGACTTTAAATCTTTTCATTTCTAAAACCTCCGTTTTCACTCATTACATTAAAACATCTGACGGCTATCCATGATTTTTTGTCGTCCAAAAGCCGCCCAAGCGTTACCAGTTTTTTTAAATCTAATAGCTTTACCACCGCCGACGGCATGAATAATTGCGGCAGTAACCGCTGCCACCATTTCAGCACTTGCACCACTATCCATTACAGCATTTAAGCTAGCACTGATGGCCGCCAAGACCTCTGGTTTGAGACCCTGTCCAGCTATCGGAAGTTTCTTCTTCCCGCCCGGCCTTGAATCAGAAAAAGCCATAATCATTCTCCTTTCATGAAAGCCCGGTTATAGCGGAATATTCCCATGTTTCTTCGCCGGACGAGCTTCACGCTTAGTAGCTAACATATTAAGAGCCGTAATAACCCGCGCTCTGGTTTCACTCGGCTCAATAATTTGGTCAACGTACCCACGTTCAGCAGCCTTATATGGAGTAGCAAACTCCTCAACATATTGTGCTGTTTTTGCTTCAGCTTCGGCATCTCCCCGGAAAATAATGTTGGCTGCCCCCGCAGGCCCCATTACTGCAATTTCAGCCGAAGGCCATGCAAATACCTGATCACCACCAAGATGTTGTGAGCACATTGCGATATAAGCACCACCATAAGCTTTCCGCGTAATAAGTGTAATCTTCGGAACAGTAGCTTCGGAATAAGCATAAAGAAGCTTTGCCCCATGACGGATAATACCGCCATATTCTTGGTCAGTACCTGGTAAGAATCCAGGCACATCGACCAAGGTAACTAACGGTATATTGAATGAATCACAAAAACGGATAAATCTAGCAGCTTTGTCTGAGGCATTAATATCCAGACAACCAGCCATAACTGCTGGCTGGTTAGCAATAATCCCTACAGATTGTCCGTCAAGCCTCGCAAAGCATATAATAATATTTTGCGCATAATGCGGCAAAACTTCGTAATATTCTCCATTATCAACAAGATTAGCAATAATATCTTTCATGTTATAGGGTTGATTAGGATTATCCGGCATCACTGTAACCATTTCTTGATTACAACGGTTCGGATTGTCACCCGTGTCAACTACCGGAGCTTCTTCTAAGTTATTACTTGGCAAAAAGCCTAAAAGATAGCGTACTTGACGCATACAATCCTCGTCGGTTTCAGCCGCAAAATGAGCTACACCGGAGATGCTGTTGTGAGTCATCGCCCCGCCCAAGGCTTCTGCGGTTACTTCTTCTGCGGTTACTGATTTTATAACTTGCGGTCCAGTAATGAACATTTGGCTGCTGTTTTTAACCATAAAGGTAAAGTCCGTCAACGCCGGTGAATATACTGCCCCCCCAGCACAAGGGCCCATAATTACTGATATCTGAGGAATAACTCCCGAAGCCATCGTATTTCTGAAAAATATTTTACCAAAACCGGATAAGGCGTCAATTCCTTCTTGAATACGAGCTCCACCGGAGTCGTTAAGACCAATAATTGGCGCCCCCATTTTAAGCGCAAGCTCTTGTACTTTGACAATTTTATTAGCATGCACTTCACCTAACGACCCACCGATAACAGTGAAATCCTGGGCATAAACATACACCAACCGTCCATCAACCGAACCATAGCCAGTTACTACACCATCCCCAGCCGGCTGATTTTTTTCCATGTCAAAATTTGTGCACCGATGGTGGACAAATTGATCAATTTCCACGAAAGTTCCGGGATCTAACAACAAATTAATTCGCTCACGTGCAGTTAGCTTACCACTATTATGCTGTTTTTCAATCTTTTTCTCCCCTCCACCCAGCATAACTTTTTGCTGGCGCTGGTTTAAATCATCAATTTTTTCCTGAATCGTCGCCATATTGCACCTCCAAAAACTATCACTTCAACCATTACATCTTAATCTTTTTCAACATATATTTATAATGCCCCACTTTGACACTGGCATATTGTCATAAGTGCAAACAAAATAAAATGCACCTGGTATACTTTGTCTACGCAAAATAACGCCAGGTGCAGGCCTATAACGTCCAACTACTCACGCAAGCCACCACTAAAAGTGTATTCGCAACCAGCAAACGTCATTCCTAGTATACGCATAGTTTCATCCATATTGATCTTTTTGAGTAATGGTTTTTCACCACGCAGTATTCAGCATACACCCATGCCTATCGTCTAATATATTCTGAGTAAATACCAAATTTTCCTGCTTTACATCCCTAAACCTTATTTAAACTTATTCTCTCGCAACGCGTGACAAATAATACGAAATACTGCTTAGTCCGACTGACAAATCTTCACTAACCAACCGAATGTCGTCAGGAACTTTTAGTACAACCGGAGCGAAATTCCAAATTCCACGAACTCCAGCAGCCACTAACCGTTCCGCGGTTTGCTGCGCTACATTAGCCGGTACAGTAATGACTCCAATATGTATGTCTTGGTCTTTTATTACTTGCTCCAGATCGCTCATATCTGAAACTTCAATTCCATTTACGCGCTGACCAATTTTAGCTGAATCAGCATCCAATAACGCCGCAACTGTAAAACCGATCGAATTTAAACTGCGATAATTAGCTAACGCCCAGCCTAAATGGCCTACGCCAATTATAGCAATATTCCAATTTCGATGAAGGCCCAAAATTTCACTGATATTTCGAATTAACTCCCGCACAAAATAGCCTACACCTTTTTTGCCAAACTCACCAAAGGATGCTAAGTCTTTACGAATTTGCTCTGGTGTTACTCCAATGCGCCGCCCTAGTTCTTCCGAAGAAATAATATCAATTCCCTCGCTTTGTACTTGGCGTAAAGTACGAAAATACAACGGCAATCTATCCACCGTAGCTTTCGAAACCTCCGCATTATTTTTCAAATTAAGCCCTCCCCAAACTAAAAACCATTTTTATAAAACATATTAATAAACAGTATTCTTCACCCTAATCATTCAATTACGCTTTAATTATTATATACAATATTAAAATTGTTGTCTACTATTAACCCATAGGCGTTTACATTATAAGAATAATATATAAATATATATAAAAATCAACCGAAGAAACGTTTATTCTCCGGTTGATTTTACTAATAACCATCCTTACCTACCCCCTCTGTTGGGGATGATAGTGCGTATGCAATATTTGATAGGATTTTTCCCCTAGCGGCTTACCCAGCCATGTATCGTAAAGTTCTTTTACCGCCGGATTTTCATGTGATTTTCTAAGTGAACTGCATTGATCACATTCATAAATAGAATTAAGTCGTTTTTGTCTTATGTCCCCGCAACTGGCATAAGGCTGTCCACCCCCGCCAATGCAGCCGCCGGGGCAAGCCATAATTTCAATAAAATGATAGTCAGCATCGCCGCTATTAATTTTATCTAACAACTTTCTAGCGTTAGACAACGTATGGGTTACCGCTAATTTTACTTTTAAATCGCCTACTGGAATTTCAGCTTCCTTTACTCCATTCAGACCTCGTACAGCATGAAACTCCAGGCAATCCAATTCTTTTCCGGTTACAACTTCCACTACCGTTCTCAGAGCCGCTTCCATAACTCCGCCAGTAGCTCCAAAGATTACTCCAGCCCCTGTAGAAATACCGAGTGGGGCATCAAATTGTTCAGCGGTCAGACTACTAAAATCAATGCCAGCTTCTTTAATCATCCGGGCCAGTTCCCGAGTAGTCAGTACAAAGTCAACATCTGGGCCACAGCCGGTCGAATCCATTTCTTCGCGGGCTGCTTCAGCCTTTTTAGCAGTACATGGCATAATCGCAACTGATACAATATCTTGCGGTTTAATACCACTTTTTTCTGCATAATAAGTTTTTACCAAAGCACCAAACATTTGCTGTGGCGATTTAGCGGTTGATAAGTGTCCTAACAGCTCAGGATACATTATTTCAACAAAATTTACCCATCCCGGACTACAGGAAGTAATCATCGGAAGTTTCCCACCATTATTCAAGCGACTAATAAATTCGTATCCTTCTTCCATGATAGTAAGATCAGCAGTGAAATCGGTATCAAATACACGATTAAACCCAAGATTGCGCAATGCCGCCACCATTTTACCGGTAACAACGCTACCCGGCCCCATCCCCAAGGCTTCCCCAAGTGCTACCCGTACCGCCGGAGCGGTCTGTACCACAACATGTTTAGTCGAATCGCTGATCGCCTGCCACACTTCTCTCGTATCATCTTTTTCGACAATCGCTGCGGTAGGACAAACAGTCGCACACTGACCACAAAAAGTGCAGGGGGCCTTATCCAATCCAACTTCAAAGGCCGGTGCAACATTGGTATTAAACCCACGCTTAACAAAGCTGTATACATGTACTCCTTGTCGTTCACTACAAGCCCTAATGCAGCGACCACACAAAATACATTTTTCCTGTTCTCTAACCAAAGATGGATTATTAGCATCAATTGGTATACTTTTTCTTTTTCCTTCAAACCGAATGCCCCTTAATCCCAAATCCGCAGCAATAGTTTGCAGTTCACAGTTTAAATTACGTGCACACGTAAAACAATCCTTGGGATGATTAGCAAGTAATAACTCAACCACCATCCGTCTGGCCTCGCGTACCGCCGCAGTATTCGTTCTAACCACCATACCTTGGCTTACAGGGTAAACACATGATGCTACTAAACTGCGAGCACCTTCGACTTCAACCATGCATACCCTACAGGCACCTTCCGGCCTAAGTTCCGGATGATAGCACAACGTCGGTATTTTTATACCAGCTTTTTGTATGGCTTCAAGAACAGTCGTCGTTTTTGCTACTTCTATCTGTCGTCCATCAATTGTAACCTTTACCAATTCCATTATCATCACCACGCTTTTTTATATAAATTAGCCTTTGATTATGGCTTTTAATGGGCATTTAGCGGCGCAATCGCCGCATTTGATACATTTCTCTTGATCTATGGTATGACGGCCTTTAAGTTCTCCACTAATAACTTCAGCGGGACAAGTTTTCTTGCATAAGCCACAACCTATACATTTGTCTGTTATTTTGTACCCAGTTAACGCACTGCAAACGCCAGCCGGACAACGTTTTTCATTAATATGAGTTTCATATTCTTGACGAAAATATCTAAGTGTGCTCAACACTGGATTTGGCGCAGTTTGGCCAAGGCCGCAAAGCGCGGTATTCTTAATATTGCGAGCCAGTTCTTCTAGTAGTTCAATATCGCCAACTTTACCTTCACCATCTGTTATGCGAGTAAGTATTTCCAACATCCGCATAGTTCCTTCACGACAAGGAGTACATTTACCACAGGACTCAGATTGGGTAAAAGCAAGAAAAAATTTAGCCAAATCTACCATGCACGTAGTTTCATCCATAACAACCAACCCACCGGATCCCATCATTGCACCAACCTGAACAAGGGAGTCATAGTCTACCGGCAAATCTAGGAGTTCTTTTGGTAAACAGCCGCCGGACGGCCCGCCGATTTGAACCGCCTTAAAATTTTTACCGTCAGGAATACCGCCACCAATATCAAATATTATTTCGCGCATGGTTATCCCCATCGGAACTTCTGCTAATCCCGTATGATTAATGCGTCCTGTTAAAGCAAATACTTTGGTACCTTTGCTTTTTTCGGTTCCGATAGCAGCATACCAAGCCGCACCATTATTGATAATTTGCGGAATATTGGCAAAGGTTTCAACGTTATTTATATTAGTAGGTTTCCCCCATAACCCGGATATCGCCGGAAATGGCGGGCGGGGCCGAGGCATACCGCGTTTGCCTTCAATCGATGCCAATAGTGCTGTTTCTTCACCACAAACAAATGCGCCAGCACCTTCTTTTATTTTTAAATGAAAATTAAACCCAGAATTAAAAATATTTTCTCCTAGAAGGCCCAATTCTTCAGCTTGGGCAATAGCAATTGTAAGCCGTTTTATCGCTAAAGGATATTCAGCTCGTACATATAGATAGCCTTCATCCGCTCCAATTGCATATCCACAAACCGTCATTCCTTCAATAACCCGGTGCGGATCACCTTCGAGGATGCTGCGATCCATAAACGCCCCCGGATCGCCTTCGTCAGCGTTACATACTACATATTTTTTATCGCCCGTTGCCTTTTGAGTAAATTCCCACTTCATTCCAGTAGGAAAACCACCGCCACCGCGGCCACGCAGTCCAGCCTGTTTTATTTCATTGACAACCGCGCCGCTTGACATACTTGTTAAAACCTTAGCTAGCGCTTCATACCCGCCATTAGCAATGTAATCACCAATAATCTCCGGATTTATATGTCCACAATTGCCCAGGACCATCCTCCGCTGTTTTTTATAAAAACCAAGTTCATTGTAGTTAGGCACGCTTTCATGCGTAACTGGTTCTTTATATAATAACCGCTCAACAACCCGCCCTTTATATAAATGGCTTTCAACTAATTCCGGTACGTCTTCTTCCTTAACGCGGACATAGAAAGTTCCTTCCGGATAAATGATCACCAGTGGACCTGCTTCACAAAAGCCATGGCAACCAGTTTCAACTATTTTAATCTCTTTGTCCAAGCCTTTTTTGACTAGTTCTTCATGTAAGGCGGCTTCTAGCTTTTTCGATCCCGATGCGGTACAACCAGTACCAGCACAAATCAGTACATGCGCTCTGATGTATTGCATGTTTTACCTCCTATCGCCTCAGCTAATCGGCAATTTTTCCGACAACTAAATCCTCAATAATTCGCCCATTAACCACATGTTCCCCAATTATCTTAGGAACACTGGCAACGGTTACTTTACCATAAGTGATCCGCGGTTCTCCAGGGCGTACAACATCAACCAACACTTCTTGCTCACACATACCGATGCACCCGGTTTGCCGTACCGTAACATTTTTCAAGTTACGTCTCGCAATCTCTCCCAGGATAGCAGTCATGACCTCCCGAGCCCCAGCCGCAATCCCACATGTGCCCATTCCTACTATTACTTGTATTCCGCCAGTTTGTCGAATACTATTTTCGGCCTGAAACTGCTCTCGCATCCGCTTTAAGTCCTCAATGGTTTTCATTCGCTTTCTCTACCTCCATACAAATTATCAAAGTTATCCGCCAAAAAGGCGTCAAGCCATATAATAAAATCCGGGTGAGTAAACGGCATTTCTCCCAATATTGTTGAGATTTCCCGGGTGGATAGTATAAACACCCGACCATTGACGAAATGACAGTAATTAAAATCCAGCTTGGGATTAACTATAACCAAAGTTTTAATTGTATCTACCATATTTCCTAACGGCGGACGATCTATATGACTATAACAATAGGCGGCCTCAATAATTGTTCCTTTACCAAGTTCAGATTTAATTTTTAAGTAGCCATCGCACTGCTTAGTTGACATATCAATAAGTGGTAAACCAAGCCCGATTCGCCTTGTCGTACGGCTGGTGACAAAAGGATCAGTGACCTTTTGTCGAGTTTCCTCATCCATGCCTTTGCCATCGTCGGTTACCCGAATCAGTAGTAAATCTTTAGCTTCGTCTTCAACAATTTCCAATAGTACGCGTCCAGCCCCTGCTTCAATTGAGTTTTGCACTAAATCCAAAATATGCAAAGCTAACTCCCACATAATTTTTACAAGTATCTAGCTAAAATATCGGGTATAGCCTCTGGGGTCAGACGACCATGAGTATCATCATTAACCATTAACACTGGTGCCAAACCACAAGCCCCAATGCACGCCACTGTTTCCAGCGTAAATTTACGATCAGTAGTAGTTTCTCCCGCCGATATTTTTAGATTATCTTCCAGTGCCCTTAATATCGTTTTAGCATCACGTACATGACAGGCCGTCCCCTGGCATACCCGAATTATATTCCGTCCGCGCGCTTTTAAGTGAAATTGCGAATAAAAGGTAGCTACCCCATAAATTTGGCTTGTAGGAATCGCCATCTTTTTACCAATCCGATCAATTACTTCTTTTGACAGATAGCCGTAGATATTTTGTGCTTCTTGCAACACAGGAATAAGCGCGCCTTTTTGGTCTTGATATTCTGTTAGAATTTGATCAAGTTTTTGAAATTGGCCGTGAGCATTATCCCCGCAACAGTTATTAGCTTGTTCGTTACTCATAATATCCTCCTTACAAATACTTTTCTCCAATTTTTCGCTAGCCGAACAACAGGTTTAAAAAGCTCTCCTACCATCACGCCTGCAGCCAACTTATTCTTCCTTCAGCCAGTGCTTTTTTTATTTCAGCTAAGTTTGGATATTCTAACCAAAAAACTGTTTTAGGACCATTAATAAATCTATCTATAGCATGCGCATCTGATGACATGATTAGCGGCCATTTTTTTAAATCAGGAAATTTGTTTAACATCGCATCACGCTTCAACAGCGATGATAATTCAAGCGCTGCCAAATTAACATCAGGCGGTATAAATCCTAGTTGTGATACTATGCTGTAGCTTGGGCGATCGACATGACTAGCAATACACAGCCCCCCCAACTCAGCAACTTTGTTGGCAACGTCTTTAACCCCTAGCGAGCTAGAGGTTAATAGTAATCTTTCTTCAATTGCCACCAAGTTATCTTCTGCATCAACGACAAATTGACCGCCAAATTTGTCAGCATTATTTACTTTTTCCGGCAAATGGGCTTTAACAATAGCTTCCCAGGCCAATAACTCGTTCAAATTATTAAATAGGGTCAACAAATGGACTTCTTCTTTGGTTTCAACTTCCATTGCCGGCAGTACGGTTACTGCCATATTACGAGCAGCTTCTTGCGCCGCACGGATATTCGCCCCAGAATTATGATCAGCTATCGCCACAATATCAATCCCATTTCTTGTTGCATGCCAAATTATATTACGCGGTGTCATCTCAACAGCAGCACAAGGCGACAGTAGCGAATGGACATGGAGATCCGCCACAAATCGCCGCATTACTCACCCCTGACGTCAAGTTCATACAGTCTGCCCACAACTTCAAATGACGATAAATTGGTAGTTAAAAGAATAACGCCTTCCGAAACAGCCTTGTCCACAGTTTCAACTTCCGGTTTTACACCGCCGGCAATAATTACAGCAGCCAATCCGGCCAGCACGGCTACAGCTACTACATTTTGATGGCCCTGCATGGTTATCCATATACTATCCGCACTGGCAAAAGCCATAACGTTGCTTAACAAGTCAGAAACATAGCCTTTCTTTATATTTTTATCTAATCCAGTCGCTGTTGCCACCTCGTTAAGGGATAGCTTATTAATAATTTCTCCTATCGTCATATTCCATCGCCCCCGTCCCGCTCCGGATCATATTTTGGCATTGATTGAGGTACTTTTTCCGCCAAATCAATCATTTCTTTAGCTAAATCACGCACCCGTTCCCGCAATTTAAAGACACAATCAGTTTCACTGGCCCCACCTTGAACAATGTCTTCCGCTAACGCCTGACAATTTGGCGAGCCACAAGAACCGCAGTCCAGCCCTGGCAACTTATGCATGGTTTCCTGCATGAGTTCAATTTTCTTCATCGCTTTAACAATATCTTCGTCAAGCCGGAAGCTGGAACGAGGTTCAAACTCACGTTTTACTTGCGCCAATAATTTACTAGAATCTACAGGTAATCGAATTTTTCCTCTTTCTGAGCCCATTTTTTCCAATCGTTTCCGCATGTTATTTTCCGCAATAAACCGGTTTTCAACAGTAAGAGGCCCGCCAATGCACCCGCCAGCACAGGCTAAGGCTTCGATATAGTCGATATCACTAAGTTTTCCCAATGTTATTTGTTCAAGTATTTCATTGACGCTGTGAATTTCATGCACAACTATGGACCGCTTGATCGCTGCTGCCCCTGTTTCGCCACCAGCGATTGCCCACCCCAGACCTTCAATCGAAGCCTGGCTACAAACCTCATTATCAGAGCTCACACCAATCGCCTTTAATAGGCTGCCGTAAATTTCCGTTATGGCAATAGTTCCTGTAACGGCTGATTTATCACTCCCCAACGGCTGGCGTACCTCGGTCATTTTAGCCGGACAGGGTGTAATAAACCATATGCCAATTTCAGCATCTGTTAAATTATGTTCGCTTCGGCTGGCAGTTCTCGCCATTTTTGCCGTCACTTCTACCGGAGCATCTATCGGAACCAAATGTTCAATGAGTTCAGGAAATTTTACTTGAATTAATTTAACTACCGCCGGACAAGCTGATGAAATAAGCGGACGTTTATATTCATTTTGGGCGAGATATTCACGGACTGCTGCCGATACGACTTCAGCACCACAGGCTACTTCATATACTGCATCAAACCCGATTTTGATAAGTCCACACAGAATTTTATTTACTCCAATATCCGGGCTAAACTGCGCATACAACGTCGGGGCTGGCAAGGCAATATTATATTTATATCTTTTTAAATCAATGAAATTATCAGTTACAGCCCGTTTAGCGTGATTTGGACATCGTCGAATGCATTCACCACAATCAATACAACGAGACTCTATTATACGTGCTTTGCCCCCCCTGATCCGGATAGCTTCCGTAGGGCATCGTCTTATGCAAGTGACACACCCTTTGCACCGTTCAGCATCAAGCCGAACCGAATGAAAGTACTCTGGCATTTTATCACCACGCTTACCACTTAGATATTTTTACCACCGCTAAATTCGTCGCTTTTTTCACATAAATGTGAATATTTTTATATTTTAGTTTTAAATGTGTCGTATTGTCATATGTATTTTTGTACCTACCACAACCTCCGAGGTAATAGTAAATTCATCTGAGCATCTAGCCATATTCGGCAACCCCATGCCGGCGCCAAACCCCATATTTCTGATATGGTCTGGTGCTGTTGAATAGCCTTCCTGCATCGCCAGATTAACATCGTCGATACCAGGACCCCGATCTTCTACATAAAGATCGGTTTGTTCCGGTAATATTTCAACTCTTATGATTCCACCCTGGGAATGGATAATAACATTCATTTCGGCTTCGTACGCGCAGATAGCTATACGTCTGGCAATTTCAGGTTTTACCCCAATTTGTTGGACTATGCGTTTTATTTGACTTGACGCTTCACCAGCAAATTCAAAGTCGCCAGACTTGAGTTGAAACTCCAAATTAATCACCTGCCTAGAGTTCATCCGGGGTCACCCTTTCCGAACAGCCTCTAATCCCTCTAGAATGAAGCATGCCGCAAGTATCAAACATCGATAGTTCGGTAATCATCAGCGGAATTCCTTTTGCTTTGGCCATCTCAATAACTTCCGGTCCAGGCCGTTTACCACGAACAAAGATAATTCCCATCAAGTCTCCTACCTCAGCCGTACGAACAACCTGAATATTAGTTAATCCAGTTAACAGCAATGTTCTTTCTTTAGTATACACCAGCACATCGCTCATTAAATCAGCGCCACAGGCAGTAACAATTTCCCGGTTCAGATTTTCCAAGCCACATAATACCTCTGAACGCAATATTGTTTGTACTTCAGCCAGTTTCACGCTAGTCCTCCTCAAGGGTCAAATAGTTTTATAGTTACTAAATTAACATAGATTTGTATAATTATTTTCCCCAGGCCGTATCTATCATATAGTCTACATTTATCACAAAAAATAATCCCACCACATATCTATGTTCTATTCAATAACAACTTCCTTGATACTATTCCAAACGTAAAAAAACTTTAAGCAGTTTACTTGCTTAAAGTTTTTGATTTACCCATATTTTCCATAATTTATCCCAACAACAGCCACAATCGCATTAAGCATCCAATACAGCATGGACAATTGAATATTAAATAGTACATGATCGGTAAGGCCGCTGACACTAATGCTGACCAGCGCCGCCAAGATACCAAGCATTAACCCGGAAATTAAGTGATCCCTATGCTGCTTGGCCAATTTAAAGGCTAGCCAGGCATGACCGACAAGAATACCGGTAAAAACTAAGCCCCCTGGAATACCTATTTCGGCTGTCATATGTAAAAACATATTATGCGCATGAAAAATTTTTGTTCCTGGATCCATGACAAAAAAGTCGTAAGCCGGGTATACCAGCCAGTAGGCCCCCCATCCGATTCCAAAGAAAGGATGATCTTTAATCATGGCAATAGTGCTTTCCCACAGCGCCAGACGCAATGTCGATGATGTATCAGTAGGGTTGGTTATTGACATAAGCCTGTCCATAAATACATCATGCCCTATTAACAGTATAACCGGAATTAGCGCTAATAGCCAAAAAATCCGGCGGTCATAGGTTATACCAAAGAGCGCGACAACAGCTAAAACGCTAAGCCAAGCACCACGCGAGTAGGTCAAAGCGAGACAAACGCCCAACACAACTATGAGAGCAACTAATAACAGTTTTAGCCCGACACGCCGTACTGTTAATCCGACTCCCGCCGCCACGGACATGATTATAACCAAAAATCCAGCTAAGAGGTTAGGGTTTTCTAATGTCGAAAATACTCTTAGTTTTAGGTTGGGAAACTGTTCTCCATCAACCCAGCCAACTGCCGAAATATCCATTCCATACAGATATTGATAAAAGCCGTAGAAAGCTACCAATCCAGCGGAAACTAATACCGTAGTAATTAGACGTTTAACCTGCGCCGCTGAGCTAATATTATTTATCACTAAGTAATAAATGACTATGTAGCGGCCCATAAGGTTGTAATAGTTATAGTAGCTAAAATTACGGTCAGGTGACGCCAGTACAGACATCGCCGATAATATAACCAGCACGGCCACCGGAAAATCAAAGGGTGTAGCCCTAAACCCCAGCCGTCGGTTAACAGCCATCTTCCCCAACCAAAGCAAAGTGCCAATAGCCAAAAAACCGCTCCCTATATTAAGGGATATGGGTAAAAAAAAGGCCACCGCTAAAATACAGTGCTCAATTAAATAGTCCAGGCGATAGGAAAACGTCGTTGTCCGATATATAATATTCACAGTTTCACCTAATAATTAAATTTTTAAAACAATAACATTATATCCCCAGCAAATTATTTTGTCTACTAAAGATAATTGGCCGTGCAGTGCCAATTAAATACAACGACCCAGCAACGCATACGAGGCCATCTTCCCCGGCTTTAGCTACCGCCCGTTCAATCCCAGCTTCAATTGAATCTCCGATTTCAACCTGACAGACAGTAATTTGCTCTGCCACCCTTTTAGGGTCAGCCGCCCGATCGGACATTGGCTCTACGGTTATTACTTTATCGCCTTGACGAACCAGTGCCCTACAGATATTTGCTACATCTTTGTCAGCAAGTATCCCAAGAACGAAGGTTATTATCTTGTCGGGAAATATTTCATCCAACGTCAATCGCAACGCTTGGGCTCCAGCCGGATTATGTGCACCGTCAATTACAATAAGCGGCTTACCAGGAAAAATTTCAAATCGTCCCGGCCATTGCGCCGCTTTAAGACCATTCTCAATTGTATCCGAAGTGATTCTCGGCTCTTTATCAGCCAGAGCCAGCATTGCCATTACGGCAACCGCCGTATTTTCTACTTGATGCTTTCCTAAAAGGTTAACCGCTAAAGGGGGCAGTTGGTAACGGTGTTTGGCTTGAACCGTTACCAACTGCTGTTTTCCTATAAATCCTGATAATTCACCGGTAAAATCAACCCCGGCTATATATAACTTAGCTTGGTTTTGGTTAGCAACTGCCTTTATAACTGCTAGTGCTTCCGCTTTAGCCGCTGTAACTACAGGAATCCCCCGTTTTATTATCCCGGCTTTATGCTGAGCAATTTCGGCCACCGTACTGCCGCATCGATCAGTGTGTTCAAGGCTGACATTTGTTATTACCGCTATTTCTGGGCTAACAACATTAGTAGAGTCTAAAAGCCCACCTAGACCAACTTCAATTACCGCATATTCGACCCCGGCTGCAGCAAAGTAGTACAAAGCCGCCGCTGTCAGTACTTCAAACTCGGTAGGGTGCTCCCAGCCAGCTTTAACCATATCCGACACAAATGTACTTGTATACCTGATTACCTCACCAAACGCTTTGTGACTTATCTGTTCACCATTTATCACCATTCGCTCGGTATAATCAGTCAAATGCGGTGAGGTATACATAGCTGTTTTTATGCCGGCGGCTTCAAGCATAGCACCAACCATAGCGGTGGTAGACCCTTTGCCGTTTGTTCCTGTGATATGAACAATTTTATACCGCCGCTCAGGGTTCTGCATCAAAGCTAATAGTTTTTCAATCCGGGACAAACCGAGGTTTATTCCAAATTTGCCTAAAGAGGCCAGATATTCCAAGGCTTGTTCATAGGTCAAAAGGGTCACTCCCTACAGTTTTTATTATCAAATTAATTCCCAATGCATTTATAATTTCGCCAAATATTCCAAGCGTTCATTAATTGCTAATTGTTTTTCTTTGTACTCACGTTCTTTCGCCCGCTCTTTTTCTATCACTTCAGCCGGGGCCTTAGCAACAAATCCAGCATTCGCAAGTTTACCAAAAATACGATTAAGCTCTTTATCCAAAGAAGCCAATTCTTTTTTCAGCCTAGCCGTTTCTTTTTCAACATCAATCAATCCTTTAAGTGGCAGATAGATTTCTACACCGCTGACTACTGCAGTCATAGCATTTTCCGGCTTATCAGCTACAATCGGGCCCACTTCGGCTTCAGATGTAGCCAATGTCTTGATGTAATTAATATTGGCACTAAATGTCGAATACCATTCATCGCTTACTTGCAATATAACTTCACTTTTACGACCTGGCGGTACATTTACTTCCGCACGCATGTTGCGAATAGCCTTGATGGTCTCCATAAGTATAGTCATCTCAGCTTCCGCACTTTCATCCACAAGTTCCGGTTGTTCAGCTGGCCAAGTAGCCCGTACAATGCTTTCGCCTTCGTGCGGCAGATGCTGCCAAATGGTTTCAGTGATAAACGGCATAAACGGATGAAGCAATTCCAGAGTGCCTCTTAGTACATGGCACAGCACATACTGAGCTGTACTGCGATTCAGTGAATCTTCTTTGTTATATAGACGAGCTTTGGCTGTCTCTATATACCAATCGCAATATTCATTCCAAATAAATTCATATAATTTCCGAGCTGCTTCCCCCAGTTCGAAGGCATTAATATTTGCAGTAACTTCAGCTACTGTTTTTGCGTACCTGCTCAAGATCCAACGATCAGCCAGCGTAAATTTTTTAGCAATAGTATTGGAATCAAAGCCTTCCAAGTTCATCAATACAAAGCGCGATGCATTCCATATCTTGTTAGCAAAATTACGGCTAGATTCAACCCTTTCCCAGTAAAACCGCATATCATTACCAGGGGTATTGCCGGTAATTAGTGTAAACCGCAGTGTGTCGGCTCCGTATTTTTCAATAACTTCTAAAGGATCAATACCATTGCCCAGTGATTTAGACATTTTACGGCCTTCGCTATCGCGAACCAGTCCGTGAATAAATACATGGCTAAACGGAATATCTTGCTGAAATTCCAATCCCATGAAAATCATTCGAGCGACCCAGAAGAAAATAATATCGTAGCCAGTAACAAGCACACTGGTAGGATAAAATTGCTTAAGTTCGGCGGTGTCCTTAGGCCACCCCATGGTCGAAAACGGCCAAAGGGCTGAACTAAACCAAGTATCAAGGACATCCGGATCCTGCCTAACTGAACCGCCGCACTTAGGGCAGCAGGTAACATCGGTCTTAGATACAATAACTTCTCCGCAATCACAATACCAGGCCGGGATGCGGTGTCCCCACCAAATTTGGCGGGAAATACACCAGTCCCGGATATTATCCAGCCAATTTAGATATATCTTGGTAAACCGTTCAGGAACAAATTTGATGCGCCCTGATTCCACCGCTTCAATCGCAGGTTTTGCCAACGGCTTCATATCAACAAACCACTGTTTAGATACCAATGGTTCGACCACCGTACGGCAACGCTGACAGTGACCAACGGCGTGAACATGCTCTTCAATTTTAACAAGATAGCCTTTTTCTTTTAGTTCTTCTACCAACGCTTTACGGCATTCATAACGATCCATGCCAGCATAGCGCCCGGTATCTGCCGCCATCGTCCCATCATTATTGATAACGACAATCTGTGGCAGTTGATGCCGAAGCCCCATTTCAAAGTCATTGGGATCATGAGCCGGGGTTACTTTTACCGCCCCAGTGCCAAACGCCTGATCAACATAGTCATCAGCAATGATTGGCAACCGCCGCCCAACTAATGGCAATGTCAGATATTTTCCCACAAGGTTCTTATAACGGTCATCGTCAGGGTTAACTGCCACTGCAGTATCTCCCAATATTGTTTCCGGTCTGGTAGTTGCTACGGTAAGAAACTGTCCGTCACTATCTTCGACAGGGTAACGTACATGATAAAGATTCCCCTGGGTATCTTCATGCTCAACTTCGATATCACTTAGGGCCGTATTACAACGGGTGCACCAATTTGTAATACGATTTCCCTGATAAATAAGCCCCTTTTCATACAGAGAAACAAAGACTTCCCGTACCGCTTGCGAACATCCTTCATCCATGGTAAACCGTTCCCGTTGCCAGTCACAGGACGCACCCAGCCGTTTAAGTTGATTAGTTATCCGGTTGCCATACTGATGCTTCCAGTCCCAAACCTTTTCAATGAATTTATCCCGACCAAGATCATAGCGAGAAAGACCGTTTTCTTTTGCCAGCACTTCTTCCACCTTGATTTGAGTAGCAATGCCAGCATGGTCACAACCTGGCATCCACAATGTATCAAAGCCCTGCATTCTTTTTGTTCTGATCAATATATCTTGCAACGTATTATCTAAAGCATGCCCCATATGCAGTTGTCCGGTTACATTCGGGGGCGGAATAACTATGCTGAACGGAGTCTTAGCTTTATCAACTTCCGCATGAAATAGTTCTTGTTTTTCCCAAAATGAATACCATTTGCTTTCCTCAGACTGAGGATCGTAAACAGTAGGAATGTTATTTCCCATAATGTCTTTCCTCCTTATTGCTTAGAAACTAAAAAAAAGCCCTTTCATCCCTCTGCCGGACGAAAGAACCCCTTCGTGGTACCACCAAGCTTTCCGGCTTCCCTCATCCGGGGCTGACCGGCTTTAATGCCTATAACGGGGCATACCGATTGTGCCTACTAACATTCAGCACAACAGCTCCGGGATGACCTTCCGCCATTCACACTGTAAAGCCTTCCAGCCAAGGGCTTCTCTCTGTACCAGCCAATCCAAGCGTACTCTTCCCATCTTCGCCATTTTCTTCAAAATATCGATAAATACACTATACTTCTCACTGCAACAATTGTCAAGATTCCTGATTACCTCGACAAACTTATCGGTTAATTATTTGATTCAGGAATAATTGATACATTATTTTCAAACTCGATATTGGTACCAATTGCGCATTTTTTACAAAAATGTTGGGCAACACTAGATACTTTAGCAATAAAGCCCTCAACATCACTGATATCTTCAGGGTACAGGATTATTGCGGCCTTATCGCCGAAATTATCACCCACGCCAGCCGAATAACCTTCCAGGCTACCAATTTTATAGGCAATATCCAGCAGGTTATGAACCCATTCAACATCATAAGAACAGGTTGTAGACTGTTCTTTTAAGCCCGCCAAAATTGCTTGAGTATCACTTTCCGAGGATAGTTTTTTTATTATGCCGGCGCGGTCTTTGCTAACAACTTTACCGTATTCGCTAAGTAATTCAGGAATACTTTTTAGCACAAGAACAACTCCTTTTATTTATCTACTATACATTAGTAACGATAACCTAAAAGCGCCTAAGCAATTTGTCAAATTCCCCTGCGAGCAAAGCTTAGTCTTTCCTCATCCATTTACATATCTACTATCGTTATCCATTCTCCATTTTTTTACTAATTCCTTGCGATAGCTTACTTTTTTTGCAGTTAATAAAAGTCTTTTTTGTTTCTCCAGCCTAGCCTGCTGCATATGATGAACCAAAGCGATAACAAGGAGGCCATTATATGTCAGAATATTACCATCATCCAACTTTTTCGGTGGATGATGATTACAGTTCAGATAACGAAGAATCCATTCAATTAAAAAATTATTTTCGTCTGCTTTGGGAACAGCATGTTTACTGGACGAGAATGGTTATTCTGGGCATTGCATTTACTATGCCTGATTTGGAGTCTACAACCGCTCGTCTTCTCACCAATACCACCGATTTCACAAAGATATTTAGTCATTATTATGATAATAAAGTTGCCGATGAATTTGAGCGGCTTGTGCACAACCATTTAAAAATTACTGACACATTGATTAACGCCGCCAAGGCAAGCAATAATACCTTGGTATCGGACACTGAAAAGAGCTGGTACGAAAATGCTGATAATATTGTGCGCTTTTTAAATCATATTAATTCTTGCTGGGCAATCAAGCCGATGCGAGCTATGTGGCATGAGCATTTAGCTTTAACAAAAGAAGAAGCCGTAGCGGTGCTTACTAAAGATTACCAAAAGAGTATCGACTTTTTTGATAAAATTGAACAACAAGCTTTAGTGATGGCTGACATTTTGTCTAATGGCATTATTATCAAATTCGGACTTTAGTCTTACTTATTCGTACTGTATCTATAAAATTATCTTGATAAAACAGCGCGACAAGCCTTCACCTTATTACTATAAGCTTTTAAAACATATAGTGAGAATACCGCAATACCTGCTAGTATTAACGTCAACGGCCATACCGCTATTACCCCAGCGGTTGTTATATAGACCCCCATAAGAGAAGTTCCTAACGCCCCACCAATTGCCGAACTTAAATTACCTAAAGCGCTAAACCTAGCCCGGAAATTTTCTGGGCTATTATTGGCAATGTACACCCCCACATTGGTAACAACTAATATCTCACCAATACTCCACAAAACAGTCGATAATATAAACATAGGAAAAGTTGTAATAAGGCCAATCATCCCAAAGCCTATACCATAAAAAATTCCGCCTACTATTATATTGTTAAGCGAGTGAAAACGTTTAGTTACAGCCACCGTGATTAAGGATAAGCACACTACGGTTAACGCATTTACACTGATTAGCGCACCGAAATATGCGGCCCCTTCTAGCGGGAATACGGTGTTTAACATTAGCGGTAAAGCAAATGAGCCTTGCCGATAAATAAAACAATAACCTGTATAAATTATTAAAAACACTAGCAGTTCCGGTCTTTTTAATACCGTCTGCCACAAGGTGCCTGGTTCAGCTTTTTCAGCCTGATTCGTAATAGCTGGTCGCTGTTTAATTAAATTGGTTTCAGGAATAAATTTATAAAATATAAAAACAGCAACGAATGATGTTATCGCATCAGTTATAAACATTAGCGGCAGAAATTTTTCGAATAAAAATCCAGCAACTAAAGGTCCAACCGCCACACCAATATTAACACCTAAATGATTCAAGGCAATACCAGCTTGTCTTTTTTCAACTGGCAATACATCGGTCAGCACTGCCGATAGTGTTGGACGAACAACTCCCACAAAAAAGGTGGCGATTATTAATAACCCAACAACGGTAGCCTGATTTTGGATAAAGCCACAAATCAGAACCAGCCCGGCGGCTACTGTTTGCCCCATTAGATAGGTCTTTCGCCGGCCGCGTGTGTCGGCTAGCCTGCCGCCAACAAAAGATGCTATTAGACTGCTTAATGAAGTTATCATTACAACTATGCCTGTGATGCTAACGGATAAACCCAATTTCACAGTAAGGAATAATGCCAAAAAGGGAAATACAAAATCACCAAGGCGATTAATTATTTGAATACCAAATAGCATATATACACTTTGCGGAAGTCCCTTATAGTTATCCAGAATCTTCATATTACCCCCTCATCTGCAAGGCTTGCTAAAACTCTTGCTATCTTCATAGCTACGTTATCGTACTAGCTTATTTATTACAGTAATATTAACTGAGATCTGCATATTTTGCAGATCTCAGTTCAATTTCTACTTATGTAGGACATATTTAACTAATAATATGCTGACTTCATACAACACTAATAGGGGTATTGCAATCATTGTTTGCGAAAATATATCCGGTGTTGGGGCAATAATAGCTCCAACAACAAAGGCCAGTACCAACACTAACTTACGCTTCGCTACCAAAAAACCTGAATTAATTATTCCAAATTTGGCTATGACTAAGATGACTAGGGGCAGTTCAAATATAAAGCCAAACGGCAACAAAAATGAGATAACAAAAGATAAATACTGACCTAATGAGAACATCGGTTGTAAGTCTTCATTAGCAAAGCCCATAAAAAATCTAATACCCGCCGGAAGAACAAAAAAATAGGCAAATAATAGACCCATAAAAAACAATATGACCGAAGCCGGTACTAAAATAAACGAAGCTTTGCGCTCCCGCTGGGTTAATGCCGGTACAACGAAACCCCAGACTTGGTATAATACAAGCGGCACTACTACAAGAAACCCCGCAAATACTGATACTTTTAAATAAGCAAAAAAGGCTTCCGCCGGATTCATATAGTATAGCTTCCCCACTGGCTGAGTAACGAGATGCACTAGTTCAGGGGCATAAAGATATGCCGCACTGCTGGCTATAGCTACTGCCACTATACAAATAATTAAGCGTTGCCTTAATTCTTGAAGATGATCAACTAACGACATTTCACCGTCAGCAATTGTTTTTTCTCGTTCGTTGTCTTGGTTGGAAAATTCTTGTCTCATCTACCGCCCTCTATTCCGGCGACTTTTTCACTTCGGCTGTCGTTTCGGCCTTGCTAATATCTTGTGCCTGGGAGTGAGGGGTAATATTAACTGGTTCTTCCTTATCTCCTATTGCCCGCTTAAATTCATTTAGGCCTTTGCCTACAGCTTTACCTATTTCCGGGAGCTTGCTCGGCCCAAAGACAACTAGGGCAATTGCTAATATTACTACTAATTCTGACATGCTAAAATTAAACATGTGTGGCCACATCCCTTCACTATGTCTGCTTTTATTATACTTGTCTATTCTCTAAAAAACAACTCACCCTTTGGGCTCGTCATTTTCTCATATTATATTATATTTACAATTTAATACTGGCGAAGTCCTATAAAATCAGCAACTTGAAGCAACGCGTGGCCTATCTTGCAATCAACGGACTTTGGCAAACTATTCCTAGCACTGGCTAAATATTCAGCAACTTTCTGATAGGAGTATTCTACAGCATCAGTATCATGGATAATATCAATACACCGCTTTAGGTTGTCCTCCGTCATATTATCCCCTGCGGTAATCAAGGTTCGAAGTTCAGCCCCGCGACTGCTTTTTCCCAACGCATATAGTACTGGCAATGTTAGTATACCTTGTTTTAAATCATTACCTGCCGGTTTGCCAAGTTTCTCAGAGGACGCTGTTACATCCAAAATATCATCAGTAATCTGAAAGGCCATACCTACAGCATAGCCATAGTTATATAGTGCTTTAACGTCAGCTTCAGATAATCCAGCGGCTAATGCCCCTAATTGACAACTAACCGCAATAAATCCGGCAGTTTTTTTATTAATACGCACTAAGTAGTCTTTTTCATGTTGATCAACATTAAAATTATCGCGTATTTGAATAATTTCGCCTTCACAGATATCGCATATTTCACGGGTAAGCAAATTGAGGGCTATATTATTATCCCGATTTGACACCAGCGAAAAAGCCTTAGCAAACAAATAATCACCAGCTAATACTGCGGTGTTATTACCCCAACAGGCATTAGCAGTAATAATGCTCCTGCGAGTTGAAGCATTGTCCAGTACATCATCATGAACTAGAGTCGCCATATGTATTAGTTCAATAGCTACTGCCACCGGCATTATTTTTGTGAGATTGTATGTTCCAGCCTTTGCGCACAAAAAATACAGTGCAGGTCTCAGGCGTTTTCCCCCCGCCCTCAGAAGATGAAGACCGATATCAGTCATTATTTCAGCCTCTGATTCAATGACTGCCGCCAGTTCCATTTCAAGTAGACTAAGCCCATCATGCACTAAATCAAATACAGTAAGCGGTTTCATATAATCACCCAATCATTTCCATTGTCTTTCTATCATACACCGAAAGACATTGCTCAGTCTACTATCATTTGGTTTGCTTTTTTATCATACAATAAACAAAAAATCATCAGGTATTACAGCTGAGCTATCTACTAAATAGCCACTGTTTACCTGATGATTTTTTAGTTTTTTTCTGTTTTATCTTAATATCTGGGACTAATTATTTTTCTCATAGTAGCCAACCATATTTGCCAGTGCAATAGATAACATCTTCGCTTCAAAAGTATCGGACCTAGATGTCAGCACTACCGGTTTAGATGCCCCCAGCACTAATCCGGCAATCCTACATCCTCCCAAATATACTGCGGATTTAGCCAAAATATTACCTACTTCAATATTGGGAACTAGGAAAATATCAGCCTGACCAGCTACTGAACTACCGGTAAGTCCTTTATGTTTTGCGGCCTCGTCGCATACCGCAATGTCTAGCGCTAATGGCCCGTCGACGACAAAGTTCTTAAATTGTCCGCGATCAGCCATTTTTGCCAATGCCGCAGCGTCAAGTGTTGACGGCATATCCGGATTAACTACTTCCACTGCAGCCAAGGCAGCAACTCTGGCTGGACTTTTTCCCAGCACTTGAGCCAGACTTTCACAGTTGCGAATAATTTCTGCTTTTTGCGCCAAGGTAGGATTAATATTCATGGCACAATCAGTCATGAGTATCAGCCGGTCATAAGTCTTAGCCTCAATAACAAAGGTATGACTCAAAAGTCGCCCGGTTCTAAGTCCAACTTCCTTGTCTAGTACTGCCCGCAAAAGATTTGCCGTACTTAATAGCCCTTTCATTAGGATGTCGGCCTGACCGCCGGACACCAATGCAGTAGCTCTTAAAGCGGCCTTAGTGTTATCAGGTTCGTTGATAATCTTGAGATTAGATAAGTTCATCCCCATTTCACTGGCTAAAGAGTTGATTTTAACTTCATCGCCTACTAACGTAAATTTGGCGATTTCCAGTTCGATCGCACCCCTTACAGCTTCGAGCACGGCATCATCATGGGCTGCCGCAACCGCCACCCTGGCGGGAGGAATTTCCTGAGCTGCATTCATAACTTGGGTAAAATTCTTCATCATGCTTCCTAGCCTCCAAAGTAACGCATACTAGTTTTTTTCCACTCACGGGTACTGTAAAGCATAACATAGTCTTCCAGTCCGGTTTCTAAGGCGATTTTGTCCGCCAAAGCCCGGCACTCATCCCTGGTATGACCGTGAATCATTGTATAAAAATTATAAGGCCACTCGGTATGGGCCACCCGCGCATAACAATGACTAACTAGTGGATATGAGATTACTTGAGCCGCGACTCTTCTAATCTGAATCTCCGGCACCTGCCATACGCACAATGCGTTGGCTGTGTACCCCACTTTACGATGTCTAAGTACTGCCCCCATCCGTCTGATCTGCCCTGAATGCCAATATTTCTCCAGACGGCTTAACAGCTCATCTTGGCTAATACCAACCGCATCAGCAATTTCACGGTATGGCTGGCTAACCAAGGCCAATTCTTTCTGCATGGCGGCAATAATCTTTTTATCGAGTTCATCCAGCATTGACTCTACTCCAAATTAAACTGCACATTTACCTTAAACTTTTCAGTTGCCGGTAAATTCAACAGTCGATTTACCCCGGGTAGCGACTCTATTACCGAAACAATGCGTTTTTCTTCTTCAACATTTGACGTAAGTAAGGTAATCCATAAGTTAAAGCGCCCTTCGCGTTCATAATTATGGGTAACTCCGGGATAAGAGTTAATTAATTCAACTACCTTCTCTATTTGTTCTGCTTCAACTTCCAAAGCCAGGAGCGTCCCGGTGTATCCTAGGCGCGCCGAGTCAAAAAACGCGCCAATACGCCGGATATATCCTTGGTCTTTAAGTCTTCTTATCCTGTCAATGACAGTAGCCTCATCAGTGCCCAGTCGCTCAGCGATAAGTGCAAATGGCTGTTTACTAAGTGCTAAGTCACTTTGAATTATATTTAATAAGGATTTATCAAATTCAGTAAGCATACTTACCTCTGATAACCACTTAAGTAATTAGCAGATATTCTCTGTCCTTCTGCTACCATTCTAGCAAAATATTATTAACAACGTCAAGCAACTCATTTCGGCCTGTGCCGTTAACCGCTGAATATGCTATCGGCTCTTCTCCCGGCACTAGCTTTAGTCCTGTACTAATAATACCGACATGTTTCTTCAGCGCCATCCGCGAAATTTTATCAGCTTTAGTGCCAATTATCCTCACCGGCAATTTTAGCTCGACTAATCGACGGTAGGCCTCAAGGTCACTATCCATTGGCGGATGACGAATATCAATAAGTTGGCACACTAGTCTTAGGCGGGTAGATCCCGCTAAATATTCATCTATAAACTTTGTCCACTGATGCCGAGCGCCCCGTCCGGTGCGTGCATAACCGTAACCTGGTAAATCCACTAACCAAAATCCACACCGATCAGTTTCATTAACTTTTACTGCCACCGAGTAAAAATTGAGAGTTTGGGTTTTCCCCGGCGTCCCGCTGATCCTAGCTAAACCACCATGACGACATAACGAATTTATCAATGAAGACTTGCCTACGTTCGAGCGTCCGATAAAAGCTACTTCCGGCATCTCTCCAACCGGATACTGATCCCGTCTGACCGCAGAAGCCATATATTTTGCATTTAGAACATGTACCGTCATTATTCACTCACCAGGGCCGTTTTAAGTACCTCATCCATATTCTCTACCAGTAAGAATTCCACGCTACGTTTAACATTTGTCGGTATATCATCCAAGTCGCGTTTATTTTCTTTCGGTAAGATAATCTTTTTTATACCAGCCCGATGCGCTGCCAGTACCTTTTCCTTAATACCACCAACTGGAAGCACCCGTCCCCTAAGAGTAATTTCGCCTGTCATGGCAAGGTTATTATGCACGGGCTTTCCGGTCAGTGCCGATATTACTGCTGTTGCCATAGTAATACCAGCTGACGGACCATCCTTTGGGATAGCGCCTTCTGGTAAATGAATATGGATATCCATTTTTTCGTAAAACTCCGCATCAATATTAAGTTCTTGCGCCCGACTACGAATATAGCTGAATCCGGCCTGCGCCGACTCCTGCATGACTTCACCCAACTGTCCGGTTAAAGTCAATTTTCCTTTGCCTTTCATCGTTGAAACTTCAACCCCTAAAACCTCGCCACCAACCTCAGTCCAAGCAAGTCCCGTGGCAACCCCAACCTCGCTGGTACTTTCAGCCTGGGCATGACGAAATTTAGATGCACCAAGGAAAATATGGAGATTCTGCGCTGTAATTTTGACTGTAGTACGCTTTTCCTGGACAATTTGACGAGCAGCTTTACGGCACAAAGTTGCTATGTTGCGCTCAAGACTTCGCACTCCAGCCTCTCTGGTATAATCCCGAATAATTTTTTGAACAGTTCCTTCAGAAAATACAATCTGCTCACTATTTAAGCCATGATCGGCAATTTGTTTAGTAACTAAGTAGCGCTTGGCAATTTGTACTTTTTCTTCCTCAGTATAACCAGCAATATTAATAATTTCCATACGATCTAACAGGGCACGGGGAATATTATGCATAACATTTGCGGTAACTACCCACAGCACCTTTGATAGATCAAACGGAAGTTCTACATAATGGTCACTAAAGGTATTGTTTTGTTCAGGATCAAGTACTTCAAGCAACGCTGACGAGGGGTCACCGCGAAAATCGGCACTCATTTTATCAATTTCATCTAAAAGGAATACCGGATTATGAGAGCCTGCTGTTCGCATCCCCTGAATTATACGTCCCGGAAGTGCTCCAACATAAGTCCGGCGATGACCGCGGATTTCAGCTTCGTCCCGAACGCCACCTAGCGATATCCGGACAAATTTACGTTCCATAGCTCTGGCAATTGAACGAGCTAATGAAGTTTTACCTACCCCCGGTGGGCCAACCAGACAAATAATCGGTCCTTTCATTTTTGTGGCAAGTTTTCGAATTGATAAGTATTCCAATATCCGTTCTTTTACTTTCTCTAAGCCATAATGATCATTTTCCAATATTGACTCAGCACTGTCGATATCCAAACGGTCGTCAGTTTCCTTCGACCACGGTAGTGCCAACAACCAGTCAAGATACGTCCGAATTACGGCACTTTCTGCGACCATCGGTGGCATTTTCTCAAGTCGATCAATTTCTTTATTAATCTTTTCTGCTACTTCTTTAGGCAGTTCTTGTTCCTTCATTCGCTGCCGATATTCATCTATCTCTGCTGCCCTATCTTCCTTATCTCCTAACTCTTTTTGAATCGCTTTTAGCTGTTCACGAAGATAGTACTCCTTCTGGGTTTTCTCCATCTGCTTCCTTACCCGGACATTAATCTTTTTCTCCAATTCGAGGATTTCCATTTCCCGGCCAAGAATGTCGCAGAGTTGTTCCAAGCGTTCTTTTATATCAAGAGCAGCTAATAAAAGTTGCTTATCTTCAATTTTTAATGATAGGTGACTAGCAATAAGGTCGGTCAAGCGTCCCGGCTCTTCAACAACAACTACTGATACCAACGTCTCAGCCGGAATTTTTTTACTTAACTTGACCCATTGCTCAAACTGATGAATAACCGTCCTTGTCAACGCTTCAACTTCCGAAGTCTTAGTTTCGCTCTCTTCATATTCTTCAATTTCTACCATATAAAACGGTTCATGGTCAACATATTCGACAATCTTCGCCCGGTGCAAGCCCTCAACTAAAACCCGGATCGTTCCGCCAGGCAATTTTAAAAGCTGTTTAATTTCAACAACCGTGCCAATACGAAAAATATCTCCCGGTTCGGGTTTGTCATTTTGGGCATCACGCTGAGTTGCCAACATAATCAATCTATCGTGAACCATAGCCTCTTCAAGAGCGCTGATTGACTTTTCACGCCCGACATCCAGATGGATAATCATATATGGAAAAACTAAAATGCCCCTAAGCGGCAATAGCGGAATATTACGAGTTGCCTTCTCCATAAGTTCTCCTCCTTCGCATTCAACTGACAACGTTAGTTTCAACTTCGCTATTTATAAATATTCTTAAACCCCAATAAAAAATCCTTTCCTCAAATATTTACTACCTATCATCACCATAATTTTGGGACAAGTTGAAATCTATCTAGCAGTTATTATATTTTTTAAAATAATCATCAACTTCGACAAATAAACTTACTAAAAAATTAATTTCGCCACTTTAGTCATTCTACCCTTCTTTACCATATTATTCAACATAAATATTCCCCTGCCACAAGCAAGGGAATATTTCAACCAAAACTAAGCTTTTACTCCGGCCGCCGTAAGTAAATCATGATTAGGGGTAAATAATTCTAAGCAACAGACATCATTCGCTTTCATTAATGCATTTTCGAATACTTCCGGCAAGGTTTCCACAGCAACTACTTCGACGCCAATATCCTTATATAGCTCTTGCCAATTGTCTTTGGGGATAATTACTCGCCGTGCTCCTGCCTGTTTGGCAGCTGTTATTTTGGCAGTTACCCCACCAACCGGCTTTACTAAACCACGAATAGATATTTCTCCGGTCATTACTACTGAATTGTCAACAGGAATGTTGTTTACTCCTGAATAAATCGCAGTTGCTACCGTCACACCTGCTGACGGCCCATCAATTGGCCCCCCGCCCGGAAAGTTGACATGTACATTGTATTTGGAAAAATCAATATTGAATTGATTTGCCAGTACTGTAATTACATTATCCAGCGATCCCTTAGCCATGCTTTTACGCCGCATGGTGCGCCCGGGAGTACCAATTTCTTCTTCTTCCACTACACCTGTAACCATAACATTGCCATGCCCCAAGGGATTAGAGCTTACTGACGCCTCAACTTCAATCATTATCCCTATATTAGCTCCATATACAGCTAAACCGTTAACAAAACCAACCTGCGGCTTCCCGGCAATTTTCTTTTCAGGGCGCGGATTATATTGGCCAAAGTTTACTACCCACTCGATATCCGCAGAACCAATAGTCTGTCGACTATCATTCAACACTATACCTGCCGCAATTTGAACTACGTTAACAGCCTCCCGCCCATTAGTAGCATAGCGTTTTACTACCTCCACTGCCTTGTCCTCAATTGCCAGATTAACTTTACGAGCAGCATTTAAGCAAATCAGTCCGATTTCCTCTGGCAGTAAGGGCCTAAAAAATATTTCGACACAGCGCGACCGAATAGCTGGTGGAATATCTTGGGGCATGCGGGTAGTTGCACCAATAAGGCGAAAATCAGCCGGCAATCCATTCTGGAAAATATCGTGAATATGTGTTGGTATGTTCATATCTTCACTGCTGTAATATGAACTCTCTAAGAAAACTTTTCGATCTTCAAGAACTTTAAGTAATTTATTCATTTGTACATGATGGAGTTCACCTATTTCGTCAATAAATAACACTCCGCCGTGCGCTTTAGTTACCGCTCCAGGTTTGGGCTGAGGAATCCCCGCAATACCAAGAGGTCCAGCTCCCTGATAAATAGGGTCATGGACAGTGCCAATTAAGGGATCGGCAATACCACGTTCATCAAATCTGGCCGTTGTCGCATCTAATTCAACAAACTTTGCTCCTACGCCAAATGGTGATAATTGGTTTTGCTTAGCTTCTTCAAGCACCAATCTAGCAGTAGCGGTTTTACCGACTCCAGGTGGACCATATAAAATCACATGTTGGGGATTGGGCCCACACAGTGCGGCTCTGAGTGCCTTTAGCCCTTCTTCCTGTCCAACAATTTCTCGAAAAGTAGCTGGACGTGTTTTCTCGGCTAATGGTTCAGTTAAAGATATTTCCCGCAATCTCTGCAACTTGTCCATTTCCTTTTTTGATTCTCGCTCTACCGCCACCCGATTGCCTTGTTGAGTTCGGAGAAGGTTCCAGAAATAGAGGCCAATGACAATGGCGAAAAAAAACTGGATCAAAGTAATCAAGTTAACTGCATAATCCACCTTTTCCAGCCTCCTTTCACAGCATCTTATTGTAGCTATAGTATAGGCAAATGGCACTATTTTATCCAAGTTACTACTTCTCCATATTTACCCTATATTTACATAAATTTCACTCTAAATTAAAAAATTACTGGATTTAATACAAAAGTGGCTGTCGCATTAAAATGCGACAGCCACTTTGCGTTAAGCCGATTCTTCTTTTTTCTTAGCTTTACGATCTATTGTCACCATCATCGGCTCTTCTTTATTCTGAACAACGTCCTCAGTAACAATACATTTTGCAACATCATTACGCGACGGAACATCGTACATTACATTGCGCATAATACTTTCAATAATTGCTCGAAGTCCACGAGCACCCGTATTACGCTTCATCGCTTCCGCAACGATAGCCTTAAGCGAATCATCTTTGAACTCAAGCTGCACATTATCAAGTTCCAACAACTTCTGATACTGCTTAATCAGCGCATTCTTAGGTTCTGTTAATATACGGATAAGCGATTCTTCATCCAGTGCGTCCAAGGTGACGATAACTGGCAATCGACCAACAAATTCAGGAATAAGACCAAACTTCAGCAAATCTTCCGGCAAAATACGCCGCAGAACCTCGCCAAGCAGTCTCTTCTCTTTACTTTTGATTTCAGCACCAAAGCCCATCGTCTTTTTACCAGTACGCGAGCCAATAATTTTATCAATCCCATCAAATGCACCACCACAAATAAACAAGATATTGGTGGTGTCAATTTGAATAAATTCCTGGTGTGGATGCTTGCGTCCACCCTGCGGCGGAACGCTGGCTACAGTGCCCTCTAAAATTTTAAGAAGAGCCTGTTGCACACCTTCACCTGAAACATCGCGGGTAATCGACGGATTTTCCGATTTACGGGCAATTTTATCTACTTCGTCAATATAGACAATACCCTTTTCCGCTTTTTCCACATCATAATCAGCTGCCTGAATTAGCTTCAACAGGATGTTTTCGACGTCTTCACCAACATAACCCGCTTCAGTCAACGATGTGGCATCAGCAATTGCAAATGGCACATTTAAAATTTTAGCCAGCGTCTGCGCTAAAAGAGTCTTGCCGCTACCAGTCGGTCCAAGCATGACAATATTTGATTTTTGAAGTTCAACATCATCAACTTTTGAACCCATATTAATACGTTTATAGTGATTATAAACTGCAACAGCCAATGATTTTTTAGCATCTTCCTGGCCAATTACATATTGATCAAGGATATCCTTTATTTCTTTAGGCTTGGGGATATCCCTAAGTTCGAGCTCGACATCATCGCTTAGCTCTTCCTCAATAATCTCGTTGCACAGTTCTATACACTCGTCACAAATATACACTCCAGGACCAGCAACTAGCTTTTTGACCTGCTCTTGTAACTTGCCACAAAACGAACATTTGAGTTGTCCTCTGTCATCCCCAAACTTCAACATATCTTCACCTCTTTACTTGGAATTATCCTTACCCCTTTCGTGACGTTGCACCACGGCATCAATAATACCGTACTCTACAGCCTGCTCACTGGACATAAAGAAATCCCTTTCCACATCATGCTTAATTTTTTCAAGCGGTTGACCGGTATGACGTACTAAAATGTCATTGCCAACTTCGCGTAATCGCAAAATTTCACGGGCATGAATTTCAATATCAGTAGCCTGTCCTTGCGCTCCGCCATGTGGCTGATGAATCATAATCCGGGAATTAGGTAACGCATAACGCTTACCTTTTGTACCAGCAGTCAACAACAACGATGCCATGCTTGCTGCCATCCCCATACAAATTGTCGAAACATCAGGTTTAATATACTGCATAGTATCATAAATAGCCAGCCCCGAGTATACTACTCCGCCAGGACTATTGATATAAATATGAATATCCTTGTCAGGGTCTTCTGATTCTAAAAACAAGAGCTGGGCAACCACCACATTTGCTACATTGTCATCAATAGGTCCACCAATAAACACAATCCGGTCCTTTAACAGACGAGAATAAATATCATAGGCCCGCTCACCGCGATTAGACTGTTCAACAACAACAGGTACAAAATTCATTTTCAAACACCTCGGTCCCTCAGCATTAATATTATACTTTATACTATTCTATTACAGCAGACTATTGTTATTCCGCTACTACCGCATTAATAATAAGCTCAGCCGCTTTTTTGCGCAAAATTGATCTGCTCAAAGTTTCTACCCGGCCTTCTTGAATAATGATGCGTTTCACGTCTTCTACTGGAGCTTGATATGCTGCAGCCATCATTGCTATTTCAGCATCTAAGTCTTCAGCACTTACTTCAATACCCTCAGCTTTGGCAACAGCATCCAACAGCAATTCAGTTTTTATACTGTTAATCGCCGACTCACGGTAGCTATTCCGAATAGATTCAATAGTCTCCTTAGTAAACTCCAGATATTTTTCTAAGTTCATGCCACTGTTCTGCAGGCGAATATCCAGGTCTCGTAGTCGATTGTCAATGTGTTCTTCAACCATTACTTCCGGAATATCTACTGAAGCATTGTCTACAGCAGCTTGAACAGCGCTGGAACGAATTTTTTGTTTAGCCTTTTCTTCGGCATCTTTTTTCAAGTTATTCGCTACATCAGCCCGTAATTCCTCTACAGTATTGAATTCACCGATTTCTTTTACAAAATCATCATCCAGTTCTGGTATTTCCTTACGTTTAACATCGGTAACTTTAACTTTGAACAATGCTTCTTTACCAGCCAAATCTTTCGCCTGGTACTCGGCTGGGAAAGTTACGTTAACATCAACTTCATCGCCAGCTTTATGTCCAATAAGCTGATCTTCAAAGCCAGGAATAAACGCACCAGCACCAATCTCTAGCGGATACCCCTTACCTTCGCCACCTTTAAAGGCTTCACCATCCATAAAACCTTCAAAGTCAATAACGGCAAAATCGCCCTTATCGATAACCGCGTTTTCGGCAACTACCATTTTAGCGTGACGATTACGCAGATTGTCCAACTGTTTTTCAATATCGGTCGCATCAACTTCGGTTGACGGTTTTTCTACTTTAAGTCCTTTGTATTCGCCAATGGTAATCTCCGGCTTCGCGATGACGGTAGCTTTAAATACCAGCGGTTGACCTTCTTCCAATTTTACAACTTCAAGCTCAGGTCTAGCAACAGGCTCAATATTCTGTTCTTTCAGCGCTTCAATATAAGCATCCGGAGCAATAATATCAAAAGCTTCGTCTAACAGCGCCGCCTTGCCAAGACGCATTTCCAGCACTTTACGAGGCACTTTGCCTTTACGGAACCCAGGTATATTAACTTTACCAGCCAGTCGTTGGTAAGCCTTATCGATCGCTTTTGCCACTTCTGGCTGCGGAATTTCTAGCTCCAACACCGTTTTATGAGCATCTAATTTTTCTGCTGTAACCTTCATCTATGGAAATCCCCCTTATTAAATTATCCTGTTCCGCTATTACTAGTATTACCAATATTGGAACAAACGTTCAGGTTTCCCCGAATATACCGCGAATTAAATAATACCATAAATAAATTACAAAAACAAGAGACAACCAAAAACCCCCCGCGAAGCTCCTTCTGCCGGGGGTTTTATCTCAACTATGGAGCGGAAAACGAGATTCGAACTCGCGACCCTCGCCTTGGCAAGGCGATGCTCTACCACTGAGCTATTTCCGCATAAGTACTACCTGTAAAACCACGATGTATTAACTATATAGCATTTATCATTAACTGTCAACATAATAATATGTCTTTTTCAGGGCATGTTTTGAGATATTTTAATATCCTTGACATTAATTCTCCGCAAAGCAATCATTCTTCCCCACCTTACTTTAACCAATTAATGCACCCACTGCCTTTTTAAAGCATATTATGTAGCAAAATATAAGGGGAGGGCTGACATTGTATTACCGGCTGCAAAACTACTGCAAGCTGGTTGAAGGGGCGAAGCGCGGAGCCATCTACAACCTGCAAACCGGAAAAGTTCACTCAATTAATCAGGGGGCTTTAGGACTCCTTACCGCCTGCCGAGCTAAAGCCTTAGAAGAACTTCTAGATTTTAAATCCCCACAGGATCAAATTTTTTTAGATTTCTTGCATCGACTTACCGAAATGGGGTTAGGCTCGTTTTTTATTAATCAACCCAGCCCCACTAAAAAAGAGGCCACTCCACCTGTCAATCCACCAAAGCTTGAATTTATTTGGTTGGAGCTGACTAGTTCATGTAATAATCAGTGTCTTCACTGTTACGCTACTAGCGGACCAACGTCTTGTTCAGATCTCGTCGATCACAAACGGTGGCTTGAATTGATTACCGAAGCTCGCACAGCTGGTGCAAGCGCCATCCAATTAATTGGCGGCGAACCCCTTCTTTATCGAGGCTGGCGCGAATTAATTGAAAAAGCCTATCATGAAAAATACGACTTTATTGAAATTTTTACCAATGCAACCCTAATTAATGATGATGATATCACTTTCTTTAAACACTATAATGTAAATATTGCCACAACCATTTACGCGGATAACGCCGCTGTACACGACTCCATAACCTTGAATGAAGGCAGCTTTACCAAAACCTTTACCGCCATAAACAAATTGCTAGCATCCGGTATCCCGCTGCGCATTGCCTCCATTATTATGAAACCCAATGAATATGAAGTTGAGCATATCATGAAATTATGCGCCAACCTTGGTGTTGAAGTAACCCCCCCTGACGTTGTCCGGCCTACCGGTCGCGGCGAAGATGATGCCTTATTGCCTACCGCCTATGCTAAACAGCCTATTAAACCGCCATTTTATACCGATCCGATAAGCTTTGCCAAAGCCCAGTGCCAACATAGCTGTCTAAGCGGAAAAATTGCCATTACTGCTAGCGGCGATGTCATTCCATGTATTTTTGCCCGCAGTGAAATTTGCGGCAATATCTTACAAACCCCGCTTGCTGAAGTACTTAATGGACCGTTGCTTTCTGACTGCTGGCACACTACCAAAGACAAAATTGAAAAGTGCCAACACTGTGAGTACCGTTATGCCTGCACCGACTGCCGCCCGTTAGCCCAAGGCTCCGACACTAAAAAGCGCTGGCTGGCCTGTTCCTCCGAATGCTCTTACAATCCCTATACCGGAGAATGGAAAGATGGAACTTTATGCGAAACAATAGTAAATTCAATCATCCCTAGTGGAAGCACCCAGAAATAGATGATAAAACCGCCCCCATGTCTGCCCTTTTGCCCACCATATTACCTGTCCCCGGCCTACCGACAACAATGGTGCCGCCACTCATCACAAGGTTTTCCATCCGGTCCAAACACCTACCTGCCCATAGAGTACTAAAATAAAAAAATGGTCTGTCGCACTAATGCGACAGACCATTTTTTTATTTTAAGTTATAGAAAACTTTACGACCATTGTATTGCGCCAAGTCACCAAGTTCTTCTTCAATGCGCAACAATTGATTGTACTTAGCTATTCTATCGGTACGAGTCGGAGCACCAGTCTTTATTTGACCAGCGTTTACCGCTACTGCAATATCTGCGATAGTTGCATCTTCGGTTTCTCCTGACCTATGGGAGATAACGCATGTATAACCAGCACGCTTTGCCATTTCAATAGTATCGAAAGTTTCTGTAAGTGTCCCAATTTGGTTAACTTTAATCAAGATTGAATTTGCGACTTTACTTTCAATACCGCGGCTAAGCCGTTCGGTATTGGTTACAAACAAATCATCGCCAACTAATTGGATCTTACCACCTAAACGATTAGTCAGCATTGACCAACCGTCCCAGTCGTCTTCAGCCATCCCGTCTTCAATGGAGATGATGGGATATTTTTTGACCAAAGTCTCATAGTATTCAACCATTTCAGCTGCTGTCTTAACAATACCTTCACCAGCCAAGTTGTATTTCCCATCTTCATAGATTTCAGAAGAAGCAACATCAAGAGCCAATGCAACTTGCTCGCCTGGTTTATAGCCAGCTTTTTGAATAGCCTCAACAATAACCGTCAACGCTTCTTCATTTGAAGCCAAATTTGGCGCAAAACCACCTTCATCACCAATAGCGGTATTCAGGCCACGGCTTTTTAGTACGCTTTTTAAAGAATGGTATACTTCAGCCCCCATTCTTAAAGCTTCCGCAAAAGAAGTCGTGCCTACCGGCATAACCATAAATTCCTGGATATCGACATTATTATCGGCATGCTGCCCGCCATTGAGAATATTCATCATCGGCACAGGCAGTTGTTTTGCATTGAAGCCACCCAGATACTGATACAAGGATAGACCTAAAGAAGCAGCCGCAGCTTTAGCCACTGCCATTGAAACACCCAAAATAGCATTAGCACCTAATTTAGCTTTATTTGGGGTATCATCTAATTCAATCATAACCTTGTCAATTCCTACTTGATCAATAGCGTCCATGCCAATAAGTTCTGGAGCAATTATGTTATTTACATTTTCAACCGCTTTTAAAACGCCTTTACCCAAATAGCGACTTTTATCCCCATCACGAAGTTCAACAGCTTCATACATGCCGGTTGAAGCCCCTGATGGTACTGCCGCACGACCAAGCGTTCCATCTTCAAGAACTACATCTACTTCAACGGTGGGGTTACCACGTGAATCCATTATTTCTCTGGCATAAACATCTGTAATTATCGTCATTATTTAGCCTCCTTAAATTATCAAACTCTTTCCTGTCATTTCTTTAGGTTGCTCTAATCCCGCAACTTTAAGTACCGTCGGCGCAATATCGGCTAAAATACCATCTCTAAGTTTACTGTCACGATATTCCTCGGACACTAAAATGAAAGGTACATTATTTACAGTATGAGCGGTAAACGGCGCACCAGTTTCAGGATCAATCATTTTCTCCGCGTTACCATGGTCAGCAGTAATTAGCGTAATGCCTCCCCGTTCACGCATGGCCGCTACCACTCGGCCCACGCACTCGTCAACTACATTGATTGCCTTAATAGCCGCATCCAAATGACCAGTATGGCCGACCATATCGCCATTAGCAAAGTTTACTACAACTAAATCAAATTTACCGGACTTAATCGCTTCAATAAGCTTATCAGCTACAGGACGAGCACTCATCTCGGGCTCAAGGTCATACGTTGCTACTTGGGGTGATGGTACAAGGATGCGTTCTTCACCTTTTAGCGGGTGTTCATCACCGCCATTAAAGAAGTATGTAACGTGAGCATATTTTTCAGTCTCGGCAATTCTAAGTTGGGTTAAACCAGCACTACTGAAGGTCCCCCCCAGAGTGTTACGGATTTCCTGGGGTTTGAACGCCACCGGTACATCTAAACTCTCATCATATTTAGTCATACAGACAAAATTCAGTTCCAAAAAGCCATGCCGCCTATTAAAGCCGGTAAAATCACGATTAACCAACGCCTGGGTAAGTTGACGGGCCCGGTCAGGACGAAAGTTGAAAAAGATAACACCGTCACCAGCCTTAATGCCACATTCGCCGCATTCATCCACCAATGTAGGCAGGATAAATTCGTCAGTTTCATCTCTGGTATATGCTCTTTCAACTGCCGACCGCGCGTTAGCGGCATGTTCGCCTTCGCGATATACCAACGCAGCATAAGCCTTCTCCAGCCTATCCCAGCGTTTATCCCGATCCATCGCATAGTAGCGCCCGGAAACACTGGCAATGCGACCAACACCGATTTCAACAATTTTCTTTTCTACGGCGTTAATAAACGTCAACGCGCTGGTTGGCGAAACATCTCTGCCATCAGTAAACGCATGAATATAAACCTGCTCCACGCCGCTTTGTTTTGCCAATTCCAATAAGCCATAGAGATGATCTAAATGACTATGTACCCCACCATCTGATACCAGCCCCATAAGATGCAGGGCCGAGCCATTTTTTTTTACTTTCCCCAAAACATCTGTTAAAACCGGGTTGTTAAAAAACTCTCCATCTTTGATCGATTTACTGATCCGAGTTAGCTCTTGATAAACCACACGCCCGGCACCGATATTAAGATGTCCCACTTCTGAATTTCCCATCTGCCCTTCCGGCAAGCCAACCGCTTCCCCCGAGCACTTAATCTTCGCTGATGGATATAACTCAGCCAACAACTTCATATGCGGCGGATTCGCTTTGGCGATAGCGTCACTAGGATCACCAGGCGTCCCCAGTCCCCAGCCATCTAAGACTAATAATGCAACTGGGCTCTTTAATTTGTTCACGCTACCCCTCCTTCTTGGGCTCCATGTAACATCAATCCCCATTTTTCTTCTGTTTAGTCACAACTGAATATAAGACCAGTTTTTCGCATAGTAATTGTCTTAATATTTTACTAGCTTGCTGAAGCTAGTCGCTTCCAGGCTAGCACCGCCTACCAAAGCACCATCAATATCGCTTTTAGCCATCAGTTCACTAATATTATCCGGCTTCACACTGCCGCCATATTGAATTCTCAGGGCATTAGCGACAACAGAGCCAAATAGTTCAGTTACCGTCCGGCGAATAAATGCACAAACCGCGTTGGCATCATCGCTAGAAGCTGTTCGTCCAGTGCCAATAGCCCAGATTGGCTCATAGGCAATAACCATTGCCGATACCTGTTCATCGGTCAAGTCAATAAGCCCCTTCTTAACCTGGCCTTCAACCACGGCTTCGGTGTTGCCAGCTTCTCGTTCAGCCAAAGTCTCGCCTACACACATTATTGGAATAATGTCATGAGCAAACGCTGCTTTCAGCTTATTATTCACGGTAGCATCAGTTTCAGCAAAATACTGTCGCCGCTCAGAATGACCGATAATTACGTATTTAGCGCCAACATCTTTAAGCATTAGTGGCGATACTTCACCAGTAAAAGCTCCCTGTTCTTCCCAATGCATGTTTTGTGCGCCATATTTTATTACACCTTTTGCTATATCCCTCACCGCGTACAATGCCGTTAATGGCGGGCACACTACTACTTCAACCTTGTCTATATTGCCAATAAGTCTATTCAATTCTTCAACAAAAACCACGGCTTGAGCAGCCGTTTTATGCATTTTCCAGTTACCTGCTATTATTGGTTTACGCATCAAATCACCACCCTATTATTTATCATTTATCGCCGCAATACCAGGTAATACTTTGCCTTCTAAAAGTTCCAATGAAGCTCCACCACCGGTGGAAATGTGACTGATTTTAGCCTGAACTCCGACTTTTTCAATCGCCGCAATAGAATCACCGCCACCAACAACGCTAACGGCGCAAGCGTCAGCTACGGCATTAGCTACTGCTTCAGTTCCTTTAGCAAAAGCATCCATTTCAAAAACACCCATTGGTCCATTCCACACGATAAGTTTAGCTCCGCCAAGCGCAGCAGCATAAACCTTGCTAGTAGCCGGCCCAATATCAAGTGCCATCCACTCGGTCGGAATAGCATCTATCGCCACTACTTTAGCTTGAGCATCGGCGGCAAATTTATCAGCTACTACCACATCTGTTGGCAAAAGCAACGAAACACCGCTTTTTTTGGCATCGTCAATAAGCGAACGGGCCAAATCAAGCTTATCCGCTTCAACTAATGATTTACCAACAGCGTAGCCCTGTGCCGCAATAAAAGTATTAGCCATACCTCCGCCTATAATCAGCGTATCAACCTTTTTTAAAAGATTTCCAATAACACCAATCTTATCCGAAACTTTAGCCCCACCAATAATTGCAACATACGGATGAGCCGGATTGGAAACCGCCTGTCCCAAGAAGTTTATCTCTTTCTCCATTAAGAAGCCAGCTACTGCCGGTAGATATTTAGTTATACCTTCTACCGAAGCATGCGCCCGATGGGATACGCCAAAGGCATCATTAACATAAACTTCAGCCAATCCTGCCAGTTTACCAGCAAACTCAGCATTATTCTTTTCCTCTTCAGGATGGAACCGCAAATTTTCAAGTAACAGTACCTGTCCGCACTTTAATTCAGCAGCCTTAGCCTGTGCTTTTGATCCGACGCACTCATCAATAAACTCTACTTTCTGGCCTAAAAGTTCCGCTAAGCGCTTGGCTACCGGAAGCAGTGTGAATTCTGGTGCCGGCGCACCTTTGGGACGTCCTAAATGGCTAGCCAGAACAACCGCGGCATTTTGTTTTAGCAGATATTGAATAGTAGGAATGGTTGCCCGAATCCGAGTATCATCGGTTATTTTACCGTTCTTATCAAGAGGCACATTATAATCTACCCGAACCAACACCTTTTTCCCAGAAACATCAATGTCCCGCAGCATTTTTTTATCCATGTCCATGCCTCCAAAAAGGGCCACATAAAGTGACCCCTTTTTTGATATTTAAAGTTTTTACAGACCCTTTTTCGCAATAAACTTAATAAGGTCAACTACCCGGTTGGAGTAGCCCCATTCATTATCATACCAAGAAACAATCTTAGCGGCAGTACCATCCACCACCATTGTTGACAAGCCGTCAACAATAGAAGAATTAGGGTTGCCGTTGTAATCATGGGAAACCAACGGTTCATTCGAAAAAGCCATAACGCCTTTTAATTCATTATTAGCTGCTTGCTCAAGAGCTGCATTAATTTCTTCCGCAGTTGCCGGTTTTTCCAGTTCAACAACCAAGTCGGTAACGGATACGTTCGCGGTAGGAACCCGCATTGCAAAACCGTTAAGTTTTCCTTTTAATTCAGGAATAACCAAAGCAACGGCTTTAGCTGCACCAGTAGTAGTTGGAATAATGGACAAAGCCGCCGCCCGGGCCCGCCGTAAATCTTTATGCGGCAAATCAAGAATCTGTTGGTCATTAGTATAAGAATGCACCGTGGTCATCATGCCATGTTTAATACCAAATTTATCATTAATTACTTTTGCAAAAGGAGCCAAGCAGTTAGTAGTGCACGACGCATTGGAAATAACATTATGTTTCGCAGCGTCATATTTGTCGTGGTTTACCCCCATAACAATAGTGATATCTTCATTTTTAGCCGGAGCGGAGATAATAACTTTTTTAGCGCCAGCTTGAATATGAGCAGCAGCTTTTTCACCATCAGTAAAAATACCAGTTGATTCTACCACTACCGATACCCCAAGGTCCTTCCAAGGCAGGTTGGCCGGATTTCTTTCTGCCAAAACTTTGATAACTTTACCATTAACTACTATATTACCGTCCTGAGCTTTAACTTCAGCGGCTAAAGTACCATGAACAGAATCATATTTTAGTAAATGCGCTAGTGTCTTTGCATCTGTTAAGTCGTTTACTGCTACAATTTCAACTTCTGGGTTGTTGATTGCAGCCCTAAATACATTACGACCAATTCTTCCAAACCCATTAATCCCTACTTTAGTTGCCATTTTACTTCCTCCGCATTCATAATTGATTTTTTATTATATCCTGGATCGCACTAGCCGCCGCCTCGTCGGTTACCAGTACTTTTTGACCGCCAGCAGCAGCTACCGCGACAATGGCTTCCGCCTTATTGCGTCCACCAGCTACCGCAATGACATGCCTTATGCCAGCCAAATCATCCAGGTGTAACCCTACTCCACCCGAGGTATACACAACCTCGCCTTTCAAACTGCAATAATGACCAAAAGTTTCTCCAGTAGCACCGAGCTCTTCAAGGTTCTGGATAATATCCGGTGAAGCCCCTCGACGAAGTGCCATAGCCGCAGCCTGACCAATACCAGACAGCAGCACCCCTGCTCCTTTCAACATTTGCGTCACCGCGCTAATATTGACATCTCGCCCCAGCACCTCCATCGCTTCAACACTTAAACCCTCTGGAACATGCAAGAGCCGATAACGACCACCTAACCGATTAGCCATCACTGCCGCAATTGTATTAGCTTGATATTCTACCACTTCCCCCAGCCCGCCTCGGGCTGGCACCACCGTAACCTCCGGTGCATGAAAGTTAATAGCTTGTGCCACTTCCGCCATTGTCGAACCACCACTGACGGCAACAACCTTATTATGCCCCAAAAATTCATGCAATAATGCAGCCGCCGCTCGACCTAACTCTCGGCGAACTGCACTATCAGTTTCACTATCGCCACGGATAACAACCACTTTTTTTAAACCCAACCGAACCGCCAAAGTCTGTTCTAAGGCTGATAAGCCATACATTATCCGAACATACTCATCCAATTCGCTAAGCACTGCCTGACCTTCGTCAGTTATCGTCATCCCCAACTGCGAAAATCCAATTAATCCGGCATTTTTTAGAAACTCAACCTGAGCCCTGACTACCCGCTCACCTATCTCTAGCGCTACCGCTATGGTTCTGCGTCCGACAGGCTGCGCATATTTTATCTGGCGAAGAATATTATATCTCGCTTCAATAATTTCTAGTAACTCAGGAGCAATTTTTCGTTGCAATTCGACAGCCTTTTTCACTCGTCTTCTCCATAGGTCATATTTTGTCCCATATAATAACACATATTTTGTCCCACTATAGACACAATATACCTATTTTTAAATATTTTCTCGTATTCCTGTAAAACATACTATCGTTGTCATTCTCTGTCTCTAGCCAACTCGATGTATACTGGATTCGACAAATCAGCATCGTTCGGTGGGTCCCATCGTGTCCCAATAGAAAATTAAATTTATGTCCCGCTTGATGCACAACAACCTACGTTACCTTATTGCTATTCGTTATTGTTTAATCCATTCCTGCCTAATAATTAAATTTTTCCAAAAAAATTTATACCAGCAAACTTCAAAGTTTTTTTAAAAGCTGGACTCAATAAAGGAAATTTTACATTTTTAATAAAGCCATAAGTAAATATCGTTAACTTTCGTCTTAGTACCGCCGCCGTTTACTTGATGCCGGAATTTCCTGTTCTTCTCGATATTTTGCCACGGTTCTCCGGGAAACATTTACTCCCTGTTTTTCTAAAATTATAGCAATTGTTTGATCGCTCAACGGCTGGTGAACATCCTCTGCCATCACTAACTCTTTGATTTGACGCTTAACCGTTGTTGCCGATAAGGCGTGGCCATCAGTTCGCTGTAATCCGGCAGTAAAAAAGTTTCTGAGCACCACTAACCCGTGCGGAGTATCTGCATATTTATTTGCAATCGCCCGGCTGACCGTCGATTCATGGACGCCAATCTCCGCAGCCACATCTTTCATGGTCAATGGCTTCAAATGCCGTGGACCGTAATCAAAGTATTCTCGTTGCAAGGCTATAATAGTCTTTACTACATTATATAGAGTGCGTCTCCGCTGTTCAATGCTTTTAATTAACCATACGGCGGCATTAATCCGGCCTTCCACAAATTTTCTTGCCCCGCTGTCCACATCTCGTGCAATATGACGATAATATGGATTAATTGTCAGATGCGGCACATTATTATCATTAATAATAATTACATATTCACCGTTGACTCGTTCAATTGTCACATCCGGTATTATATATGAGGGTGAAGCATCACCATTATACCCCCGACCAGGTTTAGGCTCAAAAGATCGGATTACATCTACCGCCACCTGAATATCCAGTGGTGTACAGCCAACTTTATCGGCAATAGCCTTGAATTGTCCCATTCCAACCTGATCCAAATGTTCATCGATAATCTTCCGAACTAACTCATCTGTAATGCCTTTTTGTTCCGCCTGAATCACCAGACATTCCCGAAGATCTCTAGCCCCGACCCCAGGCGGGTCAAAAGTCTGAATAATTTTTAGAACCCCAGCAACACATTCTTCACGCACCCCCAGCTTTACAGCAGCATCGTCGACAGTACCTGATAAATATCCGTTGTCGTCAATGCAGCCAATAAGATATTTTCCTACTAAACTGTCTTGGACATTTAAATTAGTAAGATGGAGTTGAAACTCAAGGTGTTCTTGTAAAGTCGATGCTGCCGATAAGAAGGAAGAAACCGACATTTTCTCATCCTTGGACTGCGAAAGCTGTCCAGAATCAGCACTATCGTTGAAGTAATCGGCCCAATCAAAATATTCTTGCAATTGATCAAACGTTTCTGCTTCTTCCGAGCTATCTTTAGTCGATTCTTCATCTAACTCTAACATTGGGTTTTCCAATAATTCCTGCTCCACCATTTCAGCCAAATCCAGCGAGGAAAGCTGCAAAATTGCTATGGCTTGTTTAAGTTGCGGAGTCATTATTAGTTTTTGATTCATCTCCAGCTTTAAACCATAGTCCATCCGCATATTTTACCAGCCTCTCTTTTCTATTTCGCTCATTTATCTGTATAATTAGGTTCGACCAAAACCACCGTTTTACCTTCATTAGCTAGATACAATGGATCAATTTCCAGTATATCACGTACAGTAGTTTCAAGTACTGCTGATCTATTCAGAACTCATTAGTCAGAAAAGAAGGCAGGCTATTTTCGCCCGCCGTCCATGGTCAAACATGCCTGAATCATCAGTGCACACTCTAACCGCTTCTTTTGAAGTTCACAGCCAATTTTATACGGCTTATCAATAGTACCATTAAAAAGTTGAGCATTAGCATGGCAACCACCGCTACAGTAGAACCGTGCCCAACATTCCCGGCATTCATCTTTATTGAGTACATGAGTCTGCCGAAATTTTTCTGGCATATGCGGTTTCTTTATACCTTCAACAACATTGCCAAGCAGATACTCATCACGACCAACAAACTGGTGACAAGGATACAAATCACCATCAGGCGTCACCGCGAAGTACTCATGGCCAGCGCCACAACCACTTAAGCGTTTTGCTACACATGGGCCATTATCAAGATTAATATTAAAATGGAAGAAATCAAAACCTTTTCCCGCCCGCCACCGCGCAAGATATTCTTGGGCTAACGTCTCATATTCTTTAAACAACACCGGTAAATGTTCTTCTTTTAAAGCATACTCTTCATCTTTGGCAACTACTGGCTCAACAGATAACCGTTTAAAGCCCATGTCAGTCATCGCTACTACATCATTAGCAAAGTCCAGATTATGCGCTGTAAATGTGCCGCGCATATAATAGTTCTCTCCTTGCCGTGATGCTACCAATTTTTTGGCTCGGGCCACAACTTTGTCAAAACTGCCGGAACCATCGGCATAAGGCCGCATCGCATCATGTACTTCACGCCGTCCGTCTAAACTAAGTACTACACTTATATTCTCACTATTTAGGTACTCTATAATATTGTCCGTCAAAAGAGCAACATTGGTTGTTAAAGTCAGTTTAAAGACCTTTCCTGTTTCAGCCTCACGTTTACGAACATAACTGACTGTATGACGTACCGTTTCCATATTTAAAAGCGGTTCACCACCGAAAAAGTCCAACTCACAGTTTTTTCGCCCGCCACTGTTATCAATGATAAAATCTACCGCTTGTTCTGCTACTTGTTTAGGCATTAGGCTACGGTCATGCCCGAAATCACCGGTGCCAGCAAAACAATAACCACACCGCAAATTACAATCATGGGCCACATGCAAGCACAGTGACTTAACCAATGGCTTATCTCGAAATGTTATCGGCGTCGTTACTTCCGGTGCAAACAACGTCCCTTGGTCTTTAAGCTCATTAAGATCATCAAGAACCTCACGAACCGCCGTTACACCAAATTCACCACTGAGCTCGTTTATTACTTCGTCATCATTAGCACCATTAAATAGTGCCAGCGCCTTATAGGCAATTTCATCCACCACATGGAGTGCACCACTATTGATATCAAGAACCAAATAGAGGCCATTAATAAAAAATCGATGTATAGTCATATTTCACCTTTTTCAAAAAATTAAGTCCCGTCGCCGATGGCGAGGGGACTTTGGTTTTTGGCCTACTTCGCGCAGACCTGATTGCCTACGGTGCAAGACGTCTTGCAAGCCGATTGGCAGGAAGCCTGACATTCCCCACAGCCGCCGGTATGCAACGTTTTTTGCAGAGTGCCCTTGTTAATTGTCGTAATATGTTTTGCCATTATTGCTCCTCCTCGCCGCTAAACTATTTCTCATTTATAATATCATAGTTTAGCAAACCGGACAACACTCTCTACTCGGGCTTAATAATCAATCTTACGGGTAAGTTAGATGCTCCTGGCGGACTAAAAGTCAGCCATAACGACTCCTGACCCTTGAATTTCCCAACAGCACTATAATCTAGCACCGTATCTTTTCCCATAAACAACCGATCATTCGGGGTTTCTACCGGATCTAATAAAGTATGACGATATTTTATCCCAATCGCGCCAGCATAAATCCCACCCCGAGGATTCATATAATAGGAAATATCATTATCTCCCGTTGCTGGCAAGAAAATATTATATACTATGCCATAATTGCCATAATTAAGCACCTTACTGCCATCTGTAGCATCAACACCACCAACATAGGTATCAATAACATTATCAGCCAACGTTACCGCAACCGAGCCATCACTAAGCGGGTTATATAGTCTAGCTCCAATAAGCAGTCGATCGCAGCCATCAAAAGTTCCCCGCAACCTTTGTGAATCTGCCGGAAGAACCTTGGCCTGCTTTATGAAGTTTTCTATTTTAACCCCCACCGGGGCCATTACCGTCTTAACGGTTACCTTTCGGTTAGCCATAAAATCATAAATACCGTTTACCAACATACCAGGCTTAACGACAACCGCCCCCAGCTCAGGCGTAAGCAACGCAGTCCCATGCGACGGAATTCTTACTATATACAAGTCGCCGCCAGCAAAGTATGCGCGTTGCGCCGCTTTGCCAACTTTAATCCAATCATCATCCGGTCCACCTAACCCATAACGATGAACAACAACTTCAGCCGGTTCTTCGCCGTTATTTTCTAACACTGCCACAATTACCTTATCGGTTTTCGTATCATTGACATGATGAAAAAACAGCCGAGCATTACCAACCACTGCATCTTGGTACATAATACCATCAGCATTTACCATTTCCGGGCTATCTGATAACAACAATTTCCCACCATACGAACTAGAAGTAACTTCCCACTCCGGCAAATCCGCTAATTCTTCCGGCCACGCTCCTAAAGCAGTGACTTGATTCACGCCTAATAAGCCTATTGTAGCTAATATACCCACAGCTAATTTTGCTAGTTTCATAGTATGTACCTCCTCTCAAACTATGCGTGCTTATTATAACAAGCAACTATTATTATGTAAATCAGTTAAGTTTTCCTTTTATTATACTTATTTCTTCTAGAGGTATTAACTTCTATAAGGATAGGCTAAATACTCCGTTCCTACTTGATGGTTTGATGGTATGCCAATATCGGAACTCCCCGTTCCGTCTATGCTATCCAGGCAATTATAAAAATTAATATTTCAATTGTTGTTATAATGCCTGTTTTACTCTTACTCATACGATTCGGTCTCCAAATTCTGGGCAATTTGCTCCAGTTTTCGCAACCGATGGTTGATACCAGATTTCCCAACTTTGCCATCCATCAGAGCCCCAAGCTCATTTAGCGTAGCCTCTGGATACGATAGTCTAAGTTCCGCAGTTTCTCTAAGATTTTCCGGCAATCCAGATAAGCCAATAGTTTGAGCAATTAATTTAATTCTTTCTACTTGTCGCACTGCAGCGTTAACTGTTTTCTGCAAATTTGCGGTTTCACAATTCACCAAACGATTGACTTGATTACGCATGTCCTTTACAACCCGGACATTTTCAAAAATAAACAGCGCACTATTTGCACCTATAACCCGTAAAAAAGATGTTATGGCTTCACCATCTTTAAGATACACCACATAATCGTGTTTACGGTCAGTGATCTTGGCCATTAATTTAAAAGATTTTAGCATCCTGATAAGCGTTTTGGCAAAGATTTGATTCTCTGTAACAAGTTCAAGATGATATTCACCTTCCGGCTTATTTACCGACCCACCACCCAGAAATGCCCCACGAAGATAAGCCCGACGACAACATGCCCGACGAAGTATTCCGGCATAATGCCGTTCATTACTAACCCCCGGCATTATGCCTAAGGTAGTAAACAAATCAACGTTCGATCTTGAAGGAACTACTCTTATTAAATAAGAATTTGCTTTTTTTAACCGCCGCCCTCTGGATACTACCACTTCTGTCTTTAGATCAAACCTACGTTTTATAAGCATCAATACTTTTCGGGCTACTGCTGCATTCTCGGTCGTAAAGGTAATTCCTAAATTATTGTTGCCCCCAATAAGCATAGTACCACCCATCCGTATCAAGGCGGCAAGTTCGGCAAGATTGCAACAACTTTCCTCATCCGTTATCCGGGCAAGTTCATTCTTCACATCAGCTGAAAAGGACAATGTACGTTCACTCACTTTGATCGTTAATATGCTTAAACATTTTAATCTTCTTTATTATCTTTTATATGCTCAGCAATAAGATAATAATCTAATAGCCGCATACGATCTGAGCACACTTTAAGTTTATATACCATTTTCATAATAGCCCTGGATAGTTTCAAGGAATCATGCCTTACCAAATTGGTTTCACTAATAAGGTTTGCTCCAGTAACTTTAACCCCCAGCGCTTCAACTTCATCGATATCGGCCACTACCGGAATAGCTCCCTGTCGAGCATATACATCTCTTAATTGCGGCGCAACATTCTGAGTATTGAGCAATACATGATCAATAATGCCGCTACCGACATGATCGAAAATGGTTTTAACATGGCGCGAAGCAGTATACCCATCGGTCTCTCCCGGCTGGGTCATAACATTACATATATAGATTTTTACAGCCTGAGTCTGTCGAAGAGCATCAGCTACACCCGGTACTAATAAGTTTGGAAGGACACTCGTATAAAGACTGCCTGGTCCCAGAATACAAACATCAGCATCCCTTATAGCTTCCAAAGCGCTATTTACCGGCGCCACATCGTCAGGTCTAATAAATACCCGTTTTATGGCTTTACCGGCTTCAGTAATATGGGACTCACCTTCAACAAAACTGCCATCTTCCATCTCCGCCACTAGCCTAATTGCCTCAGTAGATGAAGGTAATACCCGACCGCGCACCGCTAAAACCTTGCTGGATTCTTTCAGCGCTAGTTCCACATCACCCAGCACTTCCGCCATAGCAGCAATATACAAATTGCCAAAACTATGCCCGGTCAAGGCTCCAGCGCCACCAAAACGATGTTGAAATAGTTTTTCCATCAATGGCTCAGTATCTGCCAAGGCCACCAAACAGTTGCGCAAATCACCAGGCGGAATAATACCTAACTCCTCACGAATCCGCCCCGAAGATCCACCATCATCAGCCACTGTAACAATAGCTGTCGCATTACTAGTCACACTCTTAATCCCACGCAAAAGTACCGATAACCCAGTACCGCCTCCAATTACAACGACAGACGGCCCCCGGTTAAGTTTACGTTTTTGAAAAATTATCTCCACCAGCCGTTCGGATCCTTCAGGCACTAATACACTAATAACGGAATGAATAATCCTACTGGTAGCAAAAGTCATCGCCACCAGGCCGAGCCCCGAAATGGCAATCCCGGCTATGGTTGTAACAGCATAATAATACTTACCGGTGGCTCGATACATCAATCGGAAAATACTTTCCTCCACCAGTCCAATATATTTATAGTTAAAAATAATAGCCAACCCAAAGCTAACAGCGATAACACCAACTGAAAATAATAAGAGCCAGCGTTTTAACTTCATTCCGGGGTATAGCCATTTAATATAATGCATTCTTACACCCCTTAAATATTAACTTATAAAATTAAACTTCACCAAGATTATGCTTAATATCCCGATGTTCTACAGCAACTTTAAAGCCTTGTTCACGCAATCCTTCAGCTACTCTTTCCGCCACAAACACTGATCGATGCAGTCCGCCAGTGCAGCCAATCGCAATAATTAACTGACTTTTTCCTTCTTTAATGTAATTTGGCACTAAAAAGTCAATCAAACCACCAAGCTTCTCTAGGAACTGCTTGGTAATCGGCCATTTGACAATATATTCACCCACTTCTGGTGTTTGTCCGCTTTTACGTTTAAGTGACTCTACATAAAACGGATTAGGCAAAAAGCGGACATCATATACCATGTCGGCATCTAAAGGAATTCCATACTTAAAGCCAAATGACACTACCGTAATCGTCATACGATCCAACTCACGTTCATTAGCAAACAAGGCCACAATCTTATCTTTCAATTGTGATGCCGGCAAATCAGAGGTATCAATAATATGAGAAGCCCTCCCCCGAATATGTTCAAGACGTTCCCGTTCCCTGGTAATACCTTCGCTTACCCGCCCTGTAGGAGCCATAGGATGACGACGACGAGTTTCTTTATATCTTCTGATAAGGGTCTGGTCTGAGGCTTCCAAAAAAAGAATTTCATAACAAATGCCTTGACTTTCTAAATCTTCAAGAACATTTATCAGCGTATCAAAAAATTCACCGCCCCGAATGTCAACAACTAAGGCAATTCTACTGACTTTTCCATCTGACTGAGCACAAAGTTCGGCAATTTTCGGAATAAGCATTGGCGGCAAATTGTCAACGCAAAAATATCCCAAGTCTTCCATGACTCGAACAACTTGGGTCTTTCCCGCACCAGACATTCCTGTTACAATCACTAAATTAAAACTTTCCATTCCGTCACCTCCGATTATTGCGCCTCCCCAAATGTGCTTCAATTTGTTGAACTGATGTATTAAGCAATTGCTCAGTCAAAAGGTTATTTTTACTAATAAGCTGAGTTGCCGCCTCAAAATTCCCTACAGACAATGCAAAATGACTGTCTGTACCTAAAACGAGCTTACAACCATACTCCCTTGCCAAACTGACAAGGTAATCACACCGCGGCCAACTGCCTTTACGAGATACAGTCAACGAGCTGTTGTTTATTTCCAGCGCTACGTCATATTCGACAGCCGCTTGCACTACCTTTTTTTCATCAATGAGAAATTCTGGGTTACCAGGATGAACGACGATATCAACCCATGGATTTTTTATGGTGTTAATCATCATCGCCGTATTTTCATCTAATGATCCACTTGAAACACAGACAGAATGAAGTCCCGCTAATACTATATCCAGCTTGGCTAAAATGCGTTCGCTTAAATCCAATGTACCTTGACTATCAAGGACATTAGCCTCTACCCCTTTTAGCACTCTTACACCACAAAGATAGTCGGGTAGAGCAACCAAATTCGAAAAATGATAATAGTGTGGAGCTCCAGGCATCGCTGGTCCATGATCAGTCAATGCAATCATCGCCAGCCCCTTATCAGCCGCCGCCTGAGCAATCTCAAGTACAGTACTGTATGCATGCCCACTGGCAATGGTATGAATATGTAGGTCTGCGATAAACTGCATAAAATATCCCTCCCCTTATTCCTATACCAATTATAGGTCAGTTCGATAGAAAAATCAAAAACCTGAACATTTCGACAATTTTAATAATGAATAACCCCGCTACTTTTTTTAAAATATGCTCGGTTATCCAAAAATTACTAATTTGTAAAAAATGCTTACCTGGTTGCTAAAACATAGTTCTCAATTGCTTCGGCCACGCCATCAGCGTCATTAGCCATAGCATTCCCCATAGCCACACCAAAGCCGGCATATTTAATCATCGAAAGATCATTTTGAGAATCCCCTACTGCCATTACTTCCGCTCTTACAATTCCAAGGCTTTCGGCCAAAAACTTCAGTGCCATACCTTTATTGACCATGGGATTAACAATTTCCAAATATCGCGGTCCAGATACAGCCAAATTTAATCGTGACCCAAAAGTATCCGCCATAACTTGCCGAATACCACCAATATCCTCAGGCTCGGCAATGGCCAACATTTTGGAAGGCTCACCCTCTAATTTATAAAATTTTTCATCCAGAGGAATTGCAGCAATTCCAGTCATACGCTCATAATAATCAGATTTACTATTTAGTTTATCCACATATAGTTGGTCGTCTACATATGCTTGAACATACCACCCCCGCTCTTTAAACAGTGATAATACCTCACGGGTTGTCGCCGAATCTATCGGCTGATGAAACAACGTTTCACCAGACTTGCTCCATTTCACTAACGCTCCATTATATGTAATAATCGGCACATCTAACTCCAACTCCAACGCATATGGCAACGCTGACTTATACATCCTACCGGTTGCCATAGTAACAGTTACTCCTTGTTTTACAGCCTGGCGAATAGCCTTACTAGCTCGCAATGAAACTTTCTTTCCATTATTAAGTAGCGTATCATCAAGATCAAGTGCTATTAATTTTATTGTCATTTTATCCTCCGTTAATGCTTTTTAGCACAAAAGCACCTCTAACGAGGTGCCTTTTATATTTTGTAACTCATCGATCATGAATATTCTTCGATAATGTATAGCTACAAATCGTAATTAATAAAACCCCTAACACAGAAGCAAAAAAACTGGAAATCTGACAACCCGGTACTGTTTTTATTACCATCAGCGGCGCTACAAGGTTAGTCAGAAAAGTACAACTGCCAAGAGTTACCAGGTCAAAAGGCGCTGAAAACAGGGAAAACACCGTTCTGATTGCAGCATTAGCTAATCCGATAATTGCCGCCCCCAACAACGTACTACCAAGCGTATCGACAAAGAATCCCGGCAATTTAACTACTATTACCAACAAAACTACAGTATTTATAATTATCCGCAAGAGAAACCCTGCCACTTAGCATATCCTCCCTTAACACTTCTGTCAGCCATTGTATTATAACCTTTTTTATAAACCAAACGCAATTGTTTTTACCTTAAAATATCAGTCTACCCCAGCCCCATATTCTCATATTTTTCTCTTACTCCAATGCTGCAGCTAACGCATCAATAACTGAATCTACACCAACCAGCTTTAATGTTGACTGCATTGTCAACCCCCGCAAATTACCCTGTGGAAGAATAACTCGTTTAAACCCCATTCGTTCAGCTTCTCTAATTCTCATCTCAGCTTGAGAAACCGCCCGTACTTCTCCGGCTAACCCAACTTCACCAAAAATTACGGCACCAGCAGTAGCATTGACATTACGGTAACTCGATGCTAGAGCAATAATTAACGCTAAATCAGCTGCTGGTTCATCCACTTTGATTCCTCCGGCTACTTTTACGTATACATCCGAATTACCCAGCATCATGCCAATTCGTTTTTCTAATATCGCCAATAACAGTTGTATCCTTTTTATATCCACACAATCCGAAGTACGCCGTGGCGGTACAAAGGGAGAAGCGCTAACAAGCGCCTGAATTTCTACTAACAACGGTCTAGTACCCTCCATCGTCGGGATAACTACACTGCCCGGAACATCAGTAGGCCGCTCCGCTAAAAAAATCCGGGATGCATCTGGAATATCGACCAAGCCAACATTGCGCATTTCAAATAGTCCTATTTCATTAGTACTGCCAAACCGATTTTTCACTGCCCTAAGTACACGGAACTGTGCACTGGAATCCCCTTCAAAATACAACACCGTATCCACAATATGTTCGAGGGTACGAGGCCCGGCCAACGATCCGTCTTTCAGCACATGCCCAACCAACAAAGTCGTAATTGAATTGGTTTTAGCCACTCGCAGCAGTTGTACGGCACTTTCTCGCACTTGGCTAACACTTCCGGGAGCACTTTGGATATCAGGTCGAAAAACGGTCTGAATAGAATCAATGACAACCAGCACTGGTTTAAGTTTCAAGATATGTTGTTCAATCACATCCAGGTTTGTTTCACTTAATACAAAAAGATTATTTGATATCGCGTTTAGCCGCTCAGCCCGCATTTTTATCTGTTTCGCACTTTCTTCTCCCGTAACGTACAAGACCTTGCCTGATAATTGGGCTATATTTGCACATATTTTGATAGTCAAACTTGATTTTCCTATGCCGGGATCACCTACAATAAGCGTCAATGAACCAGGTAAAAGTCCTTGGCCTAACACACGGTCAAGTTCCCCCGACCCAGTGCTAAACCGTGGGACTTCATCACTATTCACTTCGCCAATGGGCAATGGAGCTTCCCCGCTCGAAAGTCCTAGATCAATTCCCGTCCGACCGATATTATCTTTAATTACCGGCTCTTCAACCATGGTATTCCAACTCCCGCAACCACTACACCGGCCTACCCACTTTGGCGCTTCAAAACCACACTCTTGACAAAAAAAAGCTGTTGCTTTACGTTTAGCCATACTATTGCCTACCCCCAAAAAACAAGGTACGAAGATTTGTCTTCGTACCTTGTTCGTGCAATTTAGTTACTATTCCTGCTTATTGTACCTTTTGTGAATGTCAATTTACCTGCGTCATCCGCATCGACAACTACCGTATCTCCATCTGCTACCTCGCCTTTTAGCAACATTTCCGCAATAGAATCTTCGACAAGTTTCTGAATAGCTCGGCGAAGAGGACGGGCCCCATATTCAAAGTCACTCCCTTCTTTCAACAGGCGAATTTTTGCTTTTTCAGTAACTTCCAAACCCAAATTATTGTCTAATAACCTACTTGTCACTGTTTTTAGCATAATATCCACAACTTGCTTTAGTTCTTCTTCTTTCAGGCTATCAAAAATAATGATCTCATCCACGCGGTTTAAAAACTCTGGCCGGAAAGTTCGACGCACTTCTTCCATAACCCGATTCTTACTTATTTCATTAGCTGAAGTATCCGAATCTGCCAAGAAGCCAAGTGCTACCGAATCTTTCTTCATATGTTTAGCTCCAGCATTAGAAGTCATAATAATAACCGTATTTTTGAAATCAACGGTACGTCCTTTACTGTCAGTGAGCCGACCATCTTCCAGAATTTGCAACAACATATTAAATACATCATAATGCGCTTTTTCTATTTCATCAAACAACACTACTGAAAAAGGCTTACGCCGAACGGCATCGGTTAGCTGTCCGCCTTCTTCATAACCAACATAGCCAGGAGGGGCTCCCATCAACCGCGATACGGTATGTTTTTCCATATACTCTGACATATCCAATCTAATCATAGCATTCTCGTCTCCGAACAACGCCTCGGCCAATGCTCTAGCTAGTTCAGTTTTACCAACTCCTGTAGGGCCAAGGAAGATGAATGACCCGATTGGACGTTTTGGATCTTTAAGACCAGAGCGAGCTCGCCGTACAGCTCGCGCTACCGCTTCAACCGCATCTTGCTGACCAATAACCCGTTGATGTAGTACTTCTTCCAGTTTTAGCAGCCGTTCTGCTTCTTCTTCTGCCAACCTTTTTACTGGAATACCGGTCCAACTTGCCACTACTTGGGCAATGTCGTCAGCAGTCACAGTAATACTACCATTACTGGTTTGCTTCCATTCTTTTTGTTTTTCTTCCAATTCTTTGCTAACTTTTTGTTCTTGATCACGCAGGCTAGCGGCTCGCTCAAACTCCTGAGCGGATATTGCCCCCTCTTTTTCAGTCCGAATTTTATTTAATTTATCTTCAATTTCTTTTAAATCAGGTGGAGTTACAAAAGCTTTTAGCCTAACTCGCGACGAAGCTTCATCCATTAGATCAATTGCCTTATCTGGTAGAAAGCGGTCAGTAATATATCGGTGAGAAAGTTTAACCGCCGCTTCAATAGCATCATTGGTTATCTTCGCCCTGTGAAAAGCTTCATATTTATCTCTAAGGCCTTTTAATATAGCAATAGCATCTTCTACATTAGGTTCGCCTACCTGAATTGGTTGAAACCGGCGTTCCAATGCCGCATCTTTTTCAATGTGTTTCTTATACTCATCTAACGTAGTAGCTCCTATCGCCTGTAATTCACCGCGCGCCAAAGCCGGCTTCAATATATTGGCAGCATCGATAGCCCCTTCAGCTGCTCCGGCACCAATCAAAGTATGCAATTCATCGATAAATAAGATAACATTCCCATCCTGTCTAATCTCATCCATTACCTTTTTTAGCCGTTCTTCAAACTCACCACGGTATTTAGAACCGGCAACCATCGAAGCCATATCTAACGACACAACCCGCTTTTTTCGCAAAATTTCTGGAACATTCCCTGAAATAATACGCTGTGCCAGGCCCTCGGCAATAGCTGTTTTCCCAACCCCAGGTTCACCAATAAGGACTGGATTATTCTTCGTCCGCCGACTTAAAATCTGGATCACCCGCTCAATTTCTTTATCGCGGCCAATAACAGGGTCAACCTTGTTGTCTTGAGCCAACTTATTAATATCACGGCCAAATTCATTAAGGGTCGGAGTATTAATTTCACCCATACCATCACTCTTTCCGCTTTTGGGCTGTGCGACCGGACCGGCCATTGCAAATCCACCCAAAAGTTCAATAACCCTCTGTCGTACAACATTAATGTCGGCTCCCATACTTGCCAGCACTTGCGCCGCTACCCCTTCACCCTCCCGGATTAGACCTAAAAGTAAATGTTCGGTTCCAATATAATTATGTCCTAGGCGACCAGCCTCTTCTACCGAAAGCTCAATTACTTTTTTTGCACGCGGCGTATAATTGGGTTCCATGATTTGCCCTTCACCACGCCCGATGACCTTTTCTACCTGAGCTCGTACAGCCTCAAGATTTATATTTAACGTTGCCAACGCCTTAGCCGCTACGCCGTCACCTTCATGGACCAGTCCCAAAAGAAGATGCTCTGTGCCAATATACCTATGACCTAGCCGCCCAGCTTCTTGTTGAGCCAAAACCAATACTTTCCTTGCACGTTCTGTAAATCTGTTAAGCATTATCTTTGCCCCCTTTTATCTTCTCACGAATAAGCTGAGCCCTCATTGTGTCGCGCTCATTAGGCTGGACCTCACTTCGTCCGGCAATCTTTTGCAAAAAATTTGGTCTAGTGGTCACCAATAGCTCATTAAACACCGTTGCCGGCACTCCATCAATAATTCCCATATCAATTCCTAATCTCACTTCGCTAAGCATCGTCATAGCTTCTTTAGCATTTATACTGCGGGCATATCTTAACACACCATATGCTCGCCAAACCCGGTCCGCTATTGCTTCTTGGGAGCTTTCCGCCAGCGCCTTACGCGCTGAACGTTCCTGATCGACCACCTGCTTGGCTATACTTTGCAAATTCTCAATAATTTCTTGCTCACTATTCCCCAAAGTTAATTGATTGGAAATCTGAAAGATATTTCCTATAGCTTCACTACCTTCTCCATATAGCCCTCGAACTGCTAAGCCTAATTGCGTTGCCGCTCCAATAATACGATTCATCTGCCGAGTCAACACCAAAGCAGGCAGGTGTACCATTACCGAAGCTCTGAGACCGGTACCAACATTAGTTGGACAAGCTGTCAGGTATCCACATTGTTCAAGAAAAGCAAAATTATGTCTTGCTTCCAAAATATCATCAATTCTATTAGCCATATTTAGAGCTCCCTGTAAATTTAGCCCTGGCTCCAAACATTGGATTCTAAGGTGATCTTCCTCATTAATCATTATGCTAACTGCCGCATCATCACGAACAACCAAGCCTCGATCGACAACTTTATCAACAAAGTTTGGACTTACAATATGTTTTTCTACTAAAATATACCGTTCCAGTGGCGAAAGCTTATCCATCTCTACAAACATATAGCCATGATGATCATCACTGGATAAATCATTAACTGACTTTCTGATCTCTTCCACAACTTCTATAAGTTTTTCTTTACTCGCCCGGTTAGGAAAAGGAATTCCTTTCATGTTACGAGCAAGCCTAACCCGGCTGGATAAAACAATATCGCCATCTGGACCACCGCCAGCCATCCCCGGCGTCACCGGATGATCCAATAATGCATCTATCAACATACCCGTTCCACCTTTCAGTCTTGCAAATTTTTATCAATTTCTTTTATTTCATCACGAACTTTCGCGGCCTGTTCGTATTCCTCAGAACTAATACATCTGTCCAATTCCTGTCTTAGTTGTTGTGCTCTCCGTTTAAGGGCTAATTTCCCGCCTGAACGTTTTGGCACTTTGCCCGTATGAGTGCTTGTTCCATGAATTCGACGAAACAACTGCTCAAGCTGCTCACCATAAGCAGTATAACAGTCCCCACAGCCAACCTTCCCACTGCAACTAAAATCACTGTAAGTCATACCACAGCTCGGACAAACAGTTTCATCCTGAAACTGCGGAACGCTGGCAGAGCTATAATTAAACATTCCTTTTAGAAAATCTTGAACTGAAAAATTTGTATCTGTGACAAACTTAATTTCTCCATGCTTTTGAGCACACTCTTCACATAGGTGTTTTTCTGTTTTTTGGTTATTATTGATTTTAGTAATATGAACACTAGCCGGTCTTTCTTTACAATCATCACATAACATTCCAATCCCTCCTTACTAAAAATCAGACAACCTTAAAATAAGCTTACGTAAAATTCTAGCACGCTCCGCAAGGCTCCAATGTCCTTCAGTCAAACGAAAAAACTGACGCATTAATTCGGACTCGCGACCGCTTAGCATTTGATGATTTTCCAAATTGCTGATGACTACTTCTATGTTCTCTGGTCGGGGATCTTCAGTGACCGTATTCGCCGCCTTCAGATAAATTAATTGTTGTCCTGGTATTCGTAAAATACGGACAAACCCTCCTGCGCCCCGCCTTGACTCGACCACAAACCCCCTGTTTGCGGTAAACCTAGTACTCAGAACATAACTAATCTGAGATGGTGCGCAGTTCAATTCTTCTGCAAGCTCGTTTCTCCGTAGAATCATAAATTGACGTTGTTCACCGGTTAACTTGCCTAAAATATAATTTTCAATAATGTCAGCTAAGTTTGACATAACACCACCTGCACTTATCTTTGTAAGCTTTGACCTTTCCTGACCTTTGACTTTATTATATTTGACTTTTTGACATTTAACAACTAGCTAATATGTTAATTATTGGTTGTTTTTTTTAGATAATAATACTTATTACAACATAGCTTTGTCTAGCTCTTTTTTTCTCAACTTTTCACAACCGTTTGTTTTAATCCAATTACTCCTGTTTGGTGGTTCGAGCTTAAGACCAGTAAGCCATTTGCTTGATCGCCAATAGTATTAATACGCCATTAATAATTTTAAATTCGGGAGAAAAAAATACGCCAAATCCCAATAGGCTACTCGGCTATGCACCTCCAGAAGCGTAATCGGGTATAAGAAACAATTAGCATGGCCGCATTAGTTAATTTATCAATAAAAATATTAGTTTCCCAACCGATAATAAAGGCATGTAATCGAATAAATGGTCTAATTAGGCTAAGAATACTCATTATACCCCTTGTTACGACGAAGTGGTGACCCCAAAATCGATATAAGCGTTCTATAGAACTCTACGGTAAATAAGAGATAAATACTGCTGGAGTTCATGGCATCCAACTAATCCTTTCATAATAATGACCGCTAGCAGAACAGAAACTATATACTCAGATACCATGGAACCGATTACAAGCTGCTATACCTCTTGATGCCGCTAAAAAATTTATGGACAAAACCCATAGTTATAAAAATAAGTGCTATGTAAAAAAACTTTCCTTATCTAGTTTAACAATAACATTATTCTATTTTTCCATTATATTACATTCGTTGTAAATTGCGCTTTACAACTCCTCGCTAGCACATTATAATGTAAACTTGTAAAATACATGTAATAAACGGCGTAATACTGCTAATTTCTCAATAAATTTTGAATTTTTACTGAAAAAATCCTAAATTTCAGTAATTTTTGCGAAAAAGCATACGCCTCAACTATAAATAATAAGTTTAAGGGGCGATAAACTGTGAAGATAACTGGTAAACATTTAACTGTTGATATGTATGGTTGCAATTTTGAAAAACTAAATAACCTTGACTTTATCCGTTCTGCAATGCTTATAGCCATCAAAGAAGCTAACCTTACTTTACTTAATTTTACCTATCACCAATTTGAACCACTCGGGCTTACAGCTATCGCCCTCCTGGCTGAGAGCCATATGAGCATCCACACTTACCCTGAACTTAGTTTTGCAGCCGTTGATGTTTTTACTAGCGGCGACCCCTCTCGGCCTGATAGGGCTATAGCTACTCTAAAGAGCATTCTAAAACCAGAAAGAACTAAAATAACCAACATCCGGCGCGGTGATTTTATTTCCGAAAGTGACATTCGTCCAAAAGTAAAAGTCAGTATTGCCCCTCTCCGCCGCGTTCGTAGCACCGGTGCTAGAGTACTCCGCTTTTTATCCAGAACAAAATAAAAAGATAAATCCAGCTTCCGAGGAAGCTGGATTTATTCTTTTATTTTTTATCCACTTATTCATTTCACCATGTCTTATACACGAAAGTCAAAATTAGCGCCCTTCGCGGCCCCAGGCCGCTGTAATGGCCCATTAACCTCTACGTGACTTTCTTTAATCTTAGTAACTGTTCTTATATCTTTATCAATAGTATTGCTATTTATTTTAGTAGTTTTCAATAAACGCCATCCCGCTAAAATAACAGTAACAACCACAACTACTGCTAAAAAGGTAACAAACCCCGAACTCGAATTATTATTGACCGGAGTCTTAGGTGTTAACGCAAGCTCTGTTTTTGTCGCAGTATCTTCTTGGTTACCAAACGCTGTGGTGGAAAATACTTCATTATTTTTTGTCGGTTGCTCCGCAGCAGCTGTTCCTACGGCAGATTTATCAGCATTGGCTTGTGTCCCGGTATTAACCTGCTTAGAAACTGGTGGTTGCTGAGATACAGGAGAAGTTGACTGCTGACTTGAAGTTGTCCCACCTGATACAGAATGCGACATCGTCGGCGCCGTAGGCGGTATTGGTTTCGTAGGAGTAGTCAGTGCCACAACCAATGGTCAAATCTCCCCTCATTGCAAAGTAAAATGCTTTCCACTCTAACTTTAGCTGAATTATTGGTGTTTTGTCAATAAGACTGCAATTAAAGTGAAAAAATAACTATCAGCCAAATAAAAAACCACTCATAAAATGAGTGGTTTTTAACTGGCGGCTACCTATCCTCCCAGGCCGTTTCCAACCAAGTACTTTCGGCGTATACGGGCTT
>JAGGAD010000088.1 GCA_017889625.1 Bacillota bacterium | reverse complement strand
GGTAGAGGTCGAAACCGACGTGGAAAGTTTACGCCCGGCCGAACGTCTGGAACGGTCCAAGCTTTTGCTGCCAATAATAGCACTTGGAATATTGGTTTCAGTAGGGAATTTTATTTGGTTAAACGGAATTGGCCGGTTAGATTTGAATACCTTGAACTTTGCTTTTCTGGGATTGGCAATGCTGCTGCATGGTTCGTCTCACCGATTTATGGCTTCGGTAACAAAAGGGGTAACCGCTACAACCGGGATTATAATACAGTTTCCGCTGTATGCGGGTATTTTTGGCATGATAAGTAATTCTGGCCTGGCGCAAATTATTACCGATTGGTTTCTCTCTATTTCAACGGCCCGGACCTTACCCTGGATCGTGTTTCTCTATACGGGAATTATTGACTTTTTTGTTCCATCAGCCGGTTCGAAATTTGTCATTGAGGCACCTTATATTATACCGGCGGCGCAACAGCTCGGCGTCAGCGTTCCGCAGATATTAAACGCCTATACGCAAGGAAGCTGCTGGGTAAATATGCTGCAGCCTTTTTGGGCGTTGCCGGTATTAGGCGCGATGAAGGTGCGGTTTCAAGACATTTTGCCTTATACGTTTATAACTTGGGTTTGGGTTTTAGTTGTTGTGAGTTTTATGTTTCTTGTGTGGCCGAATGGATTTTAAGCTTGTAGAACGTATGGTTTAGAGATTATTACTCTTTAGGGCTCACTAATAAGGCAGTACAAGGCCACTGAAGCCAGGTACTGCCTTATTTTGGTCTTTTGGTGGGGCATGTGGTTTGGGGCCTACGGCCTTATGGATACTCACCAGAGCAAGCAGCAAAGTTAGTGATTTTGTTTGAGTTCAATTTTAATATAAAAAGCATTTATGTATTTGCCTGTCGAATCACGTATCAATTTAAGCCTTAGCATTAAGTCATCTTTTGCATATACTGCGTAATGCAAAGTATATCCAGTTACTCTTATTGTTTTATTAACCCTCTCAAGCTCAGGAGTTTCATATTCACAAATGTACAACCACCCATTCCGTTTAAATTCTTCATTGTACAATTGGAGAAGGGTCTCTTTTTCTTGAATACTATTTAATTCTAGATTGGTTTTATCGGTGGTGTATCCAACAATATTTACCTTTGGAGGATGGTTTATTAAACTCAATTCTTTTTCACTTTGTTTAAAAAGGTTAAAACTATAAAAGGTAAAAATAAGTACTAAAACAGGAAGTACATAGTAACTTAATCGAGGTAGCTTCGTTAGTTTTAACATTTATTATTTCCCTTCGAAAATGCAAAGTTTAAGAAAAATAATAGTAATCACCAATCATAAAAATAGGATTTTTAAAAATTTTATTCAATTCTTTAAGGGGCAACTTAGACATTTAATTTTCTCATTCCTTAGCTGGCAGATGAATAGTCATAAGCGAAGGCAACGTCAGCTAAAATAATATTAAGCACAAGAACATTTTCCTGGTATGAGGCCCAACACTTTACTTGCTGTCATCATCAGTGACAGCACCGTCACTTGTTACAGGTATTGCCTCACCTAAAAAGGTCGGCTTAGGTTTAATAAATTTTGCAAAAAAGAAATCTTTATTACGCGCAGCAATTTCCCGCTGTCGATAAACCTTCATCAACGCTTCACCATAATCGTGTTTATCGGATGCAACTCCATACGCATCAAGGCCCAACTGTCTAGCAATAAAAACTGCCCGAAAAAGGTGGTACTTTTGGGTTACGATAATGATCTTTTTGGCATCAAAAATATCTCTGGCTAGATAGACGCTTTCATATGTACTAAACCCAGCATGATCCATTAAGATATTTTCGGCTGGTATTTTTTCATTTTTGAGAAAACTCTTCATGGCATTTACTTCATCATAATCGTTTTGACCATGATCGCCACTCACAATTATTTTATCCGCTTTTCCCTTTTCATAAAGTTCTTGGGCTACGCTTAGCCGATCATTAAGCATACTCGATACTGTACCATCGGGAAAAACATATGCGCCAAGAACAAGAATAGCATCCGCCTTTGTCAGTTCATCAGGATTAACTATATATTTTCGTGCATTTTGCTCTACATAATAATCAATAGACAAAGCGACTATGGTAACGGCTACTGCCGCTACCAGGATTACCTTAATTATTCGTACAATATGCTTCTTCAATAAACCCATCCCTTCCATAAAATTAATTAATCAATATACCCGCCATTATCTATGAAATCGACCGTTTTTTAATTTTATATAGATATAATTACCTATTGACAAATACTATTCCTTGAGACTAAGGTCTCTATTACAGTGTATAAAAGCGGGACAATAATCCTATTAAACTATTACAAGAGGCAAAAAAATTACCTAACCCTAAGTTAAGTAATTTAGCATAAGTTTAAATAGTAGAAGGCTTCTGATCAGTTTATAAACTCATTTCGGGATGAGGAACGCAAGCCATTTAACTCTGGAAAGCCAAAATAGCCGCTAGTGTAGCCAATTTTTATTTTGATGGCGGGCGGGGATTTTCGGAGCGGCGAATGATCTTTTCATATTTACGGTATGGTTTACAAAGGAAATAAACCTACTACAATTCTTTTCTCAATAGCTCTATCGGATTAGCGTAGGCTAAACCACCACACCTTAAATTGTTATTCACCCATTTACTGAATTCGATCATATTACTACTACTACTGGGTAGATAATCTTCAATTTTCCATGGTATATATGAATAAGAAAATCGTTAATTTGGCTCAATACGCTACGGTCATATGTTTTCGTATAAATTATATCTTTGCAATACTCATGATAGGCTGTTATCTTATCGACAGAAACACCATCAGCCGCTTAATTTTTCTTCAATGGCCGATAATACAACACAATAGTATAGCGGGTTTGATTGTTAATTAACATAACGTTTTTACGTTTATCAAACAAAAATAGAGTAGCGAACCATTCATAAAACGGTGCGCGCCTAATCGGCGTTATGTTATTTGGCAACTTTATTTTCATGACATCTGCTAGTTTTTTCGTACATTCGATGAGCATTATTTTCTCATTTTAACCAAAAATGTTTTTATTCAACAATCCCAGTAAATCCTATATTTTCGCTTTCTTGCCGATCCCTGATAATAATAAATACGCTGTCAATTGATTCAAACTTACATTTTCCTCTTTTGCTCATTCTGCTAATGTTTTGTGTAATGACTTTGGTACTAGCACAACGAATTATGGTATTATTTCTAATACTATCAGTATCAAAATTGACGGAGAATATAGCGAAACCGCCACAATAATTCGCCGACTTCGATAACCACAGCACTAAACTTTAAACTGAGCAACAGTAACCCGCAGTTCTTCTGCTAAATCAGCTAAATGATGGCTAGCTGAAGATATTTCTTCCATTGAAGCAGCTTGTTCCTCAGTTGCTGCCGATATGTTTTGGGTCTGTCCGGAAATATCATGTCCTATAGAGGTTAGCTCATTCATGGTATCAAGTATTTGCTGACTCAGTATGGTTTGTTTATTCATAGTTTCAGATGTTTGTAATGCAATACTGGCTACTTGTTTTAAGTATTCATCGATAGCGTTAAAAGTTGTTCCGGCATGGTTAACAATCTCGGTCCCACGATGCACTTCTTTCGTACCATTAGTCATAGCAACAACGGCCTCATCGGTTTTTCCTTGTATATTACTAATTAATTCGCCAATTTGTTTGGCAGCTTCCTGCGATTGTTCGGCAAGTTTCCTGACCTCATCGGCAACTACGGCAAAGCCTTTCCCTTGTTCTCCCGCCCGGGCCGCTTCAATCGCTGCGTTTAACGCCAACAAGTTAGTTTGTCCGGCGATACCTGAAATAGTTTCTACAATTTGACTAATTTCTTTAGATCGTTCCCCAAGTTCAGCAACCACTTGGGCTGAAGTATCTACTGTATTACGAATACTAGTCATTTGATTGATGGCACTGGCCACAGCCTTATTTCCCTCATTGGCCGCAGTTACCGCTTTGTTAGTAATTTCTACAGCGGTACTTGTTTTTGCCGCTTCTTCTTTAGCTCCTTGGGCAATGTTTTTTACCATTCCTAAAGCTTCGGTCAAGGCATTTCCTTGGGTTTCAATTTTCTGGGCGGTTACAGTAATGGATGTGGCAACTTGATTCGCGGCTTGCGCCGACTGTTCAGCAGTAGCTGTCATTTCTTCCGAAGAGGCTGATACTTGCTCCGCTGAGGTAATAATCTGCCGCACTAAATTTTGCAAATTGCTACCCATGGTTTCAAAAGCTGTCCCTAAACGTCCTATCTCGTCGCGTGAGGTAATTCCAAGTTTTTCTATGCGAATATCACCAATGGCAATACGGTTTGCTACCAATTCTAATTGAATCAGCGGCTTGGTCATTTTCGCTACAATAAAGTAAATAATAAAGATTACTATAATTAACAGCACTAAAATAGTTAGTAGTGAAATTCTTCTAAGGCTATTAAGGCTGGCCGTTACTTCTTTTTGTGGTACTGTAACTCCCATTGACCAGTTAGTTCCCTTAATTGGGGCATAAGCCATATATTTTGCCGCACCGTTATATTGATAACTGGCTATTCCATTGCCACCTTTTACAGCTTGTTCGACGGCAGCTTTAAGCTCCGGCGAGCCATTGTCATCGGTTAATAGGTTCGATTTATTTACTAACTCCTTATCCGGGTGAAAGAGAGTAAGCCCATCATTACGCATCACATAGGCATAACCAGTGTCTCCAATTTTCACACCTAAAATAATTTGCTCTACCGCCTCAATATTTATGATTCCAAGCAATACTCCAATAATTTTATCGCCATTTTTAATCGGTGTAAAAACAGGTACTACCAATTTATTAGTTGCTGGGGATATACTGGGATCTCCTATAAAAGTCTCTCCGTTCAGAGCATTTTGAAATGGAAGTTTACCAGCTAAGTTTGTACTTCTTCCATGAACTTCATTTCCTTTTCCGTTTCGATCGGTCCAAACTATTGATTCATAAATAGGGTTATTGTTCATTTCAGCCTTAAGATAGTTTCGAATGGCATCATTATCACCGCTGCTTAAAATTGGAGATCTAGCTATCAGCTGGAATTTGCCATTATTGTTTTCAAAAAAGCTTTCAACCTGTTCTGATCCTTTATTCGCTAAAGATGTCAACTCTTGTTCTGTATTATGGAGAATTATAGATCTTGTTTGTGAAAAATCTAAAAAAGACAGTAATCCAAGAGAAACTACAAATAAACCGATTGTTACTATCGCTAACTTTAGCTTAATACTCATATTCATAGCGAAACCTCCGAAACCTTTTTTACAAATCTAAATATCAGTTAGGTACTAGATTAACAATGATTTTAACTATTTATACTTATTTTTGTTTATTACAGATGGCCCTGCGCTAACGGTGCAGGGCCATCTGTCTTACTTATTGGCTGTTCTGTTTAATTTTAGTGTGCAACGTCTCGTTGGTCGTTTTGCAGCTCATACGCTACATATTCAAGGTTACCGGCAAACGGAAATTCCCCCATTTTTTGATAGGCCTTGCTGGCTGGTGTATGCCTGTCCCTTCCTATATCTAGAGACTCAAGGGTCAAAGTTACCCGGCACGTTTGTGGCATAGCCACTTCTCCGCTCACTGTGTTATTAATATACAAGCGTCCTATTCCAGCGAACGGACCCGTCTTTTTAAACTCGAACTTCAGCGTAGATGCGCCAACCGGCACTTCTATGTTCGATTCTGCCTTATATACGGTCCCGAATAGATTGTACTCGTATATCAAATGGTTGTTTTTTAGATATAAGGTATACCCGGCAAATTGGTCGCCCATAGCAACCAGAACGCCATTTTGTGATTTAGCGGAGCGGGTTACCGGCACTGTAATTGTATAGGAGCGATTATTAATTTTAGGAGCGGCGTCAGAATTAATGGGTCCAACTCCAGAATAATATTTAAAGCTATTTCGCGCATTTACTGCGTCTGAAGCCCCCGCCGCCAGCTGAGCAAATGAAAATTCTTGTAATGATGCTTTGCAAGTCTTTAAGGGTATCGGGATATTCTCCAGCTACATCGTGAACTTCAGCAAAGTCAAGATTAAGGTTATATAGTTCCCATTTGTCCTGCTCGAAGGATTGTCCCCTTTTATGCGTAGCAATCGCTTTCCAGCCGTCCTTATATATGGAACGATCTCCACCAACAATATAGTATTGAATGGTGTGATTAGTTGCTGTTTCCGGATTACTGAAGGTATCGGCAATACTGATTCCATCCATCGGCAGCTGATCGATTCCCTGGAAGGTCTTCGGGGCCTCAAGGCTCAATACATCGAGTACCGTTGGGGTAATATCGGTCACATGCACATACTGACTGCGAATCTCACCGGTTGCCTTGATTTTCTCAGGCCAGTGAATTATCAGCGGGTCACGCACTCCGCCGTTGTAAACTTCTCCCTTATATCCCTTGAACGGCGTATTGCTTACCATCCCCCAGCCGCTTGGGTAAACCGCTTCGAATTTTGGTCCGCCC
>JAGGAD010000038.1 GCA_017889625.1 Bacillota bacterium | reverse complement strand
TGGACCAAACTCGACCTTCAAGGAAGGTATGGTCCTTGCGGTTGAAACTTGGGCAGGCAAGCCGGGCAGTGACTTTGGTGTTCGTCTTGAAGAGGATATCGTTGTAACCAAAGATGGTTATGAGCTTCTCACAAAATGGCCAATTGACAAGATTACAGAGTGCTGGATCTAATACGGAACCTTATAATAAAAACAACATAGTACTTATAAGCGAAAAGCCACCGTTAAAGGTGGCTTTTCAGATTATAGACAACTAAAGAGAACCTGTTAAGAGATATAGATAATTGGCCGCCTTATCCAACCATAAAAACTGCCGATGACAATAATGACCACGGGGGACACGAATGCTCCCGTGCCAGGGGTGTAGCGGCAAATTTTGGCAAGAATTATACCAGCCGGCCTAGTATTCATCCCGACTAAGCTGGCAAATAACATGAGCTGTCCATTCAATCAAGTTTTATCAGATAGTACGACTAATTGAAATAAGCCCTTCCACTTTACAACTTTAGCATAAAGTGGAAGGGACTATTTTTTTCAAAAAGACAAGGTGTGGGTGGTAATAGAAACATCCATACTATATATTTTAGTAGCTGCTTGAAATGAGAAAATTTAACATGTTCGACAAAAAGCTGCAGGTATTCAAAAAGTTCTGTCGAAAGTCGAACAAGGCAGTGTTAACATATAAAGGCATAAAAAGCAGGAAAAGTAAGATTGTACAATTAAAACATAGCAATAAAATAATACTATATAACAGCAAGATTACTGAAAAGGCGTAAAGCTATGGGGCCAAAAATATATTTTATTGCTTAAGATCGCCAGGTGACCATTCCGATTGAATGACACCAGGCGACTTTTTGTTGGAAGTTATTAATAACTTCCAGTATTAGTATGTGTACAGGAAAGCTTATTTTTTACTAAATCGACCATGACATTTTTAATATTTAATGAGGTGAGTATGTATGGTAAAAATTCTAATTGTTGACGATGAGCCATCAATACGTTTTCTTGTATCGGCCTCGCTGGAGGATGAAGGCTACGATATAACTGAAGCTGTTGACGGACTGCAAGCGTATGATATCATTCAAAAAGATAAGCCGAATTTGATTATTTTAGACGTTATGATGCCTGGGCTAACCGGATATGAGCTATGCTCTCGTTTAAAGAATGATGCTAGCACAAGGGATATATTAATATTGATGCTTACTGCCAAGGGACAAGAAAATGACCGGCTGGAGAGTCAGCAAGCCGGGGCTGATTTTTACTTGAGAAAACCGTTTAGTCCGCTTGAATTAATTGAAGTAGTAGGCTCATTATTGGAAAATCAGGTCATTGCTCCTGAGCGAGGGAGTGTAAGATGAAGTATAGGATTCGGACTAGGATACTGGCAGGATTTATTCTTATTATATCGGCTATATTCATAATGAATATAATAAGTGACATTGAAAATCATAAACAGGCCGAGGAGGCTATGGCTGCGATTTATCGCTACCAGAATGCCGAAGCTCTGGTTGTAAGCATAACCGTGCAAACAAATGAAGAAGCAGCTGCATTACGAGGCTATATTAGAAGTAAAGATCAACGTTATGTGATTGCTTTTGAGAATAACTGTAAGGCTGTTGAACAGGATTTAAACAGCGTAGAAAGTCTATTGGCAGATGACCCTGATTCTGTAGAAATAATCAGAAGTGAAATTAGTCCAGCCTTGAATTCGTTAGCGAATATTATGACTGATGTTCGTAACGGGCAAGACTATCGTGGAGAGTCTGATCCGGTAGTGGAATTGGAAGATTTGCTTACTGCGAGAACTAAACTTTTAGAAATCATGAACAATCGACAGGCGGCGGCTCTTAAATCGCTAACTCGGTATTCTCGGACCTCGTATCAGGAGACTTTATTATTTGATGGCTTAATAACCTTTTTAGCGCTTGTTTTAGGATTTTTTATTGCCAGAAGTATCACCACAGAACTGAGTTTGCTGATAAGAGCGGTTCGGCAGGTCAGCGAAGGTGATTATCAGTTGCTAGAGAGACTCAAGGCTAATGCTGATGTCGGTGAGCTGGTGATAGCTTTTAAAAATATGATAAGAATTGTTCAAGCTGACAAACAAGACCTAGAGCAGCATAACGAAGAACTACAGGCTCAGAGCGAAGAACTGACTGCTCAAAATGAAGAAATTCTTTCACAACAAGAAGAGATACAAACTAACTGGGACAAATTGTCTAAACAGGAAGCTATCTTGAAACGACTGTACAATTTTAGCCAGTCGTTAACAAGTACGCTTGACTTAGAGCCTTTATTAAATACAGTACTCGCTAGTATAGTAGAAGAGGCTGGGGCTGAAGTAGGCGCAATACTTCTTTATAATCAGGAAACTAAAACATTAAAAATTCGAACCGCTACGGGATTGACTCAAACGGAGGATTTATCCAGCTGGCAGCTAGGGGAGGGTTTATTGGGACTAGCAGCTCAAAAGAAACGGATGTTAGTAGCTAATTATGGCGAAGGGCAGTTAAAGACAAAAGGGTTGCATGGGATACTGGCCTTGGCTAGTGAAATATATTTACCGATGGTGGTCAACGACAACTTGCTTGGGGTTATTACTGTGGGACGTCTTGACGGGGATAAATTTAATTCGGAAGAACAACAATTTCTGACAACGCTTGCCGATCAAGCTGCGGTGGCTTTAGATAATGCCATTACGCATCTAGATACCCGCCAGACGCTTCTTCAGATTCAGGAACTGGATCATTTAAAATCAGAGCTAATAAATACTGTAAGCCATGAATTACGAACCCCTCTGGCTAGTATTTTAGGTTTCGCCGAATTGCTGCTTAAGAAAACTAATAGCCCGGCCAGAGCCACGAAGTATCTGGAGACTATTTACAATGAGGCAGTGCGCTTGACAGGCTTGATTAACAACTTTCTGGATCTTCAGAGAATGGAAGCCGGACGCTTAGAGTTTACTAAAAGTACAGTTGATCTAGGGCGGCTTATTAATAAAAATGTAGAGCTATATCAGGCTCAAAGTTCGCAGCATAATTTGATAGAGGACATAGAGGACGGGTTACCGCTGGTTAGGGTCGATGCGGAGCGGATTGATCAGGTTTTAGGGAATCTTCTGAGTAATGCCATAAAATATTCTCCTAGTGGCGGCAACGTTGTAGTTCGTGCCTTCTGCTCTTCCTCGGATATGGTCGAAGTGGAAGTAGAAGATTACGGATTGGGAATTCCTGAAGATGCTCAGGATAACCTATTTCAGCCGTTCTTTCGGGTTGATAATTCCGATCGTCGTCAAATCGGCGGTACTGGTTTGGGTTTGGCCATTAGTCGTAAGATAATTCGAGCTCATGGGGGCGAACTTAAGGTAAGATCTGTACACGGGCAAGGCAGTATCTTTACTATCAGTCTCCCGATTGGTAAAGCAAGTGCTGCTCCAAAACCGTTTAGAGGCAAGCAAGAGATAGTTGTTAGCCAAGCAAATGATAAGGTTTTGGTGGTCGAGGACGATCAAGCCATGGCGGCATTACTTGTTGAAACCTTGAACGGTAACGGCTACACTACTAAGGTAGTGGATAACGGTGCTGCGGTGTTTACCGTAGTTAGGGAGGAACTTCCTGCCGTAATTATTTTAGATCTGACTTTAGCCGGTCTGCTTGATGGTTGGGATGTTCTGCGAAAACTAAAACAGGATAATGCCACTAGTAAGGTTCCGGTCATTATTTCTAGCTGTATTGACAAGCGTAATATGGGGGTTGAGCTAGGGGCAGCCGATTATTTCGTAAAACCATTTCCGATAAATAAGTTGGTTGAGAGTGTACATACTCTAACCCGGATGGCGGACGGGGTGGTGGGAGTACCTGGTCCCCAAGAATCCGTTGATATCGAAAAAAATATCAGGGAATTATTGGAATTTAAAGGGTTTGTAGTACAGGGAGTTATTAATCGCGAGGAACTGTTAGTTATTACTCTCGGTAATCAGTCGCTAGCTGAGCATGAGGTGATTTAAAAAATGAAGACACAAAACGACCGACAGAATCAAGTTATGGCAAAAGCCCGGACTATCTTTCTCCAAGAAGTGCAACGAAATCTTCCTCATGCGCAACAAGGATTATCAAAACTAAGAGATCATGGGTATGACCTAAAAACATGCAAAAATCTTTACCGGTTTGCGCATACTCTTAAAGGTTCCGGGCAGATGGTAGGGCTGAAAGATATTGCTGAATCAGCGTCCGAGATTACAACAGCCTTGTCACTTGTTGAGAACTATAGGGTGAAATTAGGTGCAGGTTTGCAGAAATTTCTAGCTGAAAGACTAGAAGATATTGTAGATGAAGTTGGAAGATTGGGCACGGAGGGCATTATTCCTAGTAGGGAAAAACAAAAAAATATGCTCAGCAATAACAAAAAAGTTCTCGTCGTTGACGACGATCCGGTCATAACTAAGCTGGTGCAGGAGCGTCTTACACAAGAAGGCTTTGTTATAACTGTCTGCCATAATTCTTTAGAAGCTGAAAACCATCTCCAAATGGAACACCCGGACCTAATTTTGCTTGATATTCTTATGCCTGGCGAGAATGGTATTGAATTTTGCTGTAGAATACGATCTAAAGAGTTCCAGCAAATAATTCCGATAATATTTTTTACGGTAAAGGGTGAATTACAGGATAAATTAGTTGGATTTGCTACCGGGGCTGATGACTATTTGGCAAAACCTTTTGCGATGGAGGAGTTGGTAGCCCGTATTCATGCCCTATTTAATCGCTTAGAAACTTTTCATGAATGGGCTTGGCAAGATGAGCTAACTAAGATTTATAATCGTCGCTATCTTCATCGTCGGTTGCAGGAGGAACGATTTCAAGCAAAAATGCACGACGAAAAATTTTCGTTGGCGATGATAGATCTTAATCTATTTAAATTTATAAATGATAATTATGGACATTCAGCTGGTGATATGGTACTAACATTGTTAGTTGGGCGGATGAAGCATGCTTTTCGAAAGGACGATGTGATATGCCGCTATGGTGGCGATGAATTTGCGGTAATTTTCCCGGATAGTAATAGTAGGTTAGCTAAATTGGCGCTGGAACGCTTATGTCTTGACTTGGAAAACACTCCAATTGAACTGCCGAAAAACGGAAAAGTAAATTTAACTTTAAGTATCGGGGTATCTACTTTTCCTGAGTCTGGAGGTTCGTGCGATGAACTTTTAGCGGCGGCAGATGGTGCGATGTACCAGGCTAAAAAGATGGGCGGTAACAAAATCATACTCTCAAATAATAATGATTAATGTTAATGTCTAATTAAATAAGCACTTCTACTTTAAAATTTTCGCAAAAAGTGGGAGTGCTTATTTATGTCGTGGGATCTTAGGAGAAACGGTTCGATAGCGGGTTCCATCACTTTGCTGAATGTAAAATTGATTTAATAGCGGTATAACTCAGTGGTTATACCGCTATTAATATTTTATATTTTGAATAGGGTGAAAGCATGTATATACTAAAATTAAATAGTAAAGCGATAGAAAGGTGGGAATTTAGAATTGTGCGCAATTAGAAACGATAGATATCCACATGTGTTTCAACCACTCAAGATTAGAGGGCTTACATTAAAAAATCGGCTCCAGTATTCACCGACAGTGGTGTTGAAATGCAGTCCCGAAGGTGATGTTACTCAGGAAATGATAGACTATGTCAAATGGCAGGCTAGGATAGGGGTAGCATATGTAACTATCGGAAACAGTCCCGTAGTTCATTCTGACAGTTCGGCATGGGTCTGCGAACTTAACGTGACTGATGATCGTTGCATACATGGAATTAATCAATTGGTGATTGCTGCCAGGGAAAATGGAGCGGAACTTTCAATCGAGCTTTCCCATGCCGGACGTGGCTCGGCCACGTCTTCGAAAAATCCAGCGCTGGCTCCTTCCGACGTTCCCCTTAACGGCGGACCGCTTGGTCATATCAAACCTATGAGTTATGAAGACATGGAATATATCAAGAAGCAATTTGTTGACTGCGCGCTGCGTTGTGAGCATGCAGGCCTTCGAATGATTATGATCCACTGTGCCCACAACAACTTGCTGGCCCAGTTCATTTCACCTATCAGCAACAAACGCAACGACGAATATGGTGGAAGCTTTGAAAACCGCATGCGATATCCACTAGAAGTGCTTGCGGCGGTAAGGGCGGCTGTATCATCATCCATGGTCATTGAGCTTCGGGTTAGCGCCCAGGAAGACGTTGATGGCGGCCTAGAATTCGACGAATCTCTTGAGTTTATGAAGAGAGCCCAGGAATATGTGGATATTATGCATGTTTCTAGGGGCAATATCTTCTTCAATTATGGCTCGACTTGCACCATTCCTACCTATTTCAAAGGCAGGTTGTTGAATGTACCTTTTGCTCAAGAGATCAAAAAACACCTTAGGATCCCGGTAGCGGTAGTTGGTAATATCACTTCAATGGCTGAAGCGGAAGCCATCGTCGGAAACGGTAAGGCGGATATAGTTGTAATGGCAAAATCCTTCATGGCCGATGGCGACATTATTCATAAATCTCTGAGGGACAAGGTCGGGGATGTACGCCCGTGCACCCGCTGCGACTGGTGCGGCAATGCTAATGTATATGGAACAAGTATGCGGTGCGCTGTCAATCCGCGGCTGGGCATGAATGTGGATATTGCCGGCATGATACCTTTCAATAAAGCAAGCAACGTCATGGTTATCGGAGGCGGACCGGGGGGGATGATGGCTGCTCAGACTCTATGCGAGATGGGGCACAATGTTACCCTGTATGAAAAGTCCGATAAGCTTGGAGGCCTTGTAAAAGACGCTATTGTAGCACCGTTCAAGGAATATTTAAGGCTATATCATGAGTGGGATGTCCGTCAGACTGAAAAATGCGGTGCGAAGATCGTTTATAATACTGAGGTCACGCCAGAGCTTGTGGTGAAGAATAACCCGGATGCCATTATCGTAGCTACTGGCTCAACATATATAAGGCCGAATATCGAGGGGATTGACAATAATAAGGTCAAAATGGTCAGTGATGTCGAAAACCACAGGGTGAAAGTAGGTCAAAAGGTCGTTGTCTGCGGCGGAGGGATCGTCGGATTGGAATGTGCTATCATGCTGGGGATGGAAGGAAAGGAAGTCACAGTCATTGATATGATACCGGCCCAAGATTTCGGGAAAGGAATGCCGGTATTCAACCACATCGAAGTCATGTACCAGCTTGAAAAATATGCTGTGAAACTGCAGGGAGACCGCAGGATAAAAAGATTCACCGATGAAGGCGTAGTAGCTGTTGATTTGGAGAGCAAAGAAGATATTGTTCATGGAGATACATATGTCATAGCACTTGGAGTTAAACCGGACGACCATCTGGCAAACAAGCTTCTTTCCATGTATGCCGAGGGAGTATATGTCATTGGTGATTGTGTGTCTACGGGACGTCTGATAGCAGATGCCAATCAGGAAGCTTTCTATGCTGCGCTGCGGATAAAATAAGCATCCTTGGAATAATAGTATAGTCGCAAAAATAATCAATCGGCTAACTACTAGGTTATTAACCTGAGCTAATTTTTAGGAAGCATCGAGATCGCTATAGTGGTGGCAGTTAAATCATCTCTGCTTATCCAAGAGTAGCAATAATAAAGGGAGGAACTTAATTATGGAAAAACGCTTTAAAGGAAAGTCTGTTATTATCACTGGCGGTGCTTCGGGCATCGGCAAGGCTACAGCTTTCGCCTTTGCCAATGAGGGGGCCAATGTTCTTATCGCCACTTCCAGTAGCGAGGATAAGGCCTGCGCCGTCGCCGAGAAGATCCGAGACAAATTCGGCGTGATTACCACTGGCGTCCGTTGTGACGTCCGGGATGAGGCCGATGTGGAGGCAATGGTTGCCAAAGCCATCGAGTGTTTTGGCTCTATCGATTTTGCTTTTAACAACGCCGGCGTCGGCCCAGACGGTGTAACTATCCCCATTGCCCCATTATGTGAGGTAACGGAGAAGGACTGGGATTGGGTAATGGACGTGGATCTCAAGGGCGTGTTCTTGTGCATGAAACATGAACTGAAGCAGATGGAAAAGCAGAGGACGGGATGCATTGTTAACACTGCATCTACCGCAGGCATGAAACCAATGGGTAAATTAGGTGCTTATGGTCCGGCCAAGGCTGGTCTCATTCAGTTGACCAAGGCCGCTGCTGTGGAGTGTTTCGGCAAAAACATCCGCTGCAATGTGGTTTGCCCAGGTCCGACTTTAGGTACTGGAATGGCTGATCGATTGTTCGGAAAACCCGGCGAGCAAGATCCTAATAGTACATCTCTGCCGCCGCAGTTCGGTAAACCTGAGGATATCGCTGACGTAGTGCTGTGGCTTTGCTCGGATGCCTGTAGCAAGGTGACCGGTAACGTGGTTACTGCAGACGGCGGACTTGATGTTATATAAATGGGTTATGGGCATATTCCTTAAAGAACGGCAAAAACTGCTTATCAATTGCTTGTTTGTCTAATGTTTGCCACGACTTAATCAGGAATGATTTAGTCGTGGTTATTTTTTGTCAAAAAAACAAGAGGGGGCAAGTAGATAAAAAGGAAATATCTATACGGTAAATAGTAAAATAACGCTAGTAAGAGGTGATTGGGAAACCTGTAAGTCCTTATACTAAAGTATAGGAAGGACAAATCCATTATTTTGTGATAAAGTGTATGGATACTCGTGGAATAAAAAAAGAATGAATAGACATAACCAACAGTACTATTTTCTATTAGCAAGGCCGTCAGACACTTTCCGGGGTGCTATTCTTCTTTACAGTTTGACTAGACTTAATCAGAAATGATTTAGTCTGGGGTTATTTTTGTCAAAAAGCCAAGGGGAGGGTGGTAAGGTTAGCAAAAAATTGAATCACTGTCACTATGTCCTGTGTAAAATGGTTGAAATTCGGAGAGTGATTGAACTAGGACAAATGTTACCAGCTAAAACAGAACTATTAGGTCGACAGATAACAGACTTTGAACTAACAGAGAAAACACGCTATTAACGAATCGATTTATGAATCAAGGACAGAGGGTGCAAAATGTATAATCAAATTATGAAAAAACTAGAGTGTCAGTTTAAGTTGAAAGAGAATGGGACAAATGTATCAACTGAAATTATTGCAGGCATTACAACCTTTGCGACCATGGCATATATTTTGGCAGTGATTCCCAGAATGATGGGGGAAGCTGGTCTGCCGGTCGGGCAAATCCTTACGGCGATGGTAGTAATGGTGTTTGTTACTACAACCGTCATGGGTTTATACACCAACATGCCGTTTGCTTTAGCGCCCGGATTGGGCAGTGTTGCAATTTTTTCAATTACGCTTGTGCAACTTCAGAAAGTATCAATTGAAGTCGCTTGCGGCGTAATTTTTCTTAGCGGTTTATTATTTGTTCTTGTTACTGTACTTGGAATACGTGATTTTATTACCAAACTTATTCCTCGAGGAATTAAAATTTCTATAAGTGCCGGTGTAGGTCTATTTATCTGCGTACTGGGAATGCGTAATGCTAATCTAATTGCGGCTAATGCAAAAAAAACTGCCTTGTCTTTTGCCGATCTTACACAGCCGGTCGTAATTCTGGCAGTGATCGGCTTTGTTATACTTTTAATTCTTGAGGCTCGCAAGGTACGCGGTAGTGCTTTAATTACTATTCTGCTTACCACTCTCATTGGTATTCCAATTGGGGTAACCAAAATACCAGCCGTTTTTTTCAGTCTGCCGTCAGGTTTTGGTGATGTATTCTTGCGGTTTGATATTTTGGGAGCATTAGATATAAAATATTTGCCTTTTCTATTTGCTTTCTTCTTGCCGGATTTTTTTTCCAGTTTGGGAACGGCATTAGGGGTTGGCAGTAAAGCTGGCCTTTTGGATAAAAATGGCGATCTGCCAGGCTTGAACCGGGTATTTACGGTGGACTCGATCGCAGCTACGCTGGGGTCTTTGTTTACAATACCGGTACTTATTACTTACCTTGAGTCAGGTGCTGGCGTTGAAGCAGGTGGCAAGACTGGATTGACGGCTATCACGACAGCAATTGCTTTCTTGTTAGTTCTGTTTATAACTCCTGTGGCCTTAATGATTCCGGCTGCCGCTACGGCACCGATCCTTGTTTATGTAGGAATGAGTATGTTGTCTGGCATGAGAAATCTCGATTATACTGATATTACGGAATACATACCGGCTTTTATTTGCATTGCCCTTACCGTGTTTACATTCAACATTGGCAATGGGATTGCCGCGGCTTTTATTGCTTATGTTATAATGAAATCGGCTGCCGGACGGCTAAAGGAACTCGTATTAGGCCATTATTTACTGGCGCTTGTACTGGCGTATTATTTTTATTCTTTGGCGAGTTTGAAATAGTTGGTTAGGTAAGGGGAACTAAAATGAAAATTGATGTGTTATTGAAAAATGCAAATGTTTTTAATGCCTATTTGAAAACTTTTATACAGGCCGATGTAGCTGTTTTGCAGGGAAAATTCTTGTATATTGGGACAGAGGAGACCTCCGGTTTCGAACCCGAGAAGATTATCAATGCGCAGGGAAAATACATGATTCCTGGCTTGATTGATATTCATATGCATATTGAAAGTTCCATGGTGGCGCCCCTGACTTTTTCACGAGCCCTTGCAAAAAATGGTGTAACGACGATTGTAGCCGAACCTCATGAGATGGGTAACGTATTTGGCTTGGAAGGAATAGAAGCCATGATGTCTGCGGCACAGAATTGTCCAATTGATATATATTTTGCTATTCCCAGCTCGGTTCCCTCTACTAGTGCCGATTTGGAAACAAGCGGTAGGGAGATAAACCTCACTGAACTGAAGCAAATGCTCAAAATGGATCGAGTCATTTGCCTGGGTGAGGTGATGAATTACGTAGATGTCGTGTATCATCCGGAGGGAAAAAGTAACGAATTTATCCAGTATATAAAAGCAAATAAGCCATACTTTGCGCTGGAAGGCCATTGTCCCAAATTGCAAGGCCTGGAATTGTCAAGGTTTATCTATTCAGGTGTAGATTCTGACCATACCGAGCAAACCGTACAGGGAATTAAAGAGCGTATAATTAATGGCATGTTTGTGCAAATTCAGGAAAAATCTTTAAAAAAGGAAATCATCGAGTATTTGCTGAAGCAGGGAATTACTGAGCATTTTTCCTTTGTTACTGATGATGTCATGCCGAATTCTCTTGTAAAGAAAGGGCATTTAAACCATTTAGTTAAGAAGGCAATGAAATTGGGAATGCCGCCCGAACTTGCTATTTATGCAGCGACCTATACTTCCGCTAAGCGTATGGGTTTTCGCGACAGGGGGAGTATTGCTCCCGGCAAAATAGCGGACTTTGTCTTGCTGGATGACTTGCGGGAGTTTACTATCGACCGGACGTTTAAAAATGGGCAAGAAATTTATAGTGCCGCTGGTCACGTCGTGAAGGAAACAAGAGATCATTCATTTCCGGCTCATTTTTACCAAAGCGTCCATTTGCCCTTGCTTACAGGAGAACAGTTTACAATAAAAATTGATCGTAAGGATGAAGCGGCAGTTTGCCGTATAATTACTGTTCATTCCGGTACTACATTTACGCAAGAGAATTTTGCTGCTATATCGATACGTGATAATCAGCTTGATTGGGAAAGCTCCCCTTATTGTTTAGCTGTTGTCATGGAAAGACACGGCAAAAATAGGAATATAGGCTATGCTCTGGTAGGTGGTGACGTTATTACACGCGGCGCCGTAGCCACAACATATGAGCATGACAGTCATAACCTGTTGGTGCTGGGGAGAAATAAACAGGATATGATGAAAGCGGCTAACAGCGTTATTGAAAAGCAGGGTGGCTATTATGTAGTTGAAGCTGGAAAAGTTATTGGCAAGGCAGATTTACCGATCGCTGGCATATTGTCGGATAAGCCGGTGGCAGAATTTGGTGCAGCAATACAAAGCGTCATAGACGCGCTGCAGCATTTGGGTTATAAGCACCCAAATATAATTATGTCGATCAGTACCTTGTCACTGCCGGTTAGCCAGGAGTTGAAAATAACTGATAAAGGCCTTGTAAAGGTAAGTGAGCAAAAATTGGTGCCGCTTATAGTAGAGAACGGGTAATTGATCGAGAAATCAGCTTATATGAGACTTGGCAAAGCCAAGCCTACAAACTAAACTGTGGGGCGGAGTTCTAAGCTTGTCGTCTGCTCCAGTAAAAACAGCCGCCAGACATTTGTCTGACGGCTGTTTTTACTGGCTTTTGTCCCGACTTAATCAAGAATCATTTAGTCGGGGGTTATTTTTTAAAAAAGACAATGGAATGGTGGTAAGGCTTGCGAAGAAATAAGAACCGTCCCGTGACATGGTATAGGAGTGGCGGAGTTAGAGCACAATAGTAATATTAATATACATGACATGGTGTTAAGAAGTTAGCCTGACGGAAAAGATCACTCGTTGGGTTATTCGTGTTATTTTAAATGTAAGGGGATAAATAATATGACTGGATCAAACGCACGTAACAAACTCTTAATAGTATACGGGTTTAGTCCACTCATCTCGTAGACTGGAACATGAGGCAACTCGCAATGTCGGAATCATTTGGCTTAAAAAAACTTAAACCGGATTTTAAGCCAATTGCTGATTTCCGCAAAGAAAACAAAAAAGTACTGAAAAATGTAATATATTAGGGAGGTTTTGTTATGAGTGACTTCAACCGTTATCCTCATGTCTTTCAGTCTTTAAATATTGGTAAAGTTACTGTAAAAAACAGAATTATGTCTCCTCCGATGCTGTCAGCTTTGGCTACCCCTGATGGACAAGTTACTCATGAAGTTATTGCATTTGCCGGGGCTATGGCCCGAACTGGAGCAGGCCTGGTTACTATCGGCGATTCCTGTGTAGATAATGGGCAGTCAATAGAGCATGTAGCTGCCATTCGGTTAGGTGAAGATACCATTATTCCCGGCCTTACCCATGTAGTTGAAGAAATTCACCGTTATGGTGCTAAGGCTTCTATTGAACTTAACCACGGAGGAGCATTGGCTTTCAAGCCGCTGCTAAAAGGCAAGCCCTGCCTGGGTCCGTCTCACCTGCCTGATTATATCCATCCGGTTTACAAAGAATACGACGTGAAGCCGATGGATAAAGCCGATATGAAGCAAGTCATTGATAATTATGTATCGGCAGTAGGACGCTGTGTCAAAGCCCGTTTTGATGTCGTGATGATTCACAGCGCTCACGGTTGGCTGTTTGGACAATTTCTTTCGCCTTCTTTCAATCAGCGAACTGATGAATATGGCGGGAGCCTGGAAAACCGGATACGGTTTCCGCTGGAAATTTTACGAGCTATAAGAGATGAACACGGCAACAAAATTGCTATTGATCTCAGGGTAAGTGGTAGCCCGCGTGTGCCTGAAACCTTTAATGAAATGGAAATTGATGATCTTCTGGTATACTTGGAAAAGGCCCAGGAATATGTTGATATCGCTAATTTCTCGGCCGGATTTATACCGTATCTGCCCAGTCTAGAATATATGATTCAGCCATACTTCTTGCCGCATAAAGTAAATGCCATTTTTGCGGAAAAAGCCAAGGCTGTACTGAAAATACCGGTGACTGCGCTGGGCTCAATTATGACGATGGCAGAAGCCGAAGCACTTATAGCTAACAGTCAAGCCGACATGGTCGGCATGGGCCGGGCCGGTCTGTCCGATTCCTATGCCTTTGTCAAAGCCTATCGAGGGCAGGACGATAGAATCCGTCCCTGCATACGTTGTGTTTATTGCGGCGGTCGCGCTGAACCACCTTTTTTTCGGGCTATCCGCTGTGCGGTTAATCCGCGGGTAGGACGCGAACTGGAATATTCCTATGTTCCAAAAGCCAACCAAAAGAAAAAGGTTATGATTATAGGAGGCGGTCCCGCCGGAATGCAGGCGGCGCAAACGGCTATTGAACAAGGCCATGAAGTAGTTCTGTATGAAAAAACGAAATGTATGGGCGGCATGCTGCATACCGCTTCTGCATTACCGTTTAAAGTAGATATGCGACGATACAACGAATGGATGATACAAGAAACTGCCGCTTGCGGGGCAAAAATCGTCTATAATACCGAAGTAACTCCCGACCTTATCAAGAAAGAAACTCCCGATGTTGTTATGATTGCTATCGGATCGGTGCCGGCAGTTCCGCCTATCCCAGGCATCACCGGCAAAAATGTGGTTTGGGGCGGCGACGTAGATGCTGGCCGGGAAAAGACGGGAAACAAAGTAGTGGTTGCTGGCGCTGGTTTGACTGGGGCCGAATGTGCCATCGGTTTGGCACAGGATGGCAAGGAAGTAACGTTAATTGACATGATTCCAGCCGAAGAATTTACTAAAGATGCAGCGGCTCTCGTCCGTCTATCCATCCATAGCTTATGCGAAAAGCTGAACATTAAAATTATTTTCGAAGCTACTATTATCGAAATCACCGAAAACAGCGTAAAATACGTTGATAAGAAGAACAATCAGCATGAATTGCCGGTCGATACGGTAGTAAATGCGCTGGGAATGTCGATTGAAAGAGATAAAGTACAGGCGCTTATGGCGGTTGTGCCAGAAACCTATCTTATCGGCGATTGCAACGAAGGACCAAAAAATATTATTAATGCAATAGAATCGGCCTTTACCTTTGCTTTGGAAATATAAAAATTGGAGGTATGCAATATGCATAAATATCCCATCTCAATTGATAAAATGCCGTTTGATGTAAAAACATACGATACTCCATTGTTGGATTATTCTACTCCCGCTAAGAATCTGCCAGGTAAGTGGTCGATTACCAGTGACATGGTAATGGTTGATCTGTCTCATCCATGGGGCAATGATCAGCCGACTTGGCCTGCTGGTGCTCAGCCGTGGACTACTCCAGTACAGTACATGTCTAAATTTAATCGGCGGACTCAACTTATGAATAATTTTCCCCAACATGTTTCGACGCATTATGATGCTCCCTCTCATGTATGTCAAGAAAGTCCGTTTACTGATGAAGTTGCTTTAGAAAAATTTATTGCGCCGGCTGTAATCTGGGATGTTAAATGTACACCTATGCAGACTATTACTGTGGACATGTTAAAAAAATGTGAACCTAAACTTCAGCCAGGTGATTATGCGATAATTGTAACTGGCTGGCACCGTTTATATAGTGATTCTGACCGTTATTTCCTGTGGAGTCCTGGGGTGTCGGAGGAGGCTGGGGAATGGCTTGTTGAACAAGGGGCAGCAGGCTTTGGCATTGATTGCCAGGCCTTGGATCATCCTTGTGCCTCTTATATGGCGGAACATGGACCTGGCCCTTTAGTATCTCGGGTGGTAGATTTATATGAAAATACATTTTTCCCCGGCCATAAGGCGAAGGAAGATCATCCCAAATGGGAACCGGTTCATGAGGTATTTCTAAAACGAAATATTCCCGCGTGGGAGAATGTTGGTGGAGACGTGGATAAAGTCCTTGGTAAACGTTGTGTAGTTTGCGCGTTCCCAACCCGTTGGCATAAAGGGGATGGCGCGATTGTTCGTATAGTTGCTTTTATTGAGAAGAAAGATTTGAATGATGTTCCTACTAGAACCTATAAATATGGCACATATTAATGCACCAATTACTGTAGGCTGCTTCAAGGATAGCCTAAACTGTCGTAAAATATTAAATATCCAAGGTGCAATTTTATGAATAAAAAATAATTATCTATACGGCAAATACAGGAGTTAGTAAGGGAAGCATAGAAAAAATCAAGAAAGGCATAACCGTCGTTCCCTGTAAGATGGCTAAAAATCTCGGAATCGCTGAACTAGTACAAATTATAATATTTAAAACAGAATTATCAGGTCAATAGATCGCAGACTTAATAGAGAAAAAGTACGAAAATAGTGCTGTCGCTAGAACCGTCTCCGCTACATAATACAGTCTGCCCCGATTTAATCAGGAATGATTTAGTCGGGGGTTATTTTTGTCAAAAAGCCAAGGGGAGGGTGGTAAGGATAAAAAAATAGAATAAAAAGGAATGATCTATACGGCAGATAGTAAAATAACATGGGTTAGAGGGAAGCAGAAACAATAAAGTAAGACATAACCATCGAACCTTGTAAGACGGTTGGAAATCGCGGAATCGTGATTGAACTAGTACAAATTATAATATTTAAAACAGAATTATTAGGTCGACAGATACCAGACTTAATATAGAAAAAGTAGGAAAAATAGTGCTGTCACTAGACCCGTCCCCGTGACAGATAAGAAGGAATTGACAAATAATGAGTATTTTAACAGTTGAAAACATGAGTCAGTCATTTGGTGAAAGAGTATTATTTAAAAATGTATCTTTTAGATTATTAAGAGGAGAACATATTGCTCTTGTTGGTGCTAACGGTGAAGGTAAATCAACCTTTATGAAAATTATTACAAATCAACTATTGCCAGATGACGGCAAAGTTGAATGGAGTAATAAAGTTAGTGTGGGATATATGGATCAGCACGCTGACCTTAAAAAAGGAAATACTGTAGAAGATATTTTAAAAGAAGCATTTTCAAAGTTATTTGATATAGAAGGAAAAATTGCTGATTTATATAACGAAATTGGCACGATGAATGAGGAAGAAGTAAATAAAACTCTCAATAAAATTGCTAATATGCAAGATATCCTAGATGAAAATAATTTTTATAATATTAATTCAAAAATACAATCAACGGCAGCAGGTCTGGGAATTAGGGATTTTTTAGATAGAGATGCTTCAGCCTTAAGCGGGGGACAAAGAACTAAAGTTCTACTTGCCAAACTTCTTTTAGAATCTCCAGACATTTTGTTATTAGATGAACCTACCAATTATCTTGATGAAGAACATATAGAGTGGTTAAAAACATATTTAATGAACTATGAAAATTCGTTTATATTAATCTCTCATGATAATGACTTTTTAAATAGTGTGGTAAATGTTATTTACCATCTTGAACATAAAACACTATTAAGATATCCTGGAAATTATGATCATTTTCTCAAGCTTTATGCTATAAAAAAGGAACAATTAGGTATTCAGTACAAAGAACAACAAAATGAAATCGCAAAACTTGAGAATTTTATAAGAAAAAATAAAGCAAGAGCTTCAACGGCAAAACAAGCTAAATCAAGAGAAAAGAAGCTAGACAAGATTGAAAGAATAGAGATTAAGACTGAAAACATAAAACCACAATTTGACTTTAAGAAGGCAAGAGTGTCAGATAGTATAATTTTTAAAACTAAAAATTTAGTTATTGGCTACAACAAGCCTCTAAGTAAATCGCTAAATTTAAGAATGCAAAGAGAACAAAAGATTGCAATAGTTGGGGCTAATGGTTTGGGAAAATCAACACTACTAAAAAGCTTACTTGGATTATTACAACCGATAAATGGAGAAATAAAGTTAGGTGATTATCAAGAAGTGGGATATTTTGAACAAGAGATTACGGAAGATAATACGAATACCGCTTTAGATGATGTTTGGGATAAATTCCCGGATAAGACTAAGAGCGAAGTGCGAAGTCAGTTAGCTAAATGTGGTTTAACAAGACAACATATAGAAAGCCCGATTAATATATTGAGTGGAGGAGAACAAGCTAGAGTTAGATTGTGCAAACTTATTAATAAACGTACTAATATATTAGTTTTGGATGAACCGACGAATCATTTAGATGTGTATGCAAAAAATGAACTAAAGCGGGCTTTAAGAGTATATGATGGCAGCATACTTCTAGTATGTCATGAACCAGAATTTTATAAAGATATTGTAACTGATGTGTGGAATGTTGAAGATTGGGCTATTAAATAATGGGTATTTTGGCATAATAAGACAAGCTGTGGTTTAGGATTAAAGAGAGCGTATAATTACGGCCTTCAGGCAGTTGTTTGGAGAATGTCTTTGTATACCGTTTAACCAGAATTAATCAGGAATGATTTAGACGTGGGATAATGTTTATACAACCGTCCTTGTGACATAAAATTGAAAATTTATAATAGAATCGTTGGTGGAATAATGATAAAATATATGCTATCAATACAAATGTTGTTAACATAGATGCTTAAAAATGAGGAATCTTCAAGTAAAAAGTAGAAATTGCTATCTTAATTAAAGGAAAGGAATGTGGTTTTTTTGAAAAAAAGACTGATGCTTTTATTGTGTTTTTTACTTTCTCTGCTGACAATGGGAATATCCTTAAATACCATGGCTAAAAACTCGTCGGGTATGTTGCCGCCAGGAGGACCGCCGGGACCACCACCAGGAGGACCGCCTGGACCACCGCCGGGCGGCGGTCCCGCCGTCAAATCCGTCTCCGCCACTGAGGGAGACTGGACTTTTAAAATTATCACTTCCGGCGGTAGCACAACCAGCGCCATTACGGCATATTCGGGCAAAAGCAGCAATGTGATCATAGTTCCCAGCGTATTGGGCGGAGCCAAAGTTACGGCGATCGAGGCGCAGGCCTTTGGTCATCATAATGAAATTTCCGCGGTTTATGTTCCCGCGACGGTTGAGAAAGTTGCCGATTGGGCGTTTTATGATCTTAACACGGCGGTGATCATTTCCTTTGCTAATCCGAAGGTTGACATCAATGCTAGCGCGTTCATGAGCAGCGACAACGCCGTTCTCTATCTGCCGAGCGATACGACTCAGCAGGCGGCAGGCGGCAAGAATGTTGTAACAATTGGCGTTCAACTTGTTTCTGTCGCGGTTGATAATGGAAAAAAAGCGAGCATTGCCGGTGGAACCTATCTCAATGTGGTGACCGCTGAACCCAAAAATCAAATTACGAAAAATGCGATCATTGCCATTGCGAAAGGTGCTTTTGCTAAAACTGTAAATCAGGAAAATGACACGACTACGCTTACTTTTAGTGGTGACGATTATAAATTCGTCGACAAGAAAGTTACAATTTTTCATCAATTTCAGAATAAGATAAACGCAAGTGAGCTCAATAAAACGTTTCGGGCGTTGACGAAAGAAGAAGCCTTGAACTTGAATTCGGTAATAGCCAAGGGACCATACGGTGACGTAAAAAGTCGTCTTGTCTTTACGGAAGGATATTATGTCAACGGTAATAAAGTAAAGTTGGCTAAGAATGTAATTGCTTATGATGTTGCCACTGGCAAAGAACTCTATGGTGGCAGCAGTACGGCTGCAATATTGCCGAACGCCAATTCAAATCTTTATTACCAATATGTGGACTACCAAGACAGCGATAATGACGGTGCTATCGACATCATTTATTATTCACCATATCGTCTTGCTTATAACTATAACAACATTAATATTACTAGCAGCAATACCAATCTCAACGGTCTCAGCGCCCGCACATCCCTAAATCCTGCTTATACCGCTTTTGCTAACGCTGTTATCAAAGCAAAGGGCGATAAGGATGATCAGGTATATAAAGAACTTGAGATAAACACCGCCCAAAGCGGCGATAAAATCAATGCCAAAATTAATCAGGAACGCAGTGCCCTATGGGCGGACGATTATGCCACAGTAAAAGTTGACTGTTTGAATGCGGTCTCTAGTTCCATCGGTAACTGGGCAAAAATGTCTTATGAAGTCGGTCTGAGTAACTATAACGTAGAAGTAGTTATGGAGTGGGGCATGAACGCCGTACTTTATGCTACCAACGGCGGCGTTGTTTCGGTTGGTCAACTTGACGGTAAACGAAGCGTCATTCAGGCTAATGACGACGGTTCAAACGGTGTTATCGCCGGCGGCGCGGGAAGCAAGGCTGGTTCCCACGAAGCGAAATCGGATACGGCCAAAGTCTATGTTTATAACACCGATTTCACTCTTGGCGGTTGGAATAACCATGTAGCCGATGTTGTCTATGGCGGGTACGTTTATCTGGAAAACGTTCGCGCGATCACGGGCGTACCGGGAAGCTATGCCGTGGGACAAGGTTCCGCGTTGGCCAATGATTTCGGGAATGGGATTGTAGAAGCCAAAGATTTTCACGTAACCGTTTATGGCAATCGTTCAGCTGGCGTATATGTTATCGGTGGCGGTATCATTACCGCTAAAGACTCTTCCTTCGATTCTAAAATGGATGCCGGACTTGTTGTAGCCTCGGGAGGAACGTTGCATTTTGACAATAGTTCGGCAACCGGGCAGATTGCTTTGAGAAATCGTGGCGGTATTGTCGCCAAGTCCACTTCGGTATTTAACAATGTTGCCTTTACTGCCGACAAAGATGTTGCCGGTTTTATAGTCGGCGAAACGGCGTATAAAGCGGTGGAAGCGTGGAAAACAGCCAGCGGCGATGCGGTGCTGGCTCATTACATGATGAGCGATATCACAATGACTATTGGCCAGCTTTGCGAAAATTATGGGATTTCTCAAGATAAGACTAAAACGCTACTGGCTGCGCTCGGCAAGCTGGCAGGAAAATCGTATACAAAGGATACTCCGCTTAGAAATAGTGTTTTAGATAACACGTTCTACAACTATTCGGCTGGCCGCTACATCGGTGACACTGATTTTTCCGATATTCCTTACCTCACGGTAGGAAGCTGCTTTGGTGGATTAACCAGCTCCGTATTTGAATTTGAATCAGCCGGGGTTAATCTAGAACTGAATCACAGCACATTTAAAAACACCAACAATGAAAACTATAACTATCTTATTTCCTCCGAAGCTGGGTCCGCCCCCGGATTCAACTTTAACCAATCTGATGCGGCTGGCATTATTTGGAACGAAGGTAATGTAAATCGCGTTGTAGAAGGTCGGCCTGCCACTCGGCGTTCGTCGCTGACCGTTCACTTTAACGGATCGACATTTACCGGTTCCTTTGCCGACGGTGACAATGGCTTATGGGAAGTACCTGGTCTCTCGTATGCCAACGCAATTGGCGGAGAATCCAGCATGAATGGCAACTATTATCGAGCGAGAGCGAACTGGGGCATTTCAGCCAGCTTTGACAAAGATTCTACTTGGCTAGTAAATCATGATTCATATCTGGGCAATTTAACTCTGGCAGCTGGAACCACGATGAAGGCGCCGCTAGGTTACTCCTTGATTATGACCGTAAATGGAGAAGAAGCCAATATCGAAGCTGGCGTGTACAAGGGTCAAATTGTTATCAAAGTGATTAAAGACGACACGGCGAAACCTAGTAGATGATAGCTAATGGAAAGATGTCGGATGGCCCCAAATAAAGCCGCCAGGAATATCGTAAATCCGTCTCTAACAAAAAAAATAATAAAAAAGGTAAAATAATGTTTACTTTTAGCAATTATCAGATTATTATATAGAAAGGAAGATTAAATGAAAGTGCTCCGGGTTATTAGGAGGCTAATAGCAGTCGCTAAAAAATACCGGGACAAGTAGTATTCAAAATTGTATTAAATATTGTGAGGAGTGGAAATAATGGGAAAGTTTAATCCAGATGATTTTGTCGTATTATATCCAGGTGTTTACACCGAACAGGAGAAAGCATTTGTCGAGAAGTACTTGGCTGATAATAAGGCAATAGAAGAGCGCGGCGAAATTGATGTACAGGCTCTTATTAAAGGGACACTACCGCAGGATACTCCGGGACTTGGTCCGGTATTGAAAGTAACCGAAGCTATGGTGCGCTATAACAATGAAAAGTATGACCCTGCAAACCCTGTTTTAAATGATGCCGAGTATGCAAAAAAGCTAGGGTATAAGGATATACTTGCGCTGCCTTGCTTTGGTGCGCATGATGACTCATTTATGGTTCCGTATCCGCCTGATGCCAGAGATACGCTGCTTGTTTCTCAGTTGAATCATAATGTAACTGTTTATAAGCCAATATATCCCGGAGATACTCTTTATATGGTATTTAATTCAAGACATCTTACAGATCAGACTCCTACAGAAGGTTCTATATATCGGCATGTTAACATAAAAAGCACAGGGAGTGTATACAATCAACACGGAGAAAAAGTAAACGATGTTGTTTTCCGTGTTTCGGAGAGCCTTAAAATATATAAAGAAGGAAAACGACCAGCCGTAATGGGCTTTGCGGAATTTTGGGAATCGGCCGCTTGGTCGAATCGTCCGGCTCATTATTATACGGATGAAGATTGGAAGTTTATTAAGGACTGTTGGCTAAAAGAAAAACGGCAAGGCGCGCAACCGCTTTATTGGGAAGATGTGAAAATTGGCGATAAACCTACAGCGACTGTAGATGGTCCTATCTTGAGTCCGCTTATCCCTACTCCACCCTATGGATTGGCTAGTGGTGGGAGCCGGACCTTGAAAAAGGAAATTTTGGATCCAGAGATCTTCAAGACTATGATTCGGGATGAAAATAACGGAATTTACCGGATGCAAAATGAAGCGGATTACATTCCGGTTGTGCCTGATGGTGTCGGTGGAGGAACCTTAGAAACGACAGATATGTCAGGGGATACGAACGATATTAATACCGCAGACATACATAAAACCGATAGCAGTGCGGATATTAACACGGCCGATATTCATAAAACAACTGATAGCAGAGGACCGCTGCTTAATTTCTTAGGACGCGAATTTGCTGAACGTCATATTTTCAATTGGATGGGCGATCATGGTTGGCTTTATAATATTCGCTGGGGCCTTATGCCTGTGGAAGTAATGGCTACGTACGGAAAGAAAATGCCGCTTAATACTGACTGTGAGTACTTCTTGAAACATGTTCCCGAAATGAAAGATAAGAACCAGACTGCTCATGGTTTGACAGAAGATCTGGCTATTGTAAAATCTTACGTTTATGACAAGTATAACCGTGATGGTGAGTATTTTGTAGATCTTGCATGGTGGATTGAAACCATTGAAGGAGATATTTGGTTATCAGGTGGGGCAACTGTAAAACTGCCATCAAAAAGAAGTAAATAAATTTTGTAATTTAATGTTATAGTTTTGGGTAACTTGATAGTATGTTAAAAAATTCGCCGTATCAGGTGAAACCGGATAAGAACAGTCTCCAGGCAATTGCTTGGAGACTGTTTTTGTCTACCGTCTGCCACGACTTAACTCAAGAATCATTTAGTCGGGATTATTTTTGTCAAATCAGGTTATCAGACCGCAGACTATAAAAAGAAAGAGTATGGGAAATCGTGCTATCACTAGAACTGTCCCCATGACATAGCCCCTTTGAAACGGCTCTTATGTTTTTTTTAAGGTTTAAAATGACTAAAATAAAATCATCGATAGAACTAAAATTAATTGTACATTTCTAAAAAAGACATATAATAGTGAATAGTGGGAACAATGAATCAATTATGTATTTATATTGACAATGATAAAGGAGTGACTGTTAAATGCCATATGGAAGAATGGCCTATGATCGCCTTGAAGGCGTAAATTTTGACCGGATGAGAAAGTATCGTCTGCAAAGAATCAAGGAATCAATGGCGGCTCACGGTGTTGGAACACTTATTACTTGGGACCCATATGCTATCCGCTATATCAGCGGTGGCTACGTAACAATCCCGAACCGTTACAACTCACGGCAATGTGTAATAGTTCCTCGTAACGGTGAACCCCACTGCTACTTTATGAGCAGCTTCTCGAAAGAAGCTCTGAGGAAAGAAGCACCATGGCTAAACGGTAAAATATTCACAGATTTTGGACCGGCAAGGGATGCGGATCAGGCTAATGTTGAAAGATGCGCCAAAATCATTATGGACGTAATTTCACAGTATGGTCTCAGCAACGAGCCGGTTGCTCTCGATGCTTGTGCAAGAGAATATATGACG
>JAGGAD010000037.1 GCA_017889625.1 Bacillota bacterium | reverse complement strand
GGGCAAGGATTCATCGCCGCCACCAGCATAAATTGGGCAGGATATGATAGCTGTGCGGCTGCCCGGGAAATTGTAACTTCGCCGTCTTCGATCGGCTGACGGAGTACTTCTAGCACCTGGCGTGGGAACTCGGGCAGTTCATCTAAAAACAGCACGCCGTTATGGCTTAAGGTAACTTCACCAGGCCGCGGCACACGCCCGCCACCAATCATTCCGGCATCGGATATTGTGTGATGCGGATTCCGAAATGGCCGATTGTCAACTAACCCGGTATTATTTTTTAATAGGCCGGCGATGCTGTATATCTTCGTTACTTCCAGAGCTTCATGCTCGGTTAATGCTGGCAGTATCGATGGCAGACGCCGGGCTAACATCGTTTTCCCCGATCCGGGTGGACCAACTAAAAGGATATTATGACCGCCAGCGGCGGCGATTTCAATAGCCCGCCGAGCCACCAGTTGACCTTGAACCTCAGCTAAATCGTCAAAAGCTACCGTCTCTGAATGCGTCATCGCGTGTTTTATTACCGGAACAAGTAGCTTTTCGCCTCTTAGATGAAGCACAACATCTTCTAACGTGGCCGGAGCATAAACCGCGGCCGTTCCGGCAAAAACAGCTTCTTGGGCATTATCTGGGGCAACAAAGATATTTTCTTTACCTGCTTCGGCAATGGTAGCAGCCCTTGGCAGTATCCCGGATATGCCCCGTAGTTTTCCATCCAACGATAGTTCACTGATAAACACGTACCGCAAGCAACTTTCCGGCTCAATCTGACCGCTAGCCGCCAAAATCCCCACCGCAATCGGCAGGTCAAGGCCAGAACCATCTTTACGCATATCAGCCGGGGCAAGATTAATCGTAATCCGCCGCACCGGAAATTCAAACCCGGCATTTTTAATTGCCGCTCGTACTCTCTCGCGCGATTCTTTTACCGCAGTATCAGGCAGGCCGACAATGTCAAGGCCCGGCAATCCATTGGACATATCAACTTCAACGATAATCAGCTCACCATTAATCCCCAGGGTCGTGGCTCCGTAAGTCTGGGCAAACACCCTCTCCATACCCCCATTAAGGCAAAAGCCTCCTAAGCGGGCCTAGCTCTCACCAAAAGCATTTATGATATGATTAAGCCTAGCATTTTTAATATCATCTTTCAGCCATACTTCCATGACATCAAATCTAACTCTTGCCTCCCATTGACCGGTTTGTTTAAGATACCACAACGCAGTTTGGGTTATTTTGCGTTGTTTGTGCAAGGTTACTGCTTCGCCTGGGCTGCCATATAAATCGCTGCTCCGGGTTTTTACTTCTACAAATACAAGCATGGTTCGCTGTTCGGCAATAATATCAATTTCACCTGTTGCGGTACGATAATTGGTTGCCAGTATTTTATATTTGTTTTTCAGCAAATACTCCTGAGCCAACTTTTCCCCGGCCACGCCAGCCATCCGATTGCTCATGTTTACCGTTCCACGACGTCGGCGATATAGAGTTGCGGCTGCTTCGACAAATCAATTTCTATCATCCGCTCAAGCCGCTGTTTATTGGCATCAGCAATCATCCGGACTACAGGTTTATGTTTGACTTCTTTGGAGATATCGACAACTACACCTATTTCATTACTGTTCAGCCTAACCACTGTTCCGATAGGATAAACAGCAATATTACTGGTAAAATTGTTAAGAATTTCGCTTCTAAAATATCTTCCTTCGGCATTATTAATAATCGCCAAAGCTTCGTAAACCGGCAAAGCCGCCCTATAGGCAACATCGGCAGTAAGCGCATCATATACATCAGCCACGGCTACGATTTGCGCAAACTCATGAATTTCTTCTCCCGTCAATGCCCGGGGATAGCCGCTGCCATCATAGCGTTCATGATGCTGTAACGCACAATGCGCCGATACAAGATTAATTTCCGGATTTTTTCGCAAGATATCAAATCCAAACTGACTATGTTTGCGCATGTCTTCAATTTCGGTTGTGCTCAAGCGATCCTTTTTGTTTAGCACATCCTGATCGAGCTCAAGTTTCCCGATATCATGCAATAAGGCCCCTACCCCTAAATCCCGGAGTCGTAATTCATCATACCCCAAACTAATGCCAGTCATAACCGATAAGATACATACATTGACCGAGTGATTAAATAAATAATCACTTTTGGTACGCATATCCATAAAATTAACCAGTACGCCATGATTGCGGCATAATTCATCAACTAAATTATTAGCCGTCTTCTTGGCTTGACTAGCGTCAACCATTTTCCCCAGTTTAACTTTATCCATTATGTTTTTGGCAGTGCTAACTGCCTCCATCCGAGCTTTTTCACTAACTACGTCCGGCACTTCAATATCTGCAGTTAACTCATCTTCAATATATATATAGGAAACATCAATCTCTTTAAGACGATCAACATATCGCTCAGTTAGCTCCATTCCGGCATTCAAGAGAATTTTTCCATCAGCCGAAAATAGCGGTCTAGCAATCTTCATACCTGGTACTATATTATCCAATAGAATACGGCGCATGCTTGCCCTCCCCAGAAAACAATTATCTTCTGCCTTGATCTAACCTATATACATAGGCTAGAATTTCAGCCATAGCTTGGTACAATTCCACCGGAATCTCCCGTTCCAACTCTACGGCCATCAGCATACTGACTAATGTTTTATTTTGATAAACCGGAACCCCATGCTGATCGGCGGCAGTTAAAATTGATTTTGCAATATGACCGGAACCTTTCGCCACAACACGCGGAACACTATCTTGTTGCCGATTGTAACGAATCGCAACCGCGTGATCCATTTCTTTTTTTTCCGGTTCAGTCATAATTTACCACCTTTCAAAATAAGGGATAGTGCCCTTCAGGTACCGCAGCAACGCTTATATCGGTCAAGGTAAACTTTGAGCCCCCGACATTCTCTCGAATGTCGGGAATAAAACCCTCAAATTTTTCGGCAGCATTCTGATCACTAAATTTAACCCGAACATGGAGCTGATAATCACCGAACACATGCAACACAATATCAACCAGACCAATATTCTCCGTAGCCATACACAATCTGACCCACACCTCCGGCAAAGCCCCTTCTACTGCGGCTTCCTGGCTGCCATCCTTGAAAATATGGATATAGGTAGGATAGGGTTTCGCCTCCGGACTTAAGAATAATGGAACAAGCAACGTCATCCCATTGTGCTGAGCATCAGCCTGAACCTGAACATTCTTCTCGGCAAATCTATGTACGGCTACTGCCAGTTGCCGCAACTCATTCCCGGTCTGATTCAGCACTTCTTTCGGCATATTCAGCCACTCGCGAACAGAATCCAATTTAGCCAAAGTCCAGGCTTTCTCAAGCTCCGGCAAATTATGCATTCTTGCCGCCTGACGAATATTAGCCGGCAAAATATCTTTGTCTTTAACCATATTGGTCAAAGTTTCCAATAAGGTTTTGGCCTGCGGTGACTTTTCTAATGCTTCGGCAAACTGCCGAAAATTTTCCACAATATCATTTTTTTGCAAGGCAGAGTTTTTACTAACCAGTTGTTCAAACCGATCAATAATTTTCTCAACAACAGTTTGCAAACTCTTCGTCGCTTCAGGTTGTTCATCTGCAACAGGCTTAGCATTGATGATCGTTAAACCAGTTGCATTTTCTTTTTTGCTCCCATGAACAATATTTTCTGCCACCAAATCAGCCTGCAACGGTAATGGTTGCTCCGGATTTTGCTTAGCTGCTACCTTACTGCCGGCTTCCGCCGGATCATTCCCGGTTTCCTGAAGAACTTGCCGTACTACTTGCTCCACCTCATGAATCAAGATTTCTTTACCCGGCAGTTGGCCGAAACGGGAAAGACTTTCAGCTGTTTCCGCCACAAACTTTTCTAAAACTTGCGGTAACTTTTGCCCGGTTTCTAGGTTTGAATCACTTTTCGCTAAAATTTGGCTGGCGACTTGTCTTAAAAGCGGTGCAAGTTCCGCCGGGTCAGCCTGACTTGTAAGCTGCCTAGCCACGGCCAGCGTATGTTTTCCCGAGAAATTACCAAGCTTGGTCTGCTGTTTAAATGCTGTCAACAGTTTTTGCCCGGTTTCCGTTAATCCCTCCGGAAATTCCTGTTTAAATACTGCCGCATCATTAAAACTGCTAGCCATACTCGCAAGGGTATCAACTGCAGCCTTTTGGTCTTTTAAGATTTTCGTAAAACCGCCTGCGAGTGCAGTAGACGCCGTAAACGGCTGCTGTAAAAGTTCCTTTGCCTGAGTTCCGACTTGCTCCGGTAACTGTTCCAGGCCAACATTTTGTTCCGTCAATAGCTTTGCTAGCTCAGCTAATAACGTTTTTACTTCAGCATCTAAAAATAGCTCAACCTGTTGCCCAGTAAGCTGACTTAACGGCTGAGCTTCGGGTATTTGTTCTGCGACATTATCTGCGGCAGTGGTTGACACTGTATTTACTTCAATAGGATTTATTGGTGGTGTAGTAGGTACGTTTATTTTCATTAGCTATATCCCCCAAATTTTATCGGCGCAAAAGTCTGGCGATGCTGAGGACATGGTCCATATTTTTTGATTGCCTCAAGATGTTCTTTCGTGCCATATCCTTTGTGACGGGCAAAACCGTATTGGGGATATTCTTCGTCTAATTTATCCATCAATCTATCTCTGGTTACTTTAGCTATGATCGACGCAGCCGCAATCGCCTGGCTGAGCGCGTCGCCTTTTATAATCGATTGGCTGGGAACAGTGAGTTTATTGAGCGGCACCGCATCAATGAGCACTGCCTCCGGGGCTATTGTCAGTTGTTTAATACTTTCGTACATTCCAGCAACCGTAGCCTGATATATGTTTATTCTATCAATTGTTGCCGCGGAAACTTCAGTATAACTAATCGCCAGAGCCTTTTCACTGATTATGTGAAAAAGTTCTTCCCGCTGTTTGGCGGACAATTTTTTCGAGTCATTGATGCCCTTTATGAGTAAGTTGGGCGGCAAAATAACCGCCGCTGTAACCACCGGCCCCACTAACGGACCGCGTCCAGCTTCATCGACACCGGCAATCATTTGACAGCCTTGCGCTAGGAAGCTGCGTTCATATTCATACATCGCCTCAAGGCGAATTTTTTCTTTTTTCGCGGCGTCCTGCTGTTGTAAGTATCGTGCAGCTAGGCGTTTTACCGTAATCCGGCTGTCGGCTTTAATTTCGGTAATTAATTCCGACGTAACATCGCCGGACGCCAACAACATGGCAATTTGTTTACTATTCATCCGGCTTATATCCAAGATAATACCTCCGTTTTTAGAAGCTATGTATCCATCTTTTTAGTATTCTTGCTAAAAAAAAAAATCCCTGCAAATTAATCAGATAAAGCAAACAGAAATCGGCACTATTGCCGATTTCTGTTTGCTTTAATATTCTATTTCTGCGGGATAATCGAGGGAAAACCGTCCAAGCTTTCCTTCGCGAAATTCGCTTAGTACAATACGCCCAGCTTTGTCAAGGTCGATGATACCGCCGCTGCGCATACAACCCCGGCGAGTACCAATCTTGGTCAAAATTTCTCCCATTTCCTCGGAAAGCGGGGCTTCCAGCCGGTATCTTTCGATCAGCCGGTCAGGATACTGTTGTGCCAATACAGACAGTAATTTAAGGATTACTTCTTCCAAGTTAACCGCTTCGTCACTGATAGCCCCGGTAGCCGCTAGTCTAAACGCCGCTTCCTGGTCTTCCAGTTTTGGCCACAAGACTCCCGGAGTATCTAATAGTTCCAGGTTCTTGCCAATTTTAATCCACTGCTGACCACGGGTTACGCCCGGTTTATCACCAGTACGCGCCGTAGCTGCGCCTAACAGGCGGTTTATCAGCGAAGATTTCCCCACATTAGGAATGCCGAGAATCATCGCCCTTACGGCCCGCGGTCTTATCCCTTTAGCCACAAGTTTATCCATTTTGAAGCGAGCGGCATCAGCCACCCTGGCAATAAGTTCTTTTGAACCTTTACCACTTAACGCTTCCACCACAACAACCGGTCGCTTCAGTTCCCGATAATGTGCCAGCCAGCGTTCAGTAGTCACGCTCTCAGCTAAATCAGCCTTGTTCAGCGCTACAATGCGTGGTTTATCCCCGACTATTTCATCAATAATCGGGTTCTGACTGCTAAGCGGAATCCTAGCATCCAATAGTTCAACGACTACATCAACTAATTTTAACTGTTCACGGATCATCCGGTGAGCTTTCGCCATATGACCGGGAAACCAATGTATGGTCATAGTCCACTTCCTAGTTTATATACGTTTACTACGGAAGAGCCTTGAAGTGGTCAACCGGCCAGAATATAACAATAGCCTTGCCTTTGATCAATTCATACGGCACAAACCCTACATCATTAAACCGGCTGTCTTCCGAATTATTACGATTATCACCCATAACAAATATATGTCCTGCTGGAACCGTTGCTAACGGATATGAACCTCGGGTCTGCTCAAAGATATATTTTTCATTTTGCAATTCACCATTAACAAATACCCGGCCGTCTTTAATCTCGATTGTATCCCCAGGAACTCCAATTACCCGCTTAATAAAGTCGCGGCTCGGGTCCCGCGGATAACGAAATACCAGCACTTCGCCTCGTTCTGGTGCTTTAAACCGATAAATGAACTTGTTGACAACCAGCCGTTCACCGCTTTGGAGCGTAGGTCGCATCGAGGGACCTTCTACCATATAAAGCTCAACGATAAAATAGCGAATAAAAAAAGCCAACACAACGGCAATAAGTATCGAGACTATCCAGTCTTTTATTTCCGCACCAAGAGTTGAATTACTCAAACCTTTACCTCCTGACCGAATGAAGAAAGGGACTGCCTACAGTCCCCCATCTACTAGCGTCTTTCTTTAATACGAGCCGCTTTACCGGTAAGATTACGCAAGTAATAGAGTTTAGCCCGGCGAACAACACCCTTACGCACTACTTCAATTTTCTCAATACGTCTGGAGTGAACCGGAAATGTACGTTCAACACCAATACGATAAGATATACGCCGTACAGTGAAAGTTTCTCTTACACTAGTACCTTGACGCTTAATGACTACACCTTCAAACACCTGGATACGTTCACGAGTGCCTTCAACGACTTTTACATGAACCTTAACGGTATCTCCTGGCTTGAAATCAGGGATATCATTCCTCAACTGTTCTTGTTCCAATGCTTTTACTATATCCACTTAAAGTCCTCCTCATACTAGACGTTCGTACCGGTGTGAAGGCAGAGGACCGTCCGTTATACACATTCTGGATTATATCATATGTACCTACAAAACACAACTTGAAATCAATTATTCCGCCTTATGCCACCACGGTTCGCCTAAAAGGCGGTCTAATATTATCGCAACTGCCGAGCGTACGCATAGATGATTGTAATCTCCCGGACCATAGATTGGCTCCAAAATATAATCAAATCCGGCCATGACTTCTCTCTCCATGCCATAGCCAGTGCCAAAAAGCACTAAGCAAGGCCGATCACCAGTCTCAATCATTGACCGCATGTGTTTGTACGACACGGTATTCTTATAAAGCCGGGCATCTGTCGTGACAATAATTGGAGCAACGCCTTCGGCTTCGGTAATTTTGGCAACTGCCGCCTTTATATCAGGCACAATATCTAGAATCGACAACGCTTCTTTACGATCAGGATTGTACTCGCTGCCAAACCCCTCTTGCCAATAGCCCATCATCTCGCGAACAAGATTGGCCTGGCTGTCTAAAGGATGAATGACAAAATACCGTTTAATCGAATAGGTACGCGCTGTCCGTGATATATCGTGAACATCAAAGTTGGTAATAGCAGTTGCAATGACTTCGTAGTTTTTATTATAAATGGGGTAGTGGACCAGGCCTAAATAAACATTTGCAGCCATGTCATCGTCCCCCCTGTTCATCAGAAATTTCCCGTAATAGTTTGGCGTCTTCCGGGGTTAGTTTTACCGACTCTAATAAATCAGGCCGACGTTTCAAGGTATTGCGCAGCGACTCTTTCCGCCGCCATCTGGCAATTTTAGCGTGATCACCAGAAATAAGCACCTCAGGCACCTCCCAGCCACGATACTCCCGCGGTCTGGTGTACTGAGGATACTCCAACAGTCCGGTATAAAATGAATCATCGATCGCAGCATCACTTGCTCCAAGAACGCCCGGTAACATTCTGGCCACCGCATCAACAATGACCATCGCCGGAAGTTCTCCTCCGGTAAGAACGTAATCGCCGATAGATATGGCTTCATCAACCACATGTTCACGCACCCGGTCATCCATTCCCTCATAATGCCCGGCAACAAGGACCAGTTGCTCATAACCAGCCAATTCTCTGGCTTTAGCTTGATCAAAAGTTTGTCCACCAGGACACATGAGAATGACCCGACGGCGCACTTCCTGGTCAACCGTGACACTTTCCACTGCCTGGCACACCGGATCAACTTTCATTACCATCCCTGAGCCACCGCCGAACGGAGTATCATCAACGATATGATGCTTATCAACAGTAAAATCACGAGGATTGACAACACCGATTGTCAATAACCCCGCGTCAGTTGCTCGTTTTATGATACTATGCCCGAAAGGGCCGTCAAACATATCGGGAAACAGCGACACAATATCGATCCGCATACTATTCCCATTCTTCCTGTAATTTTACTGTCATCCGTTTGTTAGGTAAATCAATGTTTTTTACAACATCTTTCAGGGCGGGGATCAATACCGGCGTCTTCCCTGCAACTTCAGCAACATAGACATCATTACTGCCAGTCGTTATCACATCGGTTATCGTTCCGAGCGGCTGCCCGTCCTCATCATATACCGCTAAGCCTATAATATCAAAAGTATAGTAATGGCCTTCCGGCAAATCAACTAATTCTTCCTTGGTCACTTGAAGCAGTTTTCCCTTGAGCGCTTCCACGGCATTACGGTCGTCCAAGCCGCGAAATTTCATCAGTACATCCTGCTTATGATATTTTACCCCGGAAATATCTAATTTTTGCCCGTTATCTAACAGCACTTGTTTCATAGTTTGAAAACGTTCAGGGAAATCAGTTAGCGCAATAACACGAACGTCACCCCGCACGCCGTGCGGGGCAACAATTTTTCCGATAGTTATTAAGTTCGTGTTCATAACTACGACCTAAACGCGATTATTTTGCCGTCTTCCAGCAAAATTTCCGCTGATAAAATCTTGTGCAGGTCATCGCCAACTTTGATAGTAATAGTTCTATCCATAGTTCCCTGAGATATTTCTGAACCAAGTTCAAGCGTTGCTGTTTCTTTTAGCTTTTCAGTGGCATGATTCTTAAATTCAATCCGTTTCTGCTTTTCGGCATCAATCTGTTGCCGAAGTGCGGTCAATCCTTGCGCGTCCATTCTAGCTTGTTCAGCCATAACACGCTTTGCATGAAATTCAATTTGCTGCAATTCATGATCAGCATTTTTAATTGCTTCCTGAATTTCAACTGCCAACTGTTTTTTTAGCTTATCGGTTACTTTGGCCTTAATGGCCACCGGGCATTTTAAAGTCATACTTTCCATATATACACCCTCTTAAAGGATTTCTACCATGACTTTTTGGTTTTCCCTGGTAGCAGCCGCTTTAACAACCATCCGCAGTGCCTTGGCTATTCGGCCTTGACGACCAATAATTTTGCCCATATCCTCAGGGGCGACACGTATTTCATAAGTAGTGACGTTATTATTAACTGTAGCTGTGACGTTGACCTGATCTGGGTTTCTCACTAAGGATTTGGCAATAACTTCAACCAGCTCTTTCATCAAACTACGCCTCTTTCTTGGTGCGCTTAAGTTCATCCCATTTTGTAAGAATACCAGCTTTGCTGAACAAATCCTTTACAGTGTCGGTAGGTTGAGCACCAGTGCTCAGCCAATTAAGAGCTCTTTCTTCGTCGATTTGAACGGTCGCCGGAAGGGTAGTAGAATCATAATGACCAATATTTTCAATGATTCGGCCATCACGCGGCGAACGAGAATCAGCTACAACAATACGATAGAACGGGCTTTTCTTAGCGCCCATACGTTTCAAACGGATTTTAACTGCCATGTAAATCACCTCCTTCATATAATAACCATTATCTTCTAAACTAATTATTGCATAAACGGCAGCTTAAAGCCGCCCTTCTTTTTATGTTTTGACATTCCTTGAAAGCGTTTCATCATCTTTTTAGCGTCATCAAACTGTTTTAACAAGCGATTAACATCCTGAACCTTGGTCCCGCTCCCTAAGGCAATACGTTTGCGGCGGCTGCCGTTAAGTAACGATGGATCGCGGCGTTCTTGGGTCGTCATCGACTGAATAATCGCTTCAACGCGTTTAACCTGTTTTTCGTCTATTTGAACATCTTTGAGCTTCTTTAAGTCACCCATGCCCGGTAGCATCCCGAGGATGTTCTCTAACGGGCCCAACTTACGAACCTGCTGAAGTTGGTCAAGAAAATCTTCCAGGGTAAATTCTTCTTTGCGCAACTTTTTCTCTAAAGCCTGAGCTTTTTCAAAATCAATGGTTGATTCAGCTTTTTCAATCAGACTAAGTACATCACCCATACCTAAGATGCGGGAAGCCATCCGATCGGGATGAAAAGGCTCCAGAGCGTCTAACTTTTCACCCTGGCCGGTAAACTTAATCGGGCAACCAGTCACTTTCTTAACTGAAAGCGCGGCACCACCCCGAGCATCGCCGTCTAGCTTGGTGAGGATAACCCCGTCCAACCCCAGGTCTTTATTAAAGGCTTCAGCTACGGTAACCGCATCCTGACCAGTCATCGCATCGACCACCAGCAGAATTTCATGCGGCTTTACTGCTTGCTTAACGGCCTTCAATTCACCCATAAGTTCTTCATTAATATGAAGCCGGCCTGCCGTATCAATAATAACAAAGTCTCGTGCATACGCTTGCGCATGTTCCATGGCCTTTTTTGCAATAACTACCGGGCTTTCTTTATCACCTAATGAAAATACCGGCACTTCCAATTGCTGACCCAAGACTTCCAACTGCTTAATTGCTGCCGGACGATAAATATCCGCCGCCACTAATAGTGGTTTTTTGTTTTGTTTAACTAAATACTTGGCTAATTTACCAGCGGTAGTTGTTTTACCTGCCCCTTGCAAGCCCACCATCATAACTACGGTCGGCGGCCTGGATGAAACGGTAATCCGACTTTGGGTTCCCCCCATCAGCGCGGTCAATTCATCATTTACAATTTTTATAACATGCTGCGCTGGCGAAAGACTGCCAAGTACTTCCTGCCCAATTGCCCGTTCTTTGACTTTTGCAATAAAGTCCTTCGCAACTTTAAAGTTAACATCAGCCTCTAGCAGGGCTACCCGTACTTCTCGCATGGCTTCGTTAACGTCAGTCTCAGACAATTTTCCTCTGCCGCGCAACTTTTTAAATGTCTGTTGCAGTTTATCAGCTAAGCCTTCAAAAACCACTTTAGTCCTCCTCTTCCCGGTTAATCAACGCCTGCAACATTTCCCGTGCAAGCTTGATTGGAGGTAATTGGCGCTCCGCTTCGGGCAGGCTGTCAATAAGACCATACACCTTACCAATGGTTTCTTGTTCCTGCTGATGACGCTCAACCAATCCCAGTTTTCGTTCATAGTCTTCTAATATTAGTTCAGCTCGGCGCAAAATATCATGTACGGCCTGACGCGATACCTCATACACCATGGCAATTTCACCAAGCGAATCGTCGTTCAAATAGTGCATTTCCAGACACTGCTGTTGCTTTTCCGTTAACAGCGCACCGTAGAAGTCATATAATGTCCCGATGCGTAGCACTTTATCCAGCATAGCTACCACCTTCCACTGACAAGGAAAAACACTTGACACTATAGATTATAATGGTTATTTGTAACTGTGTCAAGTAATTTTACTTGTCAGCATCAAAACATTAAAACAGATTAGTTTTTGCTAAACAAAGCTTCAGCAAATTCCGCTGGATCAAACGGACGTAAATCGTCAGCCCCTTCACCGACACCAATCCATTTCACCGGCAACCCTAAATCCGCTTTAATTGCGACCACTACGCCACCTTTTGCGGTTCCGTCCAGCTTGGTCAGCACCACCCCAGTAACATTAACTGCTTCTTTAAACAGTTTCGCCTGACTAATCGCATTTTGCCCAGTTGTAGCATCAAGCACTAACAGCACTTCATGTGGTGCCTCGGGAATTTCACGGGAAATAACTCGGTGAATTTTTTTTAACTCTTCCATTAAGTTAGATTTAGTATGTATCCGTCCAGCAGTATCAATAATCAAAATATCTGCTTTCCGAGCTTTAGCGGCCTGAACGGCATCATAAGCAACTGCCGCCGGATCGGAACCTTCACTTTGACAGATTACGTCAACATCAATCCGTTGGCCCCAGATTTCCAATTGATCAATCGCCGCCGCCCGGAAAGTATCTCCGGCCGCTAAGAGTACTTTATTGCCTTGGTCATGGTAGTAGTGGCCAAGTTTACCAATGGTAGTGGTTTTACCAACACCATTAACCCCCACCACCACAATAACCGTTGGCCCTTCGGTGGCTCTGGCCAACGGCACCATACCTTCATTAAGTATTTTACCAATCCGCACCGCTAAAAACGGTCTTAACTCTTCCGGGCTGTTTATTTTTTTTGCCTTAATCGCGCCCCGGATATCTTCAATCAGCTGCATGGTGGTATGAACGCCAACATCAGCCATCAATAGTACTGCCTCTAGTTCTTCTAAAAATTCTTCATCAATGGTAGCATACCCAGTAATAAGCTGTTCAATTTTTTCCGTAAATCCTTTACGGGTTTTACTCAACCCATCTTTTAAGCGATCAAAAAATCCCATTAACCTACCTCCACAATCTTAGCCAGCCCTGTCCATAAATTTAACCGATACTAGCTTTGAAATACCTGATTCTTCCATAGTTATGCCATGCATAACATCTGCAGCCTCCATCGTACCTTTACGATGGGTGACAATAATAAATTGGGTACCTTGAGAAAAGTCGCGCAAAAAGTCGCTGAACCGCTGAACATTTGCTTCATCCAACGCCGCATCAACTTCATCCAAAACGCAGAACGGCGTCGGACGGTAAGTCAAAAACGCAAATAGCAGGGCAATTACTGTCATCGCCCGTTCACCGCCGGAGAGCAGCGATAAATTTTGCAGTTTTTTTCCTGGAGGCTGCACAATAATCTCAATACCGCTATTTAACAAATCATCGGGCTCACTTAACACCAGTTCCGCTTTGCCGCCAGCAAACAACCTGACAAACAGTTCACTAAAATGAGTATTTATCTGTTTAAATGCCTCGTTGAACTGCTTGGACATCGTATCATCTATATCTTTGATGATTGTCGCTAGATATTCTTTGGCTTCCATCAAATCTTGATACTGGGTTAGCAAAAATTCATAGCGTTCCTTAAGGCGAGTAAACTCCTCAATCGCCGCTGGATTTACTGGGCCAAGGAGAGCAATCTCATGTTCCAGTTTAGTGATATTATCGGCAAGCACCTCTGGTTCTTCTTCCCGATATAACGATTTGGCCTCTTCAAGGCTCAAGGCATGGCTATCCTGAAATTGTTCCATGCAATAATTTATCTCATAGCCAACTTTCGCATCAAGCAGTTCAATTTCATGGGCGCGACTTTGAATCGTACTATATTTGCGCCGCAGTTCTTTTACTTCACTCTCTAATTTTTGCTGTCCGGCCAAAACTTCAAACTTAGCTACAATATTTAAATCGCGCTCCGCTACTTGCAGTTTATTCCGAGCTACCGCTTCTTCTCGATCAGCAGCAATTATCGCCATTTCAGCCTTAGCCTTGGAAATATCGTTTTGAATCCGCTGGGTCTCACTCACATTCACATCAAGCTGGCGTTTAAGGCGTCCCTCGATCTGACGGTACTGTTCACAGTTTTCCTTTATAGCAGAAACCTCTTGGTTTAAAGCCGACAATCTAACCTTACTGTCAGTCAACAGCGTATTAATGCTGTCCCGTGAAGCATAAAGCCGCTTTAGTTCGTCCTGCCAGTCCCCCAGTTGGCGTTTATGCAGAACATCACGATTTTCCAACAGCACAATCTTGGCCTCAGCCTGAGTTATTTTATCGTTATACGCCTCCCCCTCATTTACACAGCTGGTACGCTCGCGGTCAACCGTGTTTACCGACATTCTTAACCGATTTATATCAGCGGCAATTTTTTCAACACGCCCCACTAGTTCAGCCTGTTTCAGTTCATGAGTCCGGCGTAAATCTACCGCCTGACTGATCCGTGCTTCGTGAACCGTTATTTTGCCCCGAAATTTTTCTGCTTCCTGGCGCGACTGGTTGCGTTTAGTCTCCAGTTCTGCCAACTGGGCCTTAAGATTATCGATTTCATTGCCGCGGCTAAGAAAACTAGACTCACGCCGGCCAGTACTGCCGCCGGTAATACTACCGCCAGGGCTGATAATTTCACCTTCCAGCGTAACTAAGCGCACCCCAAAGGACTGCTGTTTAGCAATTTTCAACGCTGAGTCAATATCCTTAGCAATAACCGTGCGCGCCAATAGATATTCGACAACCGGACGATAACGTTCTTCACAGTGCACCAACTCTGCGGCAATCCCCAATGCTCCCGGTAAGCGGGCAGCCTTAAGTTCTGCCTCACGTGGCCGATTTACTCGTATGGTATTAAGCGGCAAAAAGGTAGCTCTACCTAGATTTTGGCTCTTTAACAATTGGATTGCCGCTTTGGCACAGCTATCGCTTTCAACAATAATATGCTGAAGCGCCCCGCCTAGGGCTGTTTCTACCGCAACGACATATTCACTAGGTACATTAAGAATTTCTGCGACTGCCCCGCACACTTCACTCCGCCAGGGTGCAGTACTTTTCAGCACGCTTTTGACCCCCCGGCCAAAGCCCTCGTATTCTTGTTGCATGTTCGACAATATCTTAAACCGTGAGCCCAATTCTCCAATTTGTCCCGTCTGGCGGCCTTCTACTGTCAGTATTTTATTAAGCGTTTGTTCATCCTGCTGCTTTGTTTCATTAATTTCCCGAATACGAGTATTATTCGCCGCTAGCTCTTGTTCGAGCGCAGTTTTTTCCCCGAAAGCTTTTTGCTGGAGCTCCTCTGTTTGGTTAAGCTGACTAACAAATCCCTGCAATTCCTGCTCAAGCTGCCGCTGGCGCTGACGCATAGTCTCTAGATCTCGTTCCAAGGTACGCAAGGTATTCTTATTAGTAACCAATTCCTGCATGTGCTCAAAGGTCTGATCCTTCGCGGTATCAATCTTAGTTTCCACGTTAAGAATCGAAGCCTGTACTTCGCAAAACTGCCCTTCACTCGATGCTTGCAAGACCCTAGCTTCCTTGGCCTGCTGTTCCTTTTCTTTAAGAGCCTGTTCTCGAGCTGCTAAGCGGTTAGCATTTTCTTCACCTTCCTCGCTAAGGCGGCTTTTCTCACCTTCCAGGCGGTCACAATTCTTTTGTTCTTGCTCGATACGTTCGCCAAGAACTGCCGCTTTACCGTCCATTCTCTCCATTTCAGTGACATTTGTATTAATCGCAGCTTCAATGGTCTTAATGGTCTCGTCCAAGGTAATAAGCTGATCAGTCTGCCGTTCCTTATCGGTTTCGACAACTGCCAGCCGGGCGGAAACATTCACTTCTTCGTCAGCTAATGCTGCTTTCTCCAAAATAACTGATTCTTTATTTTTTTCAGCCCGATTAAGTTTATCCAACAGCAAGGTTACCTGGCAAGCAGTTAATTCCCCTGCTAATTCATTATATCTAGTTGTCCTGGCCGCACTTTCTTCTAACGGTTCCAATTGACTCTCTATTTCGGTTGTAATATCCAAAACCCGGTTAAGATTATTCTCGGTATCCGTCAACTTGCGCACCGCATCTTTTTTACGGTTTTTATATTTAATAATGCCCGCCGCTTCTTCAAACAGCACCCGGCGTTCATCAGCTTTACTATTTAAAACTTCATCAACCTTATTCTGACTAATAACCGTCATCGAATCGCGCCCTAAACCGGCCTCCAGCAGCAAATCATGAATATCTTTCAGCCGACAAGCAGCTTTATTAATATAGTACTCACTATCTCCCGATCTAAAAACCCTTCTGGTAATCGTCACCTCATTAAACTCAAGCGGCAACATTCCATCGCTATTATCAAAGACTAAGGTAACCTCAGCTACTCCCAGGGGTCGGCGTTTTACACTGCCGGCAAAAATCACATCTTCCATCTTAGCCCCGCGCAGATTGCGAATATTCTGTTCACCCAATACCCAGCGCACGGCATCCGAAATATTGCTCTTCCCGCTGCCGTTAGGTCCAACAATCGCAGTAATACCAGGTTTAAACTCAAATTCGGTTTTCTCTGCAAATGATTTAAAACCGTAGGCTTCCAGCTTTCGCAACAGCAAGTAACCACCCCGCCTTTTTATCGTTACCAATCACCAAGATTTTACCACATCGCCTAAACTATGCACAACAATAAAAAATAAACTGCTCCCCTTAGGATAATTCCGAAATTGGTAGTTATCCTAAAGGGCGCAGCTTATATGTCACAGGATATCAATATTTTTCACGCCAGTGTCAAAAACTACATAGTAGTTAAATGATTGCGGAATGCTACTTTATAATCGTGCAAACATCCCCGGTTTTAGCCAATGAGGCATTAGCTTCATCGGTGTCAAGATGGCATTCTAATTTAGACGTATTGGTTACCCGTACATGTACCTGATCAAAAATCAAGCTACGGCTAGCGTCACCAACCCGTATTTGGACAAAATCATGATCTTTTACATCATATTGTGCCGCATCTTCTGGCAACATGTGAATATGGCGGCGAGCCACGATAACACCGTTATGTAGCGTTACCTTACCTTTTGGTCCAACAACAGTAATCCCAGCCGAACCTTCTAAGTCGCCGGAATCTTTTACTGGAGCTTTTACTCCTAATTTCGCAGCATCAGTAAGCGAAACTTCTATCTGGGTTTGTCCCCGGACTGGTCCAAGTACCCGAACGCGGGGAAATGACCCTTTTTCGCCTTCTAAGCTAATAAATTCATTCGAAGCAAACTGTCCAGGCTGGGTCAGTGGTTTAAAATGAGTTAATTCATAACCTTCACCAAAAAGAGTATTCAGATCTTCTTTGCTCAAATGAATGTGACGAGCGGAAATTCCCACTGGAATTGGTGGTTTAGACATAATAACTAATCAACTCCCTTTACTATTATTGCTACATATAATTTAAGAAACAACACTGGCGTGTGTATCTATCGCTGTTAGTGGTAAACCGCAACGTGCTGGCGGGGAGCCGAAATAACTCAAACTATTTACCAAGCCATTTAGTTATTCGCTCAACCGCTAATTGCAGTCTTTCTTCCGGTTGAACTAAGGCTATTCGCACATAACCTTCACCGCAGCCCCCAAAACCAAGGCCTGGAATAACGACAACTCCGGCATTTTTGATAAGGTCAGCTGTAAAATCAAACGAGAGCTGCTTAGTCGGCACCGGAGCCCAAATATACATTGACGCTTTTGGGCATGGCACTTTCCAGCCGGCAGCGCTCAGACCATTAACGAGAATATCACGCCGGCGTTGATATAACGCCGCTGTTTGGCGAACACAATCATCAGGACCGGTCAACGCAGCGATTGCCGCCTTTTGGACCGGGTAAAAAATACCATAATCAAAGTTCGATTTTATTCGCCCCAATACTTCAATCGCCTTAGCATTACCTACGACAAATGCCACCCGGCAACCTGCCATACTGTAGGTTTTGGAGAGCGAATGAAACTCAATCGCTACCTCCTTAGCTCCAGGCACACTAAGAAAGCTGTCAGGCCGGTAATCGTCAAATACCAACTCACTATATGCAAAATCATGACACACTAAAATCCGGTGGCGAGTAGCGAAGTCAACGACTTTATGAAAAAATTCGCTGGGCGCAGTGGCCGCCAACGGGTTATTGGGATAGTTCAAAATCATCATTTTAGCGCGTTTCAGAATATCAAGCGGAATCGCTTCAAGGTCCGGCAAATAATTATTCGCCGCGGTTAATGGCATCCGATATATTTCTGCATCGGCCGCCATCGGTCCGGCACTAAAAATTGGATAACCAGGGTCAGGCACCAACACAACATCCCCGGGATTAACCAGGCATAACGCAATATGCGCCAGCCCATCCTGTGACCCCATTAACGAATGAATTTCGGTTTCCGGGTCAAGGGCAACGCCAAACTTGCGTTTATACCACGCCCCCACGGCCACCAAAAACTCCGGCCCACCTTTCGACAAAGCGTAACCATAGTTTGCGGTATCTTCAACTGCGGCCTTCAGGGCTTCGATAATATGTGGCGCTGGCGCGAGATCAGGACTGCCAATACTGAGAGTAATAACATCATCTTGGCCATCAGCTACTGCTTGTTTACGAAGAGCCTCAACTTGACTGAAAATAGCTGCAGTCATTCCCCTCATTCTAGTTGCTTCTTCTATCATCGATTCACCTCGATAAACATTTGCATAATACAGCTTATCTCGTGTTTTATTATAGCACTATCATCCTGATATTTCACCTGTATAATTTATCATCCTGTTTTATCCATAAATCCCGCAAACAATTGTAAATACTAACTTTGTGCCTAAAATAACAGTTAAGGTGAAAAAGATTATATTTTCAGATAAAGTTCAAGGTTGTTGAATTCAGCTTTTCGCCGGTTTCTTTCCATACCTTCATTTTGATGGAGCGAGACAAATATCTCGCTCCATCAAAATGAAATTTTTAGATCTTCGCCTTATATTTTAAACTTGCTGACTGCTTGGGTTAGTTCTTCAGCCATTCTGGCCAGTGCCTGTCTTGAAGCCGCGATTTCTTCCAGCGCCGCCGTTTGTTCCTCAGTAGTCGCAGATACTGTCTGAGCTTGGCTTGCCATCTCTTTACTAACGGCATCAATTTTCTACCTGCTGGCTGCCTTCGGCCATATGCTGGACCACTGCGGAAACATCATGAATCTGACTAGCTACAACATTGACGGATTTAAATATCTCCTTGAAGGCATTCCGGCACCGTTTACGACCTCGCCCCCAACTTGAACTTTCTTCGTTCCATCATTAATTGCGACCATGGCGTTATCGATGTCATTTTGAATTTCAGTTATTAATGCCGCAATTTTCTTAGCTGCTCCATCCGACCGCTCGGCTAATTTACGGACCTCATCGGTCACAACCACGAAGCCTCATCCCTGTTCTCCCGCCGGCCGCTTCAATGGCAGCATTAAGGGCCAATAAGTTGTCCTGTCCAACAATACCAGCAATTATATCAATGATCTGGCCAATTTCTTTAGATCGCTCGCCAAATGCAACATATCGAGACTATCAGTGAAGAACGAATAACGGTGGTCTCGCTATGTTGCATTTGGCTTACCGCTTTTTCCACGGTCTTACTGCCTTCTTGGGCGGTTTGAACTTGAAGCGATTTGCTGAATTCCCGCCGACATTTGCGACACCTTACCAGTAGTACCGTCTACAGCTTTAAGCTGCTTTTCTGCAGCAATAACCATGGCCACCTGATCGGCAACTCCCATGACCTGGCCAATTATTTATTGTTATATCATTCATCGAAGTCTAATTGCAATATATTATTGGCATTGTTATCATTTCAAAAAATATCTGTAAAAGTATCAATAATTTCAAAGGATAGTATGGTAAATTATATAAAATAGGGTACTGATATATTTATACAGCAAGCTCTCACTTAATAGTGAACAGGTAATTATATAAAGCGAGGACATCTTTTTGATTTTACTGAATGAACGATTAAAAACTAATCACGGTTACATTTGTCTTATAGCATCACAAATCGTATCCAATCTTGGCGATTGGTTAGATTTTTTAGCTCTAATATCTTTATTAGGTTTACAATGGCGTGTGACTCCTTTGCAAATGATGATTTGTATGATGTCTATGACAATCCCGGCCATTATATTGGGACCTTTTTTTGGGGTATTGGTTGATCGACTAGACCGAAAACAATGTATGATTTATTCAGATCTGATTCGCGCAATTATAATTATTGGAATTATTTTTTCAACGCAATTGTGGAATCTATATGTACTTTTATTTTTTAAGAGTACATTCTCAGCTATTTTCTTTGCTGCCAAGAATGGAAAATTAAAGGAAGTAGTATCAGATACTGATATGTCACAGGCAATTACAGTAAGCAGTATGATTGAAAATTTTACAAAGATTATTGGGCCGTTTATTAGCGGAATAATTTTGGTATATTTAGGAACCTTAGCTGCCTTTTATGTTGACGCTATTAGTTTTTTATTGTCGGCACTCCTGTTATTAGCCGTTCCTAAATCTAATCGTCAACATAATTTTGATCATAAAGAAACCATACCTAGCTTCTTGTGTCAGTTCAAGGATGGCGTTCTATATATTAGTAACTCAAAACTTCTTTTATTCGGTTGCTTAACAATTAGTTTTGTAATGTTTATTATGCAAATTATTGATACTCAATTAGTAATTTTTTTGCGCGATATAACTAATTTACCATCAGATCTTATTGGTAATTGTATGGGGGCAAGCGGGGTAGGCATGTTAGTTATGTCATGGTATTTAAATGTACAATCCAGCGACATTAATCAACGTATATCCTTGCTTCAAGGAACTATAATATTGGCAGTATCTATTCTAGCATTAGTAGAGATAAGGGCAATAAGTACTAATTTATGGTTGCTCTATTTATTTCCATTTTTTTTAGCCGGATTGGCGATGACTCAGATTATAGTCCCTTTTCAAATTGTCCTGCAAAAGGAAACGCCTAATATATTAATTGGAAGAGTTAACACTACCTTTAATAGTACAATCAGTTTAGCAAGTACCATGGGAATTTTTTTAGGTGGAGTATTCGTCAATCAATTCGGATCGTATATCATTTTTTTACTAGCTGGTTATTCCCTACTTGTTTTTGGATTAATCATATATATTATTACACGTAACTCTAGCCAAGGATAATTTCAAAGTTTTTTTTCTCCGAACAATTGTTTTGAAAGTTACATATCGAAATAACTAAAGCCTGACAAATTCGTCAGACTTTAGTTATTTCGATATCAATTTATCCTTTAGACCGGTAATTGATCCAAACCTTCAAATTGCATATTATAATATTTTGCATACAATCCATTTTGAGACAAAAGTTTTTCGTGATTTCCCCGTTCCTGAATACCGTTATGATTAATGACGATTATCTCATCGGCATTGCGAATGGTACTAAGCCGATGTGCCACTACTATAGTCGTCCGGTTTTTCGAAAGACGTTCCAACGAGGCTTGGATATAGCGTTCACTTTCGTTATCCAACGCCGAAGTAGCTTCATCTAAAATCAGGATACTGGGGTTTTTTAGAAATACACGGGCAATCGCCAGCCGTTGTTTCTGTCCGCCAGAAAGGCGTGTCCCCCGCTCTCCTACGTAACTGTCATAACCATCAGCAAGGCTTATGATAAAATCATGGATATTTGCGTTTTTCGCGGCCTCAATAATTTCCTCATCCGAAGCTTTGGGCTTACCATAGGCAATGTTTTCCCGTATAGTACCGGCAAACATATATACATCCTGCTGAACAATACCGATAGCACTACGCAGCGATTTTAACGTGACATCACGCACATCTTGGCCGTCGATCAGAATCGCCCCGCCGCTTACATCATAAAACCTTGGCAAAAGGGAGCAAAGGGTAGTTTTACCGCCGCCGGATGGTCCAACCAGGGCCACGGTTTTCCCGGCGTCAATGGAAATATTCACGCCATCGAGCACGTCGGAGTCTTGATTGTACTGAAAAGTAACATCCCGATAAACAATATGACCTTTAACATTTGTCAGTTCCAGTGCGTCCGATTTTTCTACAATTTCCGGTGTTATATTGACAACTTCCATAAACCGCTTAAACCCGGAATAGCCTTTCTGAAACTGTTCCGTAAAATTAATCAATACATCAATTGGATTCATAAAAATTCCGATATACAGCGCATATACCGCGAGATCATAAACCTCTAAGGTGCCGTTGGCAATAAAATAACCGCCGCTGACCAGCACTGCCGTATACAATAAGCCCTGAAAAAAACCATTTCCGGCCTGAAAGCTCCCCATGAGTTGATAACTGCTTACCTTTGAGGCCAAAAACTGCAAATTGCTACTAGAAAATTTTTCCCGTTCCAAAGCTTCGTTAGCAAAAGACTTAACTACTCTAATCCCAGAAAGACTGTCCTGAACCCGGGAATTTACTCCCGCAATCTTTTTCCGATTATCCATAAAAACTACTTTCATTTTCTTGTTTTTATAGATACTGAATAAAATCATAACTAGCGTAACCAGAAACAGAATTACCGTCATTTTCACATTAATAAACAACAATAGACCAAACGAGCCGATTATTTTTAAGGTACAAATAAAAATATTTTCCGGTCCATGATGAGCTAACTCGGAAATATCAAATAAATCGGATACCAGCTTCGACATCATTTCACCAGTATTGTTTCGATCATAATAAGAAAATGAAAGCCGCTGATAGTGTTCAAAAAGATCCTGCCGCATATCACTTTCCATCCGTGCCCCCATAATGTGTCCCCATGTAGTAATAAAATACTGACAGGCGTAACGCACTATATAGAGCCCCAGCATCCCGGCAGCAATCATGCCCAATACCTGGATAATTTCTACCCCGCTCCGGCTGAATACACCATGAGTAAGAAAATAAAGAATCTGAGGAAAAGTGATATCCACCAGCGAAACAACCGCGGCACAGATTAGATCAATAATAAACAACCACCGATAGGGCTTATAATATTGGAAGAATTTTACCCAAATAGCCATCCTAACCTCCGTTTAACTAGAACAAATAAGTTCAAAAATTTAGCCATAACTAACCCAGCACCGCCATATTTTTCAATAGACCTATCTTAACACATTCCACCATTTGGCGCAAAGTTAAGACCGCACGCTTAGCGGTCGGCTTGTTCTACCCCTATAATGGGTGATTAATGGCACGTACCTCAAGGTACACGCCGGTTTCGCCAGGTGCATAAGCTGTTACTCGTCACCCTTAAAATGGTCTTTATAGATTTAATCTGCTACCATGTCTTCTTGTACCTGATTTTTTATATATTCTTGTATCACTTTTTTATTTCGTCCTACTGTATCCACATAATATCCGCGACACCAAAAATGTCTGCTCCCATATTTGTACATCAGATTTGAATGTCTCTCGAATAAAATTAGGCTACTTTTTCCTTTTAGAAAACCACCAAAGCTAGACACTGATAGCTTTGGTGGTATTGATACCAACATATGTATATGGTCTATACATGCATTAGCCTCCAGAATTTCTACCCCTTTCCACTTGCATAATTCCCGTAATATCTTTCCGATTTCAACTTTTAATTTCCCGTAAATTTCCCTTCTTCGGTATTTTGGTGAAAAAACAATGTGATATTTGCAGTTCCATTTCGTGTGTGCTAGACTGTTGTTGTCCATTCGGACACGACCTCCTTTGTGCCCTATAAATTGGCTGGCGAAACCAATTTTATAGTAGCACAATTCGAGGTCGTTTTTTCTTCACTGACCGCTAAAGTTCTTCCCCTCTCACTAGCATAGCTGGTGGTTCTTTACAACACAAAAAACCACTCATAAAATGAGTGGTTTTCTAACTGGCGGCTACCTATCCTCCCAGGCCGTTTCCAACCAAGTACTTTCGGCGTATACGGGCTTAACTA
>JAGGAD010000113.1 GCA_017889625.1 Bacillota bacterium | reverse complement strand
CGATCCGGCCTGTCAAAACTACATGATGCAGTTGGCCGAGGCCATTCATTATTATGATTCCATCGCTTGCATGGGCTTTTTTGTCGGACCGGCTTCAGGTTACCCGCTGATGGAGGGGAAATCCATCAAAATCATGGACGCCCATAAAGACGTCAGCGAATATGACGAAGCAACCCTGAATCTTATTGCTGACAGCTATGCTGAACAAGCCAGTATCCTCAAACGCCTGAACTTTGACATGGTTTCGATTCATTTTGCCTATGGCGTACAATTGCCGGCGCAGTTCCTATCAGCGAAATTTAACCATCGTACCGATAAATATGGCGGAAGCTTCGAAAATCGGGCTCGATTTCCGCTGATGATCCTAGAACGGATCAGAAAAGCCGTTGGCCCTGACTTCATTATCGAATGTCTTGTTAGTGCTGAAGGAATTGAAGGGGGCTATACTCTGGACGATACCGTCACCTTCCTAAAAATGGCTGAAGACTATATCAATATCGTTCAACTTCGTGCTCCCGAAATTGATCCGGCTCATCCGACCGGCTTTAACCTGGAAGAAACCCCATTTCTTCATTACGCTGAATATGTGAAAAAGAGCGGTACTAAAGTACTCGTTGCCACGGTCAGCGGTTATCAGGACTTTGATACTTGCGAAGAAGCTTTGGCGTCGGGGAAAGCCGACATCATTGCTATGGCGAGAAGCTGGATCAGCAATCCAAACTACGGCGAATTAGCCTATCAAGGCAACAAAGACGACCTTGTTCCTTGTCTGCGCTGTAACAAATGCCATGGGCGGGGCAAAGATGACCCGTTTGTCAGCATATGCTCAGTAAACCCAATAATCGGCTTAGAACATATGATTGACAACCTGGTGCTTTAGGCGGAGCGATCAAACACTCCGACTATGTCGAATTCAAATGGCCGCTCAGAAACTTCAAAAATTACCTAATCCGCCAAGTTGCTAAACGCAACATCACTGTGCATCTAAACACCAAAGCAACTCCGGAACTGATGAAAGCAGAGAATTACGATGTTGTTCTGGCGGCAGTTGGTGCGCAGCCAGTAAAACCGCCGATTTCTGGCAGCGACAATCCGAATGTGGTTTTTGCCACCGAGGCGCTTATGAATGCAGATGCCTTGGGGAAAGAAGTAGTTATCATCGGCGGTGGTGAAGTCGGCGTAGAAGCCGGAATTCATCTAGCTCGAAAAGGCCATAACGTCACCGTAATAGAAATGCGGGATACCTTGGCGGCTGATGCCACACTCATGCATTACCGGACAATGTTTGAAGCCGCCTGGGAAGAATTAGATAACTTCAAATATATTCTAAAGGCCCGCTGCTCAGCCATCAAGGCGAAACAAGTCAGTTACATTGACACTGACGGCAAAGAACAAACCATCAATGCCGACAGCGTGGTGCTTTCAGCCGGGATGAAAGCCAAAAAAGCAGAAGCCCTTGATTTCTATGGAACGGCCGATCGCTTTTACATGATCGGCGACTGCAAAAAACCGGCGGACATCCAACAAACCATGCGCAGTGCGTTCTCAACCGCCTCCAGAATCTAATCCAGAAAAAAATAAGATGAAAAATAGAACCCGGCACACCGGGTTCTATTTTTAAAACGTTATTAGTTTGTCTTAAGGTGGTGGAAGGGCCGGTCAATATTATATATAGGGAAATAAACTTGAAAGGTTGTTCCTTGAGAACCGGTACTTACTTTGATTTTAGCTTTATGACGATGCGCTATCCCGTAGCACACGGCCAACCCCAGGCCAGTACCCTTGTCCTTGGTTGTTAAAAATGGTGTTCCCAGCTTGGACAACACGGTTTTATCAATACCGCTGCCGTGGTCTTGAATTGCCAAAACGACCTGGTTATCTTGTCTAAAGGTTTTAATGCTAAGAATACCACCGGAGGGCATGGCATCAAACCCGTTTAGAACAAAATTAAATATCATTTGGCAAATTTCTTTTTCATTAATCATAATTTTGGGTGTGTCGGTAATGTTATATAATATTTGATGGTGGTTTTCTAATGAGTTAGCTTCTATTAGCGGTTGTATTGAATTAATGATTTCATTTAAACATTTTAGACTATACTTGGAATAAAAGGGGTCGCTTTTCATTATCAATAGAAAATCTGATAGGATTAAATTAGCCTTATCCAATTCATTTATCATTAGCTGAAAATATTCCCGATGCTGAGAATACTCTGGTTTTTTCATCAGCAGCTGGAGACAGCCTCTTACCGTAGTCATGGGATTTCTAACTTCGTGGCTTATGCCTGCGGACAATTGACCAATTAAATTTAGCTTTTCCACATGAAGGACTTCTTGTTCTAGTTGTTTTTTCGCAGTGATGTCATTCATAACGGTTAGAAGATACGTTTTACCCTCAATAGTAATAAACTCCGCATTGAAACTGCCGTTGATAATTTGGTTATTTTTACCTCTAACGCGAGTTTCGAAATCCCGCAGGTAACCTTTTTTTCGCATTATTTGGATGGCTTCTTGACGTTTAGTAATATCAACAAATATGTCTAAGTCGGTTGTTGTTTTTCCGATAACTTCATCTTTGGAAAAGCCAAGTGTATGTAGTAGTGCATCGTTTACTTCGATATATTTACCCTCAGTTATTTCGCTAATCGCCATCGAGCAAGGATTAGATTTAAACGCTTTGATAAATAAATCATTTAAGCTTTGCGCAGTGCACATAATAAAACCTCACATATAATCTAAAATTGTATTCTATAAAAAAACAATATTTCCTTTATGGATATTCCAAAAATGTAATAATATTGTAAGACTATTGCCCTAACTAGACCTACTAATATAAAAATAGACAGTACAAGGCGTTAATTGCCGTTG
>JAGGAD010000087.1 GCA_017889625.1 Bacillota bacterium | reverse complement strand
GGAACTAGTAAAATATTGTCGCTTGCCTTGTCCATCTGTAAAATACTAATATGTGGTAAATTATTTAAATATTAGCAACTTAATAATAACTCCAAATAACCAATTTGTTAAATACTTAATTGTATCTTAATTTTATATACAAATAGTTATTAATTATTATTAGTAATTTTTTGCATATTTGGGGTAGATTAATTGATATGATTTACCAATTATTGTATAATACTAATAGTATAATTTTAAATAAGAAAATATACTATTAAAAGGTAAATATATATGAATATTAGACAATTGCGTTATTTTATTTCAGTTGCTAATAATTTAAATTTCACTGCTGCTGCCACTGAGTTACATATCGCTCAACCGTATTTGAGCAAACAGATCGCCGAATTAGAAGAACAACTCGGCATAAAACTGTTCGATAGAAATACGCGTCATGTCAAGTTGACTGCAGCTGGAATCGAACTTTTTAAGGAAGCTATCATAATTGTGGCTCGAACCGAGAGAGCGATAACTCAAGCCCAGTTGGCAGCGGCCGGTAGTATTGGAACATTAAAAATCGGCTTTATGGGGCCGTTTGAAAAAGATAAATTGCCAGAATTAATTAAAAATTTCCGAAAAATTTACCCAAATTGCACTCTCAATTTCGCTAAATTAGGCTGGGGACCACTTAACGATGCCCTAGTAAGGGGTACCGTGGATATTGCATTTACTGTAACCGATGGTCTTGAACGACTACACGGAATTTCCTGGAGAGTCAGTCGCGACTTTTATCCACTATCACTATTAGTCGCCGCTGACAATCCCTTGGCAATGAAAACTAAAGTCCACATATCCACATTAGCAAAAGAACCCTTTGTGGTTCTTTCTCGCGCAGAATGTCCATTAGCATATGAAAACATGCGTCAAATATGCCTTGCTAACGGATTTTATCCCAAGATAGTGGGAGAAACACCACTAATAGAAACGTTGTTATTAATGGTTGAAACAGGAATCGGTATAGCTATCCAGACGAAGCATACGCAAGCATATGCAAGTTCTAATGTCCGTTATATTGAACTAGAAGGCTGCAATTTTTTGAGTGGCTATGTTGTTGCTTGGCGAAAGGCAACAACTAATCCCTTGGTACCGCTATTTCTAAAAACTGTTACTAAGGAGCATTTTGGCGTTGAAGAAAAGAATGACAATATAACTCCTGCATAATAAAAAAACTGGTGTGCGCTGAATATATCAGCACACACCAGTTTTTTTAGGTTTTATAGATTACTATAATAATTAAAGCTACGATTTAATTATTGTTATCTTCTTAATTACTACATCAGTAAGCGGTTTATCATTGGTGCCGACTTTTACCTTACCAATCGCCTTAACCACATCCATGCCTTCAATTACTTTACCAAATACGGCATGCTTATCATCCAGCCACGGGGTAGGCACCAAGGTTATAAAAAAGGCCGTATTAGGTGCTTTGTCCTCAAACAGTTCAATTTTAAAATTGCCCATTGAAGTCTCAACGACTGCAATACTATTACTTTTATTGGTTTCATTTATTGTTCCAATATTTTTCTGAGCTGCATCATCGGGCTTAGCCTGCAATTTTGAACCACTGCTCGCACAGGCGGCGGAAATGCTTAGGCAAATTACAAGCGCTAACACGGTGACTAACTTCTTCATCATTAAAGGAACCCTCCCGTTAGTTGTCATTATTATCACTTATTAGTATACCACAGGTTCCCATTAGCCATTAAAAAAACTTATCGTTAGTATTGACTTTGTTGTTTTGCTGCTTCCAATAAAGGCGGAACTACTTGTTTTTTACGGGACATTACCCCCGGCAAATACCATAAACCGTCAGTTCCTTCCGGGCCAAAGGCCTGAGTGATAATATTTTTGGCTTGGCCTACACTTAAAAGATAGGTTGCTTCTTTAATTATATCTGTTATCAGCAAAATTCCGATATCAGCTTGTTCTTTTAACCGAAGTCCTTCCATCGCTGAAAGCACTTCAGTTTTTTTGACTAAAACTTCGTCTGGTTCTAACACCGAAATTTGGGAAATAAAAATCCGGTACTCCTCCATCTGGAATTCCTTCATATCATTAGCCGCAATATCGCTGGGAGAGAGCCCATTCAACCCAGCACCGGCTTTTAACACTGCCATACCAAATTTCTCCAACTCCAAATTAGCAAGCTGAGCTAATTTTTCAGCTGTTTGCCTGTCCATATTGGTAGAGGTAGGCGACCGGAAAAACAGCGTATCCGATATAATAGCCGCTAATAATAACCCAGCAATGTCTGACGGCATATCAACAACCCGGTGCCAATGCATATTAGCCACAATGGTTGCCGTAGAGCCTACAGGTTCATGTCTGATAAAAATAGGTTCACCAGTCTGCAGGCCTCCCAGGCGATGATGGTCAACAATCTCAACAATATTAGCTTCCTCAATACCTTCTACCGCTTGAGTTTCTTCGTTGTGGTCAACTAAAATTATTTGTTCACGCTCGCGAACAATCAGCCCATCCCGATCGATAAGTCCAACTAACTTTCCGGCCTCTGTAACCGGATAGAATCGATGTTTTGCCGCAATAACGATATTCTTGATATCAGTTACCAAATCAGTAGGCTTAAACCCAACTACCGACGCCTGCATGATCATCCGCACCGGAATGCTTTGGTTTATCAGCCGAGCGGAAGTATAGGTATCATATGCAACCTGAATAATAATACTACCACTAATTTCAGCAGCTGCTCTTACTTCTGAAGTAATCTCCGCTCCGCCAGTAACTATCAGACAGGCTATGCCTTGTTTAATCGCCGCAAGTTGAGTAGTTTCCCGATCACCAACAAGGACGATATCACCCCGTTGAATCGACTTCGACATCGTTATCGTCCGGGCTCCGCCAATACGAACTTTACCGGCTATCTGTTTTTCTAGGTGTTCGCCGGTAACAAGTACTCCATCCAGTGTCCGTAGCAATCCAGCGTAGTCCACCCCTGCCTCTTGGAGATCTTGCATTTCAAGTTCATCAAAGTAGCGTTTAGATAAGTCCCCCACCGTAACCATTCCCGCTAACATTCCCAGATCGTCAACAACTGGCACTGATTTTACCCCATAGCGCGTCATTATCTGTCCAAGTTCACGTAATGTATTACCAGGCTTAACGGTCACCATCTCTCTGGTCATGATGTCCTTGGCTTGGGGATATAGATCATCAATGAGGATCGGTACCGGTATGTTAAAATATTCCAAAACAAATTTTGTTTCGGCAGTTATTTTACCCGCTCGGGCCGCTACCGCATTTTCTCCCATCGCATTTTTCAAATGAGCATAACCAATCGCCGAACAAATTGAATCGGTATCTGGATTGCGATGCCCAATCACATAGATAGGTTTTTTCATATGTACCTCCAACTAATTGCTAAAATTATTATTACTTTATCAACCCATATACTATCTTTTTCCTTCAGTAAGCAACCTACCGATCTATTGACTTCTTCATCCCCGCAAGTAAATCCTTCGTATTATATATATATCCAGTAATTACTGACAACTAATAACATTAAACCGTGTAATTTTACAATTTTAGGTATATTCCTTTATCATTAGCAAAAGACTAATGTCGTTATTTCTTTCTTTTATATTATTTATGTCATTCTTTACTTTCTATATTTGCGCATATCTAAAAAGACGAGGCAGCATGGGCTGACTCGTCTTTTTGACTATAGTTCTGGATTAAAATCTGCATCTGTTTGTTGGTTATTTTTATAAATTTTACACAATAATGCTCTTAATTGATAAGTCCCGGCTTGTGGATCAAACGGCGGTTCCATGCTTGTCAAAATATTGGCATTTGATTCCCAGACACCAAAGTCAGGCCGCTCTTTCTTTTCTGGATACCACCACCCAATTTGACAATTTATACTTCTTGGATCAATTCCCTCAGTCAATTTTGCCTTTTGAGTGATCCTGCCGCGCGGCGATTCGATGTATACCCAATCACCATCATTGATATCATACTGCTTCGCGGTCTTAGGATGAATCTCTACCAACGGGAACGGATTATATTTACGTAACGATGGCATTTGCCTATTCTCGGATAAGAAGAAAAATGGTGACCGCCCTCCGGTATTTAGGATCAATGGATACTCTTTAGCTAGTTCCGGGTTACTGTAGGGACTTTCAGGCGGTTCTTTATAGTACGGTAGTGGGTCATAGCCATACTCCTTTAGTATTGTTGAAAATAATTCCACTTTCCCGGTAGGGGTATTGAAACCCCTATTATTTTTTTCATATTGCTTGTATTCAATAGGTACTTGAATATAGCTTAATTCTTTAAATTTTTTAATATCCAAATCAGCATATTGCGGATACTTAGCTCTGACCGCCGCCAGTTGTGAGTCATGAATCTCTTCAACCGTATTGGCCCCATAATCACGGCCAAGTCGTTTACAAATATCTATAAATATTTCTTCATCGGCCTTGCACTCATAGGTACGAACAATTTTCTTTTGCGCTAATGCAATGTGATCGCCAAAGGTCGGGCCGCTGTATATCGCATCTAATTCCAGCCAGCTGGCTACCGGAAGCACTACATCGGCAAGTTGGGTAGTTGGCGTCATAAATAGTTCCTGGGAACAAATAAAATCCAACCCAACCAAAGTTTCATAGGTTTTATGACTGTCGGCAAACCCAATTAACCCATTATTACCACACAGCATTAGTCCTCGCACCGGATAAGGTTTTCCTGTACGCATGGCTTCAAATACTGTGGGAATATGCGCCGAAGGGAATGCCTTATGCGCCCCAGCCAACATCCTAAATGTATTTTCTCCCATTCGCTTTAGCCGCTGTTCCTGAGATAAATGACTTAAGTTAACATCCGGATCAGGCAATAGATGCATTCCTTCAATAAATCCACCTTTAACATCAATATTACCGGTTATTGCCGGAAGCAAGGCCATCGCTCTAACCGTTTGAAAGCAATTAGGTGTATGTTCTACCGCACAGCCCCACTCGAGGGTTGCCGGTTTTGTTGTTGCAAATAATCTTGCTGCTTCCACAATCTTTTCTTCTGGTATCCAGGTTATTTCGGAAACTTTACTTACATGATATTCTTGTACCCGTCTTTTTAAATCTTCAAACCCATAACACCATTTTGTTATAAACTCGTTATCATAAAGTTCCTCATTAATAATTACATTCATCATTCCCAGGGCCAAGGCAGCATCGGTGCCAGGTCTTATTTGCAGCCAAATATCCGCCTTTTCGGCAGTGCTAGTTCGTCTCGGATCTACTACGATTAATTTTGAACCTTTCTTTACCGCATCTTTAAACCTAAATTGACTCTCACAGTCAGCACCACTCACTTCCGGATTAGCCCCCCAAACCAATATGCACCCTGGATTTACTTCACTATAATAATCTACTACCGGCAAATAGCCGTAGGTAATTTCTCCGGTGTTAACCCGTGGAAAAAAGCATTGGGCAGTGCCTGGTTCAAACCAATTTGGCGTTCCTATGGTATTAGCAAACCTGACAACATAATTCAAATGGTGTCGGCCAGTTCCCTGGGCAATTGCCAGGGCTTCAATTCCATATTTATTTTCAATTTTTCTAATATTATCGACAATAATTGTATAGGCTTCATCCCAAGTTATCCGTTCCCATTTCCCCTCGCCTCTCTTTCCGGCTCGCTTCATTGGGTATTTCAACCTGTCGGGATGATACAAAAGTTCTATTCCCGCCAACCCTTTTGGGCACATACGGCCTTGACTTATTGGTGAGTCCTTATCCGGCCTTATTTTTGTTACAATGCCATCTTCTACTGTTACCAGCGCTCCGCAGCCTCCGTGACAGTTTCTACAAGCAGTTTTTATTATTTTTGCTTCGCCCACCATAATACTCCCCTTCCTGATATAATTCAGTATTTTATTTAATTTAACTTAAATTACGTTTTTCTGATAATTAAAAATCGCTTCTAACGGAAGAAGGGCTGCGCCGATTACTGCCCCCTCTGCGTGCAACCCTGAGCAATAGATTTTAGTATTTTCATAGCCAAAAAACCGGTCAGTAAAATGAAGCTTTTCAACCGCAATTTCAATTATTTGTTGAGCGTATTGTCCTAAATCTCCGCCAATAATCACATAGTCAGGATTAACGGACAGTAGAATGTTTTCTAAACCGCGAAACAAATAATGAGCATACTTTTCTAGGGCTTGGCTAGCACCTGTATCACCTTGCTGATAAGCCATGAATACTTGTTCAATTAAATATATCTTCTGTTGCGTATACTCTTCAAAATAGCGAAGCAAGGCCATTTTTGATGCAAAAAGCTCCCAACATCCAGTACGCCCACAATTACATTTTATTTTTTCTTCAGATATTTTTAAATGTCCAAATTCACCTGCTTTTTTTTGATTACCTTTATAAATATGTTTATCAATAATGATTCCCGTGCCAATTCCATCCCCAATGGAAACGTATACAAAATTTCCTTTATCTCGGCCTTTCCCCAATAACTGTTCGGCATAAGCGGCCGCGTTGGCTTCATTTTCTACATAAATTTTTAGCCCGATATTTTCTTCGAATCGTTTAAAATCATAGTTTCTTACATTTAAATTAGGCGAATATTTCAATACACATTCATCATCATCCACTACTCCCGGAAATACCATACCCATACCCATTATTTTGTTCCTATCCAAACCGTTCACACAAATAATCTGTTCAATCCAATACTTTAGCTTGTTTAAAACCTTCTCCAACTCATCCCCTTTACGATATGAGAAATAAGTACTTACCACTTTATCTCCTAATAGATTCACTAACAAAATATATACCGCTTTTGGTGTAATACTGACCCCAAAAGAATATTTGGCTTCAGCAACTAGTTTCACAATCATCGGCTTGCGGCCACCATTAGAGGCAGCAACTCCAGCCCGTTCTACAAGGCCTTCATCAATGAGCTTCTGAACATAGGTATTTACTGTAGTATGGCTTAAGCCTAATTTTGTGCTAAGTTCTGATTTTGTAACTTCTTTATTATTCTTAATTAATCTGATAATTTTAACTTTATTCATCTCGCCAATTTGTTCCTGGGTGAACTTTGCTCTTGTCTGCAGGTCAATCAACTCCCAATAAAACCGAAATTACATGCTTGAATATAAAATTTATTATATATTCATTTATTTAGTTTTTCAACCAGTTTTCAAAAGTCTTTGCAAAAGTCAGTACGAAGTATTTTCGTCTTTCATCGGCAAATATAAAAATACCTAGCAATATAAATCACTTGCTGCTAATTCGGTTATACTAAATCGAATTTAACCATTTATATGCTAAATTCAGCTTTTTAAAATAGATGACCGCCAGTACAGCAGACATAATATTTGACTATACTACATTAAAAACGTCCTAGCGTTAAACGCTAGGACGTATCCGTAATTTTATTAAATAATATATGGTGGCGGCACAGGGATTTGAACCCCGGACACTGCGGGTATGAACCGCATGCTCTAGCCAACTGAGCTACGCCGCCATTAATGTGAAGCCCCTAACCTGAGATTGAACCGATGACTTTATCCTTACCAAGGATACGCTCTACAAACTGAGTTACACCAACATAAAATGGTGACCCCGGCGGGATTCGAACCTGCGGCCTTTTGATTCGTAGTCAAACGCTCTATCCAGCTGAGCTACGGAGTCATGCTAGCTATATTA
>JAGGAD010000036.1 GCA_017889625.1 Bacillota bacterium | reverse complement strand
CCCTCAAGCTGGTGCGTCTGCCGTTCCGCCACGACCGCATTTAATTTACCTGTAACGGTTTTTTAGTATATCAGGCTATTTATAATATGTCAACTAAGTCTTTCTGTTTTTATGTTACTGCATAAAATTAATCTAGGCTACATCCTTACTTTTTAGCGTAGTAAAAATATATCCCTGGTGAAGAATCAAGGTGCATACTGCTTCTCACCAGGGATATATTATTTACAAACGCAAACGCAATTAGCCGAAATCTTTTATTGGCGGTTGGCAACAGTATACTTATCACCTACTACCCTAGTCTTTCTCCCTGGATATTTTTTCACTAACTATAAAATCATGAGCTTTTTCCTCCCCCGTCAATACCCTCAGTGCACCAAAAGCCAACGCTTCCAGTTCGTTTTCCCCGGGAACAATTTCAATAGGCGCTATATATTTCACCCGTTGAGTAATCCATCCGGTAAACAGTTTAGAGTAAGCAATTGCACCAGTAAGGATGATAACATCAACGTCGCCACTGACAACAGTGGCCAATTCACCGATGCTTTTAGCGACTTGATAGGCCATACCATAATAAACTTTTTCGGCAAATTTATCGCCTTGCTCAATTTTTTTTTCAACATCAAGCGCGTTGTTTGTTCCTAGATAAGCAACTAAACCACCGTTGCCTCGCATCCTTCGTATCGCTGATTTATTATCATGCTTACCGGAAAAACACAGATTGACCAATTGCCGACAAGGCACCCGCCCTGCCCGTTCCGGCGAAAAAGCGCCCTCTTCATCGGTAATCACATCAATCATTTTCCCTTTACTAATTATCGCAGCGCTAATCCCGCCCCCCATGTGGACTGCGACAACATTTATGTCGGATAAATTCTTCCCCATCTTTTGCGCAATTTTCAACGAAATCGCGCGCATATTTAGTACATGACAAGATGCCCGCCTAGTGATCTCGGGAACCCCTGACAGCCTAGCAACTTCTTCAAGTTCATCAACAACAACCGCATCGTAGATAAAGGCAGGAATATTTAGTGGTTCAGCAATACTATACGCAATAATTGCCCCCAGATTTGAGGCATGATCGTCAATTGGACGATACGTCAAAAAGTCGACCATCGCTTGATTAATCCGATATGCTCCGCGCTTAAGCGGCGGAAGTTTACCACCCCGTCCTGCAACAGCAGCAAACCCCGCAAGCAAAAAGTTAGCTTCTTCCAAGCTACTCATTATTGCGGCTTGGCGCATCGCCAACTGATCAATCATTAACTTATAGTGCAGCAGTTCATCAGGCTTGTGGATTACCGTCTCGGAAAATAATTGTCTTTCATTTTGATACACCGCAATTTTGGTTGATGTCGAGCCAGGATTTATCGCAAGAATCCGATATGATTTATCTCCCATAAACCGATCCCCCTTGTAGGCTCAGTGTACCTTGGCTGATGAAGCCGCAGCCGCCAAAATGATGGGCAAATATTTGCTAGCCACTTCCGCAGCCCGCGATGTTAAAACCAAAGGCACTTTGCCACCAACAACAATTCCCGCACTGCTTGCTTGAGCCGAATAACGCAGCGCTTTTAGTAAAACATTTCCCGTGGCCAGATTCGGCACAACCAATAAATCGACATCACCACAGACCTGACTTTCATACCCCTTTAACTCGGCAGCCTCTTGGGAAATAGCTAAATCATAGGAAATTGGCCCCTCAATAGTACAACCAGGAATACTGCCATCAATATTCAGTTTTTTTAAGGCAGCAGCATCAACTGTATCCGGCATTTTGGGGTTGACTGTTTCAACCGCCGCCAAGATGGCTACTTTCGGAGCATCAAAGCCCATCACGCTCATAGCACTTACTGCATTCTCAACGATTACCCGTTTAAGGGCAAGGTCCGGTAAGATACTAAGCGCCACATCCGTTAGGCCAATCAATTTATGATAATTAGGAATTTTGACAACGCTTAAATGGGTCATCTGTCGGTCGGTGCGAAAACTGGCCTTTTCACTAAGTAAAGTTCGCATCATTTCGCCAGTCCGTAGCAAGCCCTTCATTAAAAATTGGGCCTCACCATCATTAACTAGCCCAGTAGCTTTAAGCACAACCTCTTCACTTGTTTTTGCATGAATAATAGAATATTTAGCAGGATTTTCATCCAATAGCGTTAGCTGTTCTCTAATTTTCCCCTTATCGCCAATCAATATCGACTCTATAACTCCGACCCTACCAGCCTGTACGACAGCTTCTAGTGTATGGCTATCCTCAGCCGCCATAACTGCTACCACTTTTTTTTCTTTACTGCCAATATTAATTTGTCGAACCAGTTGATCGAAATTTTCGTAGATCATAGCCGCAGTCCCTCGCTTTCTGACCAGAATACCTTCTGTTGAACGCATGTGTCCAGTTGCCGCACTCAGCAGATTGCTAGACTGTTCTATACTAATTCAACAACGTCGGCAATCCCCATGCCGCCGCCAATGCACAAAGTGGCAAGGCCATATTTTGTACCAGTGCGTTTCATCTCATATAGCAAAGTGGTCAAAATTTTTGCTCCGGTACAACCCAAAGGATGCCCCAAGGCAATGGCTCCGCCATTTGTGTTGAGCACATCCGTATTCATATTTAGTTCTTTTATTACAGCCAAACATTGTGCGGCAAACGCTTCATTCATTTCAATCCGCCCAATGTCACCTAAATTCAAGCCCGCTAGTTTAAGCGCTTTCTTGGTGGCTTCTGCCGGTCCAATCCCCATAAATTCTGGTGATACTCCCACTACGGCCTGACTGCGTAAAACCGCCAGCGGTTTAAGATTTTGTCGCTGAGCTTCCTTAGCGGACATAATTACCAGGCATGCGGCACCATCATTACGGCCAGTAGCATTTCCGGCAGTCACCGTACCATCATCTTTAAACGCCGGTTTTAATCTAGCTAGTCCTTCCAGGGTTGTTGGCCGCGGAAATTCATCAACTCTAAATACAACCGGATCTCCCTTTTTCTTAGGAATAGTTACCGGCAGAATTTCCTCGACAAACTTTCCAGTTTCGATAGCCGCTTTGGCTTTAGTCTGGCTTCCCATTGCATACAAGTCTTGTTCCTCCCGGCTAATGCCGTATTTAACCGCTAAATTTTCCGCTGTTAACCCCATGTTTAACTTGCCGTATATTTCTATCGGCTGTGAACGCGGTTGACTTTCAATGTTTGAATCGCATAAGACACCATTTCCGGCATTATACCCATAACGAGCCTGCCTTAAATAATAGACGGCATTACTCATGCTCTCCGTTCCCCCGGCAACCACAATATTGGCCAGCCCACACATAATTGCCTGAGCCCCATTATTTAAGGCTTGCAGGCCTGACGCGCACTGGCGCATTACGGTGTAGGCAGGTACATACACTGGTATCCCTGCTTTTAAAGCCGCAACTCTAGCCAGATTAGCGGCTTCAGCGCTTTGCTTAGTCTGACCAAAAATAACTTCGTCAATGGTTTCGGTATCAATTTGCGCCCGCCGAATTGCTTCCTCAATTACGACTTTAGCCAGTTCTTCTGGCTGAACATCGCGCAGAGTTCCGCCAATCTTGCCAACCGGCGTCCGTACCGCACTTACTATTACTACCTCTTCCATGCTTTGTCCCCCAGCTCACTTTATTTGCTAATAATTAGATAATGTTTTCATTCCTCGACAATGGCAACCAATCGCACCATGCCTCCATCCGCCATTTCGCATTTAAATGGAAATGCGGCAATAGTGCACCGTTTTCCGGTTATTTCATCAACTTCGCCCCCAGCGTTTTCAACTGTGACAATGCCATTACCCATAAGCAATCGGTGACATGGTTCATATTCCGGGAACTCCAGGTCAGGATTTTTGCCGGTTTCCTGGCGATACTCCTTATCTAGCCACGGCATGGTCTGAATCAACGGATAGTGCCACAACGGACTGTCAGTTGCCCCCCACGTACCAGCAACCCCTTTAACCCCCTTAGCAACTAACCATTTGGCGGCTTCGGGACCAAGGCCAGGATAATAATTAAAGTATTTATAGTTGTTATAACGCCAGTACTTATGCCAGCCGGTATTAAATATTACCCAATCTCCCGCTTCTATGGTCGGGGTTGCTTGTTCTAAATCTTCGGGCGTAATAATATGCCACTTCTCCAAGTGGCGAAAATCAACCACTACTCCAGTCCCAAAACAATTTTTTAGTGGTATTTGGTCAAGATAGATGCCGCCCTCTTCCGGATGTAGCACATGAATCGGCGCATCCATATGCGTGGCCGCATGTAGGGTTCCCGTGTAGATGACACTGCGCTTATGAAAACGTTCGAGATATTCTACCCTTTTAAATTCAAGATCAGATCGCGCTCCCGGAAACGGCCATAGGGGAGTGTCAACCCCCCATGGTTGTGACAGGTCATAAATTTTCTTGGTCATATTAAATCCCCCTTTGATTAATTTATTTTTTATATGCTGAGCAAAACAAAAAGCCTAACTCGTAGAAAGGCAACGACAATAATCGTTAAACCTCTCTAGCGAGCTAGGCCAGCATATTTCGCATCAGATTTTTATTCTGACACCATATTCAAGCTACTCGTATTAGTTATTAATTTTGGAGCTATGGCTACAGCTCGGTTTTACAAAACCTATTTTTAGCCAACATATAGCGGTCACGAATCATTTGCAACGCACTGATAAGCGCCCGTTTTGAACCAGTAAACAGCCGTTCATCGAATTCTTTAATGATAATCGGCAAGTCGGTTTCAATTGATTTGCCCCGAATTATTTCAGCAATAAAATCGGCAGTAAGCTGACAATAAATTGGAACAGCACAATCAACTATTTGACCATTTTCACTATTAATCTTCAAAATTACTGAAACATATCGATAAGTTTGATGTATATCCGTTCCTTCTGGAAGCTGCGCATGAGCTGAAAAAAGCTGTGTTTTCATCTACCGGCTCCTTTTGGTTGCTGCATTAAGTATAACAGTCAGACTATTTTTTATCAAGCGCCAGCATACATATTAAACCATTTAAGTAATTTAAATCCATTTATCAGTTGCTAATTTTTCCAAATAAACTGTGCCGATATAAACGTCTTTTTCGGTTGTAACCTTACAGCTTTGCGGTACATAGCCATTGAGCCTGATAGTAATTTCATACTCACAGTCATCGGCCAGTCCTTCAAATTCAAAATCACCAAAACCATTGGTCATCATCCTATTGTGATAGTTTTTGCCGGTAATTTCCACCGCGACATTTTCTGCACATTCATCTATCCCCGCAAAGCAGACTGTGCCAGCGATAAATTTTTTTGGTAATCCTATATATTTTACCGCCGGTTTCGCACCTATTTCAGGGCGATAAGTTTCCAAATTTGACTGAGCCATCAACTTAGCTATTTCACTAGTAGAATCATCGATATCGCCAAAAACCAGCGCGCCTGTCGGACAAGCCACCACGCATCGCGGCTCTTTCCAGCCTTGATCTAAAAGATGAGCGCACATGGTACACTTTTGCGGGATTTTTTCGGCATCATTCCAAAAAATCGCATCATAGGGACAAGTCTCAACCAGGTTATGCTGATTTTTAGATTTTTCAGGATCAATAATCACAATTCCATCATTTCTTTGATAAACCGCGCCATTTTGGGCTTGAGCGATGCATGGCGCATCGTCACAATGCATACAGGTAACCGGCGTAGACGATACTTTTATTTTTGGATACTGTCCCCGCTCCTTGTCAATGATCCTTATCCAAGCATGGCCATTCTCTGGTTGCGGTTTGGCAATAGGCATACTATCGCGGCCACAGTGTTCATCCTTACAAGCCAGAAAACAATTATAGCATGAAGTACATTTATCAACATCAATTAGCATCGAATATCTAGCCATTTATCTTCCCTCCCATTTAGCAACATCAATTAGACAGGAGTTAGGGGCAAAGCCAGCAACATTTTTAGACATGGCTCGCTTACTAGTCAAAATATTCACACAGCCGCCCTTATCCGGACTAGTCGGCGAACCCGGGTCAAGCGGCACATACCTCCCAGACGAACAATAGGCATGTATCACACATTTTGGTGTGCGCTCCGTTATTCTGGCAACGCACAACACCACACCCCGGTCATTAAAAAGCTTAATAATATCCCCTTCGCTGATGCCGCGTTCACGGGCTGTATCGGGATGAAGCCTCGCCACCAGATAAGCATTCCCATCTTCTTTAACCACGCGATGCTCAGGTATTTCCGCCAACCAATCAACATCGCTATGATCGTATTGAGTGTGGTAGCCAAACCTAGGATGCGGCGAAATCAGGTGCAGCGGGTATTTCGCATATAGCTTTGACATATGCCCTTCCCAGCTATGCAGGTACTTGGCTACAGGAGCACGTTCATCATCATCCGGCGTAAATTTTTTAAGACTCTCCGATACAAACTCCAGTTTACCGGTAAACGTCCCTAAGTTGCCTGCTGTTTCCGGATTATTTTTAGCGGGCGAGGCATCCGGAGTATCGCAGGGCCGGTCTTCATAATACCACCTGAATGCCGGAGTCGCTTTATAGTCTTCGGGTTCGGGAACAGGTACAATGTAATAGCCGCGTTCCTTAAACTCTTCATAGGTCATTACCTTCGGCATATCAGATAAGGCGTAGAGTTTCTTGATCCAATCCTCTTCCGTCCGTCCTTCGGTATATTTTTCACGGCAGCCTAGCCGTTCGGCTAATAATGTAAAAATATCATAGTCTGATTTTGATTCTCCAACCGGTTCAATGCATTTATGCTGATACATGATAACCCGGTAGTTATTGCCGCAAAAACCATCTTTGGCATAGCCTCCGGCGTTACACCATTCAGAGATATCGTTCCGTTCAAAATTAGTACAAGCCGGCAGTATAATATCCGCCATTTTGGTTTCCGGATCCCACCAAATAGACTGATTTACGATACATTCAAGTTTGGGACTTTGATATGCCCGAATCCAGTCATTGGTTTCTGCCATTGTCCCCATAAAAGATCCGCCGTATCGATAGAACATTTTTACTTCCGAACAGCCTTCCAGCGGATAAGTATAAGGGATAAACTGTTGTTCCAAGGATTTGCCGCAAAAGCCTTCACCCAGCCATGAGAACGGCGGGTTTAAGATACAATCCGGGAACCAATTACGATACATTTTTTGCTGAACCGGGTTAATCATTTCATTATCGGCCAACAAGGGGCTATTGATATTGGAAAATGGATCAGAGTAACCAGGAAACTTAAATTCGAAGTTGGACGGGACACCCATTTGTGCCCCCCAAAAGTTTGAACCTGGTTTTCCCAACCCCTGCATCGCTACCAGACTAATCATCAGCCGCGCCCAGTCGTGTCCATACGCCGTTCTCCCGGCACCGGAAAATCCTCCGCGGCCGCCACAGCCCAGAACCGTATTTTTTTTGGCCCATTCTCTGGCCAAGGCCTTAATGGTGGAAGCCTCTATTCCAGTGAGTTCGGCCGCCCACTTCGGCGTTTTTGGTACACCGTCGGTTTTACCTAAAATATGGTCAGCCCAAACTTTAAAGCCATGAGCCTTTCTGGCAATAAAGTCTTTATCATAAGTTCCTTCAGTCAACCAAACGTAGGCAATGGCTTCAGCCAGTGCCGAGTCAGTACCAGGCCGCGGAGCAATCCATTTTTCTGCGTCTTTAACCGCGGTAAAGTTACAGAACGGATCAATATAGACCATTTTAATCCCCAACTTTTTCATCCACACGCGCCAAATTGATGATTCCTGGCCTGAATAGCCGCCCCGGATTGTATCAGGATCATTAGACCAATGGACAATCATCTCCGTATGTTTAAGTGCATCTTCAAGCAAATCGTAGGCTTCCGGACAACCCAAGCGCCAAAAGTAGCTATAAATATGGGTAGCACCCCAATGGAACCCTTCCCAACTATCTGGGTTATCAAAAATTTGGGTATAGCCAATCATATTAAAAAAGCGTTTGAAACAGCTCATTTTATAATGGATAAGACCCCAAGTATGATGAGAAGAAACAATACCAGACAAGGCTTCTTTTCCATACTTGCCCTGAACTCGCTTAATTTCACCGGCCACCAAATCTAACGCCTCATCCCAGCTAATACGCCGATAGCCTGATTTTCCTCGATTCTGGGGATTCCGTTCGCCACTAGGGTCAAAGTCTTCGCGAATCATTGGATATTTAATCCGGCTATCACTATAAATGCGCTGCCGTTCGGTCAGTATCACCGGTGCCACTGTTGTCTTACGTGGCGGCGAAAAACTATGGCCCCTGGCGTTAATCGTCCAACTTTTAGCATCAGTATCATTAAGAACCAATGGACAAACTCTGCGTATTACCCCATCCTGAACATAGACCTTTACAGGCCCCCCGCCGGTCATCATTGTTGTAACCTTTTCACTCATCTTAAACCTCCTCCTTGATTAAGCAGAATTTGAAGCATGAAGTTTGTGATTAATCATCAGTTTAAGGCTAGTCAATACCCATATTAGCCCAGTTTTCCTCCGCAGAAAAAATAAAAAACCTAGCCCGTAGAAAGCCAACAATACAGATTTGTTGAGCATTTCTAACGAGCTAGGCCAGCATACTTCCCATCAGATTGTTATTCTGATTCCATATCCAAGCTACTCGCAAAAATCCGAGGATTTTCTTAAATTTTCAGAAATCTTCATTTACAAATAACAACATTGCTTATAGTAACTTTTACTTAACCGCCCTTATGCTAGCAGCGTCACATTCCACTTTCTGCGCCACCTATCACCTGGTAAATTTAGTATATCAAATAGGTCTTGTTTTATCAATAACTAATATTTACTTCGTACTAGCATTTAATGCTGGTGACTATCTTGTTCAACAAGCGGCGCTTTATTCTTTTCTACGGCCCCATATATAATTCCGATAATTATAACGCCTGCACTTACTGTAAGACCTACAAATAAAGGATCAATTGGCAACGCTCCTATTAGTTTCGAGCCAATCGCCGCTGCTGTGCTTAGAATCATCGACGCAATTGCCCATTTCGCGGTCAATTTGCCAGGTGCAAAGATGGCTAGGCTGAGAGGCAGAAAAACCCCGCCGCCCCGCAGAGCCATTGACATATAGTTCCAAAATAACACCTGAGATTTTAAGTTTAAAATAGCGATAACTGCGGCCATAAATGTTGCAACCAGTATGGTAAATCGATTGACCCATAATACAGTTTTATTTGTTTTTATTTTAAAAAGTTCATAGCAAAAATCTTTAGATACCATCGTACCAATACCAAATGTTAACCCAGAAATTGACCCGATTAAAGATAATAAGATACCAGCTAAGCCAATCCCGCCTAACCACGCCGGCTGGTATTGGACTAAATAGCTAGGCAAGACTAAAATCGGTAAAACGTCGGGATGAGCAACGTGCATAAACATCGCCACCACAATTGACGGCAGCCCAACCGGAATCGTCACTAAGGCCGCAGTAAATGCCCCCACTGCGGCCGTACGTGAATCAGCGGCGGAGAAAACAGCCTGAATATAGGTCTGAGTACAAATAATGCCAACAATTAACGAAAATAGATTGCCTAAACCATTGCCTACCCCATTTCCGAACAGACTAAACCAGGGATAAGCGGGAAAAACCACTGCACTACTCGGTAAATCCCGAAGCGCAAAAAGAGCTGTTCCCCCGGCGATAAATAAGGTTACCCAAATAATAATCAGTTTCATGAATCCTGATACACCGGCCCCTTTCATCCCGCCGAAAAAAACATAAGCCAGAACCAGAACCAAGATAATGATTGCGGCGAGCCATGGCGAAACATGGAACATCGCCATAACAATCTGAATCCCTGGCAAGCAACTGGCCACCGCACTAAAAAAGATGCCAATTGAAGCAATTATACTTGCCAACGGTCCCGCCAGTTTCCCATAGTTAAGTACCAAATACTGAGGAATGGTTTCTAAACCACTTTTACGAAGCGGTCGGGCATAAAATAGACCCATTATAATAAAACCGATTCCTGAACCAAGGGTAAACCACCAAGCTGAAAGCCCCAGCGAAAAAGCCAATTGCGCCGTTCCAACCGTAGCCCCACCGCCAATAACCGTTCCGGCTATACTGCCAGCAATAAGGGGCACGCCTGATGAACGCCCGCCTAAGCTATAACCTTCAGCCGATTTTACCGTTCGCGCCGAATAAATACCACTCCCAATAACAACGATGATGGTCGCAACCAAAGTTATTAGATGTACATAAGTAAGCTCCAACCTTATTCCCCCAACAGCGCCAATTAGCCACTCAACAATAGCTAATTGACAAAATTGACACCCTATTTTACTTTTGATACGATTATAGCAAATCTTTAAGCATATTTATAATATTTGCTTTATCTAGCAAGTATATTTTTTTCGAATGTTTAACGAGGTAAGTTTATGGATATTCGCCAACTAAAATATTTCTTGGCCATTGCTGAAGAAGGACAGATTACAAGAGCCGCCAAGCGGTTAAATATTACCCAACCACCACTTAGTCAACAAATTATCTCACTCGAAAAAGAACTGGGGCTTCAATTATTTGACCGAGGTAAAACTAGCATTCGGTTGACTCAAGCCGGCACTCTCCTCCAAACCCGCGCCCAACAGTTGCTTGAACTACTCCAGACAACCGTCAATGAATTACAAGAAACCGCAAACGGCATCAGCGGAAGGTTGACCATTGGAACTATTACCTCCTCAAGTGGCTCACTGCTCCCAGAGAATATTAAAGTTTTCCACAAGATGTATCCGAAAGTCACCTTTCATATCCGTCAGGGAGAAACCGAAAAAATTCTTAAACTTCTTAATCTCGGCTTAGTTGAAATTGGTCTAGTACGATTTCCTGTCGATTGCAATGTATATGACTTTATTAAATTACCAGAAGAAGGTATGGTCGTTGCTGCGACCGAGGATGTCCTTGTTCCCGGCGCTACGCCGCTAACCCTCAATCAACTAAAGGGAAAACCATTATTGATCCATCAGCGACATGTGCCGATGGTTAAGGAGTACAGCCACCAAGCTGGCTTTGAGCCTACCATTCTGTGCACCAGCGATGACATCTCCCCCCTCCTGTTATTAGCAAACTTAGGCTTTGGCATTGCTTTAGTACCTAAATCAGCAATAAATCTTTTGCCAGCTTCTTCGTTATATTTTCATGAACTAACACCATTTATCAGTACTACAAGCGCCGTAATTTGGTCAAAAAAACAGCCACTATCAGTTGCCGCCAACCACTTTATTGCCCTATTTAACCAAAAGTAAAACACCAGTCAGTCCTTCTAGCAAAGAGTTGGACTAACTGGTGTTTTACTTTTATTATGACCTTTGATTTTATTGTCCGGTAATTTTTTTCGCTACTTCATCAGTTATATCTATACCGCCTTGAGCAGCTAGATTTTTGTCAACAACTACGCCTAAACCTTTAGCATCAGCAACTTCTTTGACTGATGCCATTACTTTATCACGAATCGGTGTAATAAGAGCTTTCTGCTTAGCGGTTAGCTGTTGCTGAACTTGGGCGAAATATGCCTGTTTGTCTTGATCATTCATTGAAGCGGATTTGGTATTAAAATCATTCTGTGCTTTTTCAGCTTCGGCTTTAATAGTTGCTTGAGCCGCCGCAGTATCAGGGTGCTTAGACATTAATACTTGAACATCAACACAGCCAATGCTCGAACTGCCCGACGATAACATCCCACTTTGCGAAAGAGCAAATCCGGCTAACCCTAATACAACTAAAACAGCTATAACGATAACGACAATTTTAATTTGTTTTTTCTCAAAACTACCCACTGGTATACCTCTTTTCTCTTTACATATTACACTCTATTATAACAAGCTTCCCTCTTATATTCAATAAACAAGACACTTAAATAAACTGCATTAATACAATAACCACCACAATCGACGGTAATAAATTCGCTACTTTTATTTTTTTTATTTCCAACATCGATATACTTAACCCAATAATTAATATTCCACCAACAGCAGTCATTTCGCGGATAGTATTTTCGTTCATAAGTTCGTTAAGCGCTGTTGCCAACAGCGTAATGCTTCCCTGATATAAGAGCACGGCCAGGCTCGCTAAGCCAACTCCGACCCCCATTCCTGATGCGAATACTACCGACACCATTCCATCAAGTATTGCTTTAGCGTACAATGTATCAGCATTACCGGTCAACCCATCCTGAATAGCCCCGACGATCCCCATGGCTCCGATACAGTACACCAAACTAGCCGTAACAAACCCCTGTCCCACATCACCATATTTATCGCCGATAGTGCTAGTGATAAATTGGCCCATTTTGTCCAACCAACACTGAATGTTAATCCATTCCCCTAAAATACCACCGATAACTATACTGGAAATTACAATTAGCATGTTTTGGGTTTTTAGCGCCATTTGCAAGCCAATAATCCCAACAGTTAATGCTAATCCTTGCATAAGCGTCTCTTGATATCTTGGGGGAATATTTTTTTTAATTAACAGACCAACTGCCGTTCCGATAATAATTGCGCCGGTATTAACTAGTGTGCCTTTCATTACTTCCTCCTAAAAAGCCTTGATTTATGATTCGTATATAACGTCAAACGACGTCAAACGCAAAAACAACAACCACTTCTGGTTGTTTTTTGTCTTTATCCCACACAACTGATTGTCGTATAGCAATTATATCATACTATATTTCCAATTCGCTTAACAAGGGATTTCCGCTTACATATTTACATAAAACGTAAAATTGTTTATCCAAATTTAAAATTCATAGTTATTATTTCTATAAATACTGGCCATAATATTTGTTATAAATAGCAATTTACAAGGGGGAATATACAAAATGAAGCACGATATTTTCCTGGGAACAATAATGGCCGGTTGCTTGGCTGGGATAATATCTACATTCACCTCACTAGCGCTTGTAGCTATAGGCTTTCACAACACCTCAATTGTAACAGTAGCAGCCGGAATATTTTTGCCAGCCGAGCAAATATTTACGACGCTAGGTACGGTATTTGGCATCTTAGGTCATCTGGTAATTAGTTGTATATGGAGTGTAGTTTTTTATGTACTCTTTATATTGTTTGGCACGGATAAAAGTATTTATAAGGGATTTATTTTTAGTTTTTTTATCTGGTTTTTCGGTACTGAAATGATGCGGTGGAATGCAACTAATTATATCGTCTTCGGCGGCAGCGAACAACTAGGGCTATTAATCCATGATATCGTTTTTTGCACAACATTAGGATATTTTGTGCCTGTTTTTTCATTGAAGGGGGCTTCTAAGTCTTACTTTACTGGTCTTTTAGAACAAAACTTGCTCGGAGCAGCATATAAACCGCTAAACGATACTGGCAAAAGTTCAATTAACAACGAGAATGATGAATAGCCAGCCCCATTAGTTATCCGCAATTTGTACTACATTATTATTAATAAACAATTATTTTTATATTGATCACATTCTGAGAAAAAGTGTTATAATATAAGCAAGGATGTGATTATATGTCGTTAACGTTAAATAGTAAAATAATGGGCTTTCTTATTGATGAATTAGGTAGAACTGTCTCGCGAACCGGTAAGAGCCCGCAAGAAATTACTATGACCTTGTCCACACTGCATCCTGAGATCTTATTTAACTTTGAAGATTGGGATCAGCTACCCTATAAAACAAAAGATGCTATCATTAGTAGAATCAAAAAAACTTTGGAGTCATTTGCCTAACCACCTAATGGTGGTTTTTTTATTTTATAATAATAGCCTCATCTACTATATATAGCGTATCAAATGCAATAAACAACAATATATTGATTTATCGAGCAGGAAAATCAAATTTTGCAGAGAAGAATAACTTATACACATAAAAGGAGTTGATTTTCATGGTCTTGCTAAATGGGGTTTTATTAGACTATCCAACTGACATGACTGAAGCTGAAGCTACTACATATGCCAAAGAAGAAATTGACCTGTGGCATAAAAAAGGGAAAACCATTGATCGAATTCACATTGCGATTGAAGAAAACGAAGTTATTATTCATGCCTTTGAAAAATCACCGATAAGACGGGTTCGAAGAATAACCGGTTATCTTAGTGATTGCAGTAATTTTAACGATGCAAAAAGAGCCGAGTTAGCCGATAGAGTAATCCATATATAAACAGCTACTTATCGTTGACTATTATTATAAAACCGCTTGTGCGCCAACACAGGCGGTCTTTTTTCGGAATATCAAGTATTGACCACTATAATAACAACTTATTTTTTGTATAAATTTAACTCTGTTGTTCCATAAAAACAGAGTTATAACTAAACGAAATTACGATAGAGCACACCAATGCAATAATGGCCATGAAGGAAAATGCCGTATTTATTGAAGTAGTATCTACTAAGTACCCCATAATTACAGGCCCGATAGTCATCCCAACACCGTATACCGTTTGATAAAGTCCCATGGTAGTAGACTTCTTATTTGTATCTGCGCATTTTACAATACCGGCCATCAACGCGGCGCAAAGTATTCCCCCACCTATGCCGCCACAAAGAAATTGAAGTAGAAATAATAATATGAGGTTATGTAGATAAGCAATCCCCCCACAGTAAATTACCAGGAGTAAAAAACCACTAATCAACATGATTTTTTCGCCTATTTGCTGTGCAAGCCTGGTGCCAATAAAAACGGCGCTAAAAATTCCAGCTAAACTGAATAAGACCGACAAAACACCAAGTTCGACGCCATTTGCTCCTAATTGTTTGGCGGTGCTGGTTGTAAAAGAGAATGCGGTTGCAAATAGAATAAAAAATGCACACGCCGATAGAATGGAAAAAAACCATAGTCGTTTATTCTTCATAACTTCAATAATCGTTTTCGCCGTAATAGATGGAGTATTTCTTACCAACCTGAGATGAGTCTCGCGTTTTATAAATAAAGCAAGCAAAAACGCCAGCATTCCAGCAGCAAAACTTATCATAAACAAGGTTTTAATCCCAAAGGTTTGATACAAAATCCCGCCGACAATATAAGCACACACAATACCAATATTATTAAACGCATTTACTAAGCCAATAGCGTGGGCAGACTGTGCTTTAGCATAATAGGTAGAGTACAGAATGGTAAAAGAAACCCACGTCGAGGAAGCTACCCCAGAGAGGCCGTTAGCAATAATCAAACACTCCGAAGAAGGAAATAACAGCATGCCTAAGGAAGAAACCCCGGCAAGAAAGGTCCCAAGTAGAATAAAGTATTTATGATTTTTAACAATATCGCAAGTTATTCCAAACGGAAGTTTTAGTACCATTTGGGTGAACCCATAGGCACCAATAATAATGCCAACTATTGTCGCCGGTATTGCCAATGACAATAAATAGGGTGTAAGAAACGGAATGTAAATAAACTGAGTAAACCAAAACAACATGGTTATTGTACCCAGGAGAATTCTTTTATTTTGAACTGTAGCCAAATTTAGTTCTCTCCCTTACCACAAGTCTTTATCCGAATCTGCCTAACCTATTTTACTCTAACTACTACTTAAATGGAAATATCTAACGACCTTGTTGTTTATGCATAAATAATATTAAGAACTTTTTATGATATGAATAGTATACACATTTATTAATAGATAATGATAATATGATATTAGACGATATAAACAAATTGTCTCAATAACAAAAAGCGAGGGCTCCCTGCTAAAGGGAGTTTCTCGCTTTTTTATTCGCACTGGAGGTGAAGCAAATGTTTGTATAGTAATTTAGTTGAACAACTTAAGTAAACATTAAAAAGAGGTAATTAAGAGGAGGAAAAAAATATGTCTATATCAACCGCGGTTATATATGTTAGCGATGGAGAATATCTAGCGGATCAATCGGTCACTACTGCCGTATCCGGCGGAAAAGTAAGCAATACTTTGGCTACGGGCGTCACCATAAGTTCAGATGAGGAAAGTTTGAACGGCCTCTATGTAACGGGTGAGGAATCGTCCTATACTATGTCAAATTCGGAAATTACTCTTTCAGGAAACGGCTCTAACGACTTTGATGGAACTGGCGCCGGCGCCATGGCCTACGATGGAGCGACGTTAGTTCTTAAAAATGTCGATATTACTACCACCGGTTGTATCAGAAGTGCCACCTGTGTTACGGACTATAGTACCTTAAAAGTATATGACTCAACATTAAAAACAAATGGCGGCACCTTGCCGGACGATTATGATGAGTCAAAAATCGGTCCAGGAATGATGGAACCGCCATCAGGCTTAGGGATCAGCGGTACGTGCCGGACTTGCCTAACGATGGGCAATTCATCAAGTTACTACTACAATTCTACGATCATTGCCGAAGGATGGGGCGCACTGTCTACCGACTCAGCCGAGGGTTATGTATATATGGAAGCCAATGATTGCAAGGTTCAAACTGTCGATGACGGTTATGGGGCTTATGCCGACAATGGCTGTCATGATGTCTTTAATCGCTGTCAAATTGACTCCGCAGCCATGGCGATTATTATGGCCGGCGTAAGCGAGGCCATATATACCGATACTACCGCGACTTGCGGCACCTACTTTGCGATGATTCATAATGTAATGGGCTCAACCTCGGAAAAGGTTAGTTTAACCGTGACCGGCGGTTCAATAGCAACGGATAAAGCTTCGTTTTATGTAAAAAGCGCTAATGCTGATATAACGGTTAATGGCACGGCAATTACTTCCGACGTTTTGCTGCAAACAATTATCAATTCAGATGCAAACCGTACTGTTGTTCCGGCAGGCGAAACCGTATACGGAATCAACGCAGTCTTTGAAAATACAACGCTTGCCGGCTCCATTCTGCACGAAGATACCGAAAGGACGACGTCGGTTTCTCTCGTAGCTACGACCCTAGATGGTGAAATACAAGACGCTATTATTAGCCTTGATGACGACAGCAAGTGGACAGCTACTGCCGATTCAACGGTTACACTTGGCAGTTGCAGTGTTGACAATATTGATGCTGCCGAAGGCATTACCATAACCGCAACAGCCGGAACGTACTGCACCTTGAGCGGTACTTACACGCTGTCTAGCGGCGGAATTTTGGTAGTAGGTTAATACGATTTAACCTACCCCTCCACTTGAAAGTACTACATTATATTTGCGGCAAAGCCGCATTTTTACCGTTTATATAACGGCCTCCCGCAGACTTTTTAGTCTGCGGGAGGCCATTTTTTAGATTATAAGCCACGTTTACCGCAACCAATTTAGTTTCAATCCACACGTTCACTGGAACGTAACATGTAACTTGTTTTTAATTTCATAGTTAAACGTTTCAATCCACACGCCCCTACAAGGCGTGACATATCAAACTTATAAAGTATTATAAAAGTGTTTCAATCCCCATGGCCGCGCTTACGCATGACTGGTCATAATCTTACCCATACTTATTTCTCGATTAACGCTACCCTTTGCGGAATAGGATTTTTGTCAACCAAAATTGTATAATCGCTATAATCTCTAGCTGGTTTACTTTGATTCTTTCGCACCACAGTAACCGCATCAAAAAGTTTCTGCACTGGTGCATCACCCATTTTTGACGAGTGTTCAAAAATAATTAGCTTTCTTGTTCCCATCAACCCCCGCGCAGCGGAACGATCATTTTCAAACATGTTTTCAAGCGCTTCCCAAAAAAGCGACAAATCTTCTTCAGAAAACCCCGTCTGCATGGCTAGCGGCGCAGAAATAAAACCATGCGCACGATAAAGCCCATACGGAACCGTAAATTTTCGCCCCATCGTACGGTTATCGCCGCCTTGCTTTTCAGCTTCTGCTTCAGTGGCAACAGCCATCCTTGTAATGCTATGTTCGAGCAATATAATTGGCTCAACGGATCGGGCAAAGGTAAATTGTACCGGACCTCGAACCTGTCCGGCATTAGCTCCCGTTGACATAACTGCGCCAAATGTCCTTATATCAAAAAAATTTTGACATAAAAACTGCTTGGCAAGCTCAACTTCTTTCCCTTGGCCTTGACCTTGCTTATTTCGCTTTTTGCCATTGGCTGGATCATTTGGTGGCTTATCTAAATTAATATTCAAACTAAAATAAGCTTGCTCAATTGTATGGTTCAGGATTGCTTTTTCTTTGATAAAAATCCCATAAGGAGCTTGTTCATTCTTTTTTAGGCCAACATAGTTTCTTACTTTTCTTTTTAAACAAACATCCGTAATAAGCCCATGCCCCGTCTCAGCATCTATCCGGGGTAAATTGCCCGCATCCGGATCGCCATTAGGATTTCCATCTTTAACATCAAAAAAGATAACAAAGTCATAACGCCGTTGAATAGGACCATTTTTAATCATCCTTATACCCCTTTTGAGTTTGAATTAATATATTTCGCTTTCAGCCTACTTCCCTGGTGGCAAAAAATGCTTGCCGTTGATGATAATAACCGAGAGCAAACCGACCCTGCTCATGCAAATCCAGATGATCAGGAAACTCTTTTAAATGACCCATAATTTCACCAAGCAATTGCTCAAAGTATATTACTCTTTTTTTATTTATAAATTTGGCAAGATGATAATTTTTAAGACGCAGCAGATTTGTAAATACAGTTATCGGTGTCGCACAAGCAGCTCCATAAAAACGGTCGCGAATAGTGGAGTTTTTTCCCGGAGTGGCCTCTTCTTGAATTTTTTCAAGCGCCGCAAATAATCGCCCTAATTGATAGCCGATAGACGGTTGGTAAATATCTAATTCCATGGCAATCTCCTTGTATTTTTGATTAGGATGACAACGATAATAACGATTTAAATACGCTTTAAGCAATGCCGCACGACTTGGCTTTACTCTATTTCCCGTATCGCTTCGCATTCGCCGTAACACCGCTTGAAGTAACGTAGCCGGGAAAGGCGTTCCGGTCAAAATTGCTCGCAAAAAATCCCCGGCAATGTTAGGCGGAATATTTTCGCTTTGGTCTTGAGCCGCAATATTCACTAAAATACGCCACATTGAATAAAATTCCGGTTCTTTAGGTGGTTTAATGATTGCAAAGTCATCGAAATACTGTTTTATTTGTCTCGCAAATTGGGAAACGGTGTCCATTTGCCAAAAGCGTACTACAATCCTAGCAGCGTTAGGCGCCAAGCCTAATACATAGAATGGTGTATCACCATCTTTGTCTAAATAAGCTCCGCTGTTAATTGCTTCAAAAAGCATTTTCACTCGCTTAATACCCGCATTATTGTCCTGTTTTTCCGGCTCCTTAAAAAAAAGCCCAAAGTCAGCTTCAAAGGCGGTTGGTTTTTTTGACCAGAAAATAGTTGATGCATCGCCAATGAAAATGCGTTGTTTAGGGGTATCGAGTAAAGCATTTAATGCCTTGCTATATTGAGATGCAACCACCTTGCTAACCGGAGCATTTAAGCTTTGGGTTTTGTAATAGGAATTGAAGGCATCTTTGTTAAAACTAACAATACACCCTCCAGCAACCTGGGTTCCCCATACCCCCTTGGTTACTGGATGAGTCAATTCAATTGCAACATTCTTTTCTCCAGTAACCAGACACGTTCCCCTCACTGTTTTAATTGATTTTTCTTCATAGAGGGTTCCAGCTCCATTTAATGCCTCAGCAACAATTGTGGTTTCAAAGACGATGGGCACATTGGTTTGAGGAACACGAAAACTGATTTTAGCATTACCCTTTTTCAGCACCTCACCATATTCTGAATGGGAAAGAGCTATCGTAAAATGGTTTCGATTTTTTAACCCTTTTATGAAAAATTTGCGCACGGCAGTAACTCCATAATCACTTGTATCCCCAAGCCATTTATCTATTGCATCAATCATACTTTGCAAACGCAGGTCACCCTTGTCGCCCAGTCCAAAAACAAATGCGGCATTATCCCAAAGCAAATTAGCGTCTTTCGCACTATTAGTATGTTTCAACGCCTGATTGCCAATATTAGGAACATTAACCCGGCGAGGGATTTTCTTGTTTCCTTTTATTTCTCTTAAATCAATAACCCCCTGAATGTTACCACCTAAATCAAGGTCTATTAAAAAATCGATACCGCCTCTTATCCAACCGTCTTGAGCTATCAGCCCGGCTATCCGGTTGCGGTCATAATACTCCTTTAAGCTTTGCAGTATCATCCCCATACCTCTACTTCCCTACGATTGGTATTCACCACGCCTTTATTGATCCGCGCTCGAAAAAAATTCGGTATAGGTTCGGTATTTTTGGCAAAATTCATGTCATATAGCATAAGCCCCAAATCTCGCGTTTCATCAATCGACTTAGCCAGTTCTTCCTGTGGGTCAACCAGTCTGAACGCGCAGGCAAATTCCCGACATCCTAAGTAAGGACGGTGAAAGCATTGCCCCTTATTGGCTCGCCGCTCAAACATTGCTGCATATTTTGCGGGAGTTTCATCCCTTCGCATTAGTTCAGTTTGTTCTTGTGCGTCGGCCCAACATTCCGCTAAGACTGCAAGCTGTTCTCTTCTTGCCCGAGAAATAAAATCAAAATAACCGTATATACGATACCTAACATCACGCAAAAAAAGTCCAGCGCGTTGTTGTCGTTCTTCTTCAATAAAAATCCCCATTGGTTCAACATAATCGCCAGCAAGTTGTTTAGCCGTAGGCATAGTTACTTTTTTACCGACCTCATTACGCCGGACGGAAATCCATCTAATTGGATTGAGCACCTCAATTTTAGTCACATTCCACCGGATAGCTGGCTTCCATAAAATCGACTCAAAAATAGCCCTAGCTGCCGCTGGAGTCATCACGTCATAGCTTACTCGCTCTACTTTCATTTCCGGACGCGTAAAACAGGCGTAATCCCCCCATACTTCTAAGCACCAACTATGCATCTTAGCCTGCTACTTAAAACATAGCCAAATATACTATGTTAAGAAAAATTCCTCATTCATCGTGCCTGTTATCGCTCTCTTGCGATTACTACTAACATTTGCTATAGCACTCCAAAGGCGTTAATTCCCGTGTAGCCCACGGTACATATATACAAGTGTTGATTATGCTATCTTGTATATTTCAGCATTTGCAAGGTTAATACTTGCGTTTAAATCTCTATCTATTACTAAACCGCACTCTTTGCAAACGTAAGTCCGGTCGGATAGTTTCAAATCTTTCTTGCTATTACCACAACATGAGCAAATTTTGCTTGATGGATAAAATCTATCGACCATCCGCAGTTCAATGCCATTTAACCTGCATTTGTATTCAAGTTTGGTTCGGAAATAATAGAAGTTTTGTTGAGCAATCACCTTGCTTAAATGCCTATTCTTCATCATTCCGCTAACATTCAAATCTTCAATCGTAACATGAGACGGCTTGGGTTTCACTATCTCATTAACTACTTTATTTGTGTAGTCTTTACGAATATTTGTTAACTTCATGTGAATGCTCTGTACTTTCTTAACTTGTTTTGTTATGTTCGCAGAGTAAGTAGCAGATTGTTCACCTCTCTTCTTTTTATTTTCATATTTCTTTGATAAACGTCTCTGCTCACGTTCTAACTTTCTTACCAGGTGCTTAACTTTGCTGGACTTATTGATATTTTTGAATGTTTTTTCGTTACTTACAATTGCTAGGTCTTTAATACCCAGGTCAATGCCAATACCTTTAGTTTTAGGCATATTGTTTTGGCATACATCACTAACTTCAACCAGCACCGATACGAAATACTTACCAGCTTGCATGGATATCGTACCGCTTTTAACTAATGCTTCAGTCGGTATATATCCTTTTTCTTTAAGCTGAATAACACCAATGGTAGGAATATTAATTCTATGACGTTCTACAGTCCAGTCAGTTTTATTGTTTTTAGGAAAATATGCTTTGACATCTTGCCTTTTCTTTTTCTTGAAGTTAGGAAATTTACTTTCGCCTTTGAAAAATCGTTTAAAAGCTTTCTCGCCATTCATAATGGCTTGCTTTACAGCTTTTGATGATACTGATTTTATCCACGCAAACTCTGGATTATTCGGCAAATATTCATTATTCAACCATTTTGAAAAGTCCATACCAGATACAAACCGTTTTTCCTGCTCATATACTTCTTTGTTATGTGCCAGATAGAAATTATAGATGTATCGGCATATACCAATAGTTTGATTGATTTTATGCTTTTGTTCTGGCGTGAGGTTTAGTTCTGTTTTATAGGCTCTCAGCATAACTCGTCATCTTCTTTTAGCTTTTTTTGTACTTTTTCAACCCGTAAATTCTGCAAGAAAAAACATCAGTTATACTAATTAAATCTTGAACAAGTTCTTGCTCTGGTGACAATTTTTTGTTATTTACTACAACAAGTTCAACCCCACACGATTTTAAAAATTCCTCAAACCAGCTATAACCAAAACGGATAAAACTATCTTTATCAGCTACTATAACCACTTTTCGTTTATTTTCTTCTGTTTTAGAAGAATCTCCAAATTTAATTACATTTGTCTATATTTTTAGCAACTGTTTCTACTCTCCTTAAAAATTACCGTTTCATGCTGCTCGGCTAGCTCTATCGTTTGACTTTTTTAGGCATTTTCCAAATAGTCAATTAACTTATTGTTTAAATTCAATCATTTTTTTCCATTTCCTCCATAACTTCCTAATTATTTGTAATTTATTACATTTTTATCATCTAAATCAAGTTGTTACTTTGCAAAAAAAAGACTGTTGACACGAATTTGTCAACAGTCTTTTTTGCCCATCATCGGCTGATTAATTTTTCTCATTATATTTTCTCATTATATTTTCTTATAAATAGTTCCGTTTTATATGTCAAAGCCGCCAAAGTCGTCACCGCCAAACCCGCTATTGTCATAATCATCAAAGCTGCTTGGTTCGGAATAATCATTATTACTATTGCCCCACTCCGCTGTATTACCTGCCCCATCATTATTGAGCAAGGTTCCTGCTGAAGCTTGATCAACCAGCTGGCCATAGTCAGCATCATTCAATACTCCTTGCGATACTAGGGTGTCGCGCAATTGTTCATCATTAAGATTACTCCACATATCATATTGGCTTTGGTCAATGAGATAGTGCGTCAAAAGATAACCCAAAATCATACCGCCAAACATACTCCCCATTCCCGAACCGCCGTAACCCATCGGGTTATATGGTGGTTGCTGATATCGGCGCGGTCGTAATAAGCGATATACAAGATAAATACCCAATATAATTAATAGCAAGGTAAGCATGGAGTCCATCTCCTTTTAAAAATACCAGTTCACTAAGAATCGGCCTTCCTACGTTTAGTATATCTTATATTTTGCACGTAAACAATCACCATCCTGGTATCTCCCAGACGTTTTCTGCGCACCAAGCCTCCTAGGCTACTTCTACCTTAAAACATAGGTTTCATCCGCCGGTTTACGGGGATTAACACTAGTCTCTTTTGCCGGCACACCTAAAATAATAGCGGCAGTAATAACTTGCGATTCATTTAAGCCAAAGAAGCGCTTTATTTCATTGTATTTGCTATTATTGACTGCTACCAGTTCATTATCCAATTCACCTAGAATACAAGCTCCCAATCCCTGGTTCATGGCTTCTAAAAGCATAAAACCATAGGCAATTCCCATGTTTTCAAAGGTTCTAGCCATTAACGAAGACGGTTTTACCGCAAGGGCTTGTGCTAATTCCGTATCAAGGTAGATTTTATCAATATCTGCTTCAGACATGTTAAAGCCAGTATGACTTAACAATTCTTGTAACCGCCCGCGCTGATTATTTTTCCCCCAGGCATCTAAAAGAGCAGTACAAAGGATCACGGCCGGTGCCTTTTTTATCAGCGAACCGAAAGCGAAAACTTCAGCCAGTTTTAATTTGTCCTCATCTTTTGTGATTGCAATAAATTTCCATGGTTGAATATTTTTCCAAGACGGAGCTCGCCGACCAGCCTCTAATATAGTAATTAACTGTTCTTCCGTAACCGGTTTTGCATCAAACTTTCGAATACTTCTCCAATCAGCTACTTCTCTTAACATGGTTATCCTCCTCATTTCCTGCTAAAATTATTTAACACTTTCGTTGGTATTTATGTTAGAAAGTTTAACTGTATTGTATCTTAATGTCAGATGAATTGCCAATATTTTAGCTAGTTTTTATACAAAATAAAAGACTCCGCAATTGCTTACGAAGTCTAACTTTTACTATGGTGGAGATGAGGAGGATCGAACTCCTGACCTTCTGAATGCCATTCAGACGCGCTCCCAGCTGCGCTACACCCCCA
>JAGGAD010000086.1 GCA_017889625.1 Bacillota bacterium | reverse complement strand
CCCGGCCCGGCGGCTGGGGGCGCGTCCGCCATCCGCGGAGGCTGCGGCCGCGCCTTAGCGAAGAAGCCGGTAACAGTTCCGTACGAGAGGTCATGGACGACCTCTCGAGCCAATCCTTGAGCCCGGATGCGAATGCCAGGCGCTACGGCACTGTCGGCGACGAGCTTAGGCACGGCCAGCAGCCGGAGCATGGCGGCAAGCCCCCAGCCGCCGGGCCTGGCCCCCTTATCGCCGCCAAACAAAAAACCGCTAAGAGCCCACACTCTTAGCGGTTTTTAGTCTATTCCTATCTAAATCGCTTTTGGCTGCCAGACACTATAAGGAAACTGGCAGGAGGGGAATTTGACTATTTAATCCATCGTGGAGTTAGCATAATTTAGTCCCCATTGCCCTAAATTTGCTAAGATCGGCAAAATACTTTTTCCTGCGGCTGTAAGTGAATATTCTACCTTAGGCGGTATCTGAGTATAGATGAATCGGTTTACTAATCCGTGTTCTTCTAATTCTCGGAGTTGTTGAGTCAACATCTTTTGCGTAATATGGGGTAAAGTTCTGCGTAACTCACTAAATCTCATAGTTTTTTCACCTAGATACCACAAAATAAGCACTTTCCATTTTCCGCCAATAATAGCTAGCGTTAATTCCATCGAACACTGATACTCGGTATCTTTAAATGTGATCAATCATTATCACTCCTTTAAATGAAGCAAATATTGTATCGTGGTATACAAATAGATACTACATCACTTATAAGTACCTACTTGTTATTTATAATCCTACTATCTATTATTATAGCATAATAGCATTATCTTTTAATATTCAAGAAAAGGGGTGTAACAAAATGGGGTTCATTCATATTAATCAAGAAAAATGTTCTAAATGCGGAATTTGTGTAGATATATGTCCACCAAGCATTCTGCATATGGGGAAAACCGGGCCTAGTGCAACTAAACCAGCGACATGTATAGCCTGTGGCCATTGTGTCGCCATATGTCCAAATGCGGCAATTAATAATATTAAGACACCATTGGCTGATCAAGTTGCTTTAGCAAAATTTCCGGTTATTAATAGTGATACTGCTTACCATTTTATGAGATCCCGTCGATCAATTCGTTGTTATCGAAGTGAAAATATTCCTAGAAACCAGCTATTAAAATTAGTTGATGTTGCGCGATTTGCTCCTACCGCTAGCAACAAACAGGGCATTTCATATATTATTGTGGAAGATAGTAAAATACTAAAAAAAGCAACTGAGACCATAATTAATTGGATGGAAGAAAATCAGGCCCGCTGGTGGAGTTTTCCTTTACATATTCGTGCTTATAGAGAACATGGAATAGACGGGATTTTTCATTCTGCTCCCAACCTCATAATAGCAACTGCTCCAACAGATTTTAAAAATGGTCGCGAAAATACAATTTTATCATTTGCTTATTTAGAACTGTTTGCAAATACATTAGGAATAGGCTCTGCTTGGGCAGGTCTCTTTGAAATGTGCGCGTTTTCAAATTATTCTCCACTACTGAACTTGTTTAATATTCCCGAGAACAAATCAATAACCGGAGCAGTAATGGCTGGCTTTCCTAAATATACATTTAAACGACTTGTAGATAGAAACCCGCTAGATTAGCTATTCCTATTTATCCGTTTCTGGCTAACAGACACTATAAGTCAGCTGGCGGGAGGGGAAATACTCCGCTACGGATAATATCCTACGCCACTAGCGGTCTCTTGGCTTCTCGGCATTCAATGGCTTACATACAGAAATAAAGTCTTGTATAAAACTTAACTCCGCCTCTGTAGAAAAAGCTTTTTTGATGAAAAACTATCCAGATATTGTATCTATGTATTAAAATAACAACAAAAGAATAAAATTAAAATTGCGAGGATCTAATATGAACTATAAATATATTAAAGGATATCAAGCAAATAATAATTTAATGAAAAGTTATTACAATTTTACACAAAATGTATTTGACTTTGATCTAATTGATTGGAAAAACGCGGGACATTGGAATGATAAATATATTCTACATTCATTGGTTTATAATGATCATATTATTGCCAACATATCAGCCTGCATCATGCAGCTTCAAATTTTAGGGAACCAAGTTTCTGCTATTCAACTTGGTTCAGTGGGTGTTTTGCCAGAATATAGGGCGAGAGGCCTTTCCCGCATATTAATGGAAAAGGTTTTGCAGGAATATAATCAAATTCCTTTAATCTTTCTTTTTGCAAATCATAATGTATTAGACTTTTATCCTAAATTCGATTTTAGAAGAATCATAGAAAGCGTTTCACAAATTGATGTATCAGACTGTTGTGCTAAAAGACGAAAGCCTACAAAAATCAATATAGGCTCTGCCTGTTTAAAACGATTACTTAATCAAAAACTTCAAAGATCGTCTATTCTAGACGCCCGCGGAAATCTTTCCACTTATTGGTTTCATTTATTATATAACTACAGTGAAAATATATATTACATCGAAGATAATGACATTGTTTTCATCGTTAAGTATCAAGGTGAATGTGCCATTATTATTGATGTGTTGTCAACGTACTCAATTAACATTGATGAAATTATCGGTTATCTACTTTTAAATGATACGAAGAAAGTATATTTCCATTTTACACCTGATTGGCTTTTAAATGAATATGACGTTATTTCCGATGATGATGATATAATGTATGTTTTGGGACAATTTTCCTGCACTATACCAGGCTTTAAATTTCCGGTAACAGCCCATACATAATTATTTTTTGGTTGTAAACAAAAATAACCTTTATAAAAAGCCACCATAAATACATAGTAACGAGTAACACTGGCGTCCCCGTCTCCGATCCACCACGCCCGGCCCGGCGGCTGGGGGCGCGTCCGCCATCCGCGGGGCTACGGCCGCGCCTTAGCGAAGAAGCCAGTAACAGTTCCGTACGAGAGGTCACGGACGACCTCGCGAGCCTGGCCTGAGCCCGGATGCGAATGCCGGGCGGTACGGCACTGTCGGCGACGAGCTTAGGCGCGGCCAGCAGCCGGAGCATGGCGGCAAGCCCCCAGCCGCTGGGCCGGGCCCCTTTATCGCCGCCAAACAAAAAACTGTTAAGTGGCCCTCACTCTTACCAGCTTTTAACATATTACTGCAGACACTATAAGGAAACTTTCGCCTACGTCTTGGCGAACATTTAAAAACCCAGGGATTCACAGTCCCTGGGTTTTCTGCTGATACTTCTGCGTTAGCCGTCATAATGACCACGACATTGGAGAATATAAATATTTTCATCATCTATCTTATAAATAAGCCTATGCTCTGGCGTAACCCTTCTGCTCCATAAGCCTTCTAACTCATATTTCAGCGGTTCAGGTTTGCCCATACCTTGATTCCCGTTCCGCTCGATATCTTTTATTAACTCATTGATCTTTTTAAAGATTTTCTTATCTGTAAGCTGCCAATAAAGATAGTCCTCCCAGCCGATGTCCGTGAAAACCTTATTCATCCTCAATAAGCGTCCTATTTTGCGTCTTCCCAGCCTTTAATTGCTCCATTGATGTCATGAGCCTATTATAGGCCTTCTTGTTACTGCGAATGAACAAGTTTTCCATAATATTGTTGTATTCCGCTTCTGATAGCATAATAACATTACCGCCCTGCTTGCGGGTAATGACGATGGTCTCAAAATCTTCATTTGCTTTATCGCAATAAGCTTTAAAGTTCTCTCTTACGGTTGAATAATTAACTGCCAACATAAGCAACCACCTCCTGTACAATATATTGTACGACGATAAGCGTTGCTATGCAACTAATTCATAAATATATCCTAGCTCCTCTTACTGGTAAAACAAATACCGGAGTCGGTTCTACCATATCCATTGCGGTATCCGTCCCCTCCCAGATTTTCCACCAAACAAAAAAACCGATAACCAGCCCTCACACTTAGCGATCTTTCCTACGCCACTAGCGCCAGCATAGCTGTCGGTGGCTGGGGATAAGAATCCCGCTCCGGAAATCCCCACCCACCCGCAAATATAAAATTTAGACACACTATCGGCCTTTTGGCTTCCCGCCAATTCGCTAGCCGCCCCGTCTCCCAACTCCACCACGCCAGGCCCGGTGGCTGGGGGCTGGCCGCCATTCGCGGAGGCTGCGGACGCGCCTTAGCGAAGAAGCCGGTAACAGTTCCGTACGAGAGGTCATGGACGACCTCTCGAGCCGGGCCTGGCCCCCTTATCGCCGCCAAACAAACAACCACTAACCAGCCCTCGCTCTTAGCTGCTTTTGGCTCCCCCCCGATAAGCCTATAGCGATACTGATATCAATTTGAATTGTGTCACATCTACCAATCCAGCATCAGTTAACTTCGCCGCCGGAATTACTGGCAAACTTAAAAATGCCAAAGTCATAAACGGATCATACCCTTCCTTTATCCCTAAATCTCGCGCTATAATTTGCAGCCGCAACAACTCTTCCCGCACCTTAGTAACATCCTTATTCGTCATCAACCCCGCTATTGGTAAAGGCAACCTTCCTAGCACCTTATTTTGATTAATAATAACCAAGCCGCCCTGGACTCGCGCCAACTCCCGTACCGCCAATAACATATCCTCATCATTCGTACCGGCCACCACTAAATTATGCGAATCATGAGCAACCGTCGACGCAATTGCCCCACTCCTCAACCCTAACCCCTGCAACAACCCAACGCCAACCTGCCCGGTACAATGATGCCGTTCCCACACCGCTAATTTAATAATGTCCCGCTCCGGATCAGCAATAAAATTCCCGTTCACAACCGGTACCGGTAACTCAAGCAACGTCGTTACCAACTGCTCCGGTATTAAACCAATGACTCTGGCGCTTGAAGACGTCGCCGGAATCTGTAATTTTTCCGGGCAAATTTCTCCCAAACCTACACTATTTTTCACCATCGCATTATCAACTGCCGTGGGCGTAAATAAAGCCTTGCGATTTTCGGCAACCAAGGCCCCGTCTTTATAAACCAACACCGGCTGCCACGTTTCGAGATTCTCAAAAACCAACATATCGGCCCGATAACCCGGGGCAATCGCGCCTAAATCACTCAACCCAAAATATTTCGCAGCATTAATCGTTGCCATTTTTAAAACCCAGGCAACATCCATACCCGCCGCAACAGCCAATTTAACCATATGGTTAATATGACCTAACTCAATCAGATCTTCCGGGTGGCGGTCATCCGTGGCAAACATGCACTGCGGCAAAGTATGCGCGGTAACTGCCGGTAAAAGCTGCCGCAAATTTTTGACAGCCGAACCTTCCCTTATCATAACATGCATGCCTTGGCTTAACCGTTCTATTGCTTCTTGCGGCGCAACACATTCGTGATCCGAATTAATTCCGGCGACAATATACGCCGTTAAATCCTTTCCGGTCAATCCGGGAGCATGGCCGTCAATCCTTTTCCCGACAGCTAGCTGGATTTTCTTCAAAACATTTTCATTCCCCGCCAGCACCGCGGGATAATCCATCATCTCTCCCAACCCCAACACCCGTGGATGTTGGATAAAACCTGCCAGTTCTTCAGCCCTAAGCCTTGCCCCCGAATGCTCTAATTCTGTCGCGGGCACACAAGACGGCAACATAATATAAGTATTCAAAGGCAGTTCCGCCGTAGCCTCTAATATATACCCGAGGCCATCAGCCCCTAAAACATTTGCAATCTCGTGCGGATCGGCGATTATCGTCGTCGTACCCACCGGAACAATAGCTGAAGCAAACTGTTCCGGACTTACCATTGCACTCTCAATATGCACATGCGAATCAATAAAGCCAGGAGTCAGATATTTTCCCGTTAAATCGATTTCTTCTACCCCACTGTAGTCACCGATACCGGCGATATAACCATCAACAACCGCCACATCTCCGGTAGAAAACCCGCCGGTAAAGACATTAAACACCGCAACATTCTTAAACACGACATCAGCTTTGCACCGTCCCCTAGCAACCTTTATCAATTTTTCTACCGGTTTTATAGTAATCGCTCCTTTACGCAAGACGCATATAAAAATTAATCAAAAATGCTAAACTTATCACCCACATAACCCGGCTAACCTCTTTATACCTACCCGCTAAACCTTTGATAAAAGCATAACTTACGAATCCAAAAGCAAAACCATTAGCAATACTAGACGTCAAAGGCATCATAAGTATCGTCATAAACGCCGGAAACCCTTCAGTAAAATCATCAAACCTTACATTACTGATTTCCGCCATCATAATTGCCCCTACCAAAATAAGTGGCGGCGCAGTTGCAAACCCTGGCACCAAGCCAATAAGCGGCGTAAATAACAACGCAACAACAAACAAGGCGGCAACCGTCAACGCCGTCAATCCCGTTCTGCCGCCTTCAGCAATACCTACCGCACTTTCAATATAAGAAACTACCGAAGAATTACCCAAAACAGCACTAACCATCGTTCCTATCGCATCTGTCGCCAACGACTTATTCAGATTCTCAATCTCGCCCTTTTCATTTACCAATTGGGCCTTTTTCGTCAACCCAATCAAACTTCCCATATTATCGAATAACTCTACAATCGTAAAAGTAAATATAATAGAAACAATTCCATAATTCCACGCCCCGATAATATCCAACTGGAGGAAACTTGGCGTCAGACTCGGCAAATTAAAACTAATAATATCCCCAATCCCTTTAGGAGCAGGCGCCGCACCAACAACCATCCCTAAAACCGTTGTCCCGATAATCCCAATTAAAATTGATCCCTTTACCTTACGAGCTATTAAAACAGCGGTAAATATTAACCCAAAACACGCCAACAACGGTTCCTTAGCCGCTAAATTTCCTAAACTCACCAACGTACCTTTATTAGCGATAATAATACCGGCATCCTTCAACCCAACAAACGCAATAAATAAACCGATCCCCACACTAATCGCTGACCTTAAATTCATTGGCACAGCTCGAATAATAGCTTGACGAATTCCGCCTAAAGTCAGTACTAAAAATAAAATGCCCGAGAAAAATACCGCCCCTAACGCCACCTGCCAAGGAAGTTGCAATACCCCCACCACATAATAAGCAAAAAACGCATTTAATCCCATCCCCGGCGCCACCGCAATCGGGAAATTGGCCCACAGCCCCATAACCGCAGTCGACAGCGCGGCAATCCAGATCGTAGAAGCAATTGCCGCTTCCTTGGGAATGCCCCCATCCGCTAAAATATTAGGATTAACAAAAATAATATAAGCTAAAGCCATAAAAGTAGTTACCCCTGCTAACAGCTCCGTTTTTACATTAGTGTCTTTCTGCTTCAGTTTAAAAAGTCGATTCACTATCGATTTTTCATTATTTTGCCTGCTAGACATTATCTTCTCCTTTTCTCGCTATTGTATTTTCAAAACTAGATTCGGAAAATATCCCCCATAAACCTCCTTCCTCCCACAATTTTCTATACGGCTAATATCCTACGCCACCAGCAAATACTCGATTTAGACACACTAGCAACCTTTTAGCCTCTCGCCATTCGATAGCTTACGCCCGAAAATAAACGGTTATGGAAACAACCACTCTATAATTTGGCCTATCTACTCAATAAAGCAACTATTATGGGAGGAAATACCATATAAAAACCGAAAAGTTATAAATTACATTAACAAAAAAGACAGCCGTTAAAAATTTGTATGATTTGCTTAGTATTATCAAACCAACACTCTATATGGGTTTATTTTTATATGGAGCTGATTAATATATATGTTTACTGCAAACTCATATGTAGGACGCTATTGTGAATTTATGATTAAGAACAAATGTAAACAAACCCTAGATGAATACAAGTATTTTCCGAGTAAGTATATTGGCAGTCCTGACTTATCCCTTATATTACCAGTTTGTTTACTTCGTGATTATCCTAAAATAACTTCGTGCAAAAAAGAAGTATCGTTAGATGAATTTATGGTTAACTCTAAAACGACAGCGTTTATTGTAATTCAAAATGATAGTATACTATATGAAAACTATTTTAACGGCTATCAGAGGGATTCCGTATCGAGAATGTATTCCATCACGAAATCTTTTCTCTCAGCGATAATAGGCATTGCAATAAAAAAAAAATATATCCAAAGTGTTGATGACGAACTAATAAAATACATTCCCGAGTTAAATAGCAGCTTGTCTGAGATAAAAATCAGTAACTTACTTAAAATGGATTCAGGAATAGGCTTTAAAGAGGGAATCTATCCTTGGTCGAATGAAGCTCAAATATATTTCACTCCTAACTGCCGCAAATTAGCATTGAATGCAAAAATCAGGGATGAAATAGCTGCATTTTTTCACTATAACAACTATCATCCTTTGTTACTTAGTATTATTTTAGAAAGAGTTATTCCAAATAGTCTTGCAAATTTTTTTGAAGAAGAACTTTGGAAGCCTATTGGCGCGGAATTCAGTGCATTGCTCACTACAGATACTTTAAATGGTTTAGAAAAAATGGAAAGCGGTTTAAATGCTAGGGCAATTGATATTGCGAAATTAGGCTTGCTATTTTTGCACAAAGGCAATTTAAATGGCAAACAAATTATAGATGAACAATGGATTGAACAGTCTACCGCCATACAAGGAGCGCATTTTTCTAAACAAGATTTTAGATATTACGAAAAGCATCCTTGGAGTAAATGGTTCAGCACTGGACATGCCTATTATAAATACTTATGGTGGGGCTATAAAGTTGATAGCATTAATTGCGACTATTTTGCCATGGGGATATTAGGACAATTTATTTATGTTAGTCCAAGAAAAGATACCGTTATAGTACGTTTAGGTCATGAGTGGGGAATAAAAGATTGGTGGCCAACAATTATCAAAAATTTTATTGATAATTTATAAGGATTACGAATGACATTAAATCATAGCTGTCTCCTACAGCTATTAGTCCCATTACAATTCACTTAAAAGATTCTCAAATTAATTACTTAAAAGCCATTGCCGATAAAAATGAAGTTCGCTATCAAACGATGGTTCGCTCTTGGATCTCTGAGAGGTTACGTCAGAAAAGAGTAATTTTAGATAAGTCCAGCGATAATAAAAAAATCCGTCCGTAATTGGCGGATTTTTTGTTGTATATCAGCATCCGAGACTGTATCCACGGTGGTTCCCCGCTCCGATCCACCACGCCGGGCCGTGCCCCCTTATCGCCACCCAAAACAAAAAACCGCTAACCAGCCGCCCGCCTATTTAGCTGCTTTTGCCTAGCAGACAATTAACCTTTATGTCAAAACCCAGTTGAGCAAAAAAAAATAACCCATTTGGTGGGCTAAAAACTCTAAATAGTAGGTTTCCAGATTTAGACACGAACCGGAACATATTCTAAACATTGATGTAGTTTACATTCTGGGTAATAGGCAAGAAGCATCCCCAAACTAAATAGCAAGAATGTCATATCTTCACCCCCTAAGCTACTTATTTTATTATATTCAAATTGACTGAACATAATATATAATATTATGTAACCAGCCTAAATAATAGCCTTCATGTCATGTACATAAATATCTGCTTTTCAACACAATAATCCGAACACCCTTTTATTTTATACCAATATTTCCATTTTAGAACCATAAGTAGGCGTAACCGCGTCCGCTAAAACGAATTTTTTTTTAAGGAGACATATAATGATACAACTTTCTTCTTTAACAAGAGATGATTTCGGAAAAATTCTTGAATGGAATTCCGGTAAATCGGCAGATGATTTATTACAGTGGGCCGGCCCGCAATATATATTTCCGTTAACACATAACCAGCTGGAAGATTATTTTTCAAAATCCGTCAACGAAACTTCATCTGTCTTTATTTATAAAATAGTCTCAGTGGAAAAACACGAAGTAATTGGAACTATTGAATTGCGTGAAAAAGACAAACATAATAAAATCGGTAGAATATGCCGATTTCTGATCGGTGATGAAACTTCGCGTAATCAGGGACTTGGAAAACAAGTATTAACCGAAATATTAAAGATTGGGTTTGAAGATTTATTGTTTTCACAAATAACCTTAGGAGTATTTGACTTCAATGTTCATGCCATACATTGCTATGAAAATACTGGTTTTACAAAAGAAACCTTTTCAAAAAATGCAGTAAAGTCTTGGAACCTATATGAAATGGCAATCTCCAAAGAACACTGGCAGAAACTAAAACGTTGAGGATAATTGCCTAAATCCCTGCCGTGCCCCCTTATCGCCACCAAACAAAAAGCCACTAACCAGCCCTCACTCAATAAAAAAGGCATGCCTTTTCTAGCTCTAACCAGGCTTTTTGGCAATAATAAAACTTACTGCATGTCTATGTACAATATTGGACGAATCGCAAGCAAAAATTGCTTCACCGCATTGGATTATCTCCCAATCATGATAATATGAAGCTAAATCACCAGACCGATAAAAAAATTCATTTTTCTCCCAGTCTGGCGCAACCGCAATAAATGGCTTCTCTACGAAAACTAGATGAGCATTAACCCCACCAACACAAGTATGTCCTTTGTATGTGGCAAAATGTTTTTGACGTTCTTCTGGCGGCAAAAATTGAAGTGCTCCCATAGAATATATCACCTTATAATCCCTGGTAAATTCATAGCCTA
>JAGGAD010000035.1 GCA_017889625.1 Bacillota bacterium | reverse complement strand
GCAAAGTTATACAGCGTAGTCGGGAATACTTCCGGAAAGGTTCTAGTCTGAGGTGAAACTACCAATATCCCGCCATACTCCAAGAATAATGATACCCCAATTGCAGTGATAAGCACCGCCATCCGTGGTGCGTTTCTGAGAGGCTTATACGCCACCCGCTCAATAACCACTCCGACTAATCCGGCTATAATCATTGACAATAATAGGGCCGGAATAAACGACAAATGTAACGCCGTGGTACAAAAAAATCCAGCATACGCTCCCAGCATATATATATCGCCATGGGCAAAATTAATAAGTTTAATAATGCCATAAACCATGGTGTAACCTAGTGCAATAAGAGCATATATGCTACCTACTGATACACCATTAATAATTTGTTGAACTATTTGTAGAAACACTGCTGAAAAATCCATGCTCTCCCCCTCTTGCAGCAATTGTTTTTATCGTTTGCTTTATGTTTTTATAGTCATACAGCAAAAAGGGGATAAGGCGTTAACCTCATCCCCTTGATGGTTAAGGATTTACCTTTTCCCGAAAAGCCGGCTTACCGTCTTTCAATTCAAGAACAACGGCACTTTTTACCGGATCATGCTGTGCATTTAAACTAATAGCTCCAGAAGCACCAATGATATTCTGAGTTTTAGCTAATGCTTCTTTAATTTTTTCCGGATCATCACTATTTGCCCGGGTAATCGCATCTACCAGCATTAATACTGCATCATAACCAAGCGCGGCAAAACAATCTGGTGTCTGGTTATATTCTTTTTTAAAGGCCTCAATAAATTCAACTGTTTTGGGATCTTTGTCCTCCGCCGAATAATGATTGCTATAAAAACAATTGTTCAGGGCTGCAGCTCCGGCAATCTCCTGTAATTGCGGCGATTCCCAACCATCCCCACCTAAAAGAACACCGGTAATACCTAATTCACGAGCCTGTTTTACAATAAGGCCCACTTCCTGGTAGTATCCAGGGATAAAAATAACATCCGGGTTACTAGCTTTCAACTTAGTAAGTGTAGCTTTAAAATCCTGATCTTTAGATAAATAAGCTTCACGCGCTACAATTTGACCGCCATTAGCCACAAATTGTTTTTCAAAGTTTTCAGCAAGGCCTTTAGCATAATCACTGCTGTTATCAATATAAATCGCAGCCGTTTTAGCGTTTAGACTCTTACCCGCAAAATTGGCCATCACTATGCCTTGAAATGGATCAATAAAGCATGCTCTAAATGCATAATCCTGAACCTTACCGTTGGCCATAGTAATTGCTGCACTTGTTCCGGTCGGCGTAATCACCGGAATTTTATTTTCTTCCGCAACTTTATATGCCGCAATAACATTTGAGCTTACAATCGGTCCAAGCACAACTTTGACTTTATCTTGAGAAATAAGCTTCGTCATAGCATTTACTGCTTCAGACGATTCACCCCGGTTATCCGCACTAACCAATACCAGTTGCTTGCCAAGCACGCCACCCTTAGCATTAATCTCTTTTACCGCTAATTTAATACCATTATAAGCTGATTGTCCAAATGAAGCTACATTACCGGTTAATTCAACATTCGCGCCAACCTTAATTTCATTAGACTCCGTTTTGGCACCGCAGCCAGCAACCAGCATGACCAGTAGCAACCCTACCGCACCGATAGCTACCGCTCTCATTTTCTTTTTTAACACCTTTTTAGCTACCCCCTTTAAAAATAATTAAACGACCATACCTGTTAAACCTGTCAATAGACAGTCTCTCTCCTACGTACAAAGGTCTTTCCTCCCATTATAGGGGTATCGCCCAAGCCTGTCAAGGTATATAATAACGGTTTGTGTATAAAAAACCTCAACATCCTCACATTATTCTTTTCTATTAACATCAAAATCACATATTTAGATTTTGATAATACTTTAATAAAATGCAGTTTTTTTAATTTAGACAAAAATACCTCTGTAAGGCTACGCTTACAGAGGCACATCTTTGTGATTATTTTTTTATTATATTAATAGGTTCAGCATTTTTATACATTGTCCAAACACCACATGGACAAATTCCCGCACAAATACCACAGCCAATACACTTATCCGAATCAGATACATATTGATAACCGCTATCGTTTAGCAGCTCACGAGAAATAGCCTTTTCCGGACAAGACTTTTCACACATGTGGCAATCACGGCAAGTGCCACAGCTTATACATCTCACATGATCTTCATTAGCGGCTGGAACTTCACACCTATGACATTTTGAGAAATACGCCGTACTTATTTTATCAGCCGCTATTTTTTGTTTTTTCTCCGGTTGATAGGTTGTTCCTGCAAGGTAAGCATCCACTGCCAAAGCCGCCTGTCGTCCATTACCAACCGCATCAACCAAACGACCGGGTGCGATGGTATCACCAGCGGTGAACAGGTTATCACCAATTGAAAAATTGCTCTTGGGTTTAAGATATCCCCGCTCACGCACGATATCTTCCGGCAAAAAGCTCAGGTCTGGACTCTCACCGATGGTGATAATTACTGTATCGCCTTTTATTAACTTACCGTCCTGAGTAATAATACCTTCCGCGATGATTTCCTTGGTCTGAACCGGCCATAAAAGTACCCCACCTAGCTCTTCTACATGAGCAATTTCTTTGGCAAAGGCCGCCGGAGCCTGCACATCAATACAAGTTACCTCTTGGGCTCCAACCTGATACGCACCAAGCGCCGCATCCATACCTGAGTTGCCACAACCAATAACAATTACCCGTTTTCCTATAGCCGGTTTTTCACCACGATTAATAGCTTTTAGGAAATCTAACCCCTTTACAATTCGCTCATGTCCCGGCCAAGGAATTACTTTAGGGATATGCGCTCCGGTAGCAACTACCACCGCATCATACGCTTGACGAAGCGCAGTAAATTTAGTGCTATCTACCTCAACACCAGTCTTGAATTCAACCCCCATAGCCTCGATCCGCCGAAGTTCTTTTTCTAAAGTAACCTCAGACAGACGTGAACGGGGAATTACTTGCTCCATCTTACCGCCCATTCTTGGGCTGGCTTCTAACACGGTAACAGCATGCCCCATCCGACTTAGCTGCCAAGCAGCCGATAAGCCAGCCGGACCACCACCAACAACAGCAACTTTCTTGTCAGTTTTCTTAGCTGTCTTTTGAACAGCAACATCCACTGAATAGGTACCCAACTGACCGATTTGCGCCGAATCATCCACCAAATTTCTCGTGCAATCATCCATACACAAATTCGGACATACTGAGCCACAAATTGATCCAGGGAACGGGCTATAGTCTAAAACCAGCTTATAGGCTTCATCAATCTTGCCCTCCCGCAGTAAATTATACCTTAACTGAGTCGGAATAGAAGCCGGGCAATTATATTGACAAGGTGCATTGTAGCGGGCATCCTCCCATAACGGAACCCGTTGCCGGTATTTACCGGTAGCCACTAAACCGACTACACCATAATCATCAACACATACATCTCCAAAAACGCCATCTTGCACCCATTCCTTAGTCCGAAACGCCTCAATAGCGATATTGGCTTTTTTGGGCCGTTCGTCATAAGGAAGCGGCAATACTTTTTTCCATTCATCCCAGCAGGTTAAAGTCGACTTTAGTTCAGGCCGTTTGATGCTGGTTAAAAAATCATCCATATTACTTTCTAAATATGTTATATCAGCTTGATCAAGTGGTAGGACTTTTACGTCTTTAGGTGATATTCCACTCGCTTTGCCGCGAAAATACAATTTGCCGCCAACCATGCCAATACAAGCTCGATCACCAAGCACCGATTCAAACATATCACTGTCATAACCACAAATTACCGCGACCCCGCCGGACATAAATTCAAAAGAAAAGCTACCACAATTTTTTAATACCCATAATTCCGGAGTTGAATATAAAGGGTCGTCCTTCATCAACGAGCCAGTACGAGTACCGGCTCGACCGCCAATATAAATCTTTCCTGATGCCGCACAGTGACCAGCGGTATCACCACCATCACCTCGAACAACAATGCGACCGCCCGCATTTAACCAACCAACGTCAGCCGAGGCTGAGCCTTCAACTACAATCTCCGTACCATCTAAACACATCGACCCCACCCGCTGCCCGGGATTAGTAACCACAAATTTAATTTTTTTACCTTCAGGATGCCATAGTGGCCCACCTATATCGTGCTGACCAGCTGCATTAACATAAAATTCGGTTTCACCTTCAGCTAATGCTTGATATATTGCCTGCAGGAGTTCCTGCGTAGACATACGGTTATTATGGTCTAACCCATTTATTTTAAACACTACGCTCCCCCCCTTAACACGCGTACTGAATTGATAATTTATCAGCCATAGCTTTATCAGTAGTAACCAGCGCGTCCGATCTGCCTACCGGAAGCGAACTATTACCGATGGGGGCCATAAGCTTACGTAGTTCTGTATCAAAGGCTAACATATATTCAACGATATTCTGCGCAGCCTTATCAATATCAAGTCGTCGCACCAACCGGCTATCTTGCGTACAAATCCCTGTCGGACACAGCCCGGTATTACATGCATTGCAACGACTATGTTCATTGCCAACGCAACCACAAAGCTGGATTAATAATTTAGAAATAAACACTCCGTTAGCACCCAAACAAATCATTTTGAACGCATCAGCCGCAGCATTTCCGGTCATGCCAATACCACCGCCGGCCCACAACGGAATCTGCCCCTGCCGCCCCTGTTTCACCGCCGCTAGATAGCAATCTCTTACTTTAGATACAATAGGATGCCCCGTATGATCCAGGGATACCTCGTTAGCCGCCCCTGTTCCGCCTTGAATACCATCAAGGAAAAATCCGCCGCAAATCTTGTAGGGATCACGCAACAAATTATTATATACTGAGACGGAAGTTGCCGAAGCTGAACACTTAATTGCCACCGGCACCCTAAATTTAAAAGCCGCATTAAGCGACATGTGCATCTTTTGCACCGATTCTTCAATTGAATATAAACCTTGATGATTTGGCGGCGACAATAAGTCAGCCTTGGGAACGCCGCGAATAGCCTGAATATGCTCAGCAACTTTAGCTGCAGGCAATAATCCACCATCACCAGGCTTAGCGCCCTGGCCAATTTTAATTAAAATGCCAGCAGGATCAACCTTCATTTGAGGCAGTGCTTTTACAATACGGCTCCAACCAAAATGGCCCGAAGCAATCTGAATAATCGAGTATTTCAGATATTCAGACTTCATCAGTTGTATCGGCATACCGCCTTCCCCGGAACTCATTCTCACTGGCATGTTGTGTTTTTCATTCAAATACGCAGTAGCCATACAAATAGCTTCCCACGCCCGAGTAGATAACGCCCCGATCGACATATCACTAAAGATAATTGGATAAATCCAATTAACCGGTGGCGTTGAAGCATTCATCTTCAATTCTCCACCATTGTTACTGAACGGCAATTCGTTTGGCATAAGCACTCTGCCAAACGGCGCCAATATATCAAAAGTATGCCGTTCAGCATCCAATGCCGGATCCGTCATCTGTGAAATACGGCCAACCGTAATTTTGTCCAGAGTATTTTCCTTTATCAGGTTATTACGGCCCCCCCGTTTTGCCGGAGTACCACCACTACGCGCTAAAATATTAGCCCGTGAGTCCTCATTTCTTACCGGCTTAATAGCCTGATTCGGGCAAACCTTCTCACACATTCCACAGCCAACACAAGCATTAGCCAGCCCTTTAACTCGCTTAATTACAGGAACAGCTTTATGCTGTGGTATCGGCTCAGGCTGACGCGCAGTGGAAATCGTTGTAGCCCGACGCTCCACAGCTACCTCAATAGCCCGGAAAGTACAAGCAGCAACACAACTGCCGCACATCGTACAATGCTCAGGAGTATACTGGATCTTCCAATTTAGATCATTTGCAGTTATGTCCAAAGTTTTTACTGTTTCCATCGCTGCACCTCCAGTTCCTGGGTTATTACCACAACTTCCCGTTCATTTGGATATATATCAAGTTCGGGGTTCCGGTTAGGCAATACCACATTGAGACCACAGACCTCTGATGCAATAGCCATAGTTGTTTCATCCCCACCGACTACTACCGGACGCAACTTTTTAGAGTCACAGCAAGTCATCATTCGGCCATCGGGCAACATAGCAATTATTGTATTAGGTCCATTAATCTCTAAGTTCGCCAGCGATTGACGAATCGCGGTAAGTTCTTTATTATCTGAACGTTTTCCAATTTCACTAAATGGCAACGGAGTAATAACATGCTTAAAGTACTTAATTGGCCATTTTAATTCATGTAACACATAGTGTAACGTATATAAGAAGTTCTGGGAGTCGGATTCAAAACCCGTATAGCCCCGATGCAGAGAACGCTGGTATTCTGTATTTTTGGTATAAAAGGTATTTTCACCGTTGGCACATAAAGTATATCCCTGAATGAAAAATGGATGCGCAGCATAACGAACAATATCATAATTAGTATTTTGCCGACATTGAGTTACAACATTTCTTGCCATTAACTCACCATTATCATCCCAGAGTCTAAAATATGTCGCAATGTCGCTGGGATCACCAATTTCCTTTAGGGTAAGTACATCCGGCCAAAATGAAAAAACATAACCCTGGTCGTCTTGTTCTAACAATTCTCTAAGTGCCAACCGAGTATCTAACAGGAGTTGCTCCTTATCGGACCAATCTGCACTTTTATACTCGACCGGATAATCATAGCATCGAAACATATATAGCGGCATAGCCTTAATATCCAGTCCAGGCCGACGATCAATTTTTGGTACCCACTCAAAATCTCGGACAAAATTGTGTTCCTTCATATATTCCTCGGCCAATTTAGCCCCTTGAGCTGTACAAGCAAGTGATAACAGCGGTTTATCTTTATAATCAGCAAATACTCCGCCAAGATCTTGCATTATCATCGCAAAGCCCGAATTATCATGCCCTTCCTGTTGCGGAAGCATCAACCGCAACGCTTGCGAGGGGTGAAATGGCTTTTTGCTTTTAATTGCTCCAATTCGACACATGCTTATTTCACCTCTCTCCAAATTGTAAATTAAGACCCAGCCGAAGGCTCCGGAAAAAATCCGGGACCTTCCGCCGGGTCTTTTATACCCACGGTGTAACGCAAATTGCGTCTGTGCCGCTCGGTCCAGACCGCTTTAAACGCGGAACCCTAGGCCCACTCCCCTGGTACATTTGTTCATTGGTACAAACCAATGTGTTCAAACTAATTATAAAAATAAGAATTTACTATGTCAATATACAAATTATATAAAGTTTATTCTGACAAATTTTTTATGGTAACTTAAATAAATTGTCGCAACGAAACACCCTATTGTGTTTCGTTGTGTTTTTTGTATACATATGTTTTGGAAAAATCTATAATTATATTTTTCTTTAGCTTTAACAGTCTTAAAGTATACTTAATACCCATACCTGACATACTGTTAATAAGTTTGCTAAAGGAGTTCTACCAGCTAATGACTTTTGAACTAAGTGGGACTGAACTAAAATTTAATAGTTCCAAACCTGATGCCTTACAAGAAATTTCTGGTGGTATCGGTAACATTATTCACGATATGCGTACTTGCCAACAAGAAATTATTGTCCTCTGTATTGGTACCGATCGCTCTACCGGTGATGCCTTAGGCCCACTTACCGGTTCCAAATTACAATCAATTCAGCAGCATCCCTTTATTTATGGTACTCTTGATAACCCAGTACATGCCACTAATCTTGAGGAGACGCTAGCTGCAATTAACTCCGCATTTACCAATCCATTTATTATTGCTATTGATGCCTGTCTTGGTAAATTAGAAAACGTCGGCTGTATCTCAATTGGTGTTGGCCCACTTAAACCAGGTGCCGCAGTCAATAAAAGTTTACCAGCAGTTGGCGACGTCTATATTACCGGGATCGTTAATGTCGGAGGATTTATGGAACATCTTGTTTTACAAAGCACCCGTCTTAATTTAGTTGTAAGAATGTCCGAAATTATTGCCGGTAGCCTAGCCCAAACTTTACGCAACACGTTTAACCATTAATTTATTTTTTAAGGTTATATTTTCCTTTAACTTTTACAATCGATATCCATTTATCCTGTAGAAAAGTCCGTACAACTAATATTAGTTGTACGGACTTTTCTACAGATATGCTTATAATCATACTGCCCAATCACTAAACAAAACTTTTATAATTTTTCTAATTCCTCCAACACATCTTCCGCAGTTTTCCCGGCAGCAGTTATTACTGGAGCTTCCGTCAACACATCTTGGATATTCAATAAATTTTTATCAGCCCCACTTACTACAATAGCATCAACAGCTTGAATATCTGCTTGATCAAGATCTACTACTTCATAGCCTTCGGTTTCCAATAGTTCAATTATTGGCGTCAAATTATCTTCTACTGCAACTAGTCCCTGCATCATTATTAAACACCTCCGCCAATAGTTTTCCTGGTCTTCTTTTATTTATACTAATTAACTATTGATAGGAAAATTATCATCAAAAACGATCTTCCAGCTGAACTACCACATCCTCCGGTTTGAGCCCCGAAGCATTAATCAACACTGTACTGCGAGCTTTACCGGCTCCCCCTGCTTTAGTCGTTACCGGTTGACCATTATAAACAACCGCCTCTACCGGTCGCACATACTCATGCATATTCAAAACTTCATACCCACATTGGCTTAAATGATCTTTTATTTCAACTAACTCAGGATCCACCGAAACTAACCGCATAAAAAACACCTCCGCAATTATTGTTTGCAGAGGTGTCTATTTCATAACAGTTAACTTTTTGCAGATGCTTCTGTTGTATTTTTCTGTTTAATTTGCTCTTCATTACTATGTTGCATTTCGCATGCACCGCGAAAAACGGCACCCTCGCCAATTATTAACGTAGTGGTCTTAATATCACCATAAATTTTACCAGTCGAAGCCAACTCAAGTTTATTTATAATTTCGGCATTGCCATTTATTGTACCGGCAATAATCGCCCCTTTAGCTTTAACTTTAGCTTTAACTTTACCGGACTCCCCGACAATCAATTCACCCTTAGTAACAATTTCTCCTTCCACTAAGCCATCCACCCGGATAGTACCATTAGCCTCAATATTACCGACAAACTTCGTATCTTTGCCAATTACAGTTTCCATTATATTATCACTAAAGCCAGACATTACTGAGCCCTTTTTACCAAACATTATAACTTTCTCCCCTCAATTACAAAAAACTAGTTGGATTGACTGCAGTTCCGTTAACTCTAATCTCATAATGAACATGCGTCCCGGTACTATTCCCGGTACTACCCATATAGGCAATAACTTCCCCTTTTTTAACGGTCTGACCGACCTGGGCAACCGTCTTTGAACAGTGACCATACAGCGTTTGAATACCATTACCGTGATCAATTTCAACCAAATTACCATAGCCACCATACCAACTACTATGTACAACTTTTCCCTCAGCCGTAGCAACAATCGGTGCACCATAATCACCGGCAATATCAATTCCAGGATGCCAGTCGCCACCGCCACCGCCCCATGGATTATCTCGAGAACCAAACCGTGAAGTCACCTCACCATTAGCTGGCCAGATTGATGGTGTCACTGCCAACCGGGCGTTACGTTCAAGTAACATTTCCTTTATTGATGAAAGACTATCTTCTCTTTGCTTAACTCCATTTTGCAATTGCTCAACTAATTCATTTAACTGGCTAATCTCAGGGTTAACCCTAATACCACCTTGTCCAATATACCCAGGCCGAACTACTCCAGAACGCGACGCTGGTAGCTCCTCAGTATTTACTAATCGTCGGAGGTCAGTATCCAGCTTATCCAGCCGATTCATATCCTCCTGAAGTACGGCTGTTTTCTTCGCCAATTTTTCGATTTGGGTATTTTGATCTTCATTTAGCTTTTGCAATCTTTCAATTTCTTGTTTTTCAACACTGGCAACACTAGCCTGATTCCGATAGTACAAAATTGTGCCTCCAGCCAAAACCATCACTGCACAAACTGCAAGAACCGTATACTTTAATAACTTTATAGGTATGCGAAGTCTAATAATCTGATTGCCTTGGTGCGGTACAAGCATCAAAGTATACTCTCGTTTTTCTGTCCGCATAAGATTTTTAGACATTAATTTTCGTTTTAACTTTCCCAAACTACCTTTAATAAAATAATTTATCGACTGCACGAAACGCAATAATCTCCTTCCTTCCGTTGTGTAAAAAAGTCTTCTATATTAGCATAATTTCTCTGGTTAGCAAAAAAATCCTGCTTAACTAATAGTTTTCTCTTGAGCCTTATTCAAAGCTGCTTTCTCTTCATCGGTTAAATGGTAACTGGATTGCCCGTTTTCAACTGGTTTTGCATATATCCTAGATTCACTACGACCATAAATGCTTGATATTACTAACCCATTATTTTGTCCGTCAAGTATCGCCAGCGCAAAGCTTAAATCACTACCAACATCTTCAAAAGCATTAAACCGTACCAAACCCACTTTTTGAACACAATTTTTAGATATTGCACTCAATTTTTTGCACTCAATATCCATTTTGCTTACTTGATCTACCGCCTGAGCAATTTGCGTACTTTGCTTCATCAACAGACTTTCTAAATTCCCGCCATCAGTACCTCGCATCATCGCACTATATTTTTTATTTAATCTTGATAACTTAATATTAATATTAATAAATACAATCAGCGCTAATAGTATCAATACTGTTATTACAAGAATTATCGATTGTAAATTTCCCATTATTAAAACTGAAACCTGCTCTGTAAAATTCATGATTTCACCTTTCTCTCTTTATGTACAAATAAATCTTAACTCGTCTAGTTTCACCCTATTTTTTCCCAATATATACTTTGTGTTTAATTGTTAATCCTCTTCCAACAGCATTTGAGCCGCGGGAAACGGTGTCAGTGCTCTATAGAGAATACCATTAAGATATGCAATTAATACTCCATAATTTACGATCGGTACTCCTTGTTGACGAGCCCGCGCAATACGATACAACATTTCTTTACGATTAAGCATACATGCCCCACAATGAACAATTACTTTATAGGGCGTAAGATCCTGCGGAAAATCACCGCCGCTTACCCAAACAAACTCCAATTCACCGCCCACAGCCTGCCTGAGCCAGCGCGGTATTTTAACCCTGCCAATATCATCAGCTAAAGAATGATGGGTACACCCTTCAGCTACAAGGACTTTATCCCCAGGTTGCAACTTATCAACCGCTTTGGCACCAGCTACCAGTGATTCTATATCCCCTTTATGCCTCGCCATAAGTATTGAAAATGAAGTCAACATAATATTCTCAGGAGTATCAGCAGCTACTTTCATAAACTCCTGCGAATCAGTAACAACCATTTTCGGCGGTTGTTTTAAATTATCCAGGGCCACTCTTAATTCCCGTTCTTTCACTACAACACTATACGCATCATGATCCAAGATATCTCTAATCGTTTGAACTTGTGGCAAAATTAGTCGCCCTTTAGGAGCTGCTAAGTCAATGGGTACTACCAGTATAACTAAATCTCCCGGATTAATTAAGTCTCCGATAAGCGGCGGACCTTCCCAATTATCTGGCGCCTCTTTTATCAGTAGCTGTTTAAGCTCATCAATCCCCTGACCACTTTTTGCACTTACTGTTAACATTTTTTGTTGCAGCATTTCTTCCCAACAAACTAACTTTTCTGTCGGCATAATATGTACATCAGTTTTGTTTACGACACATATTAAGGGAATTTTGCGTTCTTTGATATTATTCCGTAAAGACGTCTCATATTCACCAACTCCAATTACCGGATCAATGACCATAATTGCTAAATCAGTTTTGTTCAACACCTGCATAGTCCGTTCGACTCTAAGCAGCCCCAGCTCACCAACATCATCTATTCCCGCCGTGTCGATAAGCATCACTGGCCCTAACGGTAAAATTTCCATCGCTTTATAGACCGGATCAGTAGTAGTTCCAGCCACCTTCGATACTAACGCAATATCCTGGTTAGTCAATGCATTTATCAAACTGGATTTCCCGGCATTACGCCGGCCAAAGATCGCAATATGTAAACGTCCACCTCTTGGTGTGTCCTGCACGTTTTTCTCCCCATTCCACTAATAGTATCCGTGTTTTTCCCTTACAATATGCCGTTAATTACTTTAGGTGTTTTCCTGAAATACCAGGTCTAGTCAAACTATTCGGATTAAGGATATCCGCCAGTGCTTCAGCTGTCAATAACTTTAATTCTAGAACAACTTCCCGGACCGTTACATTATGTAAATAGCAAAGTTTTGCTACCCGCGTTGCTTGGTCATACCCAATATGCGGCACTAATGCTGTTACCTCAATCAGGCTAGCCTTAACCAATTCTTCACATCTCTCGATATTAGCACTAATCCCATTAACACATTTACTCGTAAACATCTGCACACAATTTGTAAGCACTTCAATACTTCCCAATAGATGTTGGGCAATCAGCGGCAAAAAAGCGTTCAGTTCAAGTTGCCCCGACTGAGCCGCTAAAGTTATCGCCATATCCGATGCCATAACATGAAAAGCAACTTGATTAACCGCCTCTGGAATAACCGGATTGACTTTGCCCGGCATAATCGAAGATCCAGCCTGCCGCTCAGGCAAACTAATCTCACCAAGCCCGGACCGTGGCCCTGACGACATTAATCTAAGATCGTTCGCCACTTTACTTAAATTTACGGCTAAAGCTTTTAATAACCCAGATACCTCAACAAATACATCTGCGTTTTGCGTTACATCAATCATATTTTCCGCGCGGGCCAGTCCAATATTCGCATACCGTCTAACCCGTTCGGTAATGGAAAAGATATATTTTTTTTCAGCATTTAAACCTGTACCAATTGCAGTTCCACCAAGGTTAGTCTGCCGTAATCTTTCTTCTACTTTATAAAGCCGCCAGCGGTCGCGAGCAATAGCTTGAGCATAGGCACTAAACTCTTGCCCCAAAGTAATTGGCAAAGCATCTTGCATTTCCGTACGCCCCACCTTTATTATTCCGGCAAACTCCTTTTCCTTAGCTTGGAACGCATCTTGTAACTGGGCACAGGCCTCACTTAATGGTTTCAACAACCACACTGCCGCAATACGCAAAGCCGTTGGAAAAACATCATTAGTAGACTGATGACAATTTACATGATCTAAACTATGGACCGGCCCCTGCTTTGTTCCAACCAATAACTCATTAGCACGGGCCGCCAACACTTCATTAATGTTCATATTAGTAGATGTCCCGGCACCACCTTGCAGTGCATCCACAACAAACTGTTCTTGCCATCGACCAGCCAACACTTCATCAGCCGCAACAGTAATCGCCTCTGCAATATTTTGTGGCAGAAAGTTTAATTCCCCATTAACTTCTGCCGCTGCTTTTTTCACCAACGCCATAGCGGCAATCAACTTAGGATGTACCAAGGTCCCTGATAATTTAAAATTTTCGAGAGCTCGCGCTGTATGAGCCCCATAATATACATCATCGGTAAGCGTTACTTCTCCTAATAGATCTTTCTCTACCCGCATTCTCTCACCACCAAATGTTCCACGTGAAACACCATTTACACTACCAAATTTCCCTTATACTTATTATTAGCCGATTGTTGCTTAGCCATAAGTACCTCAATAATGCGTTCAAGATCATCCGGTGAATAAAATTCTATTTCAATCTTACTTTTTAATTTACCTGGTTTAATTTTAACCTGAGTTCCTAAAATTAGTTTAAGGCGTTCTTCAAGTTCTCCAACAAATACTTCTTTGTCTCGAACTATTTTTTTATTTTTAGCTTTTGGTTCCTCCAACATGCGCTTCACTAATTCTTCGGCATCTCGCGAGGATAATTCTTCTTCAATAATTTTATTTGCTGCTGCCACCTGTTTTTCCCGATCAGCTAAACTAAGTAAAGGGCGTGCCTGCCCCATTGATAAAGTTCCACGTGAAACATGCTCCTGTACCTCAGAATCAAGATTGAGCAAGCGTACTACGATAGGCCAAAGCTTCTTCAATAACATTTAAATTTTCTCGCTGAATATTTTCAATGAGCGCAATTTCGGTCATTTCTCCGTCAGTATAATCTCTAACTACAGCCGGAATACTCTTTAACCCAGCTAATCGTGCAGCCCGCCAACGTCGTTCACCAGCCACTAACTCATAACCCGTAATATACCTACGGACAACAACTGGTTGAAGTACGCCATACCGCTCAATCGACATCGATAAATCCACCAACGACTCTTCATCAAACACCCGCCGCGGTTGAAATTTATTTGGAATAATATCATTTATCGCAACTTCCGCCGTCGACTCCCCTTCTGTTATTAAGGAAGGAGTAATTAAAGAATCAATTCCCCGACCTAACCCTCGCAGTTTAGTCATCGCCAACCACCTCTTTTGCTAAATCAAAATACACTTCCGATCCTTTTGACTTAGGATCATACTGTATCACCGGTTGCCCATGACTGGGAGCTTCACTCAATCTAACATTACGGGGAATAATTGTCTGATATACCTTATGTCGCATATGGTTTTTAACCTCATCGACAACTTGGATTGATAAATTGGTACGAGCATCAAACATTGTCATTACTACTCCCTCTAAGGTAAGAGCAGGATTAAGATTTTTTTGCACTAACGAAATAGTATTCATTAATTGTGTCAACCCTTCTAAAGCGTAAAACTCACACTGAATAGGAATTATCACCGAATGCGCAGCAGTAAGGGCATTAATTGTTAATAGACCTAAAGACGGCGGACAATCAATAAAAATATAATCAAATTGATATTTAACTGTATCAATCGCCCGTTTGAGTCGTTGTTCTCGTGATAACACCGAGACTAGCTCAATTTCAGCCCCAGCAAGTTGAATTGTCGCCGGTAAAATTTTTAAATTATCCACACACGTATTCAACAGTGCAGCCTCGACCTCAACATCATTAGTCAAAACATCATAGATACAGTGCTTAATTGTTGCCTTATTAAAGCCAAAACCACTAGTTGAATTCCCCTGTGGATCAATATCTATCAACAATACCCTTTTACCAATCGTTGCTAGACAAGCGCTCAAATTAACTGCGGTGGTGGTTTTGCCCACGCCACCCTTTTGGTTGGCAATGGCAATCACTTTTACCACTTATTTCACCTCGAATACAAGTTTTGTTGTCTAATTTATTCCACAGTATCACGAGCATTTCCTGCCGTATAATATTTAATAAGTATAAAGGAAAACTTTATTTAGACAAAATTCCTAGCCATTTTACTTAGTTATGGCACGTACCTGGAAAATATGGTAAAATAGCATAAAATACGTTTAAACAAGGAAATTTTTTGGGGAGGATTTATGCCAAGATATAATGCTCCGATAATGTGTATTGATCAAAATGAAACCCGCCGCTATGCTGGTCTCAAAGGACAGACGAATTTTCCTGATACCCTTATCGAGCAAGCTTGCACCGAAGCATTAATTATGACAACCCCAAAAGGAACTTGGAACACTTATCCCTACAACGCCACGACCCAAACTATTCTTAGTAATCCCCCGCTTAAACTTACCAGTACTAACCTTAGCCGCCATTTAGAAAAGGCCGTAGAGGTTGTGATAATAGCAGTAACAATCGGGGAACAAATTGAAACAAAAATATCTGAACTTTTTACTGCCGGTAATTATACTCTCGGTCTATTACTCGACGCCGCCGGAACAGCGGCAGTAGAAACTGTGGCTGATGCAATAAATAATTTTATCACTGTCCAAAATACTAACCGCGGCCTTCAACCCATCTGGCGCTTTAGCCCTGGCTACGGCGATTGGTCAATTACCGACCAACCCCACATATTAGCGTTAGCCGACGGCAGCTCGGCGGGAATTAAAGTAACCCCAAGTTGTATGCTAATGCCACGTAAATCAGTTACTGCCATAATCGGGCTAGTGCCTAAAGAAATTATATCGACTTCCATCACCTGTAATAAAACCAGTTGTGAACGATGCTCTCACCAAAATTGTTTAGCCCGAAAGGAGTCTCAAACATGATTTACATCTTTGATGGTGCCATGGGCACAATGTTGCAAGAAAATGGTCTACCGCCAGGATACTGCCCCGAACTATGGAATCTTGAGCAACCGGAAAAAGTCACAGCCATTCACCGTTGCTATGTTGACATTGGCGCAGATATTATAGAAACCAATACTTTAGGGGCAAACCGCATTAAACTTACCCACTACCATCTCTCAGATCAAGTAGCTGCGCTAAATCATGCCGCCGTCAGAACCGCCCGCGCAGCGTGTGGACCGACCACCAAAATAGCCGGCTCGGTCGGTCCTACTGGTAAATTAATTGCCCCGCTAGGTGATTTAACCTTTGAAACTGCCTATAATGTTTTTTTCGAACAAATATCTGCTCTTTCTGATGCTGGAGCCGACTATATAATAATTGAAACCATTATTGATATTCAAGAAATGCGTGCCGCCTTACTGGCGGCAAAAGCCGCTACCAACAAACCAGTTATTTGTCAACTTACCTTTGGCGACGACGGTCGAACCGTTACCGGCACTGATCCCGCGACAGCTGCCATAATTTTAGAAGCCCTTGGTGCCGATATAATTGGGGCTAATTGTTCTTTAGGTCCAGATAAACTCCTTAATATCATAAATACTTTCGCCGCACACTGTAATGTCCCACTTAGCGTTCAGCCTAACGCCGGTATGCCTGAGTTAATCAACGGTCAAACCGTTTTCCCAATGGGACCCGTAGAATTTGCCGCTTGGGGCCCAAAACTGATAGCCGCCGGTGCCAGCTATATTGGAGGGTGCTGCGGAACAACCCCCTCCCACATTAAAGAATTACGCAAGACAATTACACCTAGTATAAAAATTAAACGCCCCACCGCTATATCCCATACTGCCCTCACCAGCCGCAGTAAAACAATATTTTTAGGTGCTGATTTACCAACCGCCATAATTGGCGAACGAATTAACCCTACCGGACGAAAAACTCTAGCGGCCGACATCCGGGCCGGAAATTATAGTGGCATAAAAAAAGAGGCTTTAGCTCAAGTCAAAGCTGGAGCCAGCATACTTGATGTCAACATGGGCGTACCTGGTATAGATCAGGCAACAACCATGCGACAAGTAATTGAAGATTTATCTTTACTAGTAAATGTCCCCTTAGCTATTGATACCACTGACGCGGCTACGCTTGAAGCCGGGCTTCGAGCGTTTCCTGGCCGAGCATTAATTAATTCAATTTCCGCCGAACCTGAACGACTTGAAACGTTTCTCCCACTAGCTAAAAAATATGGTGCTGCCATACTATGTTTACCTATTGCCGCTGGTGGAGTCCCAAAAAGCGTAAGCGAACGAGTTCAAATTGCTAGCACTATTGTCGATGCTGCCTTAAACATTGGTCTAAGACCTAAAGATCTGTTGCTTGATGCTCTAGTCATGACCGTAGCCGCCGATGCAACTGCTGCCCAACAAACCCTAGAAACCTTGCGTCAGTATCGTAAGAATTTTGGGTTTCCTACCGTTATGGGACTAAGCAATATTTCCTTTGGCCTGCCTCGGCGCAGCCAATTAAACAGCGCCTTCTATGCAATGGCCGTAGCCTCAGGCTTGGATGCACCGATACTTAACCCCTATGACCAAGAAATGTTGGACATGCGTAATGCTGCTGCCTGTCTCCTAGGTCATGACTCCAGCGGCCAACAATACAGCTTAACTTATTCTGCCGCGCAGCCTTTGTCCCAAACAAAAGAAATGCTGACGAATAACCCCTTAGCCGCAGTTCGACAAGCAATAATCAACGGAGAAAAAGAACTTGTTCCAGATTTAATTTGCCAATGCTTATCTGCCGGGATTAAGCCCCCCGATATTACCGACCAGGCTCTGACTCCAGCAATGAATACAGTTGGTGAAGCTTTTAGTCAAGGCCACAGTTTCTTGCCACAAGTTATGCTGGCTGCCGAAACCATGCGAGTTGCCTTTCTAACGATTAAAGAAAACATGCCTGCCCATCAAGCTGTATCCGTAGGAACCGTAATTTTAGCTACGGTTCAAGGTGATATTCATGATTTAGGCAAAAATATTGTTGCTGCACTTCTAGAAAACAACGGTTTTGCCGTAATTGACCTTGGTAAAGATGTCTCGCCAACAACTGTAGTTCAAGCTGCCATTGAACACAAGGCAGATATTATTGGCCTCTGTGCACTAATGACAACAACCATGCCTCAAATCGATGCTACTATTGAAGCCCTTAAACAAAACAAAATACTGGCAAAAACCATTGTCGGCGGGGCCGTACTTACCTCAGAATACGCCGCCCAAGCCGGCGCAGATGCTTACGCATCAGATGGAGTACAAGCCGTAAATATTGCCAAAAAGCTTCTCAAAATATAAATTGTCTAAGCCTTATTGCATAATCAAAATAACTTATATTTAAAAAGCTAGTAGGTACCACCGTAAGGTGATACCTACTAGCTTTTTTACCTATATTCTTTGTATAAACGCTAGGCTAAATACCTATCAACAAGCTTTTATTTACGCCGTTTGGGAATACGCAAGCTAATATTTACAAAATCATCATCTTGTTCTTGAGTTACTTTAACTTTTAACCCAACCTTTTTCATTTCAGCTACCACACTATTAATAGTATTAATAAAAATCCGCACATCACGAATTATCTTTACAACATTCTGTTTAGGAGCCTTTTTTGCTATTTCCCGGGAAATATCGTCAAGAATCCCCCCAACCATATCTTCGGTCTCACGGACATTAAGATTATTTTCTTTAATAGCATTTAGGGCCATTTGCTGTTTAACAGGATCTTCAAGTTTCAACAAGGCCCGCGCATGACGCTCCGTTAAATTATTTTCCACCAACTGTTGCCTAACTTCTGCACTTAAGCGAAGTAAGCGCAATTTATTAGCCACAGTTGACTGATTTTTACCCATCCGCCGCGCCAAATCCTCTTGAGTTAAACCAAAATTCACCAATAAATGATGAAACCCTTCTGCTTCTTCTAGATAATGCAAATCCTCGCGCTGCAAATTCTCAATCATAGCTAACTCAGCCATGTCTTTATCATTAATTTCCCGAACAATAACTGGCACCGTTTTCAGCCCAACTATTCTAGAGGCCCTCATTCGGCGTTCACCAGCAATTATTTCATAACCATTATTAGTTTTTCTTACTAAAATTGGTTGTATTATGCCATGTTCGCGTATCGATGCTGCTAATTCTTGTAAGCTTTCCTCAGAAAATGTCTTCCTTGGTTGATAAGGATTAGTTAACAGCTCTTCCGCGCTTAATTCAATTACTTCACTATCAAGTGCTACATAGCCCGCCTCAGGAGCTGGCGGAGGTTCGACCATAACAGTTTCTTCGCTGTTAATTCCCAGCAGTTTCGCCAGATTTCTCATAATTACCACCGCCTTAGCTTAATATTACATTATATGGGAAATATTCGGCACACCTTACTTTTTTCCTCTATACTATAATGGATTTTTTTCAGGTACACCAGGACGACGCGGATAATTATTGGGGCTAGGTCCAACTTTATTAATATAAATAATAGCGCGGCTATCATCTAAACCCGGTAGTTTTACCGGGTTAACCAGCCTAATACTACCACCCAAAATTTTTATTGCTTCAACTGCACCGTCGACTTCTTCTTGATATTGGGCTCCCTTTAATGCAACAAAATAGCCACCCCGCCGAACAAACGGTAAACATAGCTCCGTCAAAACATTCAACCTAGCTACAGCCCGCGATACCGCAACATCATATTTATCCCGAAATTCTTTATTTCGGGCCCCGTCTTCTGCTCTGGCATGAATAATTTTTACATTTTTAAGACCAAGCTTATCAACAACTTCCTGTAAAAACACCAGGCGTTTATTAAGTGAATCTAATAGCGTCAACTGTACATCCGGACAAAAAATCTTTAATGGTAACCCTGGAAATCCTGCACCAGTACCCACATCAATAATCGAGCACCCATTAGTAAAAACCTCTTGGTCATAACACATTAATGAATCAATAATATGTTTAACCGCTATATCTGCAGGCTTAGTAATAGCCGTAAGATTCATCTTTTCATTCCAAACTAAAAGTAACTCCTGATAATAACGAAACGCCTCAATCTGAGATGAATTAAGCTCAATATTAGATTGACTAGCCGCATCTTCAAGGGCTTCTACAAAGTTCATTTTTCTGTCTCCATCCGCCGCTGTTGCTCTAAATAAACCAGCAAAATCGATATATCTGCGGGTGACACTCCAGAAATCCTGGCTGCTTGCCCCACAGAAACTGGCCGAATTTTACCCAACTTCTGTCTAGCTTCTAATGCTAAGCCATTAAGCTGATCATAATCAATGTTCACCGGCAATAATTTAGCCTCTAATTTTACCGCCCGTTCTACCTCTAAAAGCTGTTTTTGAATATAACCCTCGTATTTTATCGTTATTTCTACCTGTTCGCGAACCTCGTCGGGAATATCTGGCAACTCGAAATAACTACTTAAAAGCGTATAATTAATTTCAGTTCGCCGCATTAAATCAAATAGACTGCACCCAGTCCGTAATTCAGCTGAATTCATAGCTCGCATCTTAGCCTGATTATCAGGGGTAGGATTAACCGACGTATCGGCTAACAGCTTTAGTATACTTTCAATAGCCTCTTTTTTATTAATAAACCGATTATACCGATAATCATCAACTAAACCAATCGTTCTACCTTTTTCCGTGAGTCTTAAATCAGCATTATCTTGACGAAGAACCAGCCGGTATTCGGCGCGTGATGTCATCATCCGATATGGTTCAGTAGTTCCTTTAGTAACTAAATCATCAATTAAAACGCCAATATAGGCCTCAGATCTCCCTAAAATAAGACCGGGCTTATTTTTTACCAACAAGGCAGCATTAATTCCAGCCATTAATCCTTGAGCCGCAGCTTCCTCGTACCCCGAAGTACCATTAGCTTGCCCTGCTGAAAACAACCCAGTGATATTCTTAAACTCTAACGTCGGTTTTAACTGCAGCGGATCGACACAATCATATTCGATGGCATAGCCTGGCCGCATAATTTCGACTTGTTCTAACCCTGGAATTGTCCGCAAAAAAGCATACTGAACCTCCACCGGCAGACTAGTCGACATACCTTGCACATACATTTCGGTAGTATTTAGTCCCTCCGGTTCAACAAAAAGCTGATGATTCTCTTTTTCAGCAAACCGTACAACCTTATCCTCAATTGACGGGCAATACCGCGGGCCAGTCCCCTCAATAATTCCCATATATAATGGAGCACGATATAAATTATCGCGAATAATTTGATGGGTCTGAATATTAGTATAAGTAAGCCAACACGGTATTTGCTCCCGTCTATCGCTGTCACTAATAAACGAAAATTTATGATTTTGTTCATCACCAGGCTGAATTCTCATCTTATTAAAATCAACCGTATTTCGATCCACCCTGGCCGGAGTACCCGTTTTAAATCGCATTAAGCTAATACCATTTTTAATAAGTGAATCCGAAAGATTCATCGCGGCTCTTTGACCATTCGGACCGCCTTCGTAAGACAGTTCTCCTAAAATAATTCGCCCCCGTAAATACGTGCCCGTAGCAAGAATGACTGTCTTAGCATTATAATTCTCGCCATTCTCCGTTTCAATACCGCAAACTTGACCATCATTAATCACTAACCGCTCAATTAATAGCTGTTTAACAACTAACTTTTGTTGATTCTCTAATGTTTCCTTCATCAGTGACTGGTATATCTTTTTGTCAGTTTGCGCTCTTAAAGCATGAACGGCCGGCCCTTTACCGGTATTAAGCATCCGAATCTGAATACAAGCCTTATCGGTATTAAGCCCCATCTGCCCACCTAAAGCATCAATTTCCCGGACTAAATGCCCCTTAGCCGGACCGCCGACCGCCGGATTACAAGGCATCATCGCAATATTATCCATATTCAAAGTTGCCAACAAGGTCTTACACCCCATGCGAGCTGCTGCTAAAGCCGCCTCACAGCCAGCATGCCCCGCCCCAATAACAATAACATCAAAATTTCCAGCCATAAACACATCAATCAACTCCGTCCACTACTAAAAGGTCTGATCTTTATGCTTAAAAAACATACGGCAAACCCCTATTTACCAATACAAAATTGGCTAAAAATCTGATCAATAATATCATCATCTACCGTCTCACCAGTAATTTCTCCGAGTTTTTGCCACGCCATCCGAAGATCAATAACCAAAAAATCTGGTGACATCCCCGCATTAATACTATTAATAACTTCGCAAAAACTATATTTTACGTCCTCGAAAATATCGACATGACGCACATTATTAACAAAAGCTGCTTCATTTAACTCAACTTGTCCACTATAAACTAACTGATTAATGGCCTGAGCCAATTCATCAAGACCAGTCTCTTTCAACGCTGAAATGTTAATAATCAGCTTTTCCGGCAGTAAATCTATAATTTGCTGCCGCTCCAGCACTTCCGGCAAATCAGTTTTATTAACTAGCACAATGGCTTTTCTTGATTTAATTAACGCTAAAATTTTCCGGTCATCATCAGATAACGGCACTGAAGCATCCATAATAAACAGTACAATATCAGCTTTATCTAACATTTCCCAGGTTTTTTCTACCCCAATTCGCTCCACAATATCAGTTGTTTCACGAATACCAGCCGTATCAACGATCCGTAATGGAACGCCACCGAAATTACTATATTCCTCAATTATATCTCTTGTCGTACCTGGTATTTCCGTAACAATTGCTCTTTTTTCTCTAAGTAAAGCATTAAGTAGACTTGATTTTCCCACATTTGGTTTGCCAATAATAACAGTTTTTAAACCATCCCGTAAAATCCGCCCAGTCTGAGCAGTCGCCAATATATTTTCAACCTCAGATAACAACCCAGTTACCGATTGAGCTACATCTTCGGTAGCAATCGCGTCGATATCATCTTCAGGAAAATCGATAGCTGCTTCTAAATGAGCAATAAGCCGCAACAATTCATGTCTTAATCCGATAACCTTTTCTGAAAATACCCCCGTCAAATGACCAACTGACATTTTCAGTGAAGCATCCGTTTTAGCTCGAATTACATCAATTACTGCCTCCGCCTGACTAAGATCAATTCGGCCATTTAAAAAAGCCCGCTTAGTAAATTCACCAGGCTGTGCTAACCGTGCCCCGGCTTTCAACGTCAAATCTAAAATTTTTCTCAACGTCATAGCTCCGCCATGACAATGTATTTCAACCACATCTTCTTTAGTATAAGATCTTGGCGCAAGCATAACTACAACCAATACTTCATCCACTAACTCACCTAATCGCGGATCAAAAATATGGCCATAAGTTACAACATGTGATTTTATTTGACTTAAACTTTTTTTCCCAGAAACCCGAAAAATTTTTTCTACTGTCTCTACAGCCTTAGCTCCGCTCAACCGAACTATTCCGATACCGCCATCACCCACAGCAGTAGCAATAGCCGTAATCGTATCTTCTTGAACCATTTATTAACACCTCAAACAGCACTAACTTTATACAAAACCCAGTAATCAAAATTACTGGGTGGAACATTCAATAAGGTTATTTTTTTAAAGCAATAACCACTTTACGGTATGGTTCTTCACCTTCGCTATAAGTAGTAATCTTATACTCATTCTGAAGGGCCATGTGAATAATTTTTCGTTCCTGAGGAGTCATCGGCTCAAGAACTACCTTCTCACCACTACTTTTAACCTTATCCGCTAACCGCCTAGCTAACCGAATAAGCGTTTCTTCACGGCGTTTACGATAATCCTCGACATCAATAACAATTTTCACGCGCTCTTCACTATCCCGATGCGCCGCTAAATTAGTTAAGTACTGCAATGCATCCAACGTCTGACCATGCTTGCCAATTAAAACACCGAGATTTTCACCATGCAAATTAAATGCAATATACTCACTAGTGGTCATTTGCTCAACATTTACTTTTAACTTCATCGCCGAAAAAACACTACTTAAAAAATTATTAGCCACCGTAACAGCATCACAATGTACAATATTATCTTTTTCAGATTCTACCGCAATTACCGGCTCTTTTTCTCTAACAGCCACTCTTAATTTAGCCGGTTTACCGCCTAAAAAACCAAACAATCCCTTAGTTGGTTCCTCAAGTACCTCGTACTCGACATCATCGCGACTAACAACTAATTCGGCTAACGCAGCCGCCAAAGCGTCTTCGACCGTCTTTCCTGATACTTCTAGCACTTTCATTTTAGCCAGCCTCCCCAATTACTTTAGGTTTCCGGTTTACCCACCACTGCTGGCCGATCTGGATAAAATTACTAATAACCCAATATATTCCGAGACCTGCCGGAAAGCTTATCGTAAGATAGCCAATAAACAGCGGCATCATCATAAGCATCATCCGATTTTGCTGATTAAGTTCAGTAGTAGTTTGTCTACTAGAAAAATAAGTGGTAACTGCTGCTAAAATTGGAATTATGTAATATGGATCACTTGGGCTTGTCTGAGACAAATTATTAATCCATAAAAAAGTAGGATTACTTACATAACTATAATCGCGAATGGCATAAAAAATCGCAATCAAAAACGGCATCTGAACAATCAGCGGCAAACATCCAGCTACCGGATTAACACCAGCAGTTTTATATAAATTGGCCACTTCAACATTAAGCTTTTCCTTATTATCCTTATACTTTTCCTGCAAAGCCTTTATTTTGGGGGCTAGTTCCTGCATAGCTTTCATTGATTTTACCTGTTTTACCGTCAGTGGATATAAAAGCATTTTTATTACCACGGTCAATAAAATAATGGCTACGCCATAATTAGCAATACCAAGGCTTACCGTAATATCATAAAAAAAGGTTAATGCCGTTTGCATCCACGTAACAATAAAATTGAACAAAAAACTCACTTCCTTCAAGACAGTTTACATCAAACAACAGGGTCATATCCCCCCGGCTTAAAGGGATGGCATCTTGCTAACCGGCAAATAGCCATTTTTAAACCACGAAGTGCACCATATTTTTCAATAGCAATCAAGGCATACTCCGAACAAGTCGGAGTATACCGACAACAAGGCGGTTTCAACGGCGAAATAAAAACCCGATAAAACCTAATTATTGATAATAGCAACACTTTTCCCATATATCAACAATCCCTCAAAACTCCTGCCCGACTGCATATATTAATAAAAGACTCCTCAACTTGACCATACCCTTTATCAATAATAGCTTGTCGACCAACAATAATTAAATCAGCACCAATAGAAAGCTTATGACGATTTTGTCGGTAAGCTTCGCGTAACAGTCTTTTAACCCGATTACGGACAACAGCATTGCCTAACTTTTTTCCAGCGGCAAACCCAATCCGGCCATCACCGCTTTTAGCTTTCAATACATAAAGAACCATATTCCTATTGGCAAATGATTTTCCATGACGGTAAACCGCCTGAAAATGCTTATTTTTTTTTAATATTTTACTTTTTGATAAATTCAACATTTTTATCTTTCCTAAACAATGGAAAAAATAGGCCACTCTAGCGGCCTACTATTATGCAGATAATCTCCTACGACCTTTAGCACGTCTTTTTTTCAGAACGAGACGGCCACCTTTTGTTTTCATCCGCTCACGAAAACCATGAGTTCTCTTTTTCCACAATGTATTCGGTTGATATGTGCGTTTCATTTATTAACACCTCCTTAGGCAAATACGCAAAAATAATCCATGTTAAAATAATAGTATTTCAACTATATAAGATTATAGACCAGCCATTTAATCAGTGTCAAGAATTTTACAAACCTACTTGTGGATAAAGCTGTCGAAAAATGTGACTATATCAATTTAGTTGTTGATAACTTGTCTTTCATTTGTTAATATAAGATAAAAATCACTATTATATTGTTTATCTGTTTCTAATTTTTTTTGTTTTTAAACCACTATTTTGCAATAGACTTTTTTCGAGTTACAATATTCTTTGAAACTTAGTACCACAGCGGTATCTCCCTAAATCACCGTTGTATTTTTTTTCGCAAAAAAGACATGATAAAACGACTTATTCACAGTTGTTGATAAATATGTGGATAATTTATGTAGCGTTAAAGGCTATTACTTTTTATTACGGAAAGGATGAACAGCAATGGAAGCTGCCCAAATGGCTTTAGTCTGGGAACAAGTATTAAAAATCATGGAGAAAGAGATAATTAAGCCGATTTTTGATACCTGGATAAAGTCAACAATTCCTTTATCGTTAACAGATACAACGCTGGAAATTGGCACGCCTAATCAATTTATCAAAGACTGGATTGAAGCTCGTTATTCCAACACCTTTAAAAAGACAATCCAACTTGTCACCACGAAAAACATGGAAGTAAAATTTGTTAACTTGAATCTTGAAAACGAAGCCCCTGAAGAAACCACTCCGGCTGGACCACAAGAACAAAATACAACTTCTTTCCCATCTGAACCTGAATTAGATAATCCGCAAGAAATAATTGTGAAACCAGTTAAAACAAAACAAGAAACTATAGAAAAACGTAATAACCAAAACGAAGAATTTGTCACCTCCCTTATTCCTAAATACACTTTTGAAACTTTTGTTATTGGTAACTCTAACCGCTTTGCTCATGCAGCATCCTTGGCTGTTGCTGAAGTTCCGGCAAAAGTATACAATCCGTTCTTTGTCTATGGCGGAGTTGGTTTAGGAAAAACACACCTGATGCATGCTATTGGTCATCGCATCAGACAAACCCACCAACATATGAAAGTCCTATATATCTCCAGTGAAAAATTCACAAACGAACTAATAAACTCCATTAGGGATGGCAACCCCGAAAGTTTTCGCCAAAAATACCGTAATATTGATGTCCTGCTCGTTGACGATATACAATTCTTATCTAAAAAAGAGCATACCCAAGAAGAATTTTTTCATACATTCAACACCCTTCATGAAGCAAATAAACAAATTATCATATCAAGTGACCGTCCACCACGGGAAATTCCTACCCTTGAAGATCGCTTGCGTTCACGGTTTGAATGGGGGCTAATCACTGATATTCAGGCTCCAGACCTTGAAACCAGAATAGCAATCTTAAGAAAAAAGGCGCTCATTGAAAACCTTGATGTTCCTAATGATGTAATGGTATATATTGCCAGTAGAATTGACAATAATATTCGTGAACTTGAAGGTGCTCTCATTCGCGTAATGGCGTTTTCTTCATTGACAGGTCAAAATATTGATGTAAATTTGGCCTCAGAAGCCCTAAAAGACATCTTCCCTAATGGAACCCCTAAGCAAATAACGATGGAACTAATTCAACAAGTGGTCGCTGATTACTTCAAACTTAAGCAAGAAGAGTTCTTAGCCAAAAAAAGAACCAGAAATGTCGCTTATCCACGACAAATCGCCATGTATTTATGCCGAGAATTAACCGATACTTCACTACCACGTATTGGCGAAAAGTTTGGCGGACGTGATCATACCACAGTTATTCATGCCCACGACAAGATAAGCCGCGAAAGAAATGAAGATTCAAAGCTAAGTAATATTATTAAAGAATTAGTCAGAAGGATAGAAAATGTGAAATAGTGCATAATTGTGTTGATAAATGCTGGATAGAAAGATGATAATTTGTCGATGAAAAAAAGGCTGTTTATTGTTTGGACAAAAACCGTCATAAAGGGGTTTTTTATCTACAGGTTATCAACATCAACTATTCGCCTTTCGACATATTGATTACCACATATGCACATATCGACAGCGCCTATGACTATGACGACTAGTTCTTATACTATGTTTTAAATAATAATAATATACCTTCAGGAGGACAAAAAATGAAAATTTTCTGCAATAGAAGCCAACTACAACATGCTGTTCAGACTGTCCAGAAGGCAGTGGCTTCAAAAACACCATTACCAATCCTTACAGGAATATACCTTGAAGCAAAAAATGACAAGCTTGAATTACAAGCAACTGATTATGAAATAGGCATTAGCTGTACCATAGATGCTAATATAGAACAACCAGGCGCCATAGTACTTTCTGGCCGCTACTTTCAGGAGATGGTGAGAAAACTACCTGGAGAAAGTATTGAAATATCAACAAGTACCGAAGAACGAACTATAAAAATAACTGCTGGCAATTCACAATTTAACCTACTTAGCTTACCGGCCGAAGAATTTCCGGTACTACGGCAAATTAATAGCGAAAATCCAATAATTGTAAAAGACTATTGTCTACGAGAACTTATTAAAAAGACAGTATTTGCCTGTGCTAATGATGAGGCTCGCCCTATCTTCACCGGTGGTTTACTAGAAATAAAAGATCAAGAAATACGATTAGTTGCAACTAATACACATCGTTTAGCCTTAAAAAAAGATAGTCTAGAATCTGGATCTGATCAGATGAAACTAATCATTCCTGCTAAAATTCTTAGTGAATTAGCACGGTTATTAGTTGGTGAAGACGCTCAAGATGTTACTTTATCTTGGCAAAAAAACCAGGTTGGTATTGCATTTGATAATGTTTACATTATTTCAAGACTAATCGAAGGCCAATTTCCGGATTATAATAAAGTCATTCCCCCGAGCTATACCACAACCATAGAAATTAATACTGATGAATTTTTAGCAGCGGTAGAAAGAGTCTCACTATTAGCTAAAGATGGTGAATACAACGTAGCTAAATTTAATTTTACTAACGACGAAGTAATAATAACTTCAAACAATCCAGATGTTGGTAAAGCTTATGAAACTGTAAATGCTACTTTAAGTGGAAACGGCCTAGAAATTGCTTTTAATGCAAAATATATTATTGATATTCTCAAAAATATTGATAGTGAAAATATTATATTTTCACTTAACACCGAACTTAGTCCAGCTTGTATTACACCGGATAATGATAGTAATTATACTTATATAATTACTCCGGTTAGAACAAACTAGGAGGGAATATGGAAAAAATATCAATAAATACAATATCTATTAACCTTGATCAGTTTTTAAAGTTAGTTAGTGCTGTAGATAGTGGGGGAAAAGTCAAATTATTAATAGCTGATGGATTAATAAAAGTAAATGGCAATTTAGTAACAGAACGCCGGAAAAAGTTATATTCAGGTGATATTGTCGAAGTTGAAGAATTAGGCTGTTGGGAAGTTGCTGACCAGGAAAATCCATGAGAGTCAGCCAGCTTATATTGCGTAATTTTCGCAGTTATTCTGAATTAGCAGTAACTTTTACTGATAATATTAATATTCTTATTGGTGATAATGCTCAAGGAAAAACTAATATTCTTGAAGCAATCTATCTTGCAGCCATTGGTCGATCTCATCGTACATCAGTAGATAATGACATGATTAAGTGGTTGCAATCAACGGCAACAGTTGATATTATATTTAAACGCCAAGATATAGAAAATAAACTATCGTTTAAATTTATTTGCGATGCAAACCGACAAATATATTTTAATGATTTTCCAATAAAACTTAAGGAACTTGTGGGATCACTAAATGTTGTGCTATTTTCGCCGGAAGATTTAGGGTTGATAAAAGGGTCGCCAGCTTTACGACGGCGGTTTCTTGATGTAGAAATTTCCCAGGCTTTACCGCTTTATTATCGATCTTTATTGCAATATAATCGGATTATTAATCAGCGTAATAGCTTATTAAAAAAAATAAAAGAAAAAAAAGCAAATTTATTAATGCTTGACTCTTGGGATGAACAATTGGCTAAGGCAGCCGTATTTATAGTTAATAAACGGTTAGAAGCTATAAAAAAATTGGGAATGTTAGCTAATTTGATGCATCGTAGATTGACCTCAAGTAAAGAAAATTTGACCATTGATTATTATCAAGCCAATAATAACGATGGTATAGCTGAAAATCTTTATGAATGGTACATAAAGACTTTACAGTCAGTTCGAGAAAATGACATTATTCGTGGCAGTACTAGTGTTGGTCCGCATCGGGACGATATATTATTAAAAGTAAATGACAAAGAACTTAAAAATTTTGGTTCTCAAGGTCAGCAACGAACTGGTATTTTAGCACTTAAACTGGCTGAACTTGAGTTCTTAAAATCCGAAACTGGAGAATATCCGGTTTTGCTGTTGGATGATGTTATGAGTGAATTAGATATTTGGCGGCGAGAACAGTTGTTATTATTTATTCATAATCGGATACAAACGTTTATAACTGCTACTGATGCAGAACTTTTTCCAAAAATAAAAATGGGACACTATTATCAGGTTAAATCTGGTATGGTTATGGAGAAATAAATATGCAGCATTTTAGCGATCTTTTGGGCAGGGCACTTAAAAAAATGGGCCTAGAAAAACGTTATAAGGCTGAAAAAATTCTTTTTAGCTGGTCTAATCTTGTTGGCAAAGAAGTTGCAGCACGATCTGAGCCGGAAAATTTGGCGCACGGCGTGTTAATGGTTCGGGTGACCAATTCAGTCTGGGTACACCATTTAATGACCTTAAAAGAGCAAATTATTACCCAAATAAATGACTTTTTTGGCGAAAAAGTCATTTATGATATAAAATTTCAAGCAGGATATTTAAAAAAATACCAGAATTATTCAGAAGTTGATGAAGAAAAATTGACAATAAAGCCGGAGACCATTGTATTAAGCAAGGATGATATTGGTGTTGCCGATGATATTGCTCAGTGTATAACCGATGGTGAATTACGCCAAAAGGTAAAAAAAATATTATGCAAAGAAATGGCTTTACGTAAAATAAGACAAAAAAGTAATTGGAAAAAATGTATTCAATGTGGTACACTATGTCCTCAAGATCAAGATTATTGTGTGGCCTGTGATATTCAGCAGCGTGATCTTTTAAAGATAGAGGTACGTAATCTATTGAAGCAGGCACCATGGCTTAGTTATAAAGAGTGTACAAGCTATATTCAATGTCGAAAAACTGATTTCATGACAATAAAAAGCGAACTTGTTGATAAAGTTCGTAAAGACGTTGCTTCAAATCAGGCTGATAGTATGAAAATTGCTATGGCGGCAATGCTAATATATGGGGTTAAACCTGAAGCCATTACCAAGAACATTATTGATGGTACGCTGGATAAGATCAGGGGGAAAAAGAATGTTTTTACACCTAGGTGCTGATACTATCGTTCCGCTAAAAGATTTAATTACTATTAACGATATAAAAAATGGCCAATCAGTGATAAATGATGATTTTTTGAAAATAATGCAGGAAGAACACTTAATAGTTGATATTTCTGCGGGTAATGCTAAAAGTTTTGTTGTTACTGACCAAAAAGTGTATCTTTCACCTATTTCATCGTTAACTCTAAAAAAACGAGCCCAGTTTATAACTAACGAGTAAAAGTGACAGTTTTTCTATATATTGGTAAAAAGTGGTAAGTTGGAGGTACTAATGGCAATAAATGACGAAACAACAGTGAATGGGAACTATGGAGCTGAGCAAATACAAGTATTAGAGGGGTTAGAGGCCGTACGTCGTCGCCCGGGAATGTATATTGGCAGTACCTCATTAAAAGGTTTGCATCATCTTGTGTATGAAGTTGTGGATAACAGTATTGATGAGGCTTTAGCTGGTTATTGCAGTAAGATTGATGTATATATTAATCAAGATAATAGTATTACGGTTATTGATAATGGTCGTGGTATTCCGGTTGGTATGCATGAAACAGGGAAGCCAGCGGTGGAAGTTGTAATGACCATTTTGCATGCTGGGGGAAAATTTGGTGGAGATGGTTATAAAGTTTCTGGTGGTTTACATGGAGTTGGGGTATCAGTTGTAAATGCGCTTAGTGAATGGCTGGAAGTAGAAGTAAAAAGAGATGGTATTGTCTATTCTATGCGGTTTGAGCGTGGTGTAACCGTAAAAAGTTTAGAGAAAATTGGGTCAACCACAGAAAATGGGACTAAAATTACCTTTAAACCTGACAATGAAATTTTTGAAGAAACGGTATATAGTTTTGAAACGTTGGAACAGCGGATTAGGGAATTAGCATTTTTAAATCGCAACATTCGCATTAATCTCAATGATGAGCGAACCGGTCTTAAGAAAGAGTTTCATTATGAAGGCGGAATTATTTCATTCGTAAAGCATCTTAACAGTAGTAAAGATGTTCTTCATGACGAGCCTATATACATAAGTGGTTCTAAAGATACAAATGTTGTTGAAATTGCGTTGCAATATAATTCTGGATATGTGGAAAATATTTTTACTTTTGTTAATAATATTAATACTCATGAAGGCGGAACTCATTTAAGCGGTTTTAAAACAGCGCTAACCAGATCGATTAATGATTACGCCCGTAAAGCTAATATTCTTAAAGAAAATGATACTAATCTTAGTGGTGAAGATGTCCGTGAAGGGTTGACCGGGATAATAAGCTTAAAAATTCGTGAGCCACAATTTGAAGGGCAAACTAAAACTAAGCTAGGAAATAGTGAAATTCGTGGAATTGTAGATAATATAGTCTTTGAAAACTTAAACGAGTTTTTTGAAGAAAATCCATCAATTACTAAAAAGGTTATTGAGAAAACTATTATGGCGTCGCGAGCCCGGGAAGCAGCTCGTAAAGCCAGAGAGCTTACGAGAAGAAAAAATGCCTTAGAAATAAGTTCGTTGCCAGGAAAATTAGCTGATTGTTCCTTGAGAGATCCTGAGCAAACGGAGATTTATTTAGTCGAAGGTGATTCCGCTGGCGGATCAGCAAAGCAGGGACGTGATCGGAGATTTCAGGCAATATTGCCACTTCGGGGAAAAATATTAAATGTTGAAAAAGCCCGATTAGATAAAATATTAAACAACGCAGAAATACGATCAATGGTTACTGCTTTTGGTAGTGGTATCAGTGATGAGTTTGATATTGAAAAGGCGCGTTATGGAAAAATTATAATAATGACTGATGCTGACGTTGATGGTGCCCATATTAGAACACTTCTCCTAACCTTTTTTTACCGCTATATGCAACCAATGATTACAGCGGGAAAAGTATATATTGCTCAACCGCCATTATATTTAGTGAAAAAGGGTCGGGAGCACTGGTATTTATATAGTGATGAAGAATTATCCAATTTAATGGATAGAATTGGTAGAGATGGGGTTAATGTCCAACGCTATAAAGGTTTGGGTGAAATGAACCCGGAACAATTGTGGGAGACTACAATGAATCCGGAGGGCAGGACTATTCTTCAAGTTGAAATGGAAGATGCAATTGCTGCGGATGAAATTTTCTCAGTTTTAATGGGAGATAAGGTTGAACCACGCCGAAAATTTATTGAAACGCATGCTAAAGAAGTGCAAAATCTCGATATATAAGTATAAAAAAGAGAAGCTGCCTAAAAGCTAGTTTGCTTAATAGGTAGCTTCTCTTTTATTTAGTTGTTTATTGGCTAAATTAAAATTCGTTTTGCACCAAAGTATCGGCTAGCCCAATAGTAATTGCTAAGATTGGCAATAGCTACGCCTTTACTTGATTGGGCATTAATAAATTTATTATCACCGATATATATTCCTACATGTGAAGCACCTGGGGCGTAAGTTGTAAAATACACTAAATCACCTGGGGTAAGATCGTTTTTAGATACCAACTTTCCTTGAGTAAATTGGATATCGGCAGTACGCGGCAGAATTATTCCGTTTTTTGCAAAGACATATTGTACATAGCCGGAGCAATCAAAGCCATTAGGAGAGGTTCCACCAAAAACATAAGGAACACCAATAAATTTCATGCTGTAATTAATAATTTTGCTAACATTGTTCCGGGAATTACCGCGGCTTATTTCGGAAGTAGGTTCAAGTAATGCTCGAAAAGTTTCTTCTCCAACAATTCCATCAGTAACTAAGTTGTTATTTTTTTGAAAAATTTTTACAGCGTTAGTTGTTTTTGGGCCAAATTTTCCATCGAAATTACCGTCAAATAAGCCAAGTTTACTAAGTTTTTGTTGAATAATAACTACATCTTGTCCTTGATCACCTTGTTGATAGGGAATTTGAGCGGTAGTTATTGCCGGGTAAAATGAATAGGCGAGGATAAAAAAACCCAAAAGCAATAGTTTTTTCAATAGTCAACTCCTTTTAGCCTCCGAGGTTAGCTGACGGGTTAGGATAAGGATACCCCACTCAATGAAGAGTTTCACCCCACAAATGGTTCCCCCGTACCAAAAATGGATTCGGCTTTTTATAGTGATAACTGCTTAAATAGTAGCATATTTAGCGTAATTTTTCGAATATGAAAATAACGCAGTAGTTTTGATATAGCTAAAATAAGTAGCGATTAGAGCAAAATATAACAACCAACGCATAATAAAACCTTAATGGAATATTATAGTACTGCCGTTGTAATTAATACGAGCTAAGGTTTAGTTAAAATAATATTCATATAATACTATTTACTAATGAGGATTTATGCTATAATATAAGTAAGGATTAATAATTTAAAAGTCGTTTATTTGGGGTGGATTAGTTTCCAGCCCTTTTGTTGTAACCACGTTAAACCTATAAAAATAAATTAAAATTTTTTATAATGACTATTCAGGAGGTTTATATGAAACTTTTAGATCAAGTATTAGCGGCTAATCAAAAGTTTATTAATAATTTACCGGAAAGGTTTGTGAATTATTATCAAGAAACTGATAAATTGCCATCACGTAAATTAGCTATTTTTACTTGTATGGATACAAGATTGGTTGATTTTTTAGAGCCAGCAATGGGAATAAAAAGAGGAGAAGCCAAAGTAATAAAAAATGCTGGAAATTCTGTAACTGGACCGTTTGAAGCCACAATTAGAAGTTTAATTGTTGGTATCTTTGAGTTAGGGGTTAACGAAGTTATTGTAATTGGTCATTTAGATTGTGGGGTAGCACATTCTACGTCGCATAGCATTACGAAAAAAATGTTAGAGCGGGGGATTTCACCTGATGCGATAAAAATGATTGAAAATGAATTAGAAAGCTGGCTAGATAATTTTCATAATCCGGTGCAAAATGTAAAAGAAGTTGTAGAAAAAATACGGGATAATCCACTTATTCCTCAAGATGTGCCCATTCATGGGTTAATATTTAATCCTAATAATGGTGAAATTGAGGTTATTATTAATGGGTACAAATTTGATAGCGGAGAATAATTTAAAGATTTTGGTACATACTTGTGAATTAGGTAGAATAATTTACATTAATCGCCAGATGCCAAGGCAAATTAGAATAATCCCAAATAGGTAAGTAAAGTTATTTTGAATTTTATCAGGTATAATACGAGCTGACAGCCAGCGCCCAGTTGTAATGAGAACAAGTTGGATTACTCCTATTAACAATGGTGTATAATAAGGCAGTTGACCAGTTAGACTGGCGGCGAATATTGCAACCATATTATCAATGCCGAGGGCAATCCCCAATAAAACGGCCTCTGCGGCATTAATTGAGTTGGAATGATCGATATCAGCTGCCAGTGGCTCGGTAATAATATCTAAATGTAAATTCACTCTTTTTGAGGATAAAGCTTTAATTATTGACTTATAAGAAATATTATTTTTGTTAAAAATTTCTTTTGTAAGGTTGATGCCACCAAGGGTGATGAGGATGATTGCGCCAGTGGTTATAGCCAAGTATATATTGATAAACTGTCCGATCTGTTGGGCAAAATACATAGCTAGTGCAGTGCTACACGCAGTTATAAAGCTAACAATGAAGAGAGAGTGCAGAGAAAGTGAAATACCTTTAAAACCGTAAGCTATACCGGTAAAAAAGCCATCTATGCTTAAGGCAATCCCAAGTATAAAGACATAAAGAAATTCCAATATTATCCGCCTCTTTCTATTGTGACGTTGTGTCAAAATAATATATTTCACAAAGCGTAAAGAGGTTACAAATCACGAAAAAAATAGTGAATAAGGTAATAAGCAGGAATATTTTGCTGACATAGGGAATTTATAAAAGTCAAAGTTTAATTTTGTTCGAGGTGAGAACGTGGATTTTGGTTTAGGAAAGGTTTTACCTGTACGAATAGAAGATGAAATGAAAACCGCTTATATTAACTATGCGATGAGTGTTATTGTGATGCGGGCGTTGCCAGATGTTCGTGATGGACTAAAACCTGTTCATAGGCGAATTTTGTATGCTATGCATGAAGCGGGAATGACGCCTAATAAGGCTTATAAAAAGTCAGCCCGTATCGTTGGTGAAGTGTTAGGTAAATATCATCCGCATGGTGATTCTTCGGTATATGATGCAACGGTACGTCTTGCTCAGGATTTTTCCACACGGTATTTATTAGTGGATGGACATGGTAACTTTGGTTCAGTAGATGGTGATTCAGCGGCAGCAATGCGGTATACGGAAGTTCGTATGTCGCGAATGGCTGAAGAAATGTTGGAAGATATTGAAAAAAATACCGTTGATTTTACGCCTAACTATGATGAGTCATTGAAAGAACCTACGGTGCTGCCGGCTAAGATTCCTAATCTTTTAGTTAATGGTTCATCTGGGATTGCTGTAGGGATGGCTACGAATATTCCTCCTCATAATTTGGGTGAAGTCATTGAAGGTATCTTCATGATGATTGATAATCCGGAAGTTACTGTAAAAGATTTAATGACTGTAATTAAAGGTCCAGATTTTCCGACCGGGGCGCTGATTTTAGGGCATGCTGGTATTCGTGATGCATATACTACTGGGCGTGGTTCAGTAAAAATGCGGGCGCAGTCTAAGGTTGAGAAGATGTCTAGTGGTAAACACCGGATATTGGTAACAGAAATACCATATCAAGTGAATAAAGCCCGATTAATTGAAAATATTGCAAATTTAGTGCGGGATAAGACCATTGATGGGATTACTGATCTCAGGGATGAAAGTGACCGCTCGGGGATGCGAATAGTAATTGAATTGCGCCGAGATGCAAATCCAGACGTTATTTTAAATCAATTATACAAGCATACTCAGTTACAGGATACCTTTGGCGTTAACTTATTGGCGTTAGTTGATGGACACCCGAGGGTACTTAACTTAAAAGAAATTATTTATTATTACATTGAACATCAAAAAGATGTAATTGTCCGTCGGACTCAGTTTGAATTGGCTAAGGCTAAAGACAGAGCCCATATTTTAGAGGGTTTAAAAATTGCCTTAGATAAACTTGATGCGGTTATTGCGACAATTCGCCAGTCTCAGACGGTGGATATTGCTAAAGGAAGTTTAATAACTAATTTTAGCCTTAGTGAAAAACAAGCCCAGGCGATCCTGGAAATGCGTTTGCAGCGATTAACTGGTCTTGAACGCGAGAAAATTGAACAAGAATATCGAGATATTATTGAAACTATTGAGTGGTTGGAAGCTGTGTTGGCTGATGAGCATAAGGTTCTTCAAATTATTAAGGAAGAATTGGCCGATGTAAAGAAGCGGTTTGCTGATGAGCGCCGTACTATTATTACGACTGATGTTTCTAACTTAGATTTAGAAGATTTAATTGCTGAAGAAGATATTGTAATAACTATCACCCATGGTGGGTATATTAAGCGTTTGCCAACAGATACCTATCGCAGTCAAAAACGAGGTGGGCATGGGGTTACAGGAATGGGAACCAAGGAAGAAGACTTTGTAGAACATCTCTTTGTGACGACAACTCACCATAATATTTTGTTTTTTACTAATCGTGGACGTGTATATCGACTTAAAGGCTATGAAGTTCCGGAAGCTAGTCGAACCGCTAAAGGCACGGCTATAGTCAACCTTCTGACGTTGGAGCCTAAAGAAATAATTACTGCCGTTATCCCACTTAGAGAATTTAATAATCGGCGTTTCTTATTCATGGCTACTAAAAAAGGTATTGTTAAGAAAACCGAATTAATGGAATTTGACACATCGCGGCGCGGTGGATTAATTGCTATTGTCCTGGATGAAGATGACGAGTTAATTGATGTTAAATTAACTAATGGCGATATGAATCTAATTCTAGGAACAATGGATGGTCTTACTATTAATTTCCATGAAACTGATGTTCGTTCAATGGGGCGGTCAACCCGTGGTGTAAGAGGAATTAAGCTACGAGATGGCGATGTTGTTGTTGGTATGGATTCAGTTAAACCGGATAGTGAACTGTTAACGGTTACCGCAGGTGGATATGGTAAACGGACTAAGCTTGATGAATATCGTAAACAAACTCGTGGTGGTAAAGGTATTATTAATAACCGGGTAAATGAAAAAACAGGCAAGGTTGTAGGGATTAAAGTAGTTCGACCTGGCCATGAGTTAATACTTATTACTGGTGAAGGTGTGGTAATAAGGTTTGATGTTGATGAGGTTTCGGTTATTAGTCGAAATACTCAAGGGGTAAAACTTATGCGAATCGACGAAAATGATAATGTAGTAGCATTGGCTGCAGTCGAGAAAAAAGTTGATCAGGATTAAAATGTTAAAGGGGCTGTACTATAAAATAAGTACAGTCTCTTTTTCTATGTATAATACATATTTAGTTGTGTTAAAATATGTAGGCTGACGTTGTTGTATATTGACTAGAAGTCAACCCACTTATATAGTAGCTAAAAGCTATCAAATAAAATGTGGGGAAAAAATATTGACACAATATAAACGCTGTGTTAATATATAAAAGCTGTTGAAAACGGCGACGTGATTAAAACAGCGAAACAAAAAAAAGATGTTGACAAAACTGAACAGTGATGTTAATATATAAAAGTCGCCTCAAGCGGGGCGCAAACGGCAAAAATGCCAAAGTGAGGTTCTAGTAACCGAACGAAGTGTTCCTTGAAAACTAAACA
>JAGGAD010000034.1 GCA_017889625.1 Bacillota bacterium | reverse complement strand
CAAATAAAATCAACCGACGACAGTGATAACAAATACACCGACATAAAGACCGGCCAAGCCTTTTCGGGAACCCTTAAAACTAACTTCTGGGGAACCACCCAAATAACCATTTCGCTGCAGGCGAAGAATCTTAAAAATGATACCGTTAATGGAATACTTGAATACTCTTACTAAGGATATAGTCTGCAAGTTCCTCTCCGTACCCTTGTTCATGACTAAACGCTTTTGGCTGGCCGACACTATCAGACTGGGCGGGAGGGACCCTATATTAAAAGATAGGCTGCACTCTTCGCGGTGCGGCCTTTAAACTGTAGCCTAAACAAGCACTTCCAGTTGATTTGGTCAAGAAATGACTAAGCTCGATTGATAGTGCTTTTAAACTTTTTTTGCTACAGTCAGTTAGTTTGTATTAAGTAGACACTAACAATTAGTAAGATTACGCCGATAAATCTAAGCGGACTAATTAGATGAACTGAGCTACCTAGGAGACCAAAATGGTCAAAGATAACATAGCATTAAACGTTGGTATAGGCTCTAGCCCATAATAAACGGCTAATATATAGGCGATTGCCAACACAATAGTACCAACCAAGAAACTGATAAATGAAGTTAATATAGGGCCGCCAATATTAACCAACAGTTTTCCGTTAATTCCTACTTGGGTCGTTACAGCTGCGCCTGAAATTAGGGCTAATAAATAATAACACATGTTTATAAATGAAGCAGTTTTCATGCGGTTCCTCCATTGTGTAAAAATCTATCTGATATATTACACTTTACCAATAAAAGTAAAAAACCTCTTTTGTAAACCTAAACAATTATAGCATGGTGTTAATACGTACGGTCTAGGCGAAAAATCAGAACTTTCAATCGACGATATGAGGTGATTTTGTGAAAAAGACAAGCATGATATTAACGGGATTACTTATGATAAGTTCTATTGGTTTTGCCGCGCCAATGACAGACTTCTCATTAGGAAAAGTGCAGTTAGATGCTATGAAATATCCAAGTCTAAATATGGATATTCGTGGTCAAAACGGAGGTGAATATGCAACAGATTCAACTCCCTCGGCTAAAAACAATTTTGATTATGGAATAACGGCTGGCTTAGGCAGTAACTTTGCATTACAGTATAAAAACAATAAAGCTGATGCTTACTATGATTATAATAGTGATGCTTCCTATTGCAAAATGCGTGAGAAAGAATTAAACGTATTATATAAAGTGGATAAAAGCAGTGCCGTATTTATTGGTATGACTCGTTCTAAATTAGATCTAGTTGATAATGTTTATGGTAACAATTACAGCGGCACTACTACAAAAGGCTATCAAGTCGGATTACAAACAACCGTTCCTATTTCAGAAAAAATAAACGGCTATGCCGTGGCTTCAGTCGGAACTAAAGTAACTAGCTTTGAACTTGGCTTAGCTTATAAAATATCCAACAATATTGACTTTAATATGAGCTATTTAAATAGTAAATATAAAGATCTTGTTAACGAATATTCTACTGAAAAAGCAGATTATGCAGCTGCCGGGGTTGGCGCTGGAGTAAGTTATCGATTTTAAGTAAGTAAAAAGACTGTCGCATAATTTAATGTGACAGTCTTTTTTTTACCCTTAACCAAGAAAATTGGCCCAATCCTACTTGCTATACAAACGATGCGCGGCATGGCAAGTAGCGCCGACATAAGAATTAAGCGGAATACCATTTTTTATGCCTTGTAAAACAAAGTCCTTAGCCTGTTTTACGGCGGCGGGAAGAGCAACCCCTTTGGCAAGACCGGCGGTAACCGCGGCGGAATAAGTACAACCGGCACCGTGGGTGCAATCGGTGTCAAGCTTAGCTGCTTCAAAAGTGAAAAACTCTTGGCCGTCATACAAAATGTCGATGGCCTTAGCCGTACCAAGCTTAGCCCCGCCTTTTATTAGTACGTTCTTTGCGCCTAACCCATGAATTTTTAGCGCGGCATTCTTCATATCGTCAACCGACTTGATAGAAATTCCGCTTAACTGGGAGGCCTCAAAAACATTCGGCGTGATTACCGTGGCCCGGGGGGCCAGCAGTTCCTTGATGCTGCGGGCGGCTTCCGGCTGGAGAACCTCATCTGTTCCCTTGCAAACCATAACCGGATCAATCACCACCTGCTTAACCTTATAGTGATCAAGCTTTTTTGCCACTAATTCAATAACCTCGCTCGAACCCAACATCCCGGTTTTCAAAGCATCAACGCCAATACCGGCTAATACCGTCTCAATCTGTGCTTCAATAACATTAAGCGCTAACGGATAAATATCATGAGACCAGTTAGTATCAGGATTTTCGGCGACAATCATCGTGGTGGCGTTCATTCCATAAACGCCAAACTCCTGGAAAGTTTTCAAATCAGCCTGGAGACCGGCACCGCCGCTTGTGTCTGAACCAGCAATAGTAAGTGTTTTAAACATAATTATATTCATTCCTCCAATATTATAGTTATGCCTTTTGGCAAGTTACAGGATAAAGGTATGGTAGCCAGGCAATAACCCACGCTAATTTACACTGTTGAATCTTGGGGTTCCCAAAAATTTATTTGTATTATAAAATAAAAATGAGTATTTTAAAATATACAGAAATTATAATTCCAATAGGAACAGATTTTTTGGAAGGTGATATTATGGGGCTGATCCTGCTGGACTATAGCCGCAAAAATCCATTATACATTCAACTTTATCAGTATTATAAAACTGAGATCGAACAAAAAAGATTGTTGGCGGGCGATAAATTGCCGTCAATCCGCAGCTTAGCGCAGAGCTTGTCCATTAGTAAAATAACCGTAGAAAAAGCCTATCAACAGCTAATGAGTGAGGGGTATATTGATAATAATGAACGCGCCAGATATGTAGTTAATAAACTGGCAGGCATAGCCTTCGCCTCCAACCGGCAACCTGGCACCTGGCCGGTCAATCCGGCCAAGCCGGATTCCCCGAACATAATTTATGATTTTTCCAGCGGAGAGATGGATCTTGCCGGGTTCGACTTTTCGTTATGGAAACGTTACATAAATAAAGTATTTCTAAATAAAGATCGGCTGTTTACTTACGGCGATATTCAAGGGGAAGAAGAACTGCGCCAGGAAATCATAAAATATCTTCAAAACTCACGGGGAGTGTATGCCAATAAAGACCAAGTAATTATCGGGCCGGGCGTTCAAAGTCTCTTAAACTACCTATGCAGCGTTTTACAGGACAAAACCCAAAGCGTTGCTTTTGAAGACCCGGGGTTTAAAAATGGCCGGCGGATTTTTGCCGACCATGGCTTTACCATCGTACCGATAAAAATGAAAAACGACGGTATTGATATGGACCAATTGTATGCCAGTGAGGCGAAAATGGTATACCTCAGCCCGTCGCATCAGTTTCCGACCGGCTACATTATGCCGGTTGGCAAACGCAACCAGCTGCTCAACTGGGCGGAAAACAGTAATAGCATTATTATTGAAGACGATTATGACAGCGAATTTAGATACTTTGGCCGGCCGATCCCGGCCCTCAAGGGATTAGACACCCGAGACCGGGTGGTATATATGGGCTCGTTCTCCAAAGTATTGCCGCCGTCAATCCGCCTTAGCTATATGGTTTTGCCGATGAATTTATTAGCCGTATATCGGGAAAATGCCTCGCTGTACCATCAGGCCACCTCGACAATTGAACAATTGGCAATGGCCGGCTTTATGGCGGACGGACACTTTGAACGGCAAATTCGGCGGCTGCGTAAATTATATTACGAAAAAAAATTACTATTTATAAAAAATCTCCACCAAGTTTTTGGCGATAAAGTAGAAATAAAAGAAAATGAATCAGGCCTGAGAATTATTTTAAATGTAAAATCAAACTTGAGTCCCAATGAAATGTTTTTGAAAGCCCAGGCAAAAGGCTGTAAAGTAGCCCTGGTTCAAGACTACTATTTAGCGGCGGCACCGGAAAATCTATCGCAAATTATCTTGTATTTCTCGAAAATACCGGCTACAAAGATGAAAAAAGCGTTAAAAATCTTACAAGAAGCGTGGTTTTAAAAATTGTCGCTTGGGGATAAAATAAAACAATTTCCAAGTATTGACAGTTAACTCGCTATCAAGTACACTTAAATTAATAATATTGCCTTGCTAAGTAATTAAAGCAATGATATTTACGTGGCAGAGCCGCCTGCAGTTAGCTAGAATGTTTGCAGGCGTTTTTTTTATTGTAAAGGGGGATAAAAACTAACTTGATAAGGATGATTGGCGTACATAAGCATTTTGGTGCGAATCATGTGCTCAAAGATATTAACCTTACGGTTAAAGCCGGGGAAAAACTAGTAGTTATTGGCCCAAGCGGCTCGGGCAAGAGTACCTTAATTCGTTGCATGAACCTTCTCGAAACCCCCTCGGCTGGTCAGATTATTGTTGGTGGTGTTGACATCACGGCGCCGAAAGCGCCCGTAGAAAAAGTGCGTGAAGGGTTAGCCATGGTTTTTCAGCAATTTAATCTTTATCCGCACAAAACCGTACTCGAAAACCTGACCTTGGCCCCGACCATAATAAAAAAAGTCCCGAAACGTGAAGCTGAAAAAACCGGCATGGAGTTCTTGGCCAGAGTAGGACTAGTTGACAAAGCTAACGCCTATCCGGCACAGCTATCCGGGGGACAGCAGCAGCGGGTGGCGATTGCCCGCGCCTTGAACATGAAACCGGAAATTATGCTGTTTGATGAACCGACCTCAGCCCTTGACCCCGAAATGATTCAAGAAGTTTTGGATGTAATGGTAGATTTGGCTAAAGGCGGTATTACGATGGTGGTAGTTACCCACGAGATGGGCTTTGCCCGTCAGGTTGCCGACCGGGTAATCTTTATGGATGGCGGACAGATCATCGAACAAGGGAATCCGGAACACTTTTTTGTCAATCCGGAACATGCCCGGACAAAATCGTTCCTCGGCAAAATTCTGCGGGCCAGTAATACTTAATAAGGAAGGAATGGTTAACATGAAACGGTTACTAGTTTTCCTATTGAGCAGTCTAATGGCAGTAGTATTATTAACCGGCTGTGGTTCTGACCAAGCCACTAATGGAGCAGGCGAGGCCAAGGACATTGCGGCGATAAAAGACCATGGTGTTCTAAAAGTCGGGGTAAAAGTTGATGTACCTAAATTTGGCTTCAAAGACCCTCAGACCAATAAAATTGACGGTCTCGAAATTGATATTGCCAGGGCCGTGGCGCAAAAAATATTTGGTGACCCCAGCAAAATTGAAGTACAGGGCGTAACCGCCAAAACGAGGGGCCCACTCCTCGACAACGGCGAAATAGATTTAGTTATCGCAACCTTTACAATTACCGAAGAACGTAAACAAAGCTATAACTTTTCTGAACCCTATTTCGTTGACGGAGTTCGGATGATGGTCAAAAAAAATGCCGGTATTCAGTCAATCAAAGACTTGAATGGTAAGAAAATCGGTGTTGCCCAAAGTGCGACCACCCGTAAAGTTATTCAAGACGAAACCGATAAAGCTGGCGTTAAAGTTGAATTCCTCGAATTTGGAACATATCCGGAAATAAAGACCGCTCTTGATGCCGGACGGGTTAATGTATTCTCAGTAGATGGTGCTATTTTAGCTGGTTATCTTGACGACAGCACCGTTATCCTTGACGATAAATTTGCCACTCAACAATATGGAATAGCTTCGAAAAAATCTAATACCGCCTTGGCTAAACTTGTCGATGAAACCATCGCTGAAATGAAAAAATCCGGTGAACTTGATAAATTGATCAAAAAATGGGGAATTAGATAGTGCCGGGACCGTTTGCTGCATTTAAATGGGCGGCGCTGGGCCGTGATTGGACGGTATTTGCCGGCGGTTTTGCCCATACCATTCTGGTGTCGTTTTTAGCGTTAGTACTGGCCTTGCTGTTAGGCATTATATTCGGGGTGTTGGCATCATCCAAGCAAAAAGGCTTTCGGACCATAAGCCGTATTTACGTTGAAATTATTCAGAATACCCCGCTCGTTATTCAGGTATTCTTCCTGTATCACGCTTTACCGCATCTGGGCATTTTACTGCCAACCTTTACCGTAGGCGTATTGGGGGTTGGGGTTTACCATGGCGCATATATGTCAGAAGCAGTGCGGGCCGGAGTAGAAGCAATTCCCCGCGGGCAGCTGGAAGCCGCCTATTCCCAGGGCTTTAAATTTTGGTCGGCGATGCGCTACATTATTCTGCCTCAGGCCAAACGGCTGGCGGTTCCAACCATGACCAACCAGGCGGTCAGCCTGATCAAAAACACCTCGGTCCTGGCAATGATCGCCGGCGGTGAACTAATGTACCATGCTGACTCCTGGGCCTCCAACAGCCTGTATTATGGACCCGCCTACATTGTAACCGGAATTCTATACCTAGTGATCTGCATGCCGTTAGCCCTCTACGCCCGGCGGTTGGAAGAACAGATGGAGGTGCAGGCATGATCAGTGAACTAATGAAACCTGAAATCGTGTGGTTTTTAGCTGACGGACTATTTGTTACCTTAGAAATAGCAGTTCTATCGATCCTATTAAGTCTGGTATTTGGAATTGTCCTGGGCGTAGCCCGCTTTTCCAACCATCCGATCTTCAGACCGCTGGCCTCCGTATACGTAGAAATCGTCCGTAATACCCCGACCCTATTGTTTATCCTGGGCTTTCGGTTCATGACCAGCCTGCCGCCGATTCAAGCCGGCATTGCCGCCATGACCGTGTTTACCTCAGCGATAGTCGCTGAAATTGTTCGCGGCGGGCTGAACTCAATCCCCCTGGGACAGTGGGAAGCCGCTAAAGCCCAAGGCTTTAACTATTTCAAGACCCTCTGGTATATAATCTTGCCCCAGGCAATGCGGAATGTTATACCGCCCTTAGTCTCCCAAGGAACCACCGTTATCAAAGACACCTCGTTCGTCTGGGCGGTTGGAATTGAAGAACTTACCGGAAAAGGCATGATTATCATGGGCAAATATGGCACTACCGCACAGGTATTCGCTTTATTCGGCTCCATCGCGGCAACCTACTTCATTATCAATTACCTGTTGTCTGTTTACGCCCGAGGCTTGCAACGGCGTTTAGTTCTTCGTAGTTACTAAACTATGGGGCGGGCTCTACCAAATAAAAAGAAAAGGCCGTCTAGAAACGTTCGCGTTTTTTAGACGGCCTTTTTGGATATTATTCCTGCGGATAATACTTCAGCCGCGAGCTTTTGTTAGCATCTGCCGACTTAAAAAACGTCTAATGAAAAATATTTCTGAAGAATTTTACATACGTCCTGTTAATTATGGTAGATTAATAATAAAATAGTACATAATGGTAAACTCAAAATGCCGATAAGGAGGTAAAAATGTCGCAACTTGCCCAAAAAATTGATCATACCCTGTTAAAACCGACGGCCACCAATCAGCAAATCCGTAACCTTTGCGTCGAAGCCAAAGAATACAACTTTAAATCAGTATGTATAAATCCCTGCTATGTCGCTGAAGCGGCGGCCTGCCTTGCCGGGACAGATGTTGCCGTATGCACGGTTATCGGTTTTCCGCTGGGGGCTGCCACCACCACCACCAAATGCCTGGAGGCGCTAGAAGCAGTTCAAAGCGGTGCGGCTGAAGTAGATATGGTGATTAATATTGGCGCGGCCAAAGCAGGCAATTGGGAATATGTAAAACAAGACATTGCCGCAGTCGTAAATAAAGTCAAAGACCAAGCCTTGGTCAAAGTAATCATTGAAACTTGCCTATTAACCGCTGAAGAAAAAAAACAGGCCTGCTTGGCGGCCGTTGCCGCGTGCGCCGATTTTGTCAAAACTTCCACCGGGTTTTCCACCGGCGGAGCTACCGTTGAAGACGTCCGCCTAATGCGCCAAGCGGTTGGCGATAAAATAAAAATCAAAGCCTCCGGCGGTATTAACAGCTATGAAAGCGCTTTGGCCATGTTAGCAGCCGGAGCTGACCGGCTAGGAACCAGTGCCGGACTGGCGATTGTCCGTACGGCAAACTGATAAAATACTTACCAAGAATACACTATTGCGAGGTGGAAAGAAATGAACTCACTATTTGACCAGACAAAACTTGCGGGACTAAACCTTAAAAACCGTTTTATCCGCTCAGCCACCTATGACGGGGTAGCAGATCCCGGTGGCCGGGTCAATGACGCAATCTTACGCATCTACGAACAATTAGCCCAAGGCGGTGTAGGCACAATTATCACCGGTCTTACCGCAATAACCGACCGGGAGCAAATCTATCCTGGACAAATGGCGCTCTATGATGACGCCTGCATTGCTGGATATAACCAGCTAACCGATACCGTTCACCGCTATGACACCAAAATTATCATGCAGCTGGCTTGTATGGGTTCGCAATCAATACAAGCCCCGGACGAAGGCAAAATAATGTGGGGGCCAAGCGCCATTGAAGATATCGGCTATAAGACAACCCCCCAAGAAATGACCAAAGAAGAAATTAACTATCTGCAAACCGCCTTTGCCGAAGCCGCGGCCCGGGCCAAACAAGCCGGCTTTGACGGCGTTCAAATGCATGGAGCCCATGGCTACTTGTTAAGCAAATTCCTAAACTCCTACTACAACCGACGCACCGATGAATACGGCGGCAATATCGAGAATCGGGCTAGAATGGTTTTAGAAACCTACCAAGCCATCCGCGATAAAGTCGGCCCGGACTTTCCGATTCTGATAAAAATTAATTGTGATGACTTCATGACCGAGGGTGGCCTGACCCTTGACGAATGTAAATACGTTTCAAAAAAACTCGATGACCTCGGCCTCGATGCTATTGAAGTCAGCGGCGGCAGCCGGTCGTCCAAAATGAACAAAGGCCCGTCCCGCCTCAGTAAACGCGGCCCGCAATCCTACTTTGCGACCCAGGCGGCAGAACTGGCCAAAGAACTAACCCTGTCCGTCATCCTCGTCGGTGGCAACCGCGATCTAGCAGCCCTGACCGAGCTTATCAACAAAACCCCCATTGAATACATCGCCCTCAGCCGCCCCCTAATCGCCGAACCTGACCTCATAAATAAATGGCAGCAACAACTAACCCATCCGGCTAAATGTATTTCCTGCAACAAATGCTACACTCCCGGCGGCACTAAGTGCATTCTTAACCAACCGAAAAAACATTGATAAAGAAGCGCAAGCGGAGGTTTATAATGGAGTTTACGCCATTGGAAACATCGCGGCTAATTCTTAGGTCGCTCGAACAAAATGACCTGGCCGATTTTTTGGCTTATCGCTCTAACGCGGAAGTAGCAAGGTATCAATATTGGGAACCATTTACCTTGGCGCAAGCGTCTAAATATATTCAAGCTTATAAAAACAACAAGCCTGGAATACCGGGAGAGTGGTTTCAATTAGGAATAGTTGATAAAGCCACTAATCGTCTAATCGGAGACTGTGCGCTGAAACTTGATGCAGTAGACCCAAGAAATGCTGAAATCGGCTGTAACCTAGCCCAAGACGATCAGCATAAAGGCTTGGCAACAGAAGCATTAACCTGCCTATTAGACTATGCCTTCCGTCAATTAACAGTACATCGGGTCGCGGCGATAACTGATTGCGAAAATGTTGCATCCGTCAAATTATTAGAACGATTAAAACTACGACGGGAAGGTCACTTCGTAAAAAACGTCTGGTTTAAAGGCGAATGGGGTAGTGAATATAGCTATGCCATATTAGAAGAAGCGTGGCTTGGGAAAAACCACTAGTCCAGGCCTTGATTTTTCTCCACTTAACTATGTGTTCACGGAAATAGACAAATCTAGACGTCCGATAATTTGCTTTGGAGCCCAATAAGTATACTCACCTCAGACCATAGACAAAAAACAACACTTCCAGTCACATGACACAAATAAAAACATGTGAGGGGAGTGTTTCCTTTTGCCATAAAGCTAGGCCCAAAAATTTATAAATTCTGCCTATAAATCTAATAGGTATTAACAATTTCTGAAAATTATTAAGATTGTGGTATTATAAACATAATTAAAAAATAAAATTAAAACTAGTATATTTAATGCGTATTAGTACTTTAAATTATAAAAAGGAGACATGCGCTATGGAAATGTCAAAGCTACTAATTATCCATAAACTTAATGATGAAAATGATCGGCCAGCCCTGGAACGATGGTTTCAACGCTATCATGTTCCCGAGGTATTAACCCAAAATCCGTGGACCGTAAAATATGTACTGTATCGAGTTGTCCCAGCCCCCCCGGGAGCAGAAAAATATGGATATTATAACTACCGGGTTCATGAGAATTGGGTGCCGGATAAAAGCCTGCGGCGCGGCGAAAAAGGACTATTAGCCATGACCACCCAACCGGGGGCGTGTGATGCCATCGTTGTAAACATGCCGGCAGAACCAACCGAAGATTTTCTGGGGGCAAACAGCAGCATCGACGATCATACAATACTGCGCTGGGTGACCGTTTTCCGGTATCCCGATACAATATCAGTAGAAGAAGGCGAAGACTGGTATTTGAACACCCATGTGCCTGAAGTAATGAACCAGCCGGGGCTAACGCGGTTTTTTAGTACTAAACCTTATATCTCAGGAAAAAGTCCGTTACCTCAAGGCGATGATTTTATGGATCATGAAGACTTATTCTTTAAACAGTGGCATCGCGTCTCTGAAATGTGGTATGAGAATAATAACGGGTGGGTGGATTCTATCATTAATAATCCGCCCCACTATACAAAACCAAGCTGGGCTACCCATGAAACCTATCCGTTTTTAATTCCCGGCAAGGAATTTATCAGTACGTTTATTTTAGAACGTCCGGACCATGATTATATTAAAGAATTTAAAGCCCAATATTTTTAAGAAAATTATTAGACTTGCTAAAAGAAAATTAAGAATCAAACTCCGGTATTCGGTCAATATAGACCTTAATTAAGTAAATAAGATCCGTAGACAAAGGCACTGTACGCTTGCGTACAGTGCCTTTGTCTACGTTCTAATACATTTTGAAATTTTTTTATTAAAAATCCTGTTCTTTAGCGAAAATACCAAGAGCAATAAAAGCGGAATTATCAGGGCAATCGTTATACTGTAAGGTATCCATACAAGATTAATCCAATTGGCGTAATAAGGAATATCCGGCAGAATAACCTCTGATAGAACTAACATAATAAGCGCTAGCGGAATAACTATCTTTCTAGGGTCTTTCAGCCTAAGCAGCTGCGCAAGTGATATTACCGCGGCATGAAAAAATAATATGCCGATTATAAATATGGCAACAATCCATACAAGCGCAATTAAAAATTCAAGGCGTGTGAATATTTTGCCGATATTTATTTCCTTAGCAAGTACGTAGGTAGGATATTGTAGCTTAGAAGTTATATTTTGTCCCAACACCAAAATTGACATAATAATTGTCACGAAAATAATGAAGCCGCCAAATAAGTATCCTTTTAAAATAGATTTTTTTGCCGCAAAGATATCAGCAATATTATATGGATATATCCCCATTAAGGTGACTAAATGACAAGTTGTAAAACATGTCAAAAAAATCGAACTCTTCAGGATGGGCGTTAGGCCATGTTCAAATATAGGCTGCAAATTATCTATCCTAGCATTTGGTATAACAAGCAGCATCGCTAAAAAAAATAGAATCGATATGAGGATAATAAATATTTCGGAGGCACGGGCAATTGTTTCTACTCCATATAATTCGGCAATTACAATAGTAATCATAAACAATAATCCGATAATATAAGTTGGAGTCTCCGGCAGCGCGGCAATTGTTATAAATTGGTCTATATACCAGGGAAGATGACAACCTATTATAGTATAAAAAAATACATAATTGATCCCAACAAGTAAGCCAAGCCATTTCCCCAATATATTTCTAATTATATCAACAAAGGTCTCATCGGGATACTTACTGCCGAGAAACCAATACATCAGCATCACAAGCATCCCAAAAATAGGCGTAATAATTGCGGAAATCCAGGCATCTTGCTTGGCAATACGTACCATTAATGCAGAAATTGCAATAAGAGCTACGCCGATTGAATTACATGCTGTTAATGAAAACAACTGATGATTTGAAATTTTGGCGATTTTCATTCTGACCTCATTTTAATAAACTCTTCATAAAATCTTTGACCGGAGAATACACCCAGGCAATCCAATCCGAAGGGTTGGGGATATTCACATCAAGAAATTTCAGTATTGCAAGCACGGTACCTAATGCAAGTAATATGGAAAATGCCCACAACTCTTTATAAAGTTTTCCCTGAAGCATTTTAGGAATTTCGATAATGCTTAATACAGTGGCGAACACCAATACAGTAAAGATACCTACCGCAGCCATATTACTCTTTTTCCTCGCCAAATAGTGGCGTCGTAATTTGCCCTAGTTGAGTTACCTTTGACTTCACAGTAATATTCACCGGAAGATCGACAAAGTCATCATTCCAGTTATCCTTAATTGTTCCCCAAAGTTCCGGGTATTTTTTGTGAATAGCCTCGCCGAAACCAAAAATATCAGTTTTAAATTCGGTTCGTACTGTAGTTATTGCTTTATTACAAAAATACGTAACTCTGTCTTCCGATAGTTTATTTAATAGACTTTGATTTTCTTCCTTGGAGACATCTAATGTTCCAACAGCAGTCTTTATTGTTCCTAACATATCAATATTTACAGCAATAGCTGGTTTATCATTGACACGATAAACCTCCATATCGGATTTTACCTTCATAACATCAATGGTAATTCTATCGTTGTTACCATAGTAGATAGTCCCTACCGTTTTCTTTACATTGCCAGTAATATAATTGTAGCCCTTACTTTCATCCTCATTCAACCAGCCTACCAGCTTGTCCTTTCTAAATACGCCCAGACCAGTGAAGATTGGCTTTTTGATCCCGGTGTCTTTGTTCAGTACCTCAGTTGAATTTGGCATAGCGGTCCCGGCGGAAATTTCAATACTAGGGAGCACTAGATTTTTTCCCTCCGCAGTGATTAAATTTATTAATTCGATAATCTTGATTGATTTTGTTGGTGCCCAAAAATTTTGGGATGTTTCTAGCGAAGAATACATACTGATTCCCGGTATTGCTTCCAAAGGCGTTAAAACACTTAGCACTTCTTTAGCTGAAGCGCCTTTGGCGACGGCAAAATAAAAATCAGTACGATATTCACGTTCGCGCATAAAATAATCAAGGATATCCTTGATTCCGTCTCTGGCAACCTCCTCGCCGAAGATAACCATTCTCAAATGGGAGTGGTATATTCTTCTTGATGATTGGGTCGTAAGGCTCTGAATTATTTCACCGATACTCTGTCCTTCGGACGTATACAAAATAATTGGCGACTCATTTATTGATCGTTTAGATGCAATCGCTTTGGGATTTATAACCTGCTCGGTAACTCTATACCCGTTTTCTATTTTATCAATACCGATACATACGGTAATAGCAAGCGTATTGACTTCATGGCTGCTCCAGCATCCGGTTAAAAATACGGGAAATAGTAAAAAAAAACTACCTAATAACATTTTCAGCTTCATATATTACCTAACTACCTGTTCTTCTTTTTGCTTTGAGACTACGGGATATTGTTGTTTCACCGAACTATGTGTTCCGCGGCGACTTGGCGATCCTTTCTTCAGCTGCCAGAGCGGAAACCGGAAGATAGTATCCTTATTTCCGCCTTTTATTCGGGGGGCAATAGGTGTCATATAGGGAATTCCCATGGAGTTTATTTTGCACAACTGAAGCGTTAGGATAATTAAGCCCATAAATACACCGTATAGACCCAAGACCCCGGCCATAAACATTAAGATAAACCTTACGGCCCGAATGGCATTTGACATTTCGTAGTTAGGTATGGCAAAACTTGATATTGCCGTAATGGAAACAACGATGACCATAGCCGCCGATATAATACCAGCTTCTACTGCTGCCTGACCGATAACTAGTGCTCCTACTATCGAAATGGCAGGTCCGATAGCCCGGGGCATTCGAATGCCGGCCTCTCTTAATATTTCAAAAGTAAATTCCATGGTAAGCGCTTCGATCAAACCGGGAAAAGGAACTCCTTCGCGTTGGGACGCTATGCTGACAAGTAAAGATGTGGGGAGGATCTCCTGGTGGAATGATGTCACCGCGACATACACTGCCGGAACCAAAAGGGTGAGAAAAAACGCTATAAACCTTGTAAATCGAATCATGGAAGAAATAATAAAGTGATGATAATAGTCTTCGCTCGCTTGCAGAAATTCTACCAGGAGCGCAGGTGCTGTCAAGACATAAGGCGTGCCATCGACCAAAATTGCCACTTTACCTTCAAGTAAGGCTGCGGACACCGAATCAGGCTTTTCAGAACTTAGGAAAGTAGGAAATATTGAATATCTATCATCCTTAATTAACTCTTCGATATACCCACCTTCCAATACCCCGTCAATTTCTATCTTGCCCAGCCTAGTTCTCACTTCTTGGACAACTTTATCCGGGGCCGTTTTATGAAGGTACATTAAGGTCACCATAGTATGAGTTACGCTGCCGATATCGAGAGTTTCCACCCGTAGATCTTTGTGCTTAATTCTTTTTCTAATCAGCAAAATATTGTTGATTGTTTTTTCCGTAAACCCTTCTTTGGGGCCTCTTATGACAGTTTGCGAAGTAGGCTCTTCAACAGACCTGCCAACATAGGAAGGGGTGGCAATTGTAAAAAATTTGCTGTAGCCGTTAATTAAAAATACGGTATTACCCGATAATAAATCATCACAAAGTGTCTCATAACCTGAGCGCTCACTTGAATCTGTCAATCCAGAAAAATACCCGGTTAATTCATCAATCGTTATGCTTCTTTTAGCATCACGGCATTGCTGATCAAATTTTATCAGTGCCAATGATAAATCATTGAGCATGCCTCTATCTATCAAGCTGCCAATATATAAGCTGGCATAAACTATATCCTTAGTGTCATTAAAACTGGAATGCCGGATATCAAGATCACTGTTATGGCCAAACGTATTTTTTATTCTGGTTATATTCTCATTGATATCCATACTGATATCCTGGTGAGCCAGGTTTCTTCCCATATCAGCTAATAAATTAGCCGGATCACTATCGGTGCTAAGCATTAGGTACATGTCAAGATAGCGCGTGATAATAGCATTAATTGACCCTAAATGCTCGACTAAATTATCAAGGTTTTTTGCCAGAGTGGATAATAAAACAACCTCAGCTTGGTTAACATTTTGTGCTTTATTATTGTGACTATTTGCATTGAGATACCGAATGACTTTTGAAATGTAGTTGTACATAGCTCCTCCGGAAACTACAATCGTCACTTGAGTATTGTTCTCTATCCTGGTAAGAATATACATCTATAAAAATTGGCCCGTTAGCGATTAGCCTTTCTGTGCCTTTAAAAAAACAAAGCAAAACAACAAAACAAAGCAAAAACACCTTGCTTTGGTGTTGACAACAAAGAAAAGATGAGCTAAAGTAAAACTAAATTATGGAATTTACAGAAGATTCTTTTTAAACTAAAGATTTAGTAAACGCTGAAAAATGGGGGGCAAAGGAGAAGTTGATAAACATTTATAGTGAAAAAGTTTAAATTATTAGATTAGAAGTAGAAAAAAATTTTTAGAAAGGCTGGTGGGTAAGTGTCAGAGAGTACTGGCAAAAGGATTTGGATTATTCCCGACGGTTACATAGCGGAAAGCAGCACAGGTAGTCTGGTAAGCCATGAGGCGATTTGTGTTTTGAATACTGGAGAACAAGCGGCAAACCTAAAAATTATCATCTACTTTGAAGATCGTGACCCCATGGAAGAGCTTTATGCTCAATGTAGCGCTAAACGTACCAAGCATATACGGTTAGATAAAATTGTCGATGCTAATAAGCAAAAGATACCTGTTGGTACTCCCTATGCTATCAAGGTGCTTAGCGACGTTCCCGTTGTCATTCAACATAGCCGGATGGATACCAGTCAGGCCGAATTAGCATTGATGACCACGCTGGCTTATCCAGTTTGATGGATAAAGAGGGGGAGATTTAGTTGGCTTCAGAATATATTGTCAACTTAAAGCATATCAGTAAAACCTTTGGCGGGATCAAGGCCCTGAATGATGTTTCTTTAGATATTAAACGGGGGGAAGTACATGCCCTGGTAGGTGAAAATGGAGCGGGAAAATCCACGCTAATTAAAGTACTGGCGGGAGTCCACTTTCCTGATGACGGAGCTGAGATATACATAGATGGCGAACGGACAGTCATAAAAAATCCAATGGATGCCATTCGTAAGGGGATATCTGTAATCTATCAAGACATTAGTTTATTTCCTAATTTGACAATTGCCGAAAATATCTGTATCGGTAATGACACTGTCTGGAAGAAGCACCTAAACTGGGCGGAGATTAACGCGCTGGCGGAACAAGCCCTTGCCAAAGTAGGAGCAAAAATTGATCCGGCGATGCTGCTAAAGGATTTGAATCTAGCTTCCCAGCAAATTGTTGCCATTGCCAGGGCAATCAGCTTTAACTCCAGTTTAATTATTATGGATGAACCAACCTCATCATTATCGGCAGGTGAAGTTGAAACTCTATATAAAATTATTGAAACCCTGCGCAACGAAAATATTGCGGTCTTGTTTATCAGCCATAAGTTTGATGAAATATATCGAGTTGCCAGCCGGGTAACAGTTTTGCGGGATGGACGGTATATTTCGTCCCACGATTTAGCGGCCGTTGAACGCCAAGAATTAATCCGTTTAATGGTGGGACGAAACGTTGAATATCTGACGATGAAGGCGGAACGGATTTCTGAGCAGCAAATATTGAAAGTTAATAGGCTATGCAAAGAAGGTAATTTCTATAATATTTCTTTTGAATTAAGAAAAGGAGAAATCGTTGGAATTACTGGCTTAGTAGGTTCAGGACGCAGTGAAATAGCGAAAGCAATTTTTGGTCTCAATATTCCCGACTCAGGCGAAATCATCCTTGAAGGCCAGCCGATTGTTATTAAATCGGCGGCGGACGCAGTAAAACACGGGATAAGTTATATACCGGAAAATCGTCAACTAGAAGGATTGCTTGCTAAAAACAGTGTGTGTCAGAACATGACCCTTGCGGTTTTAGATGAAATTTGTAAATATGGGTGCATTGATACCAAAAAAGAAACAGCGATTGCCCGAGAATATACCGAAAAACTTGATGTTCGCCCACGCGATATTGATAAACCAGTTGGACAATTAAGCGGCGGCAATCAACAAAAAGTTGTCTTAGGTAAATGGCTGGCGACAAATCCCAAAATATTAATTGCTGATGAACCCACCAGCGGGGTAGATATTGGTGCAAAAATTGAGATTCACAAAACCTTACGGCAACTAGCCAATAAAGGTATCGGGGTCGTTGTTATATCTTCGGAATTACCGGAGATATTGGCGGTTAGTGACCGGATTCTCATTATGCACCGCGGCAACATTGTCAGTGCTATGAATAAAGAAGGGGCTACTCAAGAGGCTATTTTAGCAAAAGCTTTAGGAGCGTAGAATTTATTTCTGCCCGGCTAAGAGAAAGGAGCTGTGCAATAATGCGAAATTGGCTTAAAAAACGCGAATTTGTCATGCTGATGATGCTTGTAGTAATAAGCTTAGGAATATCATTAATAACCCCGGCTTTTTTAACTCCCTCGAATTTATTAAGCATCGTTATGAATAACATTATTTTAGCAATTATGGCCATGGGAATGACCTTAGTTGTTGTTACCTCTGGCATTGACGTTTCGGTTGGCTCACAATTGGGATTTGCAGCAATATTTGTTGGTTTGGTGGCTTTGCTGCCGACTGCTAATATATTTATCGTGCTGGCTGTAGGTCTTGTTTGCGGGGTTTTATTAGGAATATTTAACGGAATATTGATTGCTGGAGCAGAAATACCGGCGATAGTTGTTACCGTGGGAACAATGAATGTTTTTCGTGGCAGTTTATTGTTATATACCAATGGTAAATGGGTTACCTCGCTGCCGGCTTGGTATACGAGCATGTACAACTCTTCAGTTTTAGGAGTACCTATTCCGATTATTATCTTCGCAGTAGTAGTGGCAGTTACCTATTACCTTATTCAGTATACTAGATTGGGACGGAGTGTGTACGCCTTGGGCGGAAATCCCGTCGCCGCCTCGCGGGTCGGAATTAACACTGATAAAGTTCTATTATTTGTTTTCGCCTATATGGGAGCCTTGACCGGGATTGCTAGCATCTTGTATGGCGCACAATTGGCAACCATTGATCCAAATGCCGGAACTTCGTTTGAATTAACGGTGATATCAGCGGTTGTTATTGGCGGTGCGAGTGCTTTAGGCGGCAGTGGCAGTTTACTCGGAACCTGTATCGGGGTATTAATCTTGGGAGTTTTGCAAAACGGTATGATTCTAATGCGAGTAGAACCATATTGGCAAGATGTAGTAATGGGATTAATTCTAATTATTGCCGTAAGCGTTGATGTCCTTAATAATCGTAAAAAAGAAGCCCAGAAAAAGACAATTGATGTTGCCAAGGCCATAAAAGGCGGTGTTAGTGCATGATTAAAGTAAAACGCTCGCATGAATTAATTTTGCTGATTTTCTTTCTTGCATTAATGACCATTATGAGTATTCTGGCGCCGTCATTTTTGACAGTGAATAATTTATTATCCGTAACGCAACAAATGTCTGAACTGGGGATACTGGCGCTAGGCGTCACAGTTATTATCATTACCTCAGGTATTGACCTTTCGGTTGGTTCTATCGCTGGGTTGACGACCATTGTTATTGCGACAATGTATGGCATGACGCATAATCTGGCGGTGGCGGTTATCGCTGGTTTGGTTGCGGGGATATTATGCGGGGCCTTTAATGGGGTATTAATTGCAAAAATAGGGGTTCCGCCGATATTAGCTACCTTAGGGACGATGACCTTTTTTCGTGGTATTGCGTTAGTTATTAGTAAGGGAAATGCCATCTCTGATTTTCCGGAAAGTTACTACTTTATTGGACAAGGATATATCTTTGATACATTGCCGGTTCAAACGGTGATTTTTGTTATCCTAGCGCTTATTACCGCCTTCCTACTGTCAAAAACCCCCTGGGGACGCCGAGTATATTCTGTTGGTAATAATCCGGTTGCCGCAGTATTTTCCGGGGTTAAATTAGACAAAGTTCTACTATATGTATATATTTTTGGCGGCCTAATGGCGGCGATATCCGGCTGGATAATTTCTTCGCGCGTTTCAACAGCGCGGGCCGATTTGGGAGCGGTATACTTAATGCAAAGTATCGCAGCTACTGTCCTTGGAGGAACCAATATTGCCGGTGGTTCAGGTACTATTATTGGTACAGTAATCGGTGTAAGCGTATTTGCGGTGCTTGGTAACGGTTTAAATCTTATGGGAGTAAGCCCTTTTGCCCAAAATTTATTAATGGGTGTAGCATTAATTCTAGTGCTATTAATTAATAACATGTCAATTATCAAAAATAAAATTGTTTTATTCATAAAACTTAACTTTAAATAAGCTTAGTAATTTCCGATTAGCGAAAAATCCCGGCTTTGGCGAGTGGAATAAAAAGAACCTTTATTGAGAACGGAGGGGTGATTGCTAGTTAAATACAATTTTCTTGCCAACACCGGGGAATAAAAAATATAACAGGGGTGATTTTTGTGAAGGCAAAGCAACTTGGTATATTAATACTGGCCCTAGTAGTTACCGTTTCCTTTACTTTGGCTGGCTGTGGGAGCAAAGATGCCGCAGCCGATAATAATCAGGCCAAAACCGGCAAAAAAACAGTGGCCATGGTGCCTAAAGTTATTGGCAGTCCTTATTTTGATACTGCGGCCGAAGGCGCAAAAAAAGCCGCGGCAGAATTGGGGCTGGAGTTCTTATATACCGGTTCAACCGCGGCTGATGCGGCCCAACAAGTTAATGTAATTCAAGACTTAATTAATAAGAAAGTTGATGTACTCATCGTTTCGGCGAATGATGCGCAATCAGTAGCACCGGCCCTGAAAAAAGCCAAAGCGGCTGGTATCAAAGTTATGACCTATGATGCAGACTCAACCCCTGATTCCCGGGATTTGTTCATAAATCAGACAACCGCCGAAATCCTTGGCCGTCATATTATGGATAATGTAGCCAAAGAAATTGGCGGCAGCGGAGAATATGCAATACTAACCGCCTCGTTAACCGCTTCCAATCAAAATACCTGGATAAAATGGATGAAAGAACAACAGGCAGCCCAATACCCTGATATTACGCTTGTAACTATCGCGCCAAGTGAAGAAGACCAACAAAAAGCGTTTGCTCAAACCCAGAACTTAGTAAAAGCTTATCCCAATCTAAAAGGAATTGCCGCCTTGTCAACCGTAGCTGAACCTGGTGCCGCTCAGGCAATTGAACAATTGGGACTGAATGGCAAAATTAAACTTGTCGGTCTGGCAACCCCGGACGGAATGAAACAATACCTCAAAAGCGGTGCGGCTCAAAGTGCCACCTTGTGGGATGTCGGCAAATTGGGATACCTAACCATATACATGGCTAAACAACTACTTGATGGCAACATGCCAACCGATGGAATGGATGTTCCTACCGTGGGAAAAATAACTTATAAAGCCGATACCAAAGAAATTATCATGGGCGAACCCTTAGACTTTTCTAAAGATAATGTTGATAATTACAACTTCTAAAATTCATACTACTCTGGTCAACTCTCGTTTAGCAATAATCAGAGAGCTGATAGTTTAAAATGTACCCTATAGGCTAGACACTAAAAAAGTGTCACCTATAGGGTACATTTATATAATAGAAGCATTAGTTTTTAATAAAGGAAGGGAAAATACCATAAAAATAGTCTTTCTTGACAATAGAAAAGAATAATCAAAGTTAAGAGACTGGGTTATGATGTTTTTTCAGTAAAGCGGAATGACTGCGGCGAATAGCTGGGGTATCAATAACCTCAAGCCCATGTTGGGACGCTATAACTAATTCTGCACTAAATTGATCGGCGTTTACGTGTCCGGTTGGTTCTACCAGTAAGAGTAATGCGTTAGGTTTCAAAGCTTTCGCAGCTTCAAGAAAAAATGAATTAATATCAGGTAGCTCGTGTACGACCGCGAATGTAAAAATAAAATCAACGGTACCAGCTAGCTTAACTAATCCCATCGATTCAGGCAGAGCTAAACGAATATCGATTCTTTCCATAAGATGAGATCTTTCAGCGCGCTGCTTTAGCGATGCGATCATCTTTGGTTGAATATCGATAGCTATTACATGACCGGAAGGGCCTACTTTGTTTGCTAGCTCAAGGGTAAAAAAACCCATCCCAGGTCCAGGCTCAACCACTGTCATACCTTCTTTAATATATGGGGCGATAATCTCAGCCGGATTATGTAGAAAACGTCGTAACGGATTGATTAAAAAATAGCCAAGCCACCAAGGACAAACGCTTATTTTAGCCATTAATAACTCCTTTTTCTATTCTAAACAATTAATTACAAAGAAAATTTAGAATCGATATAAATTTATGGCTCTTTTTAATTAGGCTCATTTTGCCGGGAAAACTAATGTAGTACCTACGTTAGTTGGGATAAACGCCTCCGGCATTGCCTGAGCAATTTGATGGATCGCAGACCAGCCAGTGCAATGGCCCGGCATCAAATAGGTTGGATTAATCTTCTTCAATTCAGCAATGGTCGGAGAAATAATTTTTTCAAATATACCGCCGGTTAAGTGAAAACCACCTAATACGGCTAATATTTGGTGACATCCAGTCAAGGCTTGAGCATAACGGATAGAGTTGATAACTCCAGCATGGCAACAACCGGTTATTACAACTAACCCTTGTCCCCTAACATTGACAATAGCACACTGATCATCCAATATTAATGGATCGTTTTCCCACTGATCATTGCGTTTGGTGTAATGAACTGGAAACCCTGTTTCAAAATCCGTAGTTCGATCAATTTCACCGGAAACAAGAATCGTGTTATCAACTAAAAGCGTTGGATCAGGCTTAGTAACCATAATAATATTATTTCGTTGGGATGAGGTCAGTTTGGGAGCTGAAACATTTACCTCATTACCACCAGGCATTATTACTTTTCGCTCCAAAAACGCATCAGGATGAGCGATAAGGGGGATTGGCGGTCGATTTACCTTATCAACAAGACAAGGTAATCCCATAGTATGATCCATATGACCATGACTGAGGATAATTGCTTGCATATCACTCACGTTAATTCCTAGCGTACTCATGTTGTGGACAGTACCACAGGGACTTATCCCTGTATCCAATAATACCGAGCCTTGTTTATTTCCGTATTTCACCTGTATCATTGCAGAAAATCCATGCTCAGCGATAAGTGGTGAAAGACCATCATCGGTAATAACCGAGGGAATTGAACAATTAGAACCATTAAACCTATGGACTGTGTTATTGCCGGTCATAAATACATCAATCGTATTGTCCGTAATTATCGTTACTTTTACCTCGTCAACCGCTAGCAAAGGAAGCTTTTTTTCCAAAATATAGTCACCCTTTCTTAATTAGTGTCATATAATAATAGTTTATGTACTAAACTATTAGCCCAAAAAAATTATTCTTCTAAAATGTGACAAAGTTTATCAAGACATCTTTTAAAAGTTTCCATTTCATCAGGAGACACATCGGTGCTAAATTTACGATATAATTCTTGATCGAACTCAGTATGAGCTTGATAAGCAAGTAAGCCGGTTTTTGTCAAAGAGACGATAGTATACCTGGAGTCCGTAGGGTGTGTAACACGTCGAACCAGTTCTTTAAGCTCCAGCCGGCTGATTATTTGAGTAACTGCTCCTTTTGTAATACTCAAGCGAGCCGCCAATTCACTCATCAGAATACCGTTTCCACAGCCGATAGCATCAATAGTGTGAATTTCACTAAGTGTCAAAAGACCAGCAGACCCAAAATTACGTGGGATGCGATCAAGGCGTTTAAAGTGCATAATTAATCGTACGATACTTAAGCTAAGACTTCCTGCTGGACAATTAGTAGAGTTATTAGTTTGATGTAATATGTGTTTTGTCATGGCAATAGTTTAGCATATAAACTATTGTCTGTAAAGGCTGAAAGAAATGTGTCTAACCTGTAGAAATAACTTCTATGTAAATTAGCATCCTTGATGATATTATAGCCGAACTTGATAAAATGTTTGTTCCGGGATAGAAAAGTGGATACAAAATTAGGGGATGAATAACGATCTAGCAGAAAAAAGGCTAATGGATGGAAGCAACAAAGCAGGAAGGCGTGTAGCGTCTTCCTGCTTTGTATAAAAATCGCTTAACTAAGTTGAATATTAATAAAAAACATGCTAATATTAGTTCAATATTGAACTAATATTTTACTGGGGGTTATATGAATAAAGACGTTAAATTAAATAAATATCTTCGTTTGTTCTCGTTGAGTTGGAAAATTAACAAGCTGTATGAAAAAAAGTTTCGCTCCATTTTAGCGGAATTGCAGTTAACCCAAAGTGAAGCCGATGTACTTCTGTTTCTGTACAATAATAAATTATTAGATACAGCAAAGGATATTGCAGAATATCGAGCATTATCAAAATCATTGATTTCTAAATCGGTAGACTCTTTATTAACAAGAGGCTATCTTTCCTCTGAGATTGACCCAAACGATAAGCGATCTATTCGCCTGAAAATTGAGCCGGCAGCAATTCCAATAGTAAAAAAACTGAAGTCAATTCAAAAGAGTTCCACTGAAATTATTAGTCGTGATATCACGCTAGAGGAAACTAAAGTTTTAGTGCGGATACTAAACAAGGTACATCGCAATATAGCTGATGAATTAGAAGAATAAATCAGGAGATAAAATGATTAAGGCAGAAAGAAATGAATTAGGAACAAAAAGTATAGGAAAATTACTAATTAGCTTAACGGTACCGTCTATTACCGCTCAGTTAGTTAATATGCTCTATAATATTGTTGATCGTATTTATATAGGACATATTCCCAATATAGGAGCAAATGCTTTAACCGGGGTAGGATTAACATTTCCCATTATAATGATTATTTCGGCATTTAGTTCTTTGATTGGGATGGGAGGAGCTCCTCAAGCTGCTATTAAGATGGGGCAAAATAAAAATGACGAAGCAGAAAATATTTTAGGAAATTGTTTTGTTGCCATAATAGAGATATCTATTATATTAACAATATTTTTTCTGGTTTTTGGAGAGAGACTACTATTAATGTTTGGTGCAAGTACGGAAACACTTCCCTATGCACTAAGCTTTTTGAATGTTTATGTATGTGGTACCGTATTGGTACAAATTACGTTGGGATTGAATACTTTTATTTCAACACAAGGTTTTGCTAAAATTAGTATGATTTCAGTTGTTATAGGGGCAGTTATAAGTATAATCCTTGATCCTATTTTTATATTTGGCTTAGAAATGGGGGTAAAAGGTGCAGCTTTTGCAAATATAATAGCTCAATCTGTTTCGGCTATTTGGACATTAAAATTTTTGCTTGGAAATAAAACAAAGCTTAAACTACGTAAAAAAAATATGAAGATAAAAAAGTCTATAATAATTCCTGTAATTTTTTTAGGAATTGCTCCTTTTGTAATGCAAAGCACGGAGAGTCTTTTAAATGTTGCGCTTAATTCTTCTTTGCAAAAATATGGTGGAGATATAGCAGTAGGGGCAATGACAATTATTGCTAGTTTAATGCAAATATTAATGCTTCCACTAACTGGATTAACGCAGGGAGCACAACCAATTATAAGTTATAATTATGGTGCTAAAAACAAGGCAAGAGTGAAAAAAACATTTAAATTATTGATAACTTGTGCAATAAGCTTTACTTCTGTATATTGTGCAATGGTAATGTTATTTCCAAGAATGTTTGCTTCTTTATTCAGTAGTGACCCTAGTCTTTTAGAGACTACGGTATGGGCAATGCGAATATATATGGCAGCTACATTTATTATTGGGGCACAAATTGCCTGTCAACAAACCTTTATAGCCGTAGGACAAGCAAAATATTCGTTGTTCAATGCATTGTTGCGTAAAGTCATTCTGTTGATTCCATTAATATATATTTTGCCATTGTTTTTTCAGGATAAGGTTTTAGCTGTATTAATTGCAGAACCAATAGCGGATATTATTGCTGTCATAACAACAGTTACTATGTTTGCAATTCAGTTTAAAAAGATATTAGCTGAAGTTACTGTTGAAAAAATTGCTAACGCTAAAACTGTAAACTATAGTTAAACAACAGATAATATCAAATATTGTATATTTCTATTTGACACATTCGTGACACAACAGAAATTTAAAATAGAAGATAGGGAATGGTTTTAGAAATCTGGGGGCTATGTCTACTTGGTATTTAATAAGCAGGTTTATGTAGAACTATCTAAGAAGAAGTTGCTGTATTAGTTACTTAAAATAATACAAAGCTTATCAAAATCCTATTAATTATCGTAATGAGGTGAAAGCATGACTGGTAAAATGAAAAATAATTTGCTAATGCAAATGTCAGCAGTCGGCATGGCACTTGCGACAACCGTCAACATGACGATGCCGGCTATGGCGGCAACTGGTGACAAGAGTGCGATAACTCAGGCCAACTCACAAAAACAGGAAAATAAAGTCCCGAAAACCAATGTCGTATATATCGTGCTTGACGACATGGGGTATTCGGATTTCGGCTGTTACGGCTCGGAAATAAAAACTCCTAACATTGATAAGCTAGCGGCTAATGGCTTAAAGTACAACAATTTTAATGCTTGTCCGCTATGCTCACCCACCCGAGCGTCGCTCCTGACGGGACGAGACAACCATGCCGTGGGAATGGCAACCGTCGCCAATCTTGATCTTGGACCAAGCAGTCCGGATTATCGGGGGCGGGTCAAAGATTCGGCGGCTACAGTAGCGCAGCTTCTTAAAGCCAATGGGTTTAGTACCATGGGCGTAGGAAAATGGCATCTAGCACCTACTCACCAAGTAACGGCGGCAGGCCCGTTTGATTATTGGCCCCTAGCGAAAGGGTTTGAACGGTTTTATGGGTATTTAGACGGGGAAACCGACCAATGTGATCCACAGTTAATCTACGACAACCATATGGTTGAAACGCCAAAAACCAAAGGC
>JAGGAD010000085.1 GCA_017889625.1 Bacillota bacterium | reverse complement strand
TTCCGGCGAAAAACATTAAATGGACCAACGTCGTTGCCTCCTATAAACCATTAAGCGACACTGCCTTTACTTCCTGGAATGGCAAGTCGGTAACCTGGTTCCGTAGCCAAATGTTCCTATACTTCTAAACAAAACTATAAAGTATTAATCTAATACATATTAATACTGACTTTTTGGACAAACCAATGGTGGTGAGTGCTTTCCCTGCCATTGGTTTTGTCCTGAATTCTTCTCGTATCCTAAATTTGCCTATTATAATGAAAGAAATTTTTCACAATATAAATTGATTGAATAAAAATGCAATATAGCGTTGCTCAATTTGTTGATTTATGGTACTGTAATAACGTTAGTTTTTTACGGGTGGACAAAATGTATGAAAATTAGTTACCAAAAAGACAAATAAAGGAGGAGATTTGCATGTCAAAGAAATGGATTATTCTTGGTTTAATCATGATGATGCTGGGAACGCTATTGGCAGGCTGCGGTGGGTCTTCCAGCAAAGAACAAACAGTTCGTGTCTATATGGGCGGCGAACCAGAAACTTTAGATCCGGCTAAGATTACCGGGGTACCGGAAGGCAATTATGCCCAGGCGATGTTCGAAGGTCTTACCGAAGTGGACAAGGATGGTTTGACGGTACCGGCAGCTGCCGAAAAATGGGATGTTTCACCCGATGGTCTGGTGTATACCTTCCATCTGCGGGCCAATAAATGGTCTAATGGTGAGCCGGTAACTGCTAAGGATTTTGAATTTGCCTGGAAACGGTTGTTAAAACCAGAAACCGCGGCGGAATATTCATACATGTTGTTCCCGGTTAAAGGTGCGGAAGCGTATAATAGTGGTAAAGGCAGTGTGGACGAAGTTGGCGTAAAAGCGCTTGACGACAATACCCTGCAGGTTACCTTGGAAAAACCAACTGCATATTTCCCATCGGTGTGTGCTCATTCATCGACCTATCCGGTAAACCAAAAAATAGTTGAAGCGAATGGCGACAAATGGGCCGGTGATGTTGCTACTTTAATCGGCAATGGGCCGTTTAAACTTACGGAGTGGACTCATAGCAGCAAGCTGGTTATGGTTAAAAATGACCAGTATTGGGATAAAGATAAAGTAAAATTGAATAAGGTTGAGTGGCTGTTGGTTGAAGAAGTGGCCACCGCTTTGTCAATGTTTGAAAATAATCAGTTGGATTATGTGGATCTACCGCCAATGACTGAAGTTGAGCGGCTGAAAAAAGAAAATAAGTTACAGTTTGATAAAATTGAGGGTTCATATTACTACGAATTCAATACCAAGAAAGCTCCGTTTGATAATCCTAAAGTCCGTAGAGCGTTCGCGATGGCTATCGACCGTGAAGCCATCAATAAAAATGTACTGCATGATGTACATAAACCGTTGTATGCTTGGGTGCCGTACGGTTTCACCAATCCTGTAACTAAGAAAGATTTCCGGGAAGAAGGCGGCGATCTGTTCAAGGGCAATGTGGAAGAAGCTAAGAAATTGTTAGCGGAAGCCGGTTATCCTGATGGTAAAGGTTTGCCACCAATTACTTTACTATATAATACTAATGAAAACCATAAAGCAATTGCCGAAGCTATCCAGGAAATGTGGAAGAAAAACTTGGGAGTTAGTGTAGAACTGCAAAACCAGGAATGGAAAGTTTTCCTTGGCACGCGTAAATCTGGCGACTACCAGGTGGCTCGCGCTGGCTGGAATGCTGACTATACTGATCCAATGACGTTTGGAGATTATCTCTTGACTGGTGGCGGTAATAACTATGGTAGATACAGCAACCCAGCGTATGATAAACTGATTGCAACTGCTCAAAGTACAAACGATCAGGCTGTCCGGATGCAGGCTATGCATGATGCCGACAAGATTGCGATGGACGACATGGCAATTGCGCCGATTTATTCCTATAGTCATTACTATTGTCTGAATCCGAAAGTCAAAGGCTTGATCAGCCCGCCGACTGCTATTCTTAATTTGAAATATATAACCATCCAAGACTAAAATTATAGGCTGTATGTGCGGAAGATGCCGGCTGCTAGGCGGCATCTTCCGTTAAATTAAAAGGAGAGAAGTCATGCTTAGTTATACGCTTAAGCGTATTTTAAATGCTGTCGTTGTGTTGTGGTTGGTTATTACCATAACCTTTTTGCTCATGCATGCAATTCCTGGCGGACCGTTTACTACCGAGAAGAATTTGCCGCCGGCAGTTATGAAGAACATTGAAGCGCGCTACAAGTTAAATGATCCGTTGTGGAAGCAATACACGGATTATATGGTTAATTTGACTAAATTCGATTTAGGACCGTCGTTCAAATATCAAGGTCGGACGGTTAACGATATTATCGGGGAAAGTTTTCCGGTATCATTTCATCTGGGGATGAATAGTATTCTGTTCTCGATCATCATCGGGGTTCCGGCAGGAGTTATTTCGGCGTTAAAACGAAATAAGTGGCAAGACCGGCTGATTATGTTTCTGACCACTTTAGGGGTGGCGGTGCCTAGTTTTGTTTTAGCGTCTGCCTTTATTCATGTTTTCGCGATTAAGTTGGCGCTATTGCCGGCGGCGATGTGGAATGGCTTTGAATACCAAATATTACCATCGATAGCCTTGGCGGGAATGCCTACTTCGTTTATTGCTCGATTAACTCGTTCGAGTATGCTGGATGTTTTGGGTCAGGACTATATTAAGACCGCGAAAGCCAAAGGCTTGGCCAATTATGTCATTATGTACCGGCACGCATTAAAGAATGCGTTAATTCCGGTGGTTACTTATATCGGACCAATGGCTGCCGGGATACTGACAGGTAGCTTTGTTATTGAGACACTTTTTGCAATTCCGGGGTTAGGTCGGCATTTCGTTACCAGCATTTATAACCGGGATTATACTGTTATTCTTGGAGTAACTATTTTTTACAGTTTCTTGATCGTGGCGTTGAATATGGTGGTAGACCTTATCTATCCGCTGTTAGATCCACGAATTAAACTGGGCGGCAAGAAGGAGGGATAAGGCATGCAGTTAACGAAAGATTCATTTTTACCGGTTACCAGAGTGAATGCCGAACAGGGAACCTCCAGGCCCAGTCTTACGTATTGGCAAGACGCTTGGCAGCGCCTGAAGCGGAATAAAGTGGCGATGCTGGGTTTATATATTATTATTCTCTTGATTTTGGCAGCTGTTTTTGGACCATTATTTTCGGGGACTTCTTATTCGGACCAGGATTTATTGCAGGCCAATCAGCCTCCAAGCGGGGAGCATTGGTTTGGTACGGATAATTTAGGCCGTGATCTATTTATCCGTGTCCTCTACGGAGCCCGCATTTCCTTGGCGATTGGTATTGTTGCCAGTCTTTTGAACTTTACTGTCGGAGTTGTGTACGGCGGTATTGCCGGGTTTATCGGCGGTAAAACTGACCGCATCATGATGAACATTGTTGATATATTATACAGCGTACCTGTGCTGTTGTATGTCATCTTGTTGATGGTGGTGCTCAAGCCAGGCTTGACGAATATCTTTATTGCCTTGGGTATTGCCTACTGGCTGCAGATGGCCCGGATTGTCCGCGGCCAAATGCTGGTTATTAAAGAACAGGAGTATGTATTGGCGGCGCGGACGATTGGTGCCGGTAAATGGCGGATTTTGCTCCGGCATTTGATTCCTAACTGCATGGGGGCGATCATCGTTACCATGACCCTGGCAATTCCTGATGCTATCTTTACCGAGGCCTTTCTGAGCTTTATCGGCCTTGGCGTATCAGCTCCAATGGCAAGCTGGGGGGTACTGGCCTCAGAAGGGACTAATAGCCTGCGGTCGTATCCGTTCCAGCTATTGTTTCCGGCGCTGGCGATCAGTATTACGATGTTGGCCTTTAATTTTCTGGGAGACGGCCTGCGGGATGCTCTTGATCCCCGGATGCGGCGTTAGGAGGAGAAGCTATTATGAAACCGATATTAGATGTACAAGATTTAGCGGTATCTTTTGATACGTATGCCGGTGAAGTCAAAGCGGTTCAACAGGTGAATTTTTCGGTGATGCCTGGCGAAGCTATCGGCATTGTTGGTGAATCTGGCTGTGGCAAAAGTGTTACGGCCCATACGATAATGGGACTTGTTCCCAATCCTCCCGGCCGTGTGGTGGGCGGAAAGATTTTGTTTAATGGCACCAATCTCTTGGAATTTAACGAACAGCAAATGTCTCATATCCGGGGCAATGAAATCGGGATGATTTTCCAGGACCCCATGACTTCCTTGAATCCGGTACTGAAAGTTGGCCGACAGATTGCCGAGAGTTTGGAATTGCATAAAAAAATGTCTAAAAGCGAAGCGGTGGAAAAAGCTGTTGAACTCTTAAAACTAGTCGGGATACCTTCGCCGGAAAAACGGGTAAATGATTATCCGCATCAGTTTAGCGGCGGGATGCGCCAGCGGGCGATGATTGCCATCGCGTTAGCGTGCAGTCCGAAACTGTTGATTGCTGATGAACCTACTACGGCGCTTGATGTAACGATTCAGGCTCAGATTCTTGATTTGATTAAAAACTTGAAGGACGAGCTTAATACTGCTGTTATCATGATTTCCCATGATCTAGGAGTAATTGCCAGTCTGTGTAGCAAAGTTGTTGTCATGTATGCCGGGAAAGTAGCGGAATCCGGCACGGTTTATGACGTTTTCCATAACCCGCAGCATCCATACACCTGGGGGCTGTTGAAGTCTTTGCCCCGATTGGATGCCGATAAAAAAGAAGCGTTGGCAGTTATTGACGGTCAGCCGCCTGATTTGTTACAGCCGCCTACCGGGTGCCCATTTAATCCGCGGTGTGCGTATGCAATGAAGATTTGCACCGAGTGCTACCCGGAAACCACCCAGCTTAATGCTGATCACAGCGTTAAATGTTGGCTGCAACATCCGGATGCGCCTAAGCAAGCGCGGGAGGTACTTAAATAATGGCAACTGAGAACTTATTGGAAGTACGAAATTTAAAGAAGCATTTTACGGTTGCTAATGACTTCTTCGGACGGCCTACGGCAACGCTTAAGGCCGTGGATGATGTCAGCTTTTCGATAGCGCCGGGTGAAACGCTGGGCTTAGTCGGAGAAAGTGGCTGCGGCAAGTCTACTACTGGCCGGACCATTATCGGGCTGTATAAGCCGACTGGCGGGGAAGTGCTGTTTAACGGTAAACCGCTTTCGACCCTGGCCGCTAATAATGCTGCCTGCCGGGAAATTCAGATGATTTTCCAGGATCCTTACGCTTCGTTAAATCCCCGGATGACGGTAGGCGATATTGTCGGCGAACCTCTTGATATCCATGGCTTAGCCCAAGGCGAAGCTCGGACGAAGCGGGTTCAAGAGCTATTAAGTCTGGTTGGGCTTAATGCCGAACATGCTAATCGTTTCCCGCATGAATTCAGCGGCGGACAACGGCAGCGGGTTGGTATTGCCAGAGCCTTAGCGGTTAACCCGAAGCTGATTATTTGTGATGAACCAATCTCGGCCCTGGACGTTTCGATTCAGGCCCAGGTGGTTAATTTGTTAGAAAAGCTGCAGCGGGAGCTGGGTCTGACCTATCTGTTTATCGCCCATGACTTGGCGATGGTCAAATATATCAGCCGCCGGGTTGCGGTTATGTATTTGGGTAAGATTGTGGAGTTGGCTGAAACTGACGAATTGTACAGCAAGCCTCGCCATCCATATACTCAGGCGTTATTGTCGGCGATTCCGATTCCTGATCCGGAAGTGGAAGCAACGCGTGAGCGCATCCGCCTGGAAGGTGATGTGCCGAATCCGATTAATCCGCCATCAGGTTGTTATTTCCGCACTCGCTGTCAGTATGCTACAGAAAAGTGCGCTAAAGAACAACCTGAGCTCAAAGAGCTTGACGGTCACGCTGTTGCCTGCCATATGGTGGCTGAATCAAACGAGGCTTAATATTTCCCCAGCGAAGGTTTACGATAAAACCCAGGCTACCCCGATTTTTCAGGGGCCTGGGTTTTTGTTGATTGTTTAAGAAATTGTAATGGCAATTTGATTGCTTAGCGATCTTTTGGTTTTTCAAAATTATCTCAATATTTTAGTAGGGGAAAATACACACTATGAATATAATAACGTACGCTTAAAGATTGTAGAATTTATAGTGGCGCGGACAGCTTAAAAACAACTGTATTTTTTCTATAAATTAGCTATAATTAATTTTGTATGTATATTACATAACGGAAGAAGGCGGTCTACCAACTATGATGCAGACGATTCGGCGCATTCTTATCGGAAAGCCTCTGCACAACAATGAACTAGGGCATGAACGACTTCCTAAATGGAAAGCTCTCTCAATATTTTCTTCGGATGCATTATCTTCAGTAGCTTATGGGCCGGAACAAATAATGCTCACCCTATTGGCGATTCCGGGTTTAGTAGCGTATGGTTACATGCCGGCGGTAGCAATTTCAATTCTAGTATTATTAGTAATAGTTGTGCTTTCATATGTTCAAGTGGCAAAGGTAAATCCGGAAGGCGGCGGAGCGTACGCTATATCTAAAAAGAATTTAGGCGAGTTCCCCGCTTTAATAGTTGCCGGATCGGTTATTGCTGACTTTGACTGGGCATGAAGTGTCAATGGATTTATTTGTTCTTTTTATTGTTTTAATGCTAGTTAATTTGCGGGGCGTTCGTGAATCTTCAAATGCTTTCGTTTTACCTACGTATGCTTTCCTATTTGGGATGCTGTGCTTAGTGATATATGGAATGTTTAAAGTTTTTACGCAATCAACCTATTTAGTTCATCCTGCTACATTTGCGGCGCAACCGCTAAATTGGCCAGTGCTTTTTTTAATTCTTCGCGCCTTCGCTAATGGCTGTAGTTCAATGACGGGCGTAGAAGCAATTGCTGACAGCGTACCAATGTTTAGACAGCCTGAATCTCAAAATGCAAAAATAACAACCTATTGGATGGCGGGAATTCTGGGCTTGATGTTTACCGGCATAACGTTTCTGATAATGCACTATTATATCTTGCCAATTCCTGACGTAACGGCCCTATCGCAGATAGTAGAGCACGTATTTGGCCGGAATTGGTTCTATTTTTATATTCAAATAACAACTATGTTAGTATTATATTTAGCCGCTAATACCGCATATAATGGCTTGCCAATTTTGCTCTCGATAATTGCAAAAGATGGTTATATGCCTCGTTTTCTTGCAACTCGTGGCGAACGTCTTACGTATTCAAATGGAATTGTAGTGCTAACTATTGCTGCGGCTACGCTTATCGTTGTGTATGGCGGACAGATAGATCATCTTATTTCACTATACGCAATCGGCGTATTTGTTTCCTTTACAATTGCTCAAACTAGCATGGTTGTCCACTGGCGGCGAGAACGCAATCCAGGCTGGCAAATTAGAGCTGGCTTAAATGGAGTAGGGGCGATTGCTACAGGTTTGGTCGTCGTTATTATTACCGTGACTAAATTTGTTCACGGTGCCTGGATGATCCTCGTTTTTATTCCTTTCATGATTTATATATTCAAGAAAATACGAGGCCACTATGAGTCAATTTCCCAGCAACTTAGTGTTCCCCCCGAATTTGTGGCCAAAGAAAAAGAACAATCAACCGAAAGCAAACATATAGTTATCGTTCCGGTATCAACTCCGACTAGAGTGGTCTTTGAAACTTTAAAATATGCTAAAGTAATTGGTGATAACGTAATAGCAGTACATGTCGCCAATAATGAAGAATCGGAAAATAAAATTAAAGCAAAGTGGGAGCAATGGGATCTGAAAGTAGATTTAGTTGTGTTACACTCGCCTTATCGCCTATTAATGAATCCCTTGATAGAATATATTGAGAGTATCGATAACTCCAAGGGGATTAATGATTATATTACGGTAGTTATACCGGAATTTGAGACGAAAAAATGGTGGCATAGATTGTTGCATAATCAAACTGGCTGGATATTACACACCTCGCTAATCCTTAGAGAAAATGTTATTGTAACAACAGTACCTTATCGGCTGAAGGAATAAAGATTTAGTAGACCGCACAATAAACGCCCGACAAATTTGTCAGGCGTTTATTATTTATTTGGTGAAACCATGAACGGGACT
>JAGGAD010000033.1 GCA_017889625.1 Bacillota bacterium | reverse complement strand
CCTACTTTAAGCGAACCTGATCCTAGCTATCATGATATGCGCTATACGGAAGTGGCTGGACCACAGGCGTTTATTGTTCGGCTAAGAACCCAAATTTTACGTGATTTTGGTGCCTGTATTAGCCCATTTAACAGTTTCTTATTGTTGACAGGATTAGAAACGCTTCATCTCAGAATGCAGCGGCACAGTGACAATGCTTTAGCGGTAGCTGAATTTTTGGCTAGCCATGAGGGAGTTGCTTGGGTGAGTTATCCGGGGTTGGCATCACATCCAGACCACAGTAAGTCCGTTAAGTATATGCCTAAAGGCGCTGGGGCTATGCTAACTTTTGGTATAAAAGGTGGACTTGAAGCGGGGCGAAAGTTTATTAATGCATTAAAGCTGTTCTCCTTGGTGGCTAATGTTGGTGATGCTAAGTCGCTGGTTATCCATCCGGCAAGTACGACTCATTCCCAGCTGACATCGGAGCAAAGAGTAGCTGCTGGGGTACCCGACGATATGGTCAGGTTATCGATTGGTATTGAAGATAAAGTTGATTTGCTTAAGGACTTGGCGCAGGCTATTATTGCTGCCAAATAGGATAATTTGGATTGACGTAGTTTATAAAAATCAGGACTGTCTTTCTTGAAAAGATAGTCCTGATTTTTTATAAATTAGCAAATAAGAGGGTAAAGTAGAAAAACAATTTGTTGACAAATATTTGGTAGAATTATAAAATTATATATGAACATATATTCATATATTGGCGGTGAGTGTAGAATTGTTAGAACAAAATTGTGATGTTTGTCAACAACTTTGTGAGCATCCGCAAGCTATATGCCTGGCCAAGGCGGAAGCCTTGTTTGACCAAGATGCTAATATGTTGGCTGATACCTTTAAAATTCTAGGGGATTCAACAAGAGTAAAAATTTTAGATATGTTGTCACACCGTGAACTTTGTGTGTGTGATATTGCTGCGGTTAGCGGGATGAGTCAATCGGCGGTATCCCATCAACTCCGGCTGCTAAGGGGAGCGCGGTTGGTGAAGTATCGGCGCGAGGGAAAAATGGTGTGGTATACTTTGGATGATAATCATGTATTAACCTTACTTGCTGTAGGTATTCAACATATTAAACATGGACAGGGAGAGTAATATGGTTGCTAATAGCAGATGCGGTGGTGAGTGTAAGTGTCATTCGAAAGTGGAGTCGGCTAATTTGCCTGCTTGCGGCACAGCCGATATTGCAGGAGCCGAGGTTGTTTTAGTAATAAGCGGATTAGATTGCGCCGATTGTGCCGCTAAATTAGAAAAAAGCGTTAGCCGAGTGCAAGGCGTATTAAGTGCGAAACTAAATTTTGCTGTAGGCAGATTAAATGTGAGTTATGATGATGCCAAAGTAAAGCCTTCGGACATTATTGGCGTTATTACCAGCTTAGGCTATCAAGCTGAAATTCTAGACAAATTTGTGGGAACGGGCAAGTTGCTAACCCCGTGGTGGCTGGAAAAGCGTCAAATGGCTACTGGGGTAGCAGGAGTTTTGATTATAAGTGCTTATCTATTGGAATGGCTGGGGGTTACTGGTGGGAGTATCGTCTGTCTCTATGCGGTAGCAGCAGGTGCTGGTGGTTACCATGCCGCCCGAGCTGGCTTAAACAGTCTGCGGTATTTGACGCCGGATATGAATTTTCTAATGACGGTAGCGGTGCTGGGGGCTTTTGCGATTGGCGAAAGCAGTGAAGGGGCGATGGTAGCGTTCTTGTTTGCTGTTGGTAATACTTTGCAGATGTATACTATGAACAAAACTCGCCAATCAATCCGAATGCTTATGGAGGTTGCGCCACCGGATGCGCTGGTAAAACGGGCTGGGGCAGAAACTAGGCTTGTGGTAGAAGATATTATTGTAGGTGATACGTTGGTGGTTAAGCCCGGCGAACGCATTGCCATGGATGGAATAATAACCGTAGGTTCGTCGATGGTTAATGAAGCAGCCATTACCGGTGAAGCAATGCCGGTGGATAAGACCGTTGGTCAGGTGGTGTATGCTGGAACGGTAAATGGTAATGGCGTGATTGAAGTGATAGTGACTAAGTTAGCCAAAGATTCAACCTTGACCAGGATAATGGAATTGGTCGAGGAAGCACAGGCGACCAAGGCTCCTTCTCAGCAGTTTGTTGATACTTTCGCCAAGTATTACACTCCGGTTGTACTTGTGACTGCGTTGGCAGTTATGACTCTGCCAACTATTGTTTGGCAGCAACCATTTAATCCGTGGTTTTATAAGGGATTGGTGCTACTAGTCATTTCCTGCCCTTGTGCGCTGGTAATTTCAACTCCGGTTTCGATTGTAGCTGCAATCGGGAATGCATCCCGTCAAGGTGTATTAATCAAGGGTGGAATATACCTTGAACAAATGGGCGCAATTAAAGCAATGGCGTTTGATAAAACTGGGACCCTTACAATTGGACGACCAGAAGTAACCACGGTAGTGCCTTTGGCGGAAGCAAATGAAGCTGAAATTTTGGCGTTGGCAGCGGGGGTGGAAAGACTGTCAGAACATCCTTTGGCGAAGGCTGTTTTGGAAAAAAACAATTATAATACAAAGTATCTTGGCCAAAATTTTCAAGCCCTGCCGGGAAAAGGGGCAAAGGCGGATATTGATGGTCAGATGGTCTATGTAGGTAATAGTCAATTATTTAACGAACTGGGCCATGACCAAGAAAAATATAGCCAGTCAGTCAGCCAGCTTGAGGAAACTGGACATACGGTTATGCTAGTAGGCACGCAAACAAGTCTCTATGGTCTAATTGCTGTAGCGGATACAATTCGGCCCAATACTGAGCGGGCGCTTAACCGGCTAAAACAGGCCGGCATCCGGCAGCTTGTCATGCTGACCGGAGATAACCCTCGTGCGGCTAAAAATATTGCAAATCAGGTGGGGATAGATGATTTTTTTGGTCAGTTGTTGCCTGAAGATAAAGTTGGTGCGGTGAATAAGCTTGGTGGCCAGTACGGCGCGGTTGCGATGGTTGGTGACGGAATAAACGATGCACCGGCTCTTGCTGCTGCTGATATTGGTATAGCAATGGGGTTAGGGGGGACCGATGCAGCCTTGGAAACAGCCGATGTTGTGCTGATGGCGGATGACTTGGATAAATTGGCGTACGTCGTTGACCTTGGCCGAAAGACGGTAAAAATTATTAAACAGAATGTTTATTTTGCGGTTATTCTGAAACTGGTATTTTTGGGGCTTACTTTTATTGGCATGGCAAGTTTGTGGCTGGCGGTAGTTGCTGACACTGGGGCCGCGGTTTTAGTAATTCTTAATGGCATGCGATTAATGCAGCGGCTGTAAGGAACATATAAGATCTCTATTTACGCATATTTATAACAAGCCTAACGGGATTTTTGAGAGCTTGATACAGATTAATCGGATGTATAAAACTTTATAAAATGCAAAATAAAATCCAGAAAGCGAGGAAAACCTCGTTATTTCTGGATTTTATTTTGCATAAGAAAGTAATTATCGTGAGGTTGTACGGGAAATTAAAAGCTTAAACTCTGTTTTTTATATACTGTGGGCATTTGCGAACCGTACGCCCATTTCAAAAGCTTGCTTGCAAGCTTCGGGGAATTTTTCTTTCCGTCGCTGGGCTTTTTCTTCAGCGTTAAACAGCGGTGCATAATACTTGGAATAATCATCAAACTGATAGGTATCGGTAACACACAGAGTTTCTGCTGAACCAAATATTTTTTCTAAACCAAATTGAATAGAGCCAAAATGATAGTCATATCCCATCTCTTTAATTGCAGTCTCTTTTCTGCCCATAGTGAAAATAAAACCTGTCAGTATCTTCTTTTTAAATAAGGAAGAATGATTAGTATCATACACTAATGATGGAAATATCAAGCGTTCAAGAAATGACCTCATCTCACCAGTAACCGCTCCAAAGTAAATTGGAGAACCTAAAATAATAGCATCTGCATTGTTTATTTCATCTAATATGGAGGTTAGTTCATCTTTTAATGTACATTTTCCATAGCTTTTCCCACCGATTAGCTTACAGGCAAAGCAGCTTACACATCCCTTATAGTTAAGATCATAAAGATCAATACATTTCCCTTTGGCTCCTTGAGAAAGAGAGCCTTGAAGAGCATTATTCAGCAATATAGCTGTATTACCGTTCTTTCGTGGACTTCCATTGAATGCTATTACATTCATAGATATTCCTCTCAATCTATATTTTATTTCGCAAATTCTATTCAAAATATTGTTATATTGAAGGAATCCGTGGGAATGAACTTAAGAAGAAGTAACTACGTTCTTAATTTAATTTAAGAAAAATAGGCTAGTTTTCGACTTGAAATATTTCAATCAAATTGCCGGCGTTATCGCGGATAAAGACACCGTATGTACCGTCTACTTCCGCGACCATGGCGATTTCTACTCCCATTGCTTCTAGCTCTTTGGTGGCTTTGCGGGCGTCTTTTACACCGAGGGAAAAATGTTTATGACCATGAGTCATTAAATCACGGTTGGGGTAGCGACGATCTTCGGGCAACGGTGCAGCACCTTGAGCTTCAAAAATTTCCAAGACAAAGCCGACTCCCTGCATATGCGAAACTTTAACATTGATACCGGGAATTTCGGAACGGTCAATTACAGTAAAACCAAATTTCTCCTTATACCAGGCAATTGATTCTTCTAAATTAGGAACGCTTATTGCACAATGGTTAAGTTCAACAATTTCAATCGACATGTTATCACTCCTTTAATTTGCTATATTTAGTATGTATACGAGGAGTATAAATAAATTTCTAATAATATGTCAAGTAGAACTAGAGAAATTCACTTGTGAATATTAGCGCCAATTATAGTAGACAAGGAAAATGGAAAATATCGATCAATGACGTGTTAGCAAAGTTATGTTAAGATATACTGCATGCATAGCCCATACTTTTAATTGAGAGGATGAAGTAGGAAATGATTAATAGAAAAATAACGTTGATGTTAGTTATAAGCATGTTGGTGTTGTCGTTTTTATCAGCTGGATGTGGTGGTGGAAGCGGAGCGCAGCGGGTTTCCGGGCTGTCTTCCGACAGTGTGGTAAAGGCGTTTTTTGAGGCCGCTAAAGCTGGTCAATTAAACCAGGCCGCGCTATATGTGTCCCCAAGTTCCACTAATAATCCCCAAACGGTAATGAAATATTTGACAGGGCAATCGGGGTTGAACGAATTGAAAAAATCTAATTTGCTGTCGTTGAAGAAGATAACGGAGCAAGGCAATTACGCTGTTGTTGTAGCTACTTTGCAGCCGGAGCAAAATGACTTGGCACTGACAGTTAAACCAGTAGCCTTGGAAAAGATGAATGGTGAATGGTATATTATTGATTTAGATAAAATTTATCAGGACTCCAAATATCTATTGTTACAGCAACTGTTAAATAAAATTTAACGTACCGTTTTAAGGTGGGATAGTTCCCACCTTTTTTTTAGGTCGGGGATTAAAGGCTAAAACAACGACATTACGCAGTTAAAAACAGGTGTCAGAATTCAGCAGTTGTGCATATTATAATGCTGTGAAGGAGGCCAAAACGCCTGGAAAAGCCTGGGTTACAGCGGTCACCCTTTATTTTCCGATAAGGAGAGGGAAGATATGTGCGGTATAACCGGATGGATTAATTGGCAGGAAGATTTGACACAAAAACAGGGAGTCTTAGAAGCTATGGTCGATACCTTGGCGGTGCGGGGGCCTGATGCTTCGGGAATGTATTTGTGCCGCCAGGCTGCTATTGGCCATCGTCGTTTAAGTGTAATAGACCCGGAAGGCGGCAAGCAGCCAATGCTGCGGCGTCGTGGTGACAGTACGTATGTAATTACTTATAATGGTGAACTTTATAATACGATGGAATTGCGGGATGAACTAAAAACCTGCGGCCATTATTTTACTTCAACGTCTGATACAGAGGTACTATTAAAGGCGTTTATGGAGTGGGGCTCAGCCTGTGTAGATCGGTTTAATGGCATCTTTGCGTTTGCAATATGGGATGAAGGCAAGCAAAGTTTGTTTTTGGCGCGTGACCGCTTAGGGGTTAAACCGCTCTTTTATAGTCTGAATAATGGTAACTTTATTTTTGGCTCAGAAATTAAGGCGGTTTTAGCGCACCCTGATGTTGAACCAGTAGTTACAGCTGAGGGGCTGGCGGAAATTTTTATGATGGGGCCAGCACGGACTCCTGGGCATGGCGTTTTTCGGGATATTAACGAATTAAAGCCAGGTTATTGCGCGTTATATAACCGGCAAGGTTTTTCGGTTAGACAATACTGGTCGCTGACGAGTAAACCGCATGAAGATGATTTTGCCACTACGTTGATTAAGGTGCGCGATTTATTTCATGATGCGGTAAAGCGTCAGTTAGTGTCTGATGTGCCGCTATGCACGTTGCTATCAGGGGGGCTTGATTCAAGCGCTATTAGTGCTATTGCCGCTACGGCATATAAAGCTGCCGGACAGCAGTTAAATACTTATTCAGTTGAATATGTGGATAATGAACGGTTTTTTACAGAGAATAGTTTTCAGCCAAATCGTGATGCTCCATGGGTAGAACGAGTATCTAGCTATCTTGATACTTGTCATCATGAAATATTGCTGGATACGCCAGAATTGGCTGGTGTTTTGGAAAATGCCGCTAGGGCTCGCGATTTGCCAGGTATGGCCGATGTCGATACATCGTTGTATCTATTTAGCCGGGAGATAAAGAAAAGTGCAACCGTGGGGTTGTCTGGTGAGTGTGCCGACGAGGTTTTCGGCGGATATCCGTGGTTTTATCGACCGGATATGCTAGGTTCAGCAAGCTTTCCCTGGTCGCCTAAACCAGAAATCCGTTTGGAGTGGCTGAATCCGGATTTGAAGAACCAAGATGTTTTTAAGGAATATCCATATCAGCGTTATCATGAAGCCTTGGCCGAAGTTTCGAAGCTGCCGGGTGAAAATCCAGAAGCGGCCCGGATGAGGGAAATATTTTATTTAAGTCTGACTCGTTGGATGCCGACTTTACTCGATCGAAAAGACCGGATGAGTATGGCGTTCGGCTTAGAATTAAGAGTTCCATTTTGCGACCATCGGTTAGTGGATTATGTCTGGAATGTTCCCTGGGAAATGAAAAACTATCAGCAGCGAGAAAAAGGGCTATTGCGGCGGGCTTTGATCGGTCTGCTGCCGGATGATGTCTTGTGGCGGCAGAAAAGTCCGTATCCAAAAACTCATAATCCATCATTCTACCAAGCGGTTCGCTCCAAATTACTGGCAATTCAAAATGATACATCGTCGCCAATCTTGCCACTTTTAGATACTGATAAAATCAAGGCTTTTACGGAAACTGATGCCGCAAGGTCGCCAATGCCTTGGTTCGGCCAGCTGATGGGCGGGCCGCAGTTGATGGCCTATCTTGTGCAAGTTGACGCCTGGATGAGGCAAAAAAAGGTGCGGATTGTTTTATAATGAACATAGTGGTAGTCACCAGTAATTGACAGGTGGTAATACCCCTGATAAGATAAAAGTAACAATGCAATTGATAAGTTGTTTAACATTACTTCAGCAAGTCGGCCGGTTGCGGCTTGGGCTTGCTGTTTGTTTTTTTGCTCTGGAAGAGGCTGATGAAATTGATTACTAACTTCCGAAGGTGGGTGATATGATGCATTCAGTTAAAATATGTGGTGGATTAGTAGTGGATGGAACTGGTCGGTTACCATATACTGCGGATGTTGTAGTGAAAAATGGAATAATTGAAGCAATTGAGCCTGATATTATTGGCGGGGCAGATAAGATAATTAATGGTACGGGGCTAATTGTAAGTCCCGGGTTCATTGATATTCACTCCCATGCCGATGTCAGCATTTTTCGCAATCCGCTTTCTGATAGTAAATTATTGCAGGGAGTAACTACTGAAGTTGTTGGTAATTGTGGCATTGGCTTGTTTCCGGTAATTCCCGAGCTGGCAGAGCTTTTAACTGACTATTTACAGTTACATGAGACAAGTTTTCCACCGGAAGGTTTAAACTGGCAAACTTTTGACGATTATGCCGGTGTACTTGAAGATAAAGGCTTGGGGGTGAATTTTGTGCCGCTAGTGGCGCACGGAACTCTTCGCCTGGCCGTTATGGGTATGGCAAAACGTAGAATTGAGCCGGAAGAACTGGCGAAAATGGAAGAGTTGCTGGATTTAGCACTGACCCAGGGAGCATGGGGCTTATCGGGTGGTTTGATTTATCCTCCGGGCAGCTACGCCGAAATTGATGAGCTTATTGCATTGGCTAAAGTTGTTGCTGAATATGATTGCCTGTTTGCTGCTCATATTCGTAATGAGGGGGATAATCTTAGCGTAGCATTGCGGGAAATGGTCACTATTGGCCAAATTAGTGGTGCAAGAATGCAAGTTTCGCACCTTAAAGCGATCGGAAAGGCGAATTGGGGACGGGCCGGCGAAGCTTTAATGATATTAAACCAAGCCCGGCAGGGTGGAATAGATATTAGCGCTGATCAGTATCCCTATGCCGCCACTAGTACTTCTTTAACAGCGCTTGTTCCGCAAGAGGCACTGGAGGGCGGGCCGGAAGAACTTTTGCGAAGGCTGAACACGGCTGAAGATTGTGGGACGATAAAACCTGCTATTTCCCGGGAAATAGCACAACGTGGCGGTGCGGATAATATTATGATAACTGCTGTCGGTACTGCTGCAAAAAGTCCGTTTTCAGGGAGAACTGTAGCGGATTTAGCCACGGAATGGCGGTGTGGGAATGATGAGGCTGTGATTCGGCTCTTAGTTATCGGCCAAGCCATTGTTAGTGCGGTATTTTTTACGCTGGCCCCAGAGGATGTGGCGGTGATTGCGGCTGACCAAACGGTAGCGGTAGGGTCTGATGGATACGGCTTAAGTATAGCTAAAGATGGTGCGGTTGCGACTCACCCCCGTTCTTATGGAACGTTTCCACGATTTTTGGCAAAATTTGTGGTGCAAGGTAAAAGAAATAGCTGGCAAGAGGCGATCGGTAAAATGACTGGTTTGGCGGCTGCTCGGCTACGGCTTAGTGACCGTGGGGCATTAGCGCCTGGTAAGGTTGCGGATATTACTATATTTGATCCGACAAAAATTGCTGATCAAGCAAACTATGTTGACTGTCACCGCTATGCGAGCGGCATTGAATATGTATTAGTCAATGGACAGGCTGCAGTCTGGGAGGGACAACTAACTGGTGATAGACCAGGACGAGTACTAAGACGGCGATAGCGAGAAAAAACTATAATAATATACTTTAGGAGGCTTGTTCTAAAATGTAATTTTGGTGAGAATAAGGGAGGGGTTAAAATTGTCTGCTGAAAATTGTATCGAGGTAGAACTTAAACTTCGGTTACTTAAGACCGAGAATTGTCCTAATATTTTTGCCGCTCCAGCACTTGCTGGGCTGAAAACTTCGGTACCAACTAAGGAAACTTTAGCTAGTAAGTACTTTGATTCAACTGATGGTGTGTTAAATAAGGCAGGAATAGCGTATCGTATCCGGCGTGAGGGTGAACAACTGATTGCTACGGTGAAAGCTGGCGGAACTTCGGCCGGGGGATTGCATGAGCGGCAGGAGTGGAATATTAAAATTGATCAATATCAACCAAGTATAGATTATTTCATGGCAACTCAAGCGGGTCAACTTCTAAAAAATGTGCTGGGAGATAACCAACTTGAGCCTGTATTAGAAACGGTTTTTGAACGGCAGAAAACTATGGTAACAACTGCTGACGGTAGCTTGATCGAATTGGCGTTAGACCAAGGGGTAATTATTGCTGGCCAAATAGAAGAAACTATTGCTGAAGTTGAACTTGAATTAAAGGAAGGTAATTCGGCGGCGGTGTTGGGACTGGGGGCTGAGTTGGCGGCGTGGATGCCGTTGGCGCTTGAACCGCGCAGTAAATATTTTCGGGGGCTGGTTTTGGCTGGATTGGCGACAGCTTTTAAACCAGATACAATACGAAGACCGCAACTAACCGCTAGCGCTGCTAGTGGGATGAGGCGCGTCGTGATCAGTCAGCTGCACAAAGTGCTTAGTGCTCAGGATACGTTTCTGGTTAATCCCAATGTATCGGAAACTTTCTATGAACTTGGAAGGGAACTTAGACGGACTAGTTCACTATTGTCTTTTGCGCAACCGCTTGTAGCGGTAGAAGATTATACATATTGGCAGGAACAACTCAATAATTGGATCAAAAGCCTTGAGGGTTTAAATAATATTGATATTACGCTTAAAGCGTGGATGGACGCGACAAATAATGGGGAATTAGCGCTGACTCCGCCGCCATGGCTGGGGATGCTGTTGACAGCAGAACGAGAAAAAATTGCTTGTGAGGAAGTTGCTGCTTTCATGGCGGGACGGCTTACGGCGACCATGCTTAGTTTATGGGCGTGGCTGGCCGGGCAAGCTTTCTTAGCTACGGGGGATTCGGTATTACTTCGCGATTTTGTCGGCGCGCGATTAGCTCAGTGGGTTGAAAAGTTACGTTTAGTAGGAAAAGAGTTCAATATAAAGGATTCGCTTGAATTTGATAGTGTTCAGTCTCAGAGCAAAAAGATACGTGATGTTTTAGAAACTTGGTCGCTAAAAGATGCAAAAACTAAGCTTCTTGGCGTTAGGATTAGGCGCCTGGATGAAAACTTACGCACCATGGCTGATAGCGGTATAATAACAAAATTTCTTGATGAGTGGATGAATCTTCATGCCAGTCGTACTATTTACCGGGATGCTGGGGTTGTGACTGGATGGATTGCCAGAGATACATTTGAAGCTAGAATCAATTTTACCAAGGTTTGGCCGCGCTTTCGCCAGGCGGGTAAACGGTGGTTTCGAACCTGGTCGGATAAATTTAAATAGTAAACAGTGCAAAAAAAGGCTAACTCTAAATCGGATTAACAGATTAGAGTTAGCCTTTTTAAATGTAGTGATATTCTCCACTTAACTACAGTTATTACAATTAATAATATTCCGGTCGGCGATCAGTAAAAATTGGTATTTTATTTCGGGCCTCATCAACTAAGCTAAAGTCAATATTAGTCACAATAACCTGTTCAGCAGTTGAGGATCCTTGGGTAATTATTTCTCCCCAGGGATTAATGACGAGTGAATTACCGAAAAAGGTGCTATTACCATACCTGCCTACGCAGTTCACGGCGATAACAAACAGTTGGTTTTCAATGGCTCGGGCGATGTTAAGGTTTAACCAATGGGATCCCCTGATGGTGGGCCACTCTGCTGGAACAAATAAAGTATTGCATCCGGCCAAGGCTAGCGAACGGGTAAGTTCAGTAAATCGCAGATCATAGCAGATAATTAGTCCGGCTTTACCAAAGCTCATGTTGGCAATTCCTTTGGAATTGCCAGCAGTGAAGTATCTATGTTCATCCATTAGGCTGAAAAGATGCAATTTCCGGTACTTGGCAACAATAGTGCCGCTACTATTAATAGCATAGGTAGTATTGTAAATATTATTGTCAGCTAATTCGGCGATGGATCCAGAAATTATTTCGACATGATGGTCGGCTGCAAACTGACGTAACCGGGTAAGGGTGGGGCCTTCTTCTGTTTCAGCCAGCTTGTCGATGCTGCGAAGCTTATAGCCGGTGGTCCATAACTCAGGCAAGACGAATAACGTAGCGCCTTCGGCTACGCCTTTGGTCATGAGGGTGATGGCTTTAGTCAAGTTTGCGGTTACATTACCTGGGGTTATATCCACTTGAATAAGTGCAGTTCTCATTAGATTATCACCTTAATATTACATAAATTTTTTTATCAAAAAATCTGCCATGGCAGTTTGCTCGGAAAGGCCAAAACGGGGCAATCCCTCGTAGATAGCATCATCAGATACAATAGCTATAAGCTGATCTTGGGGACATACTGGTTTGGCATAGACGGTCTTGCGAAATACTTCGATTTTGTTATAACCTTCGTACTTATAACCTTCTGTAAAGATAATATCGACGTTTTTAATGTAGGTTAAAATCTCCGGAAGGGTAAGTTCTTGCGGCGGTTGTTGGATGAGGGCCATTTTTTTTGGTGAAGAAATGCATACAACATCAGCTCCGGCCTGGGAATGTTGCCAAGTATCTTTTCCCGGGTGATCAATATCGAAATTATGGGCGTCGTGTTTGATAACTGCCAATTTATATTCGCGGCGTTTCATTTCGGTTACCAATTTTGTAAGATATGTAGTTTTGCCGCACCCTGATAGCCCGATGAAGGAAATTATCGGTATAATTTTAATCCCTCCTAGTGGATAACAAATTTTCTAGCTTATAAGATAGTTTTCCATGCAATGGGTGTTATCCTCTGAATAAAAAAAATTTGTTACTACTATCATAATAGACAATGTTTGTAAAAATAAGAGGAAAAACGCAAAAGTCGACGAATAATTACAAATGTAAAAATACAGACCTTTTTATATGTTAGGGGCTATGATGATGGTTAAAAGAGAAGATAATATAGTACAAGCACAAGCACAACGACGGGAAGATTATGAAAAGGAACGGGCTAAGCGGCAACAACGTGAATCGGCCAAGAGGGAAGAAGCCGAACAAGCGCTGGCCGAGTTAAGTATTTTTGAGTATCAAGAGGTTGATTATAACGAGCAACTTATTGAAAGAAAATTTATCGAGCCGGAAATTCCTGATTTTAAATATTTGTTGGATGAAGCACAAGATGAGGTTACGAAGCAATATAAAAATACTTTTTTGATTGAAGGCGCATTGGGCGTATTAAGTGTATTAGTGTGCTTAATATTTTGGAATTCACTTATAGTACTAGTCGGATTAACCGGTGCAATAGCTTGTGCTATTGCAATAAACCGGGATATGAAAAACAAAGAGCTAGACTGCCAAGAAGCACTTAAGGCCGCTGCGACAGATATTGAAGAAAAAGTTCGCTTGGCTCAGGAAAAAATAGATGATGAGCGTAATACATTTGATGAAGCTGAGATCCAACGAATTAGTAAGTTGCAGATGTTTTTATCAGGTGACATGGATTTGTGGCAGGAGTGTGTGGAAAATGTGTTTCGGCAGTTAAAGCTTCCTTTTGGATTAGAAAGTAGAATGTTTTATCAAAAACAGCAGTCGCTGGTAAGCTTGTTGTTGCCGGATAGGTCGATTATTCCGGTTGATAAGGTTATTCAGTCAAACCAGGAAACAATGGATGCTGAAGAGACAGCTCCGGTTGAAATTGTAGGGAAATCCCCGGCTGAAATTAACCAGCAGTATAATGAAGCTATGGCTGCGACCGCGGTTGCGGTAGCATTAAAACTGTACTCGGCGTTGCCTGGGTTAGATAGTCTTTATGTTTGTGGAGCCATGAGCAGTTCAGAGGAGGAAAAAGATATTTTTACCTTCGAAATTACCAGGCAGCTGGCTATGGATATCGCGAAGTGCCATGGTGGGCTTGAAGCGTTTAAACTTTTGCAAGCAACCTATTTACTTGGAGCAGATGGGATCTTTTCCCCGATCGAGCCAGTCTACCCTGAATGTTGGAATAATGTTACCTCTGATGTTAAGAGTGTTAAAGTAAGTTGCTAAAAAATAAAAATCGCTAACTTCTGTAGTGTGAAAGTTAATAAACTGGAATAATAGTCACAGGATAAAAATCCGCATTTTGCGGGTGGTTATCCTGTGACTATTATTTTTTATAGAAAAGTATAAAAAGTTAATGCAGTAAACTAAATTTACAAGTGTCTTGACAATAGTAAACAATGAATGTAAAATTATTGTCAATACTTGGAATGAAAAAATATTAGTAGCACATATTGGCTGGCGAAGAGGGAGGAAGTAGTTTGCAAGAGGCAATAAAAGAGCTACAAGAATTAAAAGAAATGCACCAAGCGGTAATAGTAGCACATAATTATCAATTAGAGGAAGTGCAGCAAGTTGCTGATTATGTTGGGGATTCTTTTTATTTGAGCAAAGTGGCAGCTAAAATACAAGGGAAGGTTATTGTTTTTTGTGGGGTTAGGTTTATGGCCGAAACTGCCAAAATTCTGGCACCGGATAAGGAAGTGCTTTTGCCGGAAATTGATGCCGGATGTCCCTTAGCGGATATGATTACTGCCGATGATCTGCGAAAGCTAAAAGCGGAGAATCCGGGAGCGCCAGTAATATGCTATATTAACTCATCGATAGAAGTAAAAGCGGAAAGCGATGTCTGCTGTACTTCAGCCAATGCGCTTAAGGTGGCGGCGGCATTGCCGGGTAAAAAACTTATATTTGTACCTGACGGCAACTTGGGTGATTATGTGGCCAAACAACTGCCGGATAAGGAGTTTGTACTTTGGCCAGGGCATTGCTATACTCATGCAAAAATAAAACCTGAAGATGTTCTGGCAGCTCGTGAAAACCACTTTGATGCTAAAATACTTATTCATCCGGAGTGTGACCCGGCGGTGGTTGGGCTAGCTGACTTTGCTGGTAGTACTTCACAAATTATGCGTTACGCCGAAACTTCAGATGCGGCGGAATTTATTATTGGAACAGAAATGGGGGTGCTGTATCAGATGAAGGCGAAACAGCCGGAAAAAAAGTTTTATTTATTGCATTCCGGCCTGATATGTCCCAATATGAAAAAAACCAGACTAAGTAGTGTGGTGGCTGCGTTGAAAGATAATAAGTATCAGATAACCGTAGATCAAGCTATCGCTAAACAAGCGCGGCGTACGCTAGAGCGAATGTTGGAATTAGCGTGATGGAGAGGGGATACGTTGTTGACAATAACGCTGAACTACTAGCGTTGGAACAGGTAGTATATGATGTAGTTGTGGTTGGATCAGGAATAGCCGGGATGACGGTAGCCATAGAGCTTGATAAGCGTCTCAAGGTGGCGTTATTATCAAAAGCCGGTGCTGATGAAGCCAGTACTTATAAGGCCCAGGGCGGAATGGCAGTGGCTGTTGGGGCAGACGATAGTGCTGAACAGCATATTATGGATACGCTGAATGTTGGCCAAGGGTTGTGCCGCAGAGAGGCCGTTAGCGTTTTAGCAGATGAAGGCCCGTCAGCTCTTGAATTTTTGCTGCAGCAGGGCGTAGCTTTCAATAAAAATGGTGCGGCTATTGCTTTGACGAGAGAAGCCGGGCATAGCTTGAACCGGGTTGCATATCACTATGATTTTACCGGGCGTCATATTAGTGAGACCTTGTTCACAAAAGTTAAAGAAAAAGATAATATTCAGCAACTCACGAACTACTTTGTCGTTGATGTGCTAACCCAAGATGGTCAAGGGTGTGGGGTTATTGCTATTAAGGACGGTAAACTGGTGGTTTTGTTAGCCAAGGCGTTGGTTATTGCCACCGGAGGTTATGCAGGGATATTTGCATCATCGACTAATAGTCGTGCTGCTAGTGGTGATGGTATTGCGGCGTTATACCGGGCTGGAGCCGTGATTGCGGATCTCGAGTTTGTTCAATTTCATCCAACGGCATTTTGTGCCCCTGATGATACTGTATTTTTGTTAACTGAGGCCCTGCGGGGCGAAGGTGCACTGCTAGTTAATGCCGCTGGACATCGATTTATGCCAGAATATCACCCGGCTGCTGAACTGGCTCCCCGTGATGTGGTCTCACGGGCAAGTGTAAAAGAAATAGAACGGCTTGGGAGGCCGGTGTTTATAGATTGCCGGCATTTAGAAAAAAAGTATTTGGCAGATAGGTTTCGTCAGGTTTACACTAAATTGACGGAATATGGGTATTATCTAGAAAAAGATTTAGTGCCGGTTAGTCCGGCGGCACATTATTCGGCTGGCGGGATTCGTACCGATTTATGGGGGCGCAGTTCGGTTCAAGCGATCTATGCTTGTGGTGAAGCGGCGGCTACCGGTGTACATGGTGCCAATAGATTGGCTAGTAATTCTTTGTTGGAAGCGGTGGTTTTTGGCAGGCGCGTAGCTAAAGACATAAATAATCAATTGCCTAGTAAACAACTGGTGACAACCTTGGTTCTGCCGGGGAATAATGTGGCTTGTCCAAACGGTGACTTATTGCGATTGGGAGTTGAACTAAATAGAGCAGCCGGAGTAGTGCGTAGCGGGGCGGCAATGACTAGTCTGTTAGCGGCAATCACCGGTATGTCTAAGGATGGTTTTGACGGAGATTTGGGTAAATATACGAGAAAAGTTAATGCTTTCCAATTAGCTAAATTACTCTTACAAGCAGCGATAGCCCGACAAGAAAGCCGGGGTACGCATTTTCGCAGCGATTATCCTGAGAAAAATGACGAGTATTTTCAACGGCATATTTTATTGCAATGGGGCAAGGGGGTTTGGTTGGAGTGAACTGTATGACAGCCGATGAACTTATTCGAGTGGCCTTGAAAGAAGATATCGGGTTTGGCGATGTTACTAGTGAGGCTATTTGCGGTGAGAATGATATCACAGAAGGAATACTTTGGGCTAAAGAAGATTTGGTGGTAGCTGGAGGGGATATTTTTGCTAAGGTTTTTGCCGTGCTTGACAGTCGGGTTTCGATAAACTTTTTTTTTAGAGATGGTGATAAAGTAAACAAGAACACAAAAATTGCCGTAGTTCATGGGCCGACACGGGCGCTATTGGCTGGTGAAAGAGTAGCGCTAAACTTTCTTCAACACCTATCGGGAATAGCAACTCAGACTAGCTTTTATGTTAATGCTGTTGGTTCTTATCCGGTGACTATAGTAGACACGCGTAAGACCATTCCGGGGATGAGATTGTTAGAAAAATATGCTGTAAAAGTTGGTGGCGGGAAAAATCATCGTCATGGTCTGGCTGACTTGATATTAATAAAAGATAACCACATAAAAGTAGCTGGGGGGGTAGTCGCAGCGGTAAATAAGGTGCGCCAAAGTAATTCGCCCTATTTAAAAATTGAAGTTGAAGTAGAGACCTTAGCTCAAGTACATGAAGCGATGGATGCGGGCGTTGATATTATTATGTTGGACAATATGGAACTTGACGCAATCAAAAATGCAGTAATAGAGATTGATGGTCGAGCTCTGGTAGAAGTGTCTGGAAATGTTACTTTGGCCCGAGTTAGCCAACTTGCCGCTACAGGAGTAGACATAATATCAAGTGGTGCTTTGACCCATTCAGTCGTTGCTGCCGATATAAGTCTTAGGTTGATATAGTGAGGTAGTAATAAAGTAAATAATATGTCGAACTTTGATTGAAATAAATTATATTTTAGGCTTACATCTCTTTAAGAAAAAACAGATGTAAGCTGTTTTTTTTTGTAAAAATTAAAGGATTTATTACTATTAGTTAAAAATGGATGCTATACCAAATAAAATTTTATACATGAAAATAAAATAAAAATATTGCAGTATTTTGTCATATTTATTATTATATAACTAGTTTAACATAAATGTTTTGGGGTGCTTCGCAGTAAAAGTAGGTTATAGTTAGGTTTCAAAAAGTATATATAGCCTGGTTAACTTGGTACAGGTGATTTAAGAGGAAGCGTAACACGAAGCGTATTTTTTTGACTAAAGGAAATGGGACAGGGGGATTACTTTTGGAAATATCAACAATTATTGGTGTAATTGGAGGCTTATTGGCTGTTGGTGTAGGAATGGTTTTGAAAGGGGCAAGCCTTTCGGCGCTGATAAATCCGGCAGCATTTTTGATTATTATTGCGGGTACAGCGGCCTGTCTGTTTAACGCTTTTACAATGGAGCAACTCAAGAAGGTTCCGGGATTATTTAAATTATTATTTAAAAAACGCGAGCATATGCCGAAAGAAGAAATCTTGGCATTATTTACCAATCTTTCTCAGCTTGCACGACGTGAAGGACTGTTGGCGTTAGAGCCAATGTTGGAAGAAATTCAGGACTCGTATTTAAAAAATGGACTATCAATGGTTATTGATGGCATGGATGCAGATTTAATTGCTGATGTTTTAGGACTAGATATTTCTCAGATGGAAGCGAGACATCGGGCTGGGTCTCAGATTTTTAGTCAGGCCGGTTCCTATGCACCAACCCTTGGCGTGTTGGGTGCGGTGGTTGGTCTTATTGCTGCATTAGGGAACCTTAATGATATTGAAAAGCTAGGACACTCAATCGCGGCGGCATTTGTTGCCACTATGTTGGGGATATTCACTGGGTATGTAATCTGGAATCCATTTGCCAATAAATTAAAAATGTTGTCGCAAGAAGAAGCCGAATTTCGCAGGATGATGTTAGAAGGAATTTTATCGATTCAGGCTGGTGATAATCCTGCTACAGTTTCCGCTAAACTGAAGGTTTTTGTAACCCAGGGTGAACGGGAAAAACTTGATAGCAAGGCTAAAGAGGAGTAAGGCAATGTCTAGAAAGAGACACAGTGCTGAGCACCATGAAGAACATGCTGATGAATCTTGGCTTATTCCCTATGCGGACATCTTGACATTATTGTTGGCATTATTTATTGTGCTTTTTGCGACATCACAGGTTGATCAGAAAAAATTTGAGCAAATGGCCCAATCGCTCAATGTGGCTTTTAACGGAAGTCCATCAATGCTTGAACATATGCAGCAAGCGCCGCAGTCATCGCAAGCGAGCGAGCCACCAGCAAACCAAATGCCATCACCGGGGGCTAGATCTTGGCAGCAGGAAACTACTCAACTTTCTGAAGCAAAGAAAATGATGGATAAATATATTGAAGAAAATAATCTAAGTGGTGGGTTAGAAACTGCGCTTTTAGATGAAGGATTGATGATTCGGATTAAAGATAATGCTCTGTTTCCTTCCGGTAGTGCTGTCCTCTTGCCTCAGTCAAAGGAATTTGCTGCTCAGATAGCTAAACTATTGATTCCACTGCCGCAACAGGTAGTGGTAAGTGGGCATACTGACAATATGCCGATAAATACCAGGGAATTCCCCACTAACTGGGATTTGAGCTCCAAACGGGCATTAAACTTTATGAAGTTTCTCTTAGCTCAGGATTCGAACCTTAAACCAGAACGGTTTAGCTCAACTGGGTTAGGCGAATATCGCCCGATTGTTATGAATGATTCTGAGGAAGGCCGGGCAAAGAATCGCCGTGTCGAAGTAATGGTTTTGAGAACAACAAAGCAACGCTAAAGCATTTGACTTAAGTTTCCAATACATAGCCGGAGGGTGAAAAAAATGTGGAAACTGGTAGTAACCATAGTTATTGCGATAGTATCGATAGCGGTAGTTGGCTATGCCGAGGAACGCGAGCAGCATGCGGATTTGTTGGAAGTTAAACTTCCTACGAAAGGTCATGACCGAGATGTGCCAAAGGGAATCTTTTTTAGTAATGATAGTTGGAAGTCAAAGGTAAAAACTCCGGAAGTAAAAGTGATAAAAACTGGGACTGGGCGGATTGCGTTTGCTAAATTTCCTGCTTGGCCGGATAGACCGGAATTGGATTATTTTTGTTCGATTAAACGGGTTAATAATGAACGGATTATAGCGCCTGGTCTTAGCTATATTCCTGGTGAAGGTCTTAGCTTCAAACTTCGAAATCAGCAAGAGACCGTTCAACTGCAGCGCAGTATGGCATATGCCAGTGAATGCCAAGTATTTTGGAAGAAAAAATATTAATCCAACTGATTAATAAACCCCGGTTGTTTCCAGTGGCAGGAGGCATCCGGGTTTTATTGCATCAAAATTATCGCGAAAATAATTGTCAGGTAAGATAACATAACATGATGAATGGTGAGGCAGATATGGAAGAAAAAGCAGAAAAGACCGTTTACAGTTTAAAACATGTCGTACATACGATTAATGATGCACTGATGACTGGTAAAACAACCGGTGAGGTATTGGAAGCTATTGTTCAGTGTGTATATGAGAATGTTAATTGTCAGCACGTTTTCTTGAGTAGATATGAGTCTGCAAATGAAACGTTTAAAGCGATAGCCTGGCGAAGCATAGTTACGCCCAGTGATGTGTCGCTGGAACAGAAGTTTATGGGAACCGCTTATTTAGCTAATCAGCCTGTAATTTTAAAGGATTTATCACAATATAATTATCGTTTGCGCCCGTCAGTTGCTAGGCAGGGTTTTTTGTCATTGGTGGGGATGCCGCTTATGGGTAAAAACGGTATAATCGGAGTGCTCGAAATCTTTGCGGATGAAGCTGACTGTTTCTCAGATTTTGATATTGATCTTTTGACAATGTATGCGAAGCAAGCTGCGTTAACTCTTGAAAATTCTGATCTTGTTAAAGAGTGTGAATATTGGGCAGCAGAAAAGGAATTTTTACTAGAAATCATTGATATGGGACAGGAATCAATTGGTACTTTCTTATATAAGGCCGGAGATACTTTTAGTACGGTTATGGGCGTGGATGGTGTTGCGGTATTTGGTTTAGATGCTGCTGTAGCAGGCAGCCCGCTACAGGAAGTGTTAGCTAAAGGATTTTCCATGGCTGATATTGGACGGTTAAAAACCTTGTATACGAAAGAATATTTAGCTAGGTTAGGGCATTTTGACTGTGCCAATGGACAGGACCTGTTGAAACAATCGTTAAAGACTCCTGGAGCAAGTGAAGCAAAGTTCTTATATACCGTGCCGGTAGCCTATAAACAAGTCTTATATGGAATAATTGTTTTTTACTGGGAACAGTTACCGAGTGATACTAATGTAACTAGTCTGGAAGCGCTTATAAAGCGAATGGTAGAAAATATTTCACGAGTTATGGGAAGTAAGTATTGCTAATGAGTGGACGACTGGTTAGCATATTAGCAAAAGAATAAGCAAGGAGGCGGCGGAATCCCATTGCCTGTTTGCTTATTTTTTCATGTCAATTAGGTGGATGATGTCGACTAGATACTCATTTAATACTGGGATATTGATAAGAATAATTCGCCGGAGTGTTTCCACAACAACGGCAAAGACAATTGTTGTGCCGACAGCAAAGCCGAGACCACGGGATATACCAGCGATAAAATTAGAAAAAATCAACTTTTTAGGCTTTTCTAGTAATGCCAAATAGTCTGCTAGGCGGATAGCTTCAAGTCGGCAGGCTACTCGTTCAAGTCGCTTGATATTTTCATCGGTATTTGGTGAATTTGTCGGCATAGTTTCCTCCTAGGTGGTAGATTGCCATAGCCTATTCCGGGATAAAAAGAAATATTCGTGCCAATGTATTCAGACCCGAATGTTTACCAAAAAGTTTATCTATTAAAGATTTAATATAATAAAGGGCTATAGGCAAAATGCAATTCCTGTATTATAATACTATGAAAAGGAAGTAAAAGGGAGGGCTGTGGGTTGAAAATGCAAGGTGCTGAAGCGCTTATTGAAAGTTTGAAAAATGAAGGGGTCGAAGTTGTGTTCGGCTATCCCGGCGGATCAGTTTTAACGCTTTATGATGCGTTATATAAAACAAAATTCCCCCATGTGCTCACCAAACATGAGCAAGGCGCGATACATGCTGCTGATGGATATGCTCGCGTGACCGGGAAGGTTGGCGTTTGCATTGCAACTTCGGGGCCGGGCGCGACTAACTTGATAACGGGAATTGCTACTGCTTATATGGATTCAGTGCCGTTGGTGGCAATTACTGGACAGGTAGGCGTGGCTTTGATTGGTCGGGATTCTTTTCAGGAAGCAGATATTTGCGGCATTACTACACCAATATCCAAACATAATTATCTGGTAAAGAGAGTTCAAGATTTGCCGCGGGTAATAAAAGAAGCGTTTTATATTGCCCGAACCGGACGGCCTGGACCGGTAGTTATTGATATTGCGAAAGATGTATTTGCCGCTACTCTGGATTATGAATATCCTGACAGCGTAAACCTGAGAGGCTATAGTCCCCTTTATGCTGGCGATCCAGACAGCCTAAAGATGGCTGTCCAGAAAATTAAACAGGCAAAAAAACCGTTGATATTTGTCGGAGGCGGTGTAAATATTTCCAATACCGCTAAGGAACTTCGACAATTAGTAAAAGCAACTGGTATACCGGTAGTCTCCAGCCTGATGGGGTTAGGCGCTATAACAGGTGACGCGGTTGAACATTTGGGCATGGTTGGTATGCATGGTACCTACGCGGCTAATATGGCCACGGTCGAATGTGATCTTTTACTAGGCGTGGGCGTTAGATTTGACGATCGGGTAACCGGCTCGACCGAACACTTTGCTCCTAAGGCTAAAATAATTCATTTTGATATTGATCCAGCCGAAATAAATAAAAACATTAGGGCTGATTTAAGAATTGTTGGTGATTTGGCGTGGTCATTGCCATTGCTTAATACTTTGATAATAGAAAATGGAGCTGAAAATAAAGGGCAGTTAGCACCATGGCGTGACCAAGTTGTTGCCTGGAAACAAGAACGGCCGATGAATTACAAACCTCGAGACGGTATTGTTATGCCGCAACAAGTAATCGCAAAAATCAGTGAACTAGCTCCAGATGCGGTGATTGTCACTGACGTTGGCCAGCATCAGATGTGGGCGGCCCAATTTTATAATTTCAGCCGAGAGCGAACTTTTGTAACCTCAGGTGGCTTGGGAACAATGGGCTATGGACTCCCGGCCGCTATTGGGGCACAAATTGGTCTGCCCAAAAAACAAGTAATTGCGTTTTGCGGTGATGGCGGTATTATGATGAATTGCCAGGAACTTGCTACTGCGGCTAATAACGGTTTTCCGATTAAGGTTATTGTAATGAATAACCAAGTACTTGGCATGGTTTCCCAATGGCAGCGGCTTTTCTATGGTGAACGTTATTCCCATACTTCGATCAAAGGACAGACTGATTTTGTTAAACTAGCCGAAGCAATGGGGGTTATTGGTCTAAGAATAACCAAGCCGGAAGATTTGGAGCCTATCCTGATAAAAGCCATTGAAACTCCAGGACCGGTTTTAGTAGATGTTGCTTTACCTGCCGATGAAGACGTAGTGCCAATGGTTCCTCCGGGCGGCTGTTTGGACAAAATGATTCTGGGGGAGTGGTAAACTATGAAATACACATTGGCGGTGCTTGCTGAAAATAGACCTGGCGTTTTGACTCATATTTCCGGCTTGATAAGCCGGCGCGCTTTTAATATAGAAAGTATTGCCGCCGGACATTCGGAAGAAACTGATACGACCCGCATTACCATTGACGTCGAAGTTGATGATGAACTAGAACTTGACCAAGTTGTACATCAGTTGTCTAAATTGGTCGATGTCATAAAAATTGTTAACCTCACTAGGGTCGATCATATTGATAGGGAACTGGCGCTCATTAAAGTGAAAGCAAGCAAAGTAAATAGATCAGAACTTGTGGACGTCGTGGAAATTTTCCGGGCGAAGATCGTTGATGTTAACCGTGAGACCATGGTTATTGAGCTTACTGGTGAAGAGAGTAAGATTGATGCCCTCTGTGAAGTGCTAATAGATTTTGGGATTATTGAAATTGTTCGGACTGGTAAAATTGCCTTATCGCGCGGGCCTTTGGCAGCCAAGGAAATGTAAGTGAAACAGTGAGGCAAAGGTACGCTACCTTTGCCCTTAACTTTGTCTGGAGTAAGATATGAGAATATAAAGGCTATAAAATTATTGCTTAGCGGCAATAATTCATAACATGCTATAAGGGAGTAACAATATATGCCTATTTCTGAGAGAATGTTAGAAAAAATAAAAAACGCACCACATACTAAAACTGTTGGCCTTGACACAGCAAGGCGGGATTTGAACAATATGGCCAAAAGAATACCTAAAGCTGAATTTTCCGGTTTGGTGACGGAGCGAGTTATTGTTACCTCTATTAGAAAAACGCTGGTGCGGATTTATGCCCCGCAGAACACCGGGGTTAAACTGCCGGTTGTTGTCTATATGCATGGCGGGGGCTTTGTGACTGGGGACCTGGAGTTAATGGATGGAGTTTGCCGTATGTTGGCGAAAAATGCTGAATGTGTAGTTGTAAGTGTCGATTACGGTTTAGCTCCGGAATACAAATTTCCAGGAGCTTTGGAAGAGTGCTATGAAGTAGTCAAATGGGTTCATGAAAATGCTACGCAAATTGGTGGTAATCCCACTAATATTGCGGTGGCTGGTGATAGTGCTGGGGCAAATTTAAGTGCGTCAATTTGCCTTTTAGCTAAAAAACGGAAAGAATTTACGCTTGTATATCAAGTACTATTTTACCCGGTGGTTGATTTTACAATTGACCAAGCTACAAAATTTGCGGGGATTCCAGAAATAATGCTCAATAGTGAAGATTTGAAGTGGTTTGAAGAACTTTATTTTACAGATAGAGAAGTAGAGGCTAAAATGCCGGAAGCATCGCCGCTTTTAGCTGATAGCCTGGAGGGGTTGCCTCCAGCGGCAGTTTTTACCGCCGGAATTGATCCATTAGGTAAAGAAGCAATACGTTATGCGGGACGACTGGCGATGGAGAAAGTAGCGGTTATACATATTCATTATCCCAATATGATTCATGGGTTTGTGGGTTATGTGGGAAATGTTGCTGAAGCAGACGAAGCAGTGTTGGTGGCAGCAAGACAATTGCGAAAAGCGTTTGGCAAATAAAAGGCTAGCAAGTTGGGAAAGTTGGTGCAGGGAGGAATAGGTTCCTCTTAAAAATGGATGTTAAAGTAAAATTACTCATGTTTGCAGTTGATCTTTTAGCACCGTTGATTGTAGGATATTTATGTCGCTTCCAAAATAAGCTAAAAGATAAATTCTTCAATAAAATGATATTGAACAATATTTTAGTAGTCTATCCGGCCCTGTCATTTCTAAGTTTTTGGGTATTGCCGCTTAATATGGAGTTGATCTGGCTGCCGCTGCTAGGTCTGGCAATGGGGCTTATTCCCGGCGCGGTAGGGTACTTTATCGCTGAACATAAATATGCCAGTGACTTAGAACGAGGCAGTTACGTTATGTCAGCGATTTTGTCCAACGTGGGAACGCTAGGGGGGTTATGTGTTTTCTTATTATATGGGGAAACCGGCTACGCCTATCAGCAACTGGTGGTGCTTTTTCAATATATATTGATGTTTATCTTTTGCTATCCTTTGGCCCAGTATTATTACGAACGATCTCGGGGACTACCGGGTGGCCAACGGATATCAGTTAAAGCAATTATCTTTAGTCGCAATCAATTAGCGGTATTAGGAATATTACTCGGAGCAGTTTTGAATTTGGTGGGAATTCAACGTCCTACTGTATTTGGCCTTTTCTTCAATCCGCTAGTTCATTTGGGGGCTTGGACGGCGCTTATTCCGGTGGGCTACTCCATTGATATAGCTAAGTTGGGAGACTACTTCAAAAGTGTTAAGGACATTGTATTCATAAAATTTTTTGTGACGCCGTTGTGTGTATATGGTTTGGCCAGCATAGTCATTAGCGACCATATTATGCTAAATTCAATACTAGTGTTAGCCTGTATGCCGACCGCGGTTAACGCCGTAATCACAGCCAGAATTTATAATTTGAATCTGCATATTCCGGTAGCAGCGTTTATATTGACGACGTTAGTGTTTTTATTAGTGATTTATCCGGCGTTGTTTATGTTTTTGGCATATAAGTAAATGAAAAGGGTACCCGCTCCTGATGAAAGGATGGGTACCCTTTGTACTAGGCTTTATTATGGCTAGGACTGAACATTCGAACCAGCCATAATAGTACTACAGCCCCGATGGTGCTTGTAATTAACTGACCAATTAGACCATAGGCATTCATACCCAGTAAAGAAAGTAAAGAACCACCGATTAACGCTCCAACGACCCCTACTATCATGTCTACCCATACGCCAAAGCCGTGTCCGCTGACAAGTTTTCCGGCAAGCCATCCGGCTATTGCGCCGATAAGGAGATACCAAATAACATTACCGAACATCAAATAAGCCCCCTTTGATTTTACCATCTTTAATCAAGTTGTACACAAAGACAATATTAGAGTATCCCTCTAGATAAATAATATCCATAGAATAAAATAGATGGTGACAATAATGACCCTAAGGGACAAAAATGCTCCCGTGCCAAGGGTATATCGGCAAATTTTGGCAAGAATTATACCGGCCGGCCCAGTATTCAAACCGCTAAGCTGGCACATAACATGGCATGTTCATCCAGCTGCCAAGGGGGTAATAGGACATTTTGGCAAGAATTATACCAGCCGGCCCAGCCTTCATCCCGCTAAGCTGGCACATAACATGACTTGTTCATCCGACTGATATCTGGAACATAAAAGAGTACATGTTCTCTGAACATGTACTCTTTTGAAATGGGATGAAATTTATCAAAGATTAGATGTAACTCTATGAGTTTGAATAGGCGTTGTAGGGGGTCGTGTTATCGCCGTAAACAATAGATGGAAGCGAACTTTCCGGTGGTGCTACAGTTATTACTTTATTTTGATTGCGGCTATTACGAGTTTGCATACTTATGGTACCTAAAACCGTATTATTATCGCCAACAATAACAACTTGATAGTTGACTTGGGCATCCTTTTCGGTGCGGATAGCTATCTTGCCTGATTCTGCACCTTTAACGACGACAGTGCCGCTACCTGAGGTTTTAACATTATTAGTAGTAGTGGCATCCCAGTTGACCTGGATATGAGATGGTTTTGCCAAAGTGGAGTCTTTGGTCAGATAGGTCAAGTCCCAAAATAAGGTCGCAGTATTGACTTTTACTTCAACATTGAGGGTTGCTTGAGACTCGCTAGGAGCAGCTTGGACCTGAGATAATGAAATGCTTGCCAAAGCAAAGACACATAAAGCCAGCGTAAAGCGTAAAAACTTAGCCATTTTTAATTTCTACCTCCTTGATATGTAAAATACTATCAATTTTATTGTATCATACTTCTTGTAAACTAGGGAATGAAAATAACTAAGCTTGCGTCAAACTCTTTGCTAGCTTGACGCAAGCTTAGTTATTTTCTGTATATGGGAATCAGTCGGCTTTGTCTTTATATACCGTAATAGCGGGCCTAATTCCAAGTTGCTCCAACCGGGCAATTTTGGCTTGGATATCCGGATCAGTGTAAAGACTTGAATCAGTAGTAGTCGGTGTCGGCGAATC
>JAGGAD010000002.1 GCA_017889625.1 Bacillota bacterium | reverse complement strand
CTGCGTTTGGTTTACAAATATTCACTTGTCGATTTACAAAATGGCGTCTCGCCTTACAAAGTGGCATCTCGCCTTTCAATTAAGCTTTTTTAGTTTAATCCTAAATTGAAGGGTGAAAAAGATTAGTGGAAAAGCAGGTAAATGTAGAAATATGTCGTATTATGCAAAATATAAATTCGTAAAATAGTTTTATCGTGGAATGCGAGTTTTTATTAGGCTATATTCTGCTATGGACCTCTTTTGTGCAGTTAAGCAAGAAAAATGATAAAAACGGGAGGCGGTTTAAGGTGCGGATATTAGTTTTGGATGACTCGGATATTATGCGCGATGTTGTAGTTAATAGTTTGGTTGAAAGTGGGTTGCCTAGGGAAGTGATAACCGAAGCCGCTAGTGGTGTGGAAGCAATTCGTCTGGTGAATTCAGATACGTTTGATTTGTTCATATTAGATATAGTAATGGATGGAATTGACGGAGTAGCAGTGTTAAAAGAAATTAAGAAAGTCCAACCTGCGGCTAAGGTTATTATGTGCAGCACGTTCAGTAAGAGTGAAACGGTACGGGATCTTATTGATTTAGGTATTGATGATTTTATTGTCAAACCCTTTACGCGCGAAAGACTAAAAGATACTACTTTTCGCTATATACATAATTATTGATGATTTTATCGGAAACAGTGAATTATTTTAGTTGGTTTGTACTGCAGCTTAAAAAAACCCAGTACTTTGTCAGCGGGCTGACAAAGTACTGGGTTTTTTAGTGGAACAGTTTTAGCAACAGAAAAATTTTATTAGGGCAAGTTTTGGTTTTATATGAAACGATGAGCTTTCGCATTTTAATAAAAAATATCTTTAAATAAGTAGCATTAATTATTATATTTTGCAGGGGTTGTTATAACAAAAAAAATGCGTTAAAATAAGCTTAAAATAAAGTGAAACAATTCACAAGCAAATACGACAATTATATAAAATTCGGGCAATTTGCTCCTGGTACTCAAGGCTGCGAATTATATATTGATGTTGTCAATTTATTAAAAAAAGCTTTCTCAAGGAGGACAAGATGTCACAAATTAGTGAAGTCGGAAAAATTCGGCGTGAAGTTTTAATTGAAATCAGCAGATTAATTTTTGAAGGAAAACTTGAGCAAGAGATCTATACTATTTTAGGCACGGTGGTAAAAGAAGACGGACCGCGATATCGGTGTTGTGTTCATAAAGAACGGGCGGTTCTGGGTGAACGGATTAATATGGCGCTTAGTCAGCCGATTGGTACTCGCCTAGAGGATGCAGCGGAAAATACGATGAATGGTAAATTTACGGTAATGCCGATTATTAATGTATTACCGGAAGCCTGTGACCGTTGTCCGATTGATAAATTTCTGGTAACGGATGCCTGCCGTAATTGTATTGCCCATAGTTGTATTTCCAGCTGTCCTAAAAATGCGATTATGGTTGTGCAAAACCGGGCATATATTGATAAAACCAAGTGTGTGGAATGTGGCTTGTGCAAGCGGTCCTGCCAGTATGGAGCAATTATTGAGATAAGCCGTCCCTGTGAACGAGTGTGCGAACTTGAAGCCATAACCGCCGGAAATGATCGGCGGGCAGTTGTCGATTATACAAAGTGTGTGTCATGCGGCGCTTGCATGATAGCTTGTCCGTTTGGTGCAATCAATGAATATTCCCAAATTGGAGAGTTAGCCGTGCTTCTAAAAGCACAAAAGAAACGGATTTATGCGATGCTTGCACCGTCATATTCCGGTCAGTTTGGGCCGAAAGTAAAGTCAGAACAGGTGGCTGCTGGATTACGTAAACTTGGCTTTGCAGAAACGGTGGAGGTTGCATTTGCGGCTGATGTTGTAACTAATGCTGAAGCAAAGGAATTTGTTGAAACAATAATGAACGGTCAAGATTATATGACAACATCATGTTGCCCGGCATTTGTTACATTGGCTAAGCAATTTCCTGACGCTTTAAGTCATGTTTCAACAACTGTATCACCAATGATTGCTGCCGGAAAAATTATTAAGGCTGATGAACCTGAGGCCGTGGTGGTGTTTATTGGTCCTTGCGTAGCTAAAAAGGCGGAGGCGGTTAACAACCGCGAGATAATTGATTTTGCGATAACTTTTGAAGAGCTCTCGGCACTGTTTATTGGTGCAGGTATCGATCTTCAGGCAGGAGATGAAGTTCCAATTGTTTCAGGGGCATCGAGTGATGGTATTGGTTTTGCCAAGGCTGGCGGAGTAGCTCAGGCAGTAAAAAATGTGTTATCCACAAATTATCCCGGTATGGTGCTTAAGGAGCATCATTGTGATGGACTGGCTAATTGTAAATCAACCCTAACGGAGCTTGCAAAGGGAACCTTAGCGGCTAATTTTTTGGAAGGGATGGCGTGTCCCGGAGGTTGTGTCGGTGGACCGGGCAGATTGATGGATGCTCGGGTCACGGCTAAAATGGTGGAACAGCACTCGGCTAAGGCTGCTATAAAATCAGCCGCCGCAAATAAGGCGGCATTAGACGAAGGACAAAAGCATTTTTCTGATAATCACAACTAAGCAATGTATAGTTTATGCCTGTTTGGGAAAGACTTTTAACAGCACCATACTAGGGAGTGTTGTAGATGTTACCTTTTCCTAAAACTGTAAAAAAACGGGCGTTGTTAGCTTCAGTTGTTTTAGCGGCGGCTTTTATATTAGCCTATTGCTATGTGGAATTTGAGACAAGCCGGGATGTACCGTCTAAGTTAACTGATGTAGAGGTGGTTGGTCAGGACGGGAAAATTAAGCTTGCTGAAAACTGTACGCTGGTGCAAAAGATTGTTTATTTGAAATGTGGCGATGAAGAGGAATTTAGAACGAAAATATCTGAGAGTATGGTTGGTCTTAATCTCAACCAAGTGCAGCAGATCTATGCTGGTTGGAATATTAATAAGTTTGATGCCCAAGAAGTTATTATGACTCTAGAAGTAGACAGCTTTTGCCGGGATCATTTAAGCAATATGTTTTTAGGGGTCCAAGACGAGAAAGTGGCAGTTTTTTATGGCCATCCCGGTCCAAAAGCTGTTTTGAAGGAAGTTATTAATATTCCGCTCAGCCGGTTGCAGGAAAAAGATGCTGAGGAGCTTCGCCATGGGCTGGTAGTAGGGTCTAAAGACGAATTGTTGCGGACTTTGGAGGGCCTGCAGGCTCAGTGACTATGAGGATAAAATGTTGTCCGACCTCGTTGACAAGGCACTTTGCCGAATCAACGAGGTTTATTATTTTGTAAACGAACGTTAGTTTGTGCACTGCTGGAGGAATATCAGTGTATGCTGTCGAAAGTTAAAAATACACTAAGGAGGGCAGGTTATATGTTAGTATTGGGGATTGATCCGGGAACTGCTATTTGCGGTTACGGTATTATAAGGCAGGACGGAAATCGAATTAAGGCGATAAAATATGGGGCTATTCAGACCAGTCCGGGGCAAGCGGTTGAGCTTCGTCTGCAAACGGTATATTTAGGCGTTGACGCGCTTATTAGGGAGTACAAACCGGACTTGGTTGGGGTTGAACAATTATTTTTCAATAAAAATGTTACTACGGCAATGACTGTTGGTCAGGCTAGGGGGGTAATCCTGTTGGCAGCAGCGCAAAATGGTGTGGAAATAATGGAATTTACCCCGCTGCAAGTCAAACAATCGGTAGTCGGGTATGGCAAGGCTACCAAAGACCAGGTTATTTATATGACCCAGAAGTTGTTGTGTTTGCCGGCCAAACCACATCCGGATGATGTGGCGGATGCATTAGCGGTGGCGATTTGTACTGCTCATTCTAGCTCACTGGGTGTCTTAAGGGAGTACCGGCGATGATCGGATATTTGAAAGGGCATGTTGCCAAGTTATTTGCGGATTATTGTTTTATTGATGTCCAGGGTGTTGGTTATCGGGTCTTTATCTCGTCAGCAACCAGGCAAGATTTAGTTATAAATGAAGAAATTATGCTGTTGACATATTTAAATGTGCGTGAAGATGCGTTATTATTATATGGGTTTACTACTTCTGATGAGTATGAGCTGTTTGAATTATTGATTTCAATTACCGGTATTGGTCCTAAAGTGGCCTTAGGGGTTCTGTCGGCGATTCGTCCTGAAGAATTTCGCCTGGCAGTCAGCCAAAAAAATGCGGGGTTATTAACGAAAATACCGGGTATTGGTAAGAAAACTGCTGAACGAATGATTTTAGAACTTAAAGACAAGATTGGTCTTCCGGATGCTCAGGATGGTATGCCTAGTCAAACTGCCACACTGGAGGCTCGCGCTGGTGATCCATTAGCAGAGGCCCTGGCGGCTCTCACGGCGCTGGGTTATAGTCAAGGGGAAGCGGCGGTGGTGTTAGCTAAAGTTCAAGGTGAGGACAAAACGGTCGAGGAACTTATCCGGCTGGCACTGAGAGAAATCAGCAGGAGGTAGCGGATGGAAGAGCGAATTATAGAAGGCCAAGAACAGGAAGTTGATAATTGGCAATTTTCTTTGCGGCCACGTCGGCTCGGGGAATATATTGGTCAGGATCAGGTAAAAGAGAATTTAACGGTGTTTATTCAGGCTGCTTTGGCGAGAAATGAAGCGCTTGATCATGTGTTATTATATGGGCCGCCGGGATTAGGTAAAACTACGCTGGCGGGGATAGTTGCTAATGAGATGGGGGTTAATTTCCGGGTTACTTCGGGCCCGGCGATTGAACGGGCTGGCGATTTAGCGGCACTGTTGACTAATTTGGGCGAAAAAGACGTTTTGTTTATTGATGAAATTCATCGTCTGTCGCGGGCTGTTGAAGAAATTCTTTATTCCGCAATGGAAGATTATTGTTTGGACATAATTATTGGTAAGGGGCCAAGTGCGAGGTCTTTGCGGCTTGACTTGCCAAAATTTACGCTGGTGGGAGCTACTACCAGGGCCGGAGCACTGACTTCGCCGCTTCGGGACCGGTTTGGCGTAATTTGCCGGTTGGAGTATTATGAACAGCAACATTTGGTGTATATTATAAAACGGGCGGCTGAAATACTTAATGTTGTGATTGATGATGATGGTGCAATGCTAATTGCGTGCCGGTCGCGGGGAACGCCCCGTGTTGCCAATCGCCTGCTAAAACGGGTTCGTGATTATGCTCAGGTTGTAGGTGATGGTGTTATTAACGCCGAACTGGCCGATAAAGCACTGGCGATGTTAGATGTCGATAGTTGCGGACTGGATAAAACCGACCAACGGCTGTTAAGAGCGATTATTGAAAAGTTCGGTGGTGGTCCGGTCGGACTTGATACGTTGGCGGCAGCAATAAGCGAAGAAGCTGAGACGATTGAGGATGTAATTGAACCATATCTTTTGCAACTTGGATTAATTAATCGTACTCCTCGGGGACGAGTTGCTACATCGGGCGCGTATCGCCATTTTGGTGTACCGATTAGGCAAAACGAGGCAGAGTCGGAAAAACTGTGGTAAGGAGATTATAAACGATGCGTGTATTGCTCCATATGTGCTGTGGCCCGTGTGCCGCGTATCCGGTTGAACATCTAAAAAAAGAAGGTTACGATATTACCGGCTACTTTTTCAACCCCAATATTCATCCTTATAAGGAATTTCGTCACCGGTTGGAGACGGCACAAGAATTTGCGGGAAAAGTTGGTTTGGAAATTATCATTGACGATAATTATGATCTGGAAGATTTTTTACGGTTGGCGTTAGATGCTCCTAATGGGCGTTGTCAGGAATGTTATAAACTAAGGTTGACTCAGGCGGCACGCTATGCTAAAACTAATGGGTATGAAAGCTTTACTACCTCGTTGTTAGTCAGCCCTTATCAACAGCATGAAGTAATTAAAGTTGTTGCGGAGCAAATCGCCGAGCAAGAGGGAATACCGTTCTTATATTTCGATTTCCGGCCCGGCTGGCAGCAAGGGGTTGAACTTAGTAAAATGTTGGAGCTTTACCGGCAACCATATTGTGGTTGTGTATTCAGTGAACGGGATCGTTATAAGAAAACGAAGAAGGAGAAGCGCTGATGTTCCCGGGCTTTGATTCTTTTGGCAAGACGCTGATGCTGATTGGCGGAATAATTTTTCTTGCTGGCATCTTGATGCACTTCAGCGGCAAGATGCCGTGGCTGGGGAAATTACCGGGCGATATTCATATTGAACGGGACTCTTTCGGCGTGTATTTTCCGATAGCTACATCTATTTTGCTGAGTATTGTTTTAACAATTTTATTAAATTTGTTTGACAGGCGTTAATCATAAAGGAGTTGTTAATACTGCGAAACGTTGTGATTTTGGCATTAATTATAATAGGTTTATGTATAGTACCGGTTTATGCGGCGCCTTTTTCCCAAGAACCTCTTATTCGGGTGGGTATTTTAAGTAATCAATCACAAATAGTCATTTCAGCTAACCAAGAATTTTCCCTGGTGGAGGATACTACCGGAAAAGTTCTGGGCCGGTATTTGCCATGTGATAAGGTAACTATAACAATCAACGGCGGTAAACTTGCGCTGAATAGTAAGGTTATAACTGCCACTGAAGTTAGGGTGGCAGTTCCTAAGGTTGGTGGGCCGGATATTCAAGTAAATGCAAATGTGTACCGCGGCGAAATCAGGTTGCATCGTACTGTCGGTAAGCAAGGGGTGACGGCGGTAAATATTTTGCCGTTGGAAAAATATTTGTGCGGGATTGTGCCTAAAGAAATTTCGCCGCAATGGCCGGCAGAAACGCTTAAAGCCCAGGCGGTGGCAGCCCGTACATATGCTATTTATAGTTTAAATAAACATAACGCCGACGGTTACGATGTCTGCGCTGATACGGACTGTCAGGTGTATGGCGGCCTGTCGGCTGAAGACGACCGAACAACTGCGGCGGTTAATGCTACAGTCGGACTGGTTATGGTTTATCAGGACAAGGTAATTCCTGCAGTATTTCATTGCAGCAGCGGCGGTTATACCGAAAACAGTGAAAATGTATGGGGCGGTTATTCGCAATTTTTGCGCGGGGTTAAAGATTTTGATGAAAAATCTCCCTATTATAAATGGGAAAAAAGATTGACCGGGTTAGAGGTTGCCAAAATCTTGGGGCAGGCTGGTTATGAGATTGGCGAATTTAAAGCCGTCGAACTATCGCCGCTTACTACTCCCGGCAAGTTTGCCGCAGACCGGGGAGTATCTGGCCGGGTAAAACAGGTGTGCTTTGTTGGTACAAATGGCAATGTGGTGTTGAGCGGAACGGAAGTTCGCCGCATACTGGGACTGCGTAGTTCATTATTTGATATAAAAGTTCAGCCAGTAGTTACGACTGAAAAAAATGTTAGCAGCCTTAATAAAGGTGTTAGGATTGTTGATGTGATAATTAATGGTTATGGCTGGGGTCATGGGCTGGGCTTATCCCAGTGGGGAGCTAAAGCTATGGCTGAGCAAGCTATGCCGGGAAATAAAGAATACTTTAAAACCATCTTGAAACACTATTATTCAGGTGTCAGCCTCGAAAAGGAGTATTAGACGATGCAGTTAGCTGATTTTGACTATTTTTTACCGGAAGAACTGATTGCTCAGCATCCAATTGCTGAGCGGGATCACTCCCGGCTTTTAGTATTGAACCGTACTGATGGAACGATTAAGCACCAGCACTTTTTTAATTTGCCGGAATATTTATTGCCGGGGGATACGTTGGTGTTTAATGATACCAGAGTTATTCCTGCCCGGCTTATTGGTCATAAGCCGGATACTGGCGGAAAAATCGAAGTTTTTTTATTAAACCGCCTGGAAGGAAGCAGTTGGGAAGCGCTGGTCAAACCGGGACGTAAGGCCCGTCCCGGAACTTTAGTTAAGTTTAGTGATGAATTATCTTGCGAAATCGGCGAAACAACTGATTTTGGCGGACGAGTCGTCAAGTTTATTTTTGACGGTATTTTTGAAGAAATTTTAGACAGGCTTGGTGAGACGCCCCTGCCGCCTTATATTCATAGCCGACTGGACGACAAGGAACGTTATCAAACGGTATACGCTAAGTCCGACGGATCGGCGGCTGCGCCAACCGCCGGACTGCATTTTACTCCGGAGCTATTAACCAAGCTGAAAGATATGGGGATTAATTTAGCGTTTGTAACTTTGCATGTAGGGCTGGGAACTTTTCGCCCGGTAAATGTGGATGATGTAAAGAGTCATGTTATGCACCGTGAATATTATTCTATTTCCCCGGAAGCGGCGGCGGTTATTAATGCTACTAAACGTCGGGGCGGACGAATCGTGGCGGTAGGAACTACAAGTGTTCGGACGCTTGAGACGGCGGCGGTAGATGGGTATGTAGAAGCTAAGAGTGGTTGGACGGATATTTTTATTTATCCCGGCTACAATTTTAAGATGGTAGATGGTCTGGTGACTAATTTCCATTTGCCGAAATCAACGCTGTTAATGCTGGTTAGTGCGCTGGTCGGGCGGGAAAAAGTCCTGGCGGCATACAATGAGGCGGTTGAGGCACGTTATCGGTTTTTCAGTTTTGGCGATGCAATGTTAATTATGTAATTAAATAATGAAATAGAGCGAGGTTATTATGGCTGCTGTTACGTACGAATTAATTAAGCGCTGCTCCAAAACTGGAGCCCGCGCGGGGCGTTTACATACGCCGCATGGCGTATTTGATACTCCTATTTTTATGCCGGTGGGAACTCAGGCTACAGTAAAAGCAATGTCGCCGCATGAATTGGAGGAGATGGGGGCTGGCATTATTCTCAGCAACACCTATCACCTATTTTTACGGCCTGGACATGAATTAGTGGCTGAAGCGGGCGGATTGCATTCTTTTATGAATTGGCATAAGGGGATTCTCACCGATAGCGGTGGGTTCCAAGTATTTAGTCTGGGACCATTACGTAAGATTACTGAAGAGGGAGTAACTTTCCGTTCTCATATTGACGGTTCAAAGCAGTTCCTATCACCGGAACGGGCTACTGAGGTACAGATGGCGCTCGGGGCGGATATTATTATGGCATTTGATGAATGTGTGCCATATCCGGCTGATTTTGAGTATGCCAAAGCTTCGACGGAACGGACAACCCGCTGGGCGGAACGTTGTTTAAAAGCCCATACCCGCCGCGATGATCAAGCGCTGTTTGGTATTGTTCAGGGCGGTATGTATAAAGAACTGCGCACGATGAGTGCGCATGATTTGGTTGCTATGGATTTTCCGGGTTATGCTATCGGGGGGTTAAGTGTCGGTGAACCTAAATCGTTGATGTATGAGATGCTTGAACATACTGTGCCCGAGCTGCCGGAAAATAAGGCGCGCTACTTGATGGGCGTAGGCACGCCTGATTGTCTGGTAGAAGGTGTGCTTCGCGGGATTGATATGTTTGACTGTGTCTTTCCGACCCGAGTTGCGCGTAATGGTACGGCAATGACTGGAAAAGGCCGACTGGTGATTAAAAATGCGGAATATGCCAGGGATTTTCGGCCGATTGATGAAAAATGCGACTGTTATGCTTGTCGTAATTTTTCTCGGGCCTATATTCGCCATTTGCTTAAAACAGAAGAGATTTTTGGCCTTCGCCTGACCACGATGCATAATCTCCACTTTTTAATTAATTTTATGAAACAAATGAGGACCGCCATTATTGAAGATAATTTTCCTGCATTTCGCGATGAGTTTTGGGCTGATTGGGAACGCGGTTAGAGGATTTAATGGTCTTGTCGCGAAATGGATAATGAAGGGAGGTGATTTAGTGCCGGAAGGATATATGCAATTAGTTAATTTTTGGCCGATCGCTTTGATGTTTGTGGTTATGTACTTTATTGTTTATCGACCACAAAAAAATCAAGAGAAAAAACGCAAGAGCATGTTGGACAGCTTGAAAAAAGGCGACCGAGTTATTACTGTTGGCGGAATTTATGGAACAATTACAGCTTTTGATGCTGACAAAGTAACTTTAAAAGTTGCTGAAAAAACGGAACTTGTTTTTTCTCGTAGCTCGATTGCTTCAATTCAGGGAGAGTGAGGCTAGCTATGCCAGATACTTCCTTGAACTTAAAACAAAGGTTAAGACGTGAACTTTTAGCAAAACGCCGAGCTTTGGCGGAAGATTTTGTTGCTGAAGCTTCCCGGCGGATTGCTTTGAGCATGCTGGAATGGCCGGTGTACCAAAAGGCCAAGACGGTTATGGCATATTTAGCGATGCCGGATGAACCATGCACTAATGCTATTATTGATGATGCTTTAGAACGTGGTAAACAGGTGTGTGTCCCGTTTATGCGGCAGGAGTATGGCTTTATGGATGCTGCCCGGATAAATGGGTTGGACGATTTGGTTGTTGGGCGTCTTAATCTAAAAATGCCAAATCCGGCCACTTGTAAGCTTGTTCGGCCGGATTCTATTGATTTAGTGATTGCGCCTGGGGTTGCGTTTGATGTTCATGGTAATAGGCTGGGCATGGGTGCTGGCTATTATGATCGGTTTTTGGCGAAGATGCCGAATGTTTACCGTTTAGGGTTGGCCTGGTCTTTTCAGATATTGCCCATAGTGCCTTATGATGAACATGATATTAGGATGCATCATTTGTTGACAGAAAGCGGCTTTTGGCCTGTTCATTAGTTCGGGATTTAAGAGCTGGCCTTTGGGAGGCTTATGCGCTATGGAAGTAAAAATAGGTATTGCCAAAATAAATAAATATGCTGTTGCCGAGTGTGGTGACAGTGTAGAAGTGGCAGAACGTCCCTTGGGGGGGATTTCTGCCATTTTGGCTGATGGGCAGGGCAGTGGCAAAGCGGCAAAAATCACCAGCAGTCTGGTGGTTAATCGGGCGGCGGCTTTAATTGCTGAAGGTGCTAGAGACGGCGCGGTAGCCCGAACGGTTCATGATTATTTATACGCGATGAAAGATGGAAAAGTATCTTCGACCTTAACCATTATGAGCGCCGATTTAGAGACAGATACGCTGCTTTTCTCCCGTAATTCTAACTGCCCGGTGTTGGTAAAAGGCGAGTATGGTGTTGTTGTATATGACGATGCTGTCCATCCCATCGGCGTTCATAAGCACATGAAACCAATTATGAATCAAATTCCCATCGAAGTGGGAACAATTCTAGTGTCATATACTGATGGAATTCAGGCAGCCGGGCGTAAACGCGGCAAAACTTCGGATTTTGATAAGCTACTGCGGATCGTTGAGGATAATGGTCCTGAACATGTTGATTTTATTGCTAAAAGTATTTTGGAGTATGCGCTCGAACTTGATGATTACCGGGCCGGAGATGATATGACTGTTGTTGTCATGGGAGTCTCACGGCGGGAAGAGGATAATAAAATTCAGCGGATGAATGTAACTTTTCCGTGTTAAGCTGGTGAGATGAGTGCGCCTTGTTGTAGTAGGTCCATGTGCTTCTGGGAAGACTACTTTAGTAGGAAAATTGCGCGACTCGGGTGTTAATGCTTTTAATGTTGCGCAGGAACATTCCGGTGTGAAAAAATTATGGCAAAAAAAATGCCCGGATATACTGATCATGTTGGACGCATCAATGGCGGCTATCCGGCAGCGGCGCAATGTTCCTTGGGGCGAGGAACGGCTTATGGCACAACATGAACGCCTGGTTGATGCGAGAGCGAATGCGGATTTATACCTTTATACGGATAATCTGACAGCTGATGAAGTATTAGCGGCAGTCCTAGCTTATATCAATAAAAGCGATGGTGTTGACAATGGCAGCAATAACTGTAGACGACCTTAAACATGATGCGGAAGTAACGGTATATCACCGATGCAGTACTGAGTTTTTAGGGCAGCTTGGTTTTACCGAACATGGACGTCGGCATGCTATGCTGGTGTCTAATCGCGCGCGTAAAGTCTTAAGTGATTTGGATTACAGTGAGCGAGCCTGTGAGTTGGCGGCAATAGCCGGGTATCTGCATGATATTGCTAACTTGGTGAACCGTTATAATCATGGCGGTAATGGGGCGATTATGGCATATGTCATTTTAACCCGTCTGGGTATGAACCCAGAAGAAATTGCCTTGGTAGTTTCGGCGATTGGCAATCATGAAGAAGAACGAGGCAATGCGATTAATCATGTGGCCTCTGCCTTGATATTGGCCGATAAGTCTGATGTTCATCGTTCCCGAGTTACGCATACTGATTTTGCCAAATTTGAAATACATGACCGGGTAAATTATGCGGTCGAAGAAAGTAAGCTGTTGGTAGATAAAGTTGAAAAAATTGTGACCCTGAAGTTAACGATCGACACAGATATTTGTCCGCTAATGGAATACTTTGAGATTTTTTTACAGCGCATGATTATGAGTCAGCAAGCCGCGGACTTTCTGGGCTGTAAGTTTGCTTTGGTAATAAACGACACAAAACTATTGTAATAGTCAGGGTTTTATTGACAGTGGAAGGTACTTCCAATATAATTAAACCTAGTGTAAATGTAACGAGAATGGGGGAGAAATTCCTTGAGATGGGGTAATTTAGCTAAATTTTTGATTCCGGTTGTTGTGATTTTGGGCATTTTTGGTTTTTATGTATCGCCGTTAGCCTATTCTATTAAGCAGGGGCTTGATTTGCAGGGTGGTACGCACGTAGTAATGGAAGCGGTTGATACCCCCGAAGCTAAGGTCGATAACGAGGCCATGCAACGGGCAGTTCAAATTATGGAACGACGGGTAAACGGACTTGGCTTAACCGAGCCGCTTATCCAAAGGCAGGGTGATCGGCGGATTATTATCGAGCTGCCAGGTATTAAAGATCCGGAAGGCGCTATTGCAATCATCGGTAAAACCGCGCTGCTAGAATTTAAAGACGAAGCTGGTAACACGGTGATGAATGGTAATGATCTTACTGACGCGAAAGAGTCATACGATCAAAATCATCAGGCGGTGGTCGGGATAACCTTTAGTTCTGAAGGGGCGACGAAGTTCGCCGACCTTACTGCAAAAAATGTTGGCAAGCGAATTGCCATTGTCCTTGATAATCAAATATTGACCAATCCAACGGTACAAGAAGCTATTCCGAGCGGGAAAGCGCAAATTACGGGGAACCGTTCCCTGGAAGAAGCGCACAACCTGGCAATTTTGTTAAAGTCAGGGTCGTTGCCAGTAAAACTTAATATCGTTGAAACCCGAACAGTCGGGCCAACTCTTGGACAAGACTCCAAAGAAAAGAGTGAAGTGGCCTTCGCTATCAGTATTGTGGCGATTCTGGTGTTTATGTTGCTGTTCTATCGTTTATCCGGTTTAGTGGCCAATATCGCGCTGGTACTTTTTGTACTGCTATTATTGTTCTGCTTAAAAATGCTTAACGCGACACTTACGTTGCCGGGTATTGCCGGAATAATTTTAACGATGGGGATGGCGGTAGATGCCAATGTTCTTATCTTCGAGCGGTTTAAAGAGGAATATCGGAATGGTAAAACCCTAAGGGCGGCAATGGACGCCGGGTTTTCCCGAGCGTTTAATACCATCTTCGATTCGAATATCACTACGCTGTTCGCAGCTGTGGTACTGTTCTTTTTTGGTTCCGGCACGCTCAAAGGTTTTGCTATTAACTTAGGGCTAGGAATTATTCTCAGCATGTTTACAGCGATTACTGCCACCAGATATTTGCTGAAAGCACTGATGAATACTAACATTTTCAAAAACGGCAAATTTTTCGGGGCGTAGGGGGTGCGATGATGAAATTTAATATTATTGGTCGAAGGTACTGGTGGTTTTTACTCTCTGCGCTAATTATGATTCCAGGGTTAATTTCAATGGCGGTTCAAGGGTTCAATCTGGGAATTGATTTTACCGGCGGGACACTGTTGGATTTAAGATTTAACCAATCGGTTAGCGTGGCGCAAGTGCGTGAAGCTTTGAAACCGTATGATTTAGATGGCAGTACTATTCAGTTAGCTGCCGGTGCCGAAACCGGAGCGTCTTACGATGTATTTATCCGGACTAAGGTTTTAGATGAAACCGAAAGAACTACCGTATTGGCTGGAATTAAGGAGAAACTAGGCGATTTTAATGTTCTTCGGATTGAAAAAGTTGGCGCAACAATTGGGGCAGAACTAACCCAGCAGGCAATTATCGCGATTGTTATTTCCTGGGTGCTAATGATTATATATATTACATACCGGTTTGAGTTTACCTTTGCGGTGTCAGCGATAGCCGCATTAATTCATGACGTTATTGTAGTACTGGGTATTTTTTCGTTGCTTCAGAAGGAAGTGGATGCTTCTTTTGTAGCGGCAGTGCTTACCATCGTTGGCTATTCCATTAATGACACCATTGTTATTTTTGATCGTATTAGAGAAAATCTTAAAACTCACCGTAAATCAGAAAGTTTCCAAGATCTAGTCAACCATAGCATTTGGCAGACTATGACCCGGTCAATTTACACTGTACTTACGGTGCTGTTCTGTGTGGTAACATTATACTTCTATGGCGGCGAAACGACGAAGAACTTTGCATTAGCTCTTATTATCGGCTTTACCAGTGGGGCATATTCATCGATCTTCAACGCCAGCCCAATCTGGGTAACCTGGAAAGAATGGCAAGATCGGCGGCGGCTTAACGGCAAAGTAAAAGGTGCTAATTAATCAATAGGCTATTAAGGTCTGAGCTCGGACAACAGGTCTTGGCTCAGACTGTAGACAAAATAAGCACTCTCACTTTACGATGTGGGAGTGCTTATTTATGTCCGTAAAAAACCAGAGATACGCAGAGCCAAATCCAGTTTGCATGACTAGAAAATCACCTGTTAAGAGATATAGATAATTGGCCGCCTTGCCCAAAGATAAAAACTGACGATGACAATATTGACCACGTGGGACATAAATGTTCCCGTGCCAGGGGTATAGTGGCAAATTTTGGCAATAATTATACCAACCGACCCAGTATTCATCCCGCTAAGCTGGCAAATAACATGAGCTGTCCATTCAAGCAAGTTTTATCATATAACATCGTAACACGCCCACCTACCGTGCTATTTATAAACAAATATCGCAATAATTGTGTAAAATCATTGGTAGTGTATTGCTATATAAGCTAATAGTAACTATAATGTAACCTGTGCCTAAACGAATTTTTCAGGCTGTCGTTTTGATTGTTTACATATTTTAAGAAGGAGAAACCGATGAAGAAAAGTTTTTTTGTAGGCATTATAGCTTTATTCGCAGTACAAAATAGTGTTTTTGCTTCATCGGTTTCTGGAACTTTCAGTGATACTTATAGTAAACAAACAGGAACAGCAGTAAGTATAATACCTGATATAACAGTTAATTGGGGCTTTGACATAACTAAGAACATATCCTTTTTTAGTAGTTTTGAATCAGTGCGTACTATCGGACAACCGGCATTTAATGTAATGAATGCCAGCTATTTTAAATATGTACATGGGGGTAATAAATATATATTGGGTAAGCAGGGAGTTACGCTAAGTAATGGCCTTGTTGCTTCGATGTCGGGGGTCAATGGGATAAAAGCTGATGTTCAAACAGCTGGTAATCAGTTAGCTACTTTTTATGGGGAAAATAATAATAAAAAGGTTGTTGCATTTGATTTTAAAAAGAATAAAATTACTTGCCGCAAGGATTTAAACCTAGAGGCTGTATATCTCCGGGTTACTAAGCGTTATGTTGGTCTAACTGTTTCGGATAAAATTGATAGTAAGCTTTTCTTAACGGTGGAAACTTCCAAAAATCTAGATACTAAAGCAACCGGTTATTTAATAACCACAACGTATGGGGCTCTAAAAAAAAATGGGGATGCGGATATAACACTCTCTTTTCGAAATGTTGAAAATGGGGCAGTATCTGAGTATTGTACTGATGGAAATTATAATAATTCAATAGGTTTTAGAATAGGGACAGATTATAAAATGAGTACGAGTAGCACTTTAATTGTTTATCAGGATATTGTAAGAAGTCAATCCAATGTCAATATGGATAAAACGCTGTTTGAAATAGTAATGAATTTTTAAATTTAGCTGGTTAAGTCTCTAGCAAAAATGCAAGAGACTATTTTTTTTTCGTAATATAAAAATACATTGTGTTATTTGTACAATTTTATTCGGGAATTTATCTAATAAGTGGTATAATATGATTTGTGTATTATGGTGAATTTGAGCAAGGGGCGCATAATTTAGGTGGAAAGTAATATCATTCCTGTAATATTACTTTTTATGGGTGAAAGAACTGGAGTTAATTATTACATCGTTTTGTAATACTTATTTTTAATTATTGCAGCATTATTCATTTGGACGAAATAAAACCAGAGAAGATTGTGCTAGAAGTGAGGTCATATATGGATAACAATAGTCAGTTAACCAGGAAAAAAAATCGTCGTCGTATACGAAAAGGCCGGGTAGCCATAATGGCAGTGGTTATCATGCTTATTACAGGATTGGCAGTATATGGTTTCTTTATTAATGATTCATCGAGTAAAACATCCAGTATATTTTCGAATTCTATGAAAGATAAAATTAACATCTTAGTTCTTGGGGTTGATGAACGAGAGGATGATGTAGGACGTTCTGATACGGCTTTTGTAGTGACAATTGACACCACTAACAAAAAGGTTACAATGCTATCTATTCCGCGCGATTCTAGAGTCAAAATTGCGGGACATGGTTGGGATAAATTTAATCATGCCTATGCCTTTGGTGGTTCAAAATTGTCTAAATCGACGGTGGAAAATTTATTGGGAATATCGATAGATTATACTGCAGTAGTAAGTTTCAACGGTTTTATGCGCATGATCGACGCCATAGGCGGAGTTAATATAGATGTAGAAAAACGAATGTATTATGCCGACCCTTATGATGATAATGGAGGACTATGTATTGATCTACAACCGGGTGTTCAAAGAATGAATGGACGGACGGCTATCGAATATGTCCGATATCGTGACGAAGCAGGCGATATTGGTCGGGTAAGCCGGCAACAAAAGTTTCTTAAGGCTTTAGTGCAGGAATTTACAAAACCACAAATTATTACCAAATTGCCAGAGCTGATTAAGTCATTTGCCAGTGCGGTAAAAACAGATATGCCAACACGGGAAATGGTTAAACTCATTCCTATTGCGGGTGATGTGGCTAAAGCTGGTTTAAGTACTGAGGCGGTGAATGGAACTCCTGTATGGATACAAGAGGTCAGTTATTGGTTACCGGATATTCGGGATCTTAGAAATAAAGTTGCGCAAATTCAGGGAATTCCCATAGATTCTAAATACACACAAGAAACAGAGCAGTTAGCCTTAGAGTATAAAAATTCAGTACCACGGGAATTTAAAGTAGCTGATATTCCAGCTGAAGCTTATAAGTATGTGGCAAAACCAGAAGCTAAAGAATCAGCTACTAAAGAAACGAAGCCCAAAGAGACCACTAATTCGCTATCAACTGCTAAGACTACGGCAATTGTTGATCCTAAAATGACTAGTACTACTAGTCATGGGCAAGGCAGTTCTTCTACCGCTAAGACTTCAAATGAAAGTAGCCATAGTTCTGGTTCCCAGAATCAAAGTGGGAGTAAGAATAATGTAGTTACAGATAATCCCCAATAGCATAGCTATGGGCTATGATTGGCCAGAAAGCTAGAACTCAAATGCAGAGAAAAGGCAAAGGACAGGTGCAATTACATCTGTCCTTTGCCTTTTTTATTGTATAATTAAATAAAATGTAATTTATTCCAATATATGGAGGGGAATAAAAGGATATGTAGAATTTTATAAAAGATTTTAGTTTTAGGGGAGGTTAGAATGAAATATAATGTTAGCGATTTGGTTGATGTCCAAAATCTTAATAATCTTATGAAAAGTTTATATAAAGCAACTGGCATATCGTGCTGTATTGTTGATGTCGCAGGAAATATATTAGTGGGATTTAAATGGAAACAAATTTGTCAGGATTTTCATAGGAAAAATACCGGTATGGAAGAACGATGTAGGAAATTTGATAAATCTATTATTGATAACCATTTATTTTCCGCCAATCCTTATGTGTGCGATAAGTGTCCAAATGGCTTATTTGTTGCAGCTGCTCCAATTATTATCGATGGAATACATATTGCCACTGTTATTCACGGACAGTTTTTATTTGATAAACCTGATGTCAATTATTTTATCCAGCAGGCTGAAAGCTTTGGGGTAGATAAAGAATCCTACATGGAAGCGCTTGCCCAAGTTCCGATACATACTTATGAAAAACTTGATTACATAATGAAATCTTTTATTGAATTTATAAAAATATTTTTTGAAATGAGAGTAGTTAGTCTTAGTAAAATTGATCAACAATCACAAGAACTACAACGAAGTGATGAACAAATATTCAAAATATTTGGCAGCACGCCCAACATAGCTATCCAAGCCTATGACGCATTTGGCAAAATCATTTATTGGAACAATGCTTCAGAACAATTTTATGGGTTTACAGCAGCGGAGGCAATCGGAAAAGCGTATAATAGCGTAATGTATGAAGATAAAGAAGCCTGTGAATTACTTACTATACTGAAAGAAATTAATAGCACCAATTCGATTTACGGTCCTGCGGAATGGCGGTTGCGACATACAAATGGATCCGAGAAATATGTTTATGCTACTCTATTTCCGATTAAATTATCTAATGGCAAAAAGATATTTATTTGTATGGACGTAGATATAACCGAAAAAAAACAGTATGAAAAAGAAATGTCCCGGCTTGACCGCTTAAATATTATTGGCGAAATAGCTGCTGGAATTGGTCATGAAGTCAGAAACCCCATGACTACTGTGCGTGGGTATTTGCAGATATTTCAGCAGAAAAAAGAGTTTGCGGAATATCATGAGCAGTTTGGAATCATGATATCGGAACTAGACAGAGCAAATATTATTATTAGTGAATTTTTATCGCTTGCTAAAAATAAAGCGGTGGAAATGAGACTTGGCAACTTAAATCATGTGATTAATAGTATTTTTCCACTCCTGCAAGCCGATGCCTTATTAAGGGGGCATGAAGTTATCGTTGATGCTGGTGAGATCCTGGACATCTATTTTGATGCGAAGGAAATACGTCAGCTTATTTTGAACTTAGTGCGAAATGGCCTAGATGCCATGGAACAAGACGGTGTTATTACAATTCAAACCTATCTTAATAATGGCGAGGTAATACTAGCAGTTCAAGATACTGGAACAGGTATCGCGAAAGAAGTTTTAGAGAAGTTGGGCAATCCGTTTGTGACCACTAAAGACAGTGGCGTAGGACTCGGTCTGCCGATATGTTACCGGATTGCCGAGCGGCATGGAGCAACGATAGATATTGATACAGGCTCAAGCGGAACAACGTTTATCATAAGGTTTCCTACTTACTTTAAGACAGCTGCTTTACAAAATAATGGCGTTTCCCGGTGATAGGATATTGTTCCAAGGTAAATACTTCTTTGTAACCTAATTTTATATAAAAATCCTTAGCTTGGAAACTAAATGTATTAAGAAATACGTAGCTACAGCCTCTTTTTTGGGCTTCGGTTTCGACATTCCGCACCAATCTCGAACCAACCTTTGCCCCACGCGATTTCTCATCTACCCATAAATAATCAATTTCGAGCCAATTACCATGTGTTTCGCCGCTAATTCCCCCAATTTTACTATCATTTTCATCAGTAACAAAAATTGCAATCGGCTTGACGATTTTGCATTCAAGATGACTGAGATTGTATTTAAGCAGCTGCTCCCATATTTCTTGAATATCCTGTTCCTTGGGATTATCAGTCATTGTAAATTTCATACGTTCCTCCTAAAAAAGATCATTATAATAATAATTCGGCTACAATATACGAAATATTTATTGTAGGACTGTGTTAAGGTGATATGTTGGTATAATTGGTATAGATATCGTGTTTCAGTTCGTCTTTCAGTTCGACGAAAGATTTTTTCACAAAGTCATAAAATTTTACGGCATCATTGGAAAAGATGCGGCCTTTACGTTTCGCGATGCCAATGGATGCGGTATAGGCTTGTTCATTGAGGCGGATGGCTTTAGTTGGGGAGAGGGGGGATTCTCGCTTCATTTTTACTATGGCATAAGAAGGAACAAAGGAAATGCCTAAATCTGCGTCTAAAAAGTCGACGATTAAGCCACCTTCGTTGTCTTCTAAGATAAAGTTCGGCGAAAAACCGGCATCGGCACAAATTTTCTCGGTAATTTCCCGATTTAGACCACCGGCAAAATTACACAGAAACCGTTCACCAGCTAGTTCTTTGATTGAGATATTATTTCTGTTAGCAAGGCGGTGGTTATCGCTGACTAAAACAAATATGTCTGATTCAAGCATTGCTTCCCATTCAATTCGGGGGTGATTAATGGGGGCAGTTATGATGGCAAAATCAACTTCATTTTTAAGCAGTTGTTCGGCAATTTCGTTATTTTGATAATGAAATTGCCGAATACTTATTTCGGGGTTTTCAACATAGAAGGCAATTAAAAATTCGTTTAAAAAACTATGAATTGCTGATGATACTGATATTTGCCGTTTCCCTTGGGCATAAAGTTTTTTAGCCATATTAATCCCATTGTCCAATTCTGATAAAGAACGATCAACATATTCGCAAAAAACTTCGCCAATTGGAGTGATGCTAATTTTTCCTTTACGACGTTCAAATAGAGGTACTCCAAGGGTTTCTTCAAGTTTAGATATTGTTTGGCTGAGGGCTGATTGTGAAATGTGAAGTTTTTGGGCGGCAATTGTCATATTTTGTTCGCGAGCGATAACTCTGAAGTATTGTAATTGGGTTAATACCATAATGTTGTTCCTTTCAGTATTAGTTTTACTTATACCAAACCACACTATTTAATATTTTACAAACAATTCTGTTAAGTATATATTAAGCTTAAGTAAAGCCCAGTTCTTCTAAGAGTATAACATAATATTAAGTTGCAAGTTCTATTAGATTGAGATGGGAGGCATAACAATGATTTATTCTATCGACCATGCCAGTTTTACGGTTAGCGATATGGCAAAAACGATTATTTTTTATCGCGATATGTTTGGCATGAAAGTTGACTGGGATTCTAAAAATGAGGGAGTATTATTTTGCGGACCGGAGTGTGATAATATTACCGGCTGTCCTGGTACGGAGCAGCGGCTGGTCTTTATGTCGCTTGGTACAAGCAGGATTGAGTTCGTTGAATTTACCCCCGGGGGGAAACCGCTAAACGATCATAAGACTAGTGATGTTGGTGCGGCTCATGTTTGTTTTAAGACTGATGATATTCAGGAACTCTACCGGAAGCTTATTGCCAATGGCGTGAAGATGCACTGTGCGCCCCAACATGTTGGCTTTGGCTGGACGATGTATTTTCGTGATCCGGATGGTATTATTTTGGAAGCAGCTCAGGATGATCCGGTTTAGTGGCGAATATAGGGGTTATCTGGTAAATGGAAGAGCGCCGACAATCACAATCGTCGGCGTTCTTCCATTTTGCTGTAATCTTAAGAGGCTACAGCAGGAGATGAGGCGCGGATTTGAGAAGTAGAGAACATAATGTTTTTGCAATGTTAATGGCGATAGCGCCCACAAGTATCTTTTGCGGAGGTTATGATATGGATAAGCTTAATAATAAAATAAGGGGAATAATTGGAAATTGCTCTGAGGCTATATGGTCAGTTGCCGATATCGCTTATTCTGATTATAAAGAGGTCTATACAAAAGCAATTGTAATAGCTCAAAGTTACAATTGCTTTATAATAAACGAAGCATACGATGAGGAACAATACCATCAAATAATGTCTGTAGCAAAAATAACAATTAATGAAAAAATTAGTCGTCTAAGTCGATTATTTAGTCAATATCGCATAAAGAATTACATACCAGCTGTAACACAAAGCGATGAAAGCGAGCTTGTTGCACCATTTTCCCTTAAGTATGCGGCAGTTCAAGCCGGACTTGGCTGGATTGGCAAAAACGATGTATTGGTAACGAAAGAGTTTGGGCCGCGGGTGCGACTGGCAGCAATACTTTTAGATTATCCTTTAGCTTGTGGGAGTCCTATAGGAAAAAGTTTATGTGGACCTTGTCGTGCCTGTGTCGCTGCTTGTCCATGGGGATTAATTACGGGAGTGAATTGGGAACTAACAACAAAACGAGCGGAACTTCTTGATTATCAAATGTGTAACAAGAAAAGAAGTGAATATGTCAAACATAAGAGTAGAAAACATACTTGTGGTTATTGTTTACTGGCCTGCCCGTGGGGGTTAAATAAGCGCTAGTAAACGATTGACAGCAATAATTATCACTTAAAATATATCATGCCACTTTCCCGGGAGGAATGGAATCAGGGGCACATTTGCGGGCTTAAGTATAATTGAAACTGTAAAATAATTCCTATATAATTATTATAAATCAACCAGGAGGAAATGATATGAGCGTGGATGACTGGGGCAATCTAATAGCAAAACAATGTGTTGGGTGTGGTAAATGTACTTCCGAATGCAATTTATTAGGAGAAATCGGATTATCACCGGCGGAACTTGTGGCGAGAGGTGTAACGGGAGAAGAGGCGTTTAGCTGTGCGTTATGTGGGGCGTGTGAAAGCGTTTGCCCATTAGGGCTTAGTCCAAAAAATGTATTCCAGGCCAAACGAATTGCGGCGGTTGAAAATAGCGAATATGATATTGCCCAATATCAGTACCTGTTCCCAGATCGAGAGCCAAATATGATGAGTTGTTACCGGGAAGTATACGGTATAAAATATGATGATATAGTCATCCCCGACAACGCCTCAACTGTTTTTTTCCCTGGGTGCGCGATGCTGACCTATGCTCCAGCGCTGACGCGTAAAGTGTATGCTGTTCTCAAAGAAAGCTGTGATTGTGAGGGGATACTTACAGAGTGTTGTGCCAAGCCACTGAAGCAAATGGGGTTAGAAACGAATTATATAGAAATGAGGGCAAAGCTTGTCGATAGTATTGAAAAACATAAAATTAGCAAATTCATTATGGCTTGCCCGGGCTGTTACTATGAATTAGCAGAACTATTGAAGCCGCGTGGCATAAGCGTGCAAACGATATATGAAGCCAGTGAAATTACCGGACAGCTTGGGCCTTATGTTGGCGTATGTACTATACATGACGCTTGCCCAGATCGATTTACTGGTATTTTTGCTTACCAAGTGCGGAATAATCTAGATCAATGCGGAGTATCGTTTATAGAAATGAACCATCATCAACAAAATACGATTTGTTGTGGAAGCGGGGGACAAATTGGTTGTCTAAGACCGGATTTAGCGGAAAAGCAAGTAAAATTACGACTGGAAGAAGCAGCCGAAGCAGGGGCAGATATACTGATTAGCTATTGTATGAGCTGTGTAATCCATTTCGCCTCTGAGAAAACGAATATTCCGGTAAAACATGCGCTTAATTTCCTACTGAGGTGTGACGAAGATTACGGTGTGACGAAAGAGAAGATTGCCAAAATGTTCGCCGGGTCAGAGGGCACCGCAATTTGGAATCGGTGATGGGAAATATTAACGCTTATTGAGCAAATAGACGTTAACATAATGAAATAATTATAGAGTCAACGATTGCGCGTTAAATTAAGTTTGCAATCGTTGACTCTATAATTATATAATGGAACTAGTTAATTGTAAAAAAATAACAATTAATAATTAGAACAGGAGGATGGCATGAGATCATTTTATGAAAATATTCAAGTTGCAGGTAAAAAGTTAGTCAGAAATAATATCGATACTGTTCAAATCAATGTTGGGTATGTTTGCAATTTAAAATGTCGGCATTGTCATGTGCAAGCCGGGCCTGAACGTACCGAACAGATGAGTGTAGAAACGATAGAAGCCTGTTTGAAATTTATTACTAAGGCAAAAGCTTCAACGGTTGATATTACCGGTGGATCACCGGAACTTAATCCTCATCTGTCGATGTTGATCGAAGGGGCGCGAAAAATACCTATGGTAAACCGTATTATTGTCAGAACAAATTTGACGATGTTAGCTGATAATTCATATAAGCATTTAATTGATTTCTTTAAAGTCAATAATGTTCAATTGGTTGCCTCAATGCCTTGTTATGGGGAAGAAAATGTTAATGCCCAACGGGGGACAGGTGTGTTTAAGCATAATATTGAGGCTCTAAAATTATTAAACTGCCATGGTTATGGAAAAGCGGGAACCGGCCTCACGCTTGATCTGGTATATAATCCGGGCGGGGCATTTTTGCCGGGACCACAGGCTCAGTTGCAAGCGGCCTATAAAGAGCAATTAAAAGATAATTATGGGATCGAATTTAATAAGCTGTTTACGATTACAAATGCACCGTGTGGCCGCTTTAAAGAAGCCTTGGCGACTAGCGGTGAACTTGAGGCGTATATGGAGTTGCTTGTCAATAGTTATAACCAGGATAATCTCGAAAAAGTCATGTGTTTGTCGCAGGTCAACATAGGCTGGGATGGCACTGTTTACGATTGCGATTTTAATCAGGTGCAGAAGATGAAAATTAAGGTTCCGAAAACCATTATCGATTTAACACCGGAAGATGTCATGGGGGAAATACTTGTTGATGAGCATTGTTATTGTTGTACAGCTGGGGCTGGAAGTAGTTGCCAGGGAAGCCTTGGCTAAGTGAAAGGTGGATTGAAATGAGTTATTTAAAAGTTACCCAAGAATTATATAAAGATGCTGCGCAAGAGATATGTAAAACTCTGTGTTGCGGTGACCGACCATCCAGAATTTGTTAGACTAGTTTATGGCGATGCGCTAAAGCTTCCGCTATATGATAACAGCATAGATGTTGCTGCTCAGAACTGTTTATTCAATATTTTTAAGGAAAAATAGCATTAAAGGAGATGTATCGGGTCTTAAAACCGACTGGCCGACTGTATATTTCCGATCCGATCACAACAGTGCCGATTCCGGAAAAACTGAAAAACGATGAACGGTTGAGAGCAATGTGTTTATCCGGGGCATTGTCTTTTGAAGATTATATTCAAAAAATTGCCGCAGCAGGGTTCGGAATTATTGAAATTCGGGCTCGACGCCCATATCGTATTTTAGGTAAAAGACAATATGGTCTTGAACAGAATATCGTTCTGGATACGGTTGAACTTGTGGCAACAAAAACCCCAGGGTGTTTGTTGCTATGCGGGTGAAACTGCTACCTATATCGGTGATTCAGAAACCTATGCTGATGGGAAGGGGCATGTTTTTAGCCGAGGAATACCGACCGCGATTTGTCATAAAACAGCGGCTAAATTGCAGGCGTTAAATAATAATGATATCATTGTTACAGACCCGACTTATCACTACAGTGGTGGCACACCATCCTGTTGTTATTGCGGTTAAATAGACATTATTTAGGAATAACGATGGAGCTTCCTAGAAAGTTTTACTTTCTCACAATCTTTGGAATAATTAAAGTGTTGAGAAAAAAATACTGCTGATTATATTTATACTGCAACATTAAAAGAGCTGGCAATAGCTGATTCGACGATCGACGGATGAACGCAATAATAACAGTATCAGTTCCGACAAAACTTCATCATCAACGCTAAAATGCCGGTTTTATGATTTTGGTTTAAGAAAAGGATACTTAAAATACATTGTCGAATACGAAAAATATGGAAACTTTCTAAGGTGTGGTAATTAATTCAGGGCTGAAAATACTAATTTAAGAGAGAACGAATTTTACCAACAAAAATCAAAGAAGATATGCAACATATTATAGACACTATGCTGAAGCAACTTAACCAAAAGTAGGGAGGGGATTATATGCAGTGTGGATCATGTAAAGAAAGAAATTGCCGTAACAATCAAAACTGCACCAAGTTAACCTTTGAACAAGTGGAAGCGGCTTATAATAAGCAAGATAAGCAAATAATTCTTGCTGCCGCTAAAATTGAAGGTGAACAAATAACTAGGTTAGAGGAAAGTGCTAAATTTGCCCAGGCTATGGGCTGTAAAACCATTGGGGTAGCCTTCTGCATGGGCTTGGCGGATGAAGCAAACTTTATCGTACAATACTTTGAAAAATATTTCACTGTACATTCAGTATGTTGTAAAGTCTGTGGCGTTGGTAAAAAGCAGTTCAACCCGGAATTTTATAAAACAAAAAAAACCGATATAATGTGTAATCCAGCCATTCAGGCAAAACAGTTAAATGATGCCGCTACTGAATTAAATTTTACTGTTGGTCTTTGTGTAGGACATGACATGATTTTTGGTCTACATTCTAATGTGCCAGTTTCAGCTCTGGCAACAAAAGACCGGGTTTTGTCTCATAACCCACTAGGGGCCGTCTACAGCGGCTTTTCCCGTAAACGCTTAGGGTTAGACTAATTAAGACAATAGCCAGTCACAAAATATTAAAAATTAATTTTTAATTATTGCTATATTTTAAATAAACGATCAAGATAGATAAAGGTATTTAACAAATTATTATACAATTAAGCGGCTTTTGATACATCACATAATTATAGGACTAGGAGTAGATTTATGGATCAACGATTGACATTATCTTCATATGCATTGATTGGTTCAATGTTATTTGGACTGTTTTTTGGAGCAGGAAATTTGATATTTCCTGTACATATGGGGCAAGAAGCTGGCAGTAATGTAGTTATCGCCACAATCGGCTTTTTAATTACAGGGATAGGCTTACCTTTTTTAGGAGTGGTAGCGATTGGTATTTCCCAAAGTGATGGTTTATTTGGTCTTGCAAGCCGCATTCATCCGTTATATGCATATGCCATTACCATTTTGTTATATTTAACAATCGGACCTTTTTTTGCGTTGCCGAGAACAGGAACTGTTTCTTACGAAATTGGGTTAGCGCCATATATTGCCCAGGAATATCAAGCTGTGGGTTTAGCTGGATTTACGATTATCTTTTTTCTTATCGCTCTAGTTTTTTCACTAAACCCAAGTAAAATTTTAACTTGGGTTGGCAAAATTCTAAATCCGTTATTTCTGTTATTTCTAGCATTTTTAGTTATTATAAGCTTTCTAAGCCCAATGGGGACTTTTTACGGTGCTGAAATTCATGGTGCATATCTTAAGGACTCGTTTTTTAAAGGCTTCACCGAAGGTTACAATACCATGGATGCCTTAGCTTCGCTTGCTTTTGGCATTATCGTTGTACAAACGCTGAGAAATTTGGGAGTTCAAAGCCCCAAAGGTATTGCAATGGGTACAATTAAAGCTGGAATTGTCAGCATCTTATTGATGGGGATTATTTACAGCTGCCTAGCTTATATTGGAGCGACAAGCGTTGCGCAATATGAATTATCCGCAAACGGCGGAATTGCCCTAGCGCAAATTGCTAAATACTATTTCGGGTCACTAGGCAGCATTTTATTAGCGATTATCATAAGCCTTGCTTGCTTAAAAACCGCGATTGGACTAATTACAGCTTGCTCGGAAACATTCCTGGAATTATTTCCAAATTCGCTAAGCTACAAAGTATATGTGATTATATTTACAATCGTGTCGTGCTTGATCGCCAATATTGGTCTGACTCAAATTATTGCCTTATCGATTCCAGTATTAATGTTTTTATATCCATTAGCAATTACCTTAATTATACTGGCATTCTTATCGCCGCTGTTCAAAAAACGGCAGATCGTTTATGTATTAACAACAATCTGTACCTTGTTCGCCAGTGTGGGGGATGCGTTTAATGCGATGCCAGCTATCATTAAAGATAAAGATTTAATTCAAAACCTTATGGCATTTTACCATTCATTCCTGCCGTTTTTTGATATCGGGATGGGGTGGGTGATCCCAATGATTATTGGTTTATCCGTGGGCTGGCTTATTGGGATATTTTGTAAGCCCAAAGCAGGCATCGTTTAAAAATCAGCGTGGCAGATAGAAAGGCTGTCTAAAAAGTTTAAGTTCTTTTTAGACAGCCTTTTAAAAAATAAAAATAATGATGTTGCTTTTATTTTTTGATGACAAGATAGATATCAACTTGAGCCACTATCCATACAGTATTTATAGTTGAGCGAGGTCAAAAGGAGTTTCTTGATAGACGCAATAATTAAGCCAATTGGTAAAGAGAAGATTGGCAGCACTTCGCCAAAGGACGATCGGTTGTTGATTGGGATCGTTATTGGGATAATAGTTTAGCGGGATATCAATCTGCAAGTCTTGCGAAATATCCCGGTCATACTCTGTTTTAAGGGTTAAAGGATCATATTCGGAGTGACCGGTGATAAAAAATTGGCGGCGGTTGGTGTTTGCGACCGCATACACGCCGGAAGCATCCGATTCTGCAAGAATAGTAAGATTGTGATTAGCTTCAATATCTTGACGACGAACTTCAGTATGCCGCGAATGAGGAACATAAAATGTGTCATCAAAGCCGTGAAATAATTTTTCTTGGTTAGTGCAGCACAGTCGGTGCGGAAAAACGCCGAACATTTTTTTATTAAGCAGGTATTTGGGAATTCCATAATGATAATATAGGCCAGCTTGGGCTCCCCAACAAATATGTAGGGTGGAATAAACATTCGTTTTACTCCATTCCATGATTTCACATAGTTCTTTCCAATATATTACTTCATCAAAAGGCATCTGTTCAACTGGTGCGCCGGTGATAATCATACCATCGTATTTACGGTGTTTTATTTCGTTAAAGGTTTCATAAAATTTAATAAGATGTTCTTGCGGGGTGTTAGTTGGAGTATAGGTAGCTGTATACATAAAATCAACATCTACTTGTAAAGGCGAGTTACCCAAAAGGCGAAGCAGCTGAGTTTCGGTAGTTATTTTAGTAGGCATAAGGTTTAACAGCAAAAGTTTTAGCGGTCGGATATCTTGGCTATACGCCCTATTTTCGTGCATAACAAAAATATTCTCGTTTTCCAAAACGGTTGCTGCCGGTAAGTTATTAGGTATATTTATTGGCATATGATTAACCTCCATTGTAAAGCATATAATAAAAAAGCACCCAGAAATTCGTAATAACGAAATTTGAATGCCGACGGTTCTGTTAGCACTTTCTTTATTATATTTTAGGTTTATCGTTAATAAATGTCAATTTATATTGGCGAATTGTATATTTTGCCTATCACTACAATGGCTTAGAATAAAGTCATTGACAATGATTCCTTGAAATGTTATCATCATAACTAAACAAAATATTAGACTCTTATCCAGAGTGGTCGAGGGACTGGCCCTATGACACCCAGCAACCGGCGTTGAACGCAAGGTGCTAAATCCAGCAGGAGTATAATCCTGGAAGATGAGAGGATGCTAAAGTGATTGTTAGCCCCTTTCATTCGAAAGGGGCTTAATATTTTTGCAATTATTCTATTTTTGAAAGGAAGTACCTTTATATGTCAACAGACGCATGTATAAAGTCAGTTAGCGGCGCAGAAATAGTCCGATCAAACAATAAATTAAATCCAGAAAAGATAGTAATTGTTATTGAGAATGGTAATGTGGTTTGGTTTGACACAAACGGTAAATTTCCGCCTAATGACGAATGTGCGCAAGGTTCAAGAGTTTAATACTGGAGGAAATACGTTATGAAGCTAAGTTTTAAAGTCATCCATATCAGTCATGTACATATTAAGCTATCGGAGCTATTAGACTACGCTTTGCTGATAAAAAGGGAATTATCAAGTTAGGCGAGAATCATAATCTTATTGTTATTTTGTCAAGGTGAGCACTTAGCGGAGGCTCTTAATAAAGGGGAGAGTGAGATAAATTTTGGAAATTCCAGGGTATGTTTGGGATATCATTACCACTGAAGTACAAAAAATCCAACATGGAACGCTTACACTGATCGCGCAGGATGGATTGCTTATCCAGATAGATAGAATTGAAAAAATTCGTTTAACCAAGCCAGAAGCGTCAAAACCTAAAAAGCTGAAACCTCCGGAAAGTAAATTAAACTCCGAAACTCTGCGGCTACGCCTGAGTGAAGTATTGAAAGATTTACGATATGGGCAAGTAGTTATTGCCATTAAAGACAACAAAATCGCACAGATTGAGAGACTTGAAAAGCAACGTGTAGATAATTTAGTCGGGCTATTTGGTGATGGTATCTAATGGAATATTATTAACTTTATGATCTTCCAGTGGCAACATAGCATCGATTTCCTCAAGAAACAAAGAAATAGAGGGGTTGATGCTATCCTTTTTCCACGCGGCGATTATATCGACCGTAGTTTCGTTCTCACTTACATCAATACACTTCAAGTTAGGGCTGGCATAGGTTTCGGGAACGACCCGAGGTAAAATTGAAAAACCAGCTCCAGATTCGACCATTAAGAGTACCGTTTGCATATGTGGCACAAGACGGATTTTAGGGTTAATACCATGGTCCGCGCAAATCTGAAGTAAAGTATCGAAGCACCGACTGGCGACATCCCGATCCTGTAAATAAAGGGATTCACCATCCAGTAGTGAAAACTGGTGATCAATGCTACTCGCTAAGGGATGGGAAAAAGCCAATACCAAAGACATAGGATTTGTATAAATTACTTTCCAACTTATTAGTGGCATAATTTCTATTTTGCTTTTCAAAGTAATGGCAATATCGGTGTCACCTTGTAAAAGGGCTTTATCTAAATCGGTGAAGGAATTAAAATGGGCTAAGGATAATTCAACATTAGGAAATTTAGTGCGAAAAGCAGCTAACAATTGGGGTAAAAATCGACGTTCGCCTGCTCCCAAAAAGCCAATGGAAAGACTTCCGACAATGCCGGTTTCAGCTTGGCGCGTAATTTTTATGGCCTCATCAGCTTTCGCAACAAGACCTTTAGCTTCTTTTAAAAGTGAAGTTCCTGCTGCGGTCAATTGAACTGAATGACGATTGCGCAAAAAAAGCTTTACACCGATATGGCGTTCTAAATCGGCTATTTGCTGACTAAGTGAAGGCTGAGTAATATAAAGAGTTTTTGCAGCAGCAGTAAAACTGAGATGTTCGGCTACTGAAATAAAATATTGCAATTGTTTAATATTCATAAATCCTCCGCAACAGTAAATAATAATGAGCTCTTATAATTAGTATAGTAAGATAGAGGACATAACACAATCGATTCCTAAAAATATCCGATTTTAGTTAAAATTGATATTTTACAGAACTTGACATAATTACAAGGAAGTGATATGCTCTGGCAGAGAGCAATAGTTGACGAAATGTGTCGCTAGCAAATGAGTTAGAGGCTGTATTGTAAGTATTATTGGACTACCAAAAAACCCTGCCCAATACTGGCAGGGTTTATGAAAAACAATGAGGTGAGGCTATGATTAAGAAAAGTATTGTACTGATGTTGTTACTGCTTTCATATGCAATGCCGGTATTCGCTGCTGATGATACCCCAATAATTAATAGTGGTAAACAGTACATAGATGATACCATGAATAAAGTTTTTGAAAGTTATAACGGCGATCATTATAATATCACTTATAATGAACCAGATGCTACTATGGGCTTACCTGGCTATTGGGCTAAGATAACCGGTTCAGTTGAGCATAATTACAAGGTTGATGTTCACAAAACAGAGGCAGAACAGCCGACCTATGTTGCTAATATCGAAGTTAATTTTGATTATATATTTTATCAGGTTTATCTCACCCAACAGGAAGCCGAAGCAAGTAAAGATGTTGTTCAGACTACAACCGATAATTATAAATTCACTCTAACTTACCAGGCTGGTCAATGGATTATTACTGATGCCCAAAAATATGATTCCTTGCTAAATAAATGGTTTACCATTAACACTAAGGATCTGTATGAAGAATTAAAATGCAAATACGAAAACCACTAAATCTTAGATCATATGACACAGATATATATGTATCTGTGTTTTTTTGTCGGCTATTTTACCATACTAGCAAAACCGCCGCCGCCACCACTTGCAACGTCTCTTGATTCGGCAAAAATGACAGAGACAACCACAGTACATATCCATTTGTGGAGGGTAACACTTATCCCAATAACCATAATCACCACAACCATCATTAAATCTCCGATAGCCCAAAATATCACCTCCCCGATTATACTATATACTACGGTGATTAATTAGCATTTGTTCCAGACAAAAATGGCACGGCAAAGAAAAAAGCACTCTTAAAATGTGAGTGCTTAGGGGTGTTTAGGCAATCGTTCCGTTTGTTCCAATAATCAAAATTTCACCGATATTTATTGATATGATAGTTCCACTTTCAAAAGTTATATAATTTGAAGGAGTAGCAGTTGCGGTAAAAGAAGTTGCAACAGGGGCTGTAGTAATAGTAGTACTAGCACTTCCGGCAATAGCGGAAGCAATACCTAGTGGTATTACTAAATCTTCTGAGAGTTGAACAAGAAGAAATTCCGGTTCTTCCTCAACTTTAACACCAACGTCTACTTTGGCTGGTTCAACATTGACCTCAATTTTCGGATTTACTTCAACCTGAGCTGGTGGAACGTTGACATCGATCTTAGGCGGCGGGCATACCAGCGGTTCATCATGGTGGCGGTCACTGATCTCTGCGATAAGTGTTCCGGTTAAAGCAATAGCGCCTTTCAGAACGATATAGACACTAACGTTGGGAAGAAAGTCAATATCCTCCAAACATTTTGGGAGTTTTCGCGGCATTTATTTTCGCTCCTTTATTTTATTATTTATTCTTTGATGGATACCTGATATATAATATGTATGAATTATTGTAAAGGTGATATGACAATATCCTAACGTCACAAGGTTGTGGTTTCCTAAACCTTTGGTTATCATGCTTATAAATATTAATCACCAAGTTTATCATCACCAATTACTTTGCACTTGCAGTTTACTTAACATAATAGATATTATCGGACGTTAAAACAGAGGCAAAAATCTGATAAAAAATATCGTGCATCTAAATGTGCACGATATTTTTTATCAGACCAACTATTTTATTTTTATCTTAATCTTGTAACTGTTTCATTTTTCTTGTGCCGATCCAGACGAGACCAACAAAATAAATTATCATTATCCCTAAAGCTGTTTCAGGAAAACCTCCGGATGTGCTGGTTTGTCTCAAGGCATAACTTGCCTGAGTTAGCGGCAAAATCTCAATTATCCAATGTAGTAAACCTGGCAGTTGGTTTGGTAAAAAAAACGTTGCACATAAAAACGACATTGGCGTTAGGATATATATATTAAAGTTACTCATTTCCTCATGTGAATTCATATACAAAGCGGCTACCAACCCTAAGGCAGCAAATATTGCACAGTTTAAGATTAAAGTTACTATAAACCAGCCGTTTAATGATAATTTAGCCCCAAAAATAGTTGCTAAAACAACAATAACGGCGGATGAAATTATTCCTCGAAGAATTCCGGAGAGAATTTTACCAATAACGTAGGAAATCGCGCTTATCGGTGCCAAGAGATATTCTTCTAACGTTTTATGATACAATCGGCTCATATTTACCGGCGTACCAACGGCATTGAAACTAATATTCATTGAGTTCAGGGCAATGATTCCCGGAACGATAAAATCCAGATAACTGCCATGAGTCATGGTCATATTTCGGCCAAGTCCCCAGCCAAAAGCCACTAGATAAAATATCGGTGAAACCATTCGGGATAAAATATACCGTCCTAACCGACGTTTAAGTACCATCCAGTCGCGCCAAACCACGGTCCAGATATGGCTAATCACCTTTCCACCACCTTCCTGCCGGTAAGTTCGACAAAGACATCTTCCAGGTTAGAGCGACGAATGATTACTGTTGTTGTTAGCGAAGCACTATAACTTGCCGCATCGACGCGATTCGGGAAAAATTTATTGTGGCGCTGCTCATTCTCCTCCCAATCTACGACATACTCCCCAAGGCCTTGGCAAAGGGTTTGGGGAGTATCTAGCGCAATCAGATGACCTTTGTCGATAATCGCCACTCGCTGGCATAAGGCTTGCGCTTCTTCAATGTAGTGAGTTGTCAACAACACAGTCATGCCTTCGCTGGCAAGGTGTCGGACTAATTCCCAAATTCTGCGACGAACTTGCGGATCAAGGCCTACTGTTGGCTCATCAAGAAACAGCACTTTAGGTCGATGCAGGAGAGCCCGGGCAATCATTAGCCGCCGTTTCATACCGCCGGAAAAAGTTTGGACCATATCACCGGATCGATCAGTTAATTCGACGAATTCCAGAAGTTCAGTGATTCTCCGATTACGCTCGGCGGTGGGAATCCCATGCAATCGGCCATGAAGTTCTAAGTTTTCGCGGGCGGTTAATTCAATGTCCAGATTGAGATGCTGTGGGACTATCCCCAGTAGAGACTTAATTTGTTGTTCGTTTTTTTCAAAGCTCAAACCATTTATTCGGATAATTCCGCCTGATGGTTTAGTTAACATCGTAAGCAACCGAATCGTTGTAGTTTTACCGGCACCGTTTGGGCCCAATAGGCCAAATATTTCGCCGGTATCTATTGATAAATTTAAACAGTTTAGCACTGTTCTAACGTCAAACTGTTTGGTCAAGCCACTAACTTCAATCATTACTACATCGCAGCCTCCCTTCCGGCTATCCAATTTGCTGAGAGTTTAGTTGGCACACAAAAGGGCTGACCGGCTTTATCCTGTAAAATATCCGCTTCAACCCCAAAAACATCCCGGAGCATAGCTGGGGTTATGATATCTTTAGGCTGCCCAATTGAATAAAGCTTTCCCCGTTGCATTACGGCAACAATATCAGAATATCGAACGGCATGATTCATATCGTGCACGACCATAACCACCGTAATACCTTCTTGCTTGTTTAATGAAGTAATTAATTCTAAAATCTCTATTTGATGAGCTATATCAAGAAAAGTCGTTGGTTCATCTAAAAATAATACCCGCGGTTGCTGAGCCAGGGCCATAGCTATCCAGGCACGCTGTTGCTCGCCACCAGACAAGGTATTTACTGGCCGGTCAGCAATTAGCGATAAACCGGTTTCAGCTAAAGCCCAATCAATAATAACCGTATCTTCCTTATGATTCTCTTTCCACCAATACTGGTAAGGAAACCGGCCATAGGCCACTAAGTCCCGCACCGATAAATCGCCGGGGGCCTGCGTCTTCTGGTGCAATACTGCAATTTGCCGGGCCAGCTTATTTGCGCTATAACTTCGTATATTCTGCTCAAATAACTCTATCTGGCCGGCGAATGGTTTTAGACTGCGGGTCAAAGCTTTTATCAACGTACTTTTACCTGACCCGTTAGGGCCAATTATCGATAAAATTTTCCCCGCTTCCACGTTCAAGGACAGTTTATCAATAATACGCTTATTATTGATAATTATCGTTAAATTGTTTACGGATAATATCGCCATATTAACTTTCCCTCCTTAATAAATAAAGGAAAAATGGCGCACCGACAAAAGCCATGATAATGCCTACCGGCAATTCAAGCGGTGTAAATAATATACGCGCCAGCGTGTCACTAATGGTCACAACACCGATACCCAATAACGCTGACGCCGGTAATAAGAACCGGTAATCTGAGCCGATTAAAAGGCGGGCCGCATGCGGAACAATAAGCCCGACAAACCCTAATAAACCAACGACACTTACCGCACTGGCGGCAAGTAAAACAGCAATCGCAGTTAGTACAATTCTGGTTAATTCAACCCTAAGGCCTAACCCGCGCGATACTTCATCACCTAAACTCAGCACATTAAGATAGGAGGCACTCAAAAACGCCAATAATCCAGCACCTATTGAATACGGCAAAATAGTAAAAACATGCGGCCAACTTCGGGCGGCAAGTCCGCCGACCATCCACACCAAAGCCCCGTGTACCCGATCACTGTATAATATCAAAAGCGACGAAATACCTGAACCTAAGAAAGCGGATACAGCTACTCCGGCCAAAATAATCCGAATTGGGCGAATACCGCCTTTCCAGGCAAGCAAATAAATGATACCCGCGGAAATCAGCGCTCCGATAAAAGCTGCTGGGGTCAATAAGTAATCCATGGTCGGAAACAGTACTAACACTATAATACCGGCCAACCCTGCACCCGAAGAAACACCAATAATATGAGGATCCGCCAGTGGATTTTTCATCACTGCCTGCAAAATTGCTCCGGATAAGGCTAAATTCATTCCGACCAGGGCCCCAACGATCGAACGAGGCAAGCGAATATTCCACACGATTTGCCCCATGGGGTCTCCGCCATTGTAACAAATAGCTCGAACAATATCCTCCGGCGAAATATTGACGGCGCCTTTAACTAAGCTGAAGACTAAACCAAAAAACGCCAACAACATGAAAAAAGCTAACACACCGGAGCGCCAAAACAGTCTCGAATAAAGATTTCTATTTAAAGACCAGCGGTTACTTTGCATTGGCATAAATCTCAGGATATACTATATTTGCCATATATCCAACGGCTTCAGGCATTCTTAAGCCGGGATTCAATAAAAATAAATCTGAAGGCAAATACACTACCTTATTATTTTTAACAGCTTGCAAAGATAACCAAGCGGGATTATTCTTGACTGTTTCATTCATATTTTTTTCAATATCCGTACTGTTGCCCATGGTAACAACCAGGAGAATATCCGGATTTTTTTCGACTAATTTTTCTAAGCTGTATGGGGCCAACTCCGGGCTTACGGCAAGGGGTGTACTGTCAGCCGCTACATTTTCCAGCTGCAGAAGCTTCGCAGTACTGCCGGCAATACTTGTATCAAGTTCTAACGTAACACTTTTAGCCGTAGCGTGTAAAATAGCTACCTTAACTTTTTTAGCAGGAAGCTTATTGCTGATAGCTGTTAACTTAGTTTTTAAATCCTGGGCAAGGACGTGTGCCTGTTGCTCTGACCCAGCAATTGTACCGAACAAGGCAATTTTATCAAAGACATCATCATAAGTCTTATATTTTAAGATCATTACCGGAATATGATTACTTTCAAGGATTGGCACAAATTTATCATGCATACCTTCCAGGCCAATAACCAGATCTGGCTGCAGGGCTACCACTTTTTCGAGGTTGATATTATAAACAAATCCTACTTCAGCTGCTTCTTGCTCAGCAAGTGGTATTGTACCTAATTTTGAGTTAGGGCGTCCAACCGCATGTCCGTCCAGCGAATATAACAACTCAAGAAACGATGGTGACAGAACAACAATTCGTTCAGGCTTATGAGATAACACAATACTTCGCCCAGTGTCATCCGTCATTGTTAAATATGGGGCAGTTGAACTGTTATTAGCTGTTGACGGAGTTGAACTGTTATTGCAGCCAGTAATTAACAGCAGAAGTACTGCTGTAATAATTATTAGTTTATACCGGGTAAATAAGTTCAACACACTCACCTCTGACTTTTGTCCGCTTGTTATAATTTGTTGCGGCGGGCTAATATTGTCGATAAATAATTTAATGGCTGATTAGTGGCATCGTTTAAATTATGGACCACCTGCTCATCTTCGAACCCGCAACGGCTAATCATAACCGCATTCTCTGCAAAGCCATGGTATTTTAGCTTTTCAAGTACTTGTTTATAATTTTTATAAACTTTCATCAGTACGATATTATCCGCATTGGCGATAGCTATATCAAGCTCAGCATCAGGAATAGTAGCAGGAATAACGCTTAAAACGTCATTGCCTTCTACTAAAGGATAGCCAAGCTTACTGCCAATAGCACAAAACGCAGGAACTCCGGGAATAGTTTCGATCGTATAGCCACAGCCGTTTATGAGACGAAAAATATAAATATAAGTGCTATAAAACATTGGATCACCCAGGGTTAAAAAGACGACTTTCTTTCCCGCTGCCAGAAATTCAAGAATAGTATTTTTGTTAATTTGCCAGGCTTCAGATAAAGTATCGCTATGAAAAACCATCGGAAAAACAAGTTTTACAATTTTTACGGATTCTTTCAGAAACGGCTGAGCAATAGTTAATGCGGTGCTGTCTTCTTTTTTCTCTGTCTTGGGGGCAATAATAATATCTGCTTCACGTATGGCATTAATAGCCTTAACCGTAAGCAACTCCGGATCACCAGGACCGACACCAACACCATAAAATATTCCCGTCATAAAGTTTCCTCCGTTATTTATATATTTACTTACTATTGATAACAATGTTGTAGTCAACTCAGGTTAATTTAAACCAGAATTGACTACTTTCTTTTGCTAGCCTATTCAATTAGCGGAATTGCAGGGCGTTCTTTATTGCGTTCTTTTTTGTTATATTTTGCTTCAATAGCATCCTTTACATGATCAACGTAAATATCCTGTATTGCCAAATTCTCGCCGAGACCATGGATATAGGTATCTACCGCAAAACCAGCGGCATTAATCATCGGTCGTCGCTTTTCTGGTTTCAGCATAAGTTGTGCCGAAGCTTACTACTAAGATTGCTTTTTTTATTGAACTATTTTCAGCAGCAAACGCTTTATGGCAGAGCGCAAAACTGCTGCTAAAGACCACGGCTGTTAATACGATTGTAAATGACCATAATAAAGGTTTCATTTATAATCGCTCCCAGTTAATTATAGTAAAATAAATTATAATTCTTTCAGAAAACTTACAATCACTTAGTTGCAGCAAATTGGGATTAAAAACGCAACTAAAAAACCTCCCTATGTAGGGAGGTAATGACCAACATATAAGGACGTTACATCACTATCAATAATCTGGTGTTAGATAGCTGCCGACATACACTTATACCTAAATCCCCTTCCCCATCGCTCGTGGGTCGAACGGTGACCGTCAGATAGGCAGTTCTCCTGGCTTTGGATCAATGCTTACCCAAACCTTCCCAAGACTATTGTCCCAGTGGCATTACTTGGGCTCACTCCCCATTACAGTGGCGGGACCGCGCCGGTATTGCACCGGTCTTCCCTATTAAGCCCCTAAGGGCACCTATCTCAATAATATTATTAATACACCTAGATAATAGCATTGAAATGGACAATAGTCAATGAACTATAACTCTAAATTTCAACGTAGTTGTACTATCTTCGAATGTATGAATCAAGAGTACTGGTTATAAACTATATCGTGTACCTGGCCAACATTAAAAGAAAGGAAATGGTTGAAATTAAACCATGGAACGAGAAACTCCTCCTCGTAAATATCTAGAATATATTGACCCTCAACTTGGCTTTCTTGATGAAGAAGACTTGGAGGAATATCTAGATTACACTTCTCCAGACGAATGTGAAGAAGATGACGGAACATTTTGGGGACATCAAATATTTCCTATATAAATAACGAGCACATCCTATTTTTAGGATGTGCTCGTTATTTAGCATGGTTTGCCGTGGTAATTAACCGTAAAACTATTGACTGACCGCGCGAACCGGAATTTTTAGAGTTTGTCCCGGCTGAATAGTTACATCTTCCGACAAATGATTAATGTCTTTAATTGCAGTTACAAAACAGCGAATATCTTCATTATCGTGGATTCTTTGTGAGGCAATTGACCATAAAGTATCCCCTTTGCTGACCGTTACCACCTGGCATTGGCTACTAGTAGGCATTACCCAGTTATTAGCATGAACGTTGCTATAAATTGATCCGCCACCAATCAAAATAAGGGCAGCGACAAAAATTTTGATGAGTGGTTCATTGTCGATAAAGTTTTTTATCATTTACTATCACCTCGAATATATGTTCGTGTATTTATAATAGCACGGTACGTACGTTCGGTCAATAGTTTTTCGAACGAATGTTTGATTTTTTTTTTATTCGCTGGTATAATTATTGTTGTAACAATTGTTAGGAGTTGAGCATTTTGAGTGATTCATTATCCGCCCGTCAAAAACAGATATATGATTATATAAAAGATACCTTACGTGCCAAGGGATATCCACCGTCGGTGCGCGAAATTGGTGAAGCTGTCGGGCTCAGTTCCAGTTCTACTGTCCATAGTCACCTATCCAAACTTGAAGAATTAGGCTATATTCGGCGTGATCCCACTAAGCCAAGAGCTATTGATGTACTAGAAGAAACTCCATGGCGTCAGAAAGCCATGATTCAAGTACCACTTGTTGGACGAGTTACTGCCGGACAACCAATATTAGCGGTAGAGAATATTGAAGAAACCTATCCCTTGCCAGTTGAATTAATCGGTTCAGACAGTACCTTTATGCTCTCCGTTCAAGGCGATAGTATGATTAATGCCGGAATATTGGATGGTGACTATATTCTTGTACGCGACCAGGATACCGCCAAAAATGGTGAGATAATTGTAGCCTTGATTGACGGTGAAGAAGCTACCGTTAAGCGCTTTTATCATGAAAAAGATTGTATCCGCCTTCAGCCGGAAAATGATCATATGGATCCGTTGTATTCGCGTAATGTATCCGTTCTAGGCAAAGTTATTGGCGTTTTTCGCCGAATTAACTAATCCGTATTGTTGTATGTAATAGAAAAAGAGAGCTAAAAGCTCTCTTTTTCTATTACATACTAATGTTTTAAATTGTATAAGTTCAGTAATATTATTTGGGTTACTTAGGCTGCAATGCTTTGGTGCCAATCCTAATTACCCTGTCTTCAGGCGGAAATTGATCAGTGGAAATATATTCGCGGTCGATTATAGTACCGTCATCACTGGATCTTACACGATAGGTGGTAATATTAAACCCATTTTGTCCTTCTACTTCCACTACTTTTTGTCCCAGTTCAAGAGTAGCATCTTGCATTACGATTGTATTTGGTTCAGAAACTTGTTTATTTATACCCACAATTTCGATATGCGGGCGGTTTGGTTGTAGTTTACCATAAATATAAACCGTGATTTGACCATACCCTACTTCGGCTGTTATGTAGATATTATTTTCAGAAGAATTCTTAAATTTAAAATCCAATTGATTATCCGCAACGGTAGCATCTTGCCCCAAGGGAACATATCCTGGCGGTCTAAAATGTGATGTCCGCTCAATTATTTCCATGTTGGCAAGTAAAGCGGCATTATACAATGTACTTGATACTTGACATACTCCACCGCCCCAGTCAGGCACCAGTTTTCCGTCAATAAACACCGGCGCTTCTTTATAACCATATTTTGCGGAGCGCAACCCTACACGGTCATTGAAGGAAAATTGCTCATCCTTTCGAATTAAAATCCCAGTAATATTTTTTGCGGCTAACCTGATATTCGTCGAACGATTTTGATTAGAGCCGTCAAACTGAGTGGTATAAGAAGCCATAATCCCATCAATTCCATCAAGAGCATGACGGGTTATTTCGGGAACAACTTCTTTCACCGTTAAGACTACCGATACTGGTACTTTACGATAAATACTAGTTTCGACTTCCGACGTAACAGCAGCATTATCGACTTCTAAGCCAATTTGTTCAGGGATAATTGTAAGTTTAGAACGATAGACCAGCTTAGCATTCATTGGGGAACAATTGATCTCAGCGGCAATTCGTGTAAGTATCGATTGAAACTTATCTTCATTATACGATACATTCCATGGTATGGTGTAACCACGATTTAACGTCATATATTTTTCTTTAATTTGAAAAAAAACATTGCCGGTTCGCCCAACTTGATAAGCCTGATGAGCCAAAGCAACTGAATCAATGCTAAGGTCAATATCTTGATCGTAAATTTTCCATTCGTGCTCATTGAAGGTCAGCGTGATTGCAGCTTGCTTAACCTTTTCCGTAAAATAATCTGCAATTTTTTCTTGCGCTTCAGTCTCAGAAAGGCCGCCAACATCAATATCTCCGACTTTAACTCCGTTATACACACGATCCGAAGCGGTTAGTGCAGCATTGATTGATATTTGACAGACAAAACTTAAAATGAGGATAGCGCCTAAAACAACCATAAATTTAACCCTTCGGCTTGATTGTAATTGCACAGCTAACCCCCTTTCTACATTGATTCGCATATATATTACAATCCCCCGCATAAGCGGGGGCCATAACCTTAAATACTCATAGAAAGTTCAACAAACTTACCCGCCAATCTAGCCTTCTGAATTACTTCTTCAGTAATTTCACCATTTTGTTCAACAATTAACACGCCATTATCTGTTTCAAGACGTCTTGATGCTTTTTTGCCAAGTAAATATTTACGTTGTTTATCATCGAATTTTTTTGATACATCGTCATTATTTTCCTGCCCTTGACGACCGGATACCGTTGCGGTTTCCGCTTTAATCGCTGTTTTTTGCTGCAGACCAACAGCCTGATGCGGCAAAGTTGGGGATACATTAGGCCTTACAGCTGCCATTTCATCATGAGTGGCAGGAAGACCATCAGCGTCACTAATGATAAGTACTTCTTTACCAAAAGTGATCACTAACTCTCCGGCAATTTTAGTGATTTCGTCAGCATTGTTAATTTCACAATTTATAATCCGACCAGTTTCATCCATTTCAATTTCAGTTACTTTGCCGTGAAAACGACCATTTTTAGTTAATACCTTTGCGCCAATTACTTTTACATCTGCTTCCAGCAGTTTTTCCATCTCTGGTGCATCGGTAATTGGAATAACATGAGTGCTGCTTTCAATAGTTAACGCATTTTCACCAATACCTGAAATTGCGGAGAAGGGAAGTAACTTAGCTCCCAAATACCATTTGCCATCTTCCAACACTATCGCCGCAACGGCTCCTTGTGAAGCATCAATAACAAGGCCCTTCGCTGTGCCTAGTTCAATACCTTCGTTAATGCTGATTACAGGTAGTCCAAGAATATCTACACTTTTTTTCATAAGAATACCTCCTCCATCGGATTTATTAAATTATCCTATTTTGCCATTCTCGAAATTTTGCATTTATTTCTTTAGAAATAGTAGCCGAAATTTGATTGAATGGTATTGTGTAGTCGCTATCTTGTTTAAGCAGAGTATTTTTTACAATGGTTATATAAGCTATTAACGAAGTAATTTCCTGATATAAAGGAGAATCCAATACTAAAACAGGTAACTTACAGCTTGTAATCAGAATCGAAATTGCCTCATCATATGCGCCTTGATTCATAAGAAGCTTGGCTACTTCAATTGCCAACTGTGGACCGGCATCACTGTCCTGGTAAAGGTTAAACGCCAACTGAAAAGTATTAAGGGCTAACTGATGATTAGCACACTCTTTTTGCTGGAAAGCGAAATCAAGAAGATCATCAAGAGAATTAGAAATAGGCTTGTTAATCGCAGCATCTTCTTCAATAATTGGCTGGTTGTCACCATCCAGGTCACTGACGGTACCACAATCAGATTGTTCTGTAATCTGCACATCAGATTCCGGGGCTCTTGTGGTATTAGAAACACTTGGTTCGGCAATCCCCACACCGGGCTGCTCAATAACGCTTTGCTGGTTGGTATCATCTTCATCCAAGATAAGCGGCGATGTTATTACCTCTTTTTTGAAGTCATCAGGGTTATCATAGTAAGCCACTAAATAAGAAAAGGCAGCGGCAAATAATATCAAAAATACTACGGTTCCAGTTAATCCAGCAAAACTAAGCATTAAATGAGGTAAGAAGATACTGAGCAAAAAAGCACAAGCTGCACACGAAAGGAGGGATTTAAATTTCAAAGAAATACTAAACACCTTGTTTGCCAATAGATAAACAATAAATGCTGAGACGGCAATTGCCAATAATGTACTTATTATGTAATCCAAACACTATCACCATATCTCACATACGATTTAATGCCTTGCTCTAGGCATTTACAAACACATAAGTAAATTTCGACATTTTCTGCTATCTTCCTTCTTTATTGAGATAAGTGCTAGTTCCCTGAATTGCAATTATTGAATGTTCTAAAGATAAACCGCCTTGAAGATACACTACAAATGGCGGTCTTATTGGACCGTCAGCACTTATTTCAATGGATGAACCTTGAACAAAAGTCCCTCCGGCCATGACCACAGGATCGCTGTAGCCTGGCATATTGCTTGCTTCCGGCCGGACATGCGAATCTATTGGCGAGTAGTGTTGCAGTCCTTGACAAAAAGCCACCATTTTCTCAGCAGTACCAAGTTCGATAGCTTGAATAATATCACTGCGCCCAGCATCATAACGCGGCAGAGTCTTATAGCCCAAGGTTTCAAAATAAGCTGCTGCAAAAACTGCACTTTTAAGCGCTTGAGCTACAACATGCGGCGCAAAAAAAAGGCCCTGATATAAAAGCCGATATCCAGCGACCGACGAACCAACTTCACTGCCAATCCCAGGGGCTGTAAGTCGATAAGCCGCTAGTTCAACTAAATCAGCCCTCCCGGCGACATAGCCGCCAGTTGGCGCAATTCCACCACCAGGGTTTTTAATAAGCGAACCAGCCATAATATCTGCTCCGGCTGAGGCTGGCTCGCATTCTTCGACAAACTCACCATAACAATTATCCACAAAGCAGATACAAGTGGGATTAATCTTTTTAATTGCATCGCATACTTTACTAATATCAGCAACCGAAAGCGGCGGACGTAAGCTGTAGCCACGTGACCTTTGGATAAGCGCCATTTTAGTATTGCCTGTAATTGTTTTAGCCAATTCAGTGTAATTAATACCAGTTTCGCCCATCGGCACTTCTTTATAAACTATACCAATATCCATCAATGAACCAGTTGTCTTACCTTTAAGACCGATTACCGTTTGCATAGTATCATAAGGTGTGCCGGTAACTGCAACTAGTTCATCACCCGGCCGTAAAACACCTAATAATACGGATGAAAGGGCGTGAGTTCCTGAGGCAAACTGCATTCTAACTAAAGCTTTTTCGGTGCCAAAGACATCCGCCCAGATTTCATCCAACTTATCGCGCCCGGCATCACCGTATCCGTATCCGCTTGAGCCTCGAAAGTGAAACTCCGATACTTGGTGTCGGCGAAAAACATCTAATACCCGCTGGGTATTGCGCCGAGCCATCAAATCAATAGCGGCAAACTGGGGCTGTACTTGATTAATAATTTTATCCTCTAATAGCTGGCTTTGTTCGTTATGATTACTAGTCATTATTATCTTCTCCTACTGCATATTGTTGATACGGCTTAGCCCAGTCAGGCGGCAATGAAACTTTTACCATTATGCCGTCGGCAACATACTCAACAAGATTTACTGTTCCGTTATCATATAATCTGGCTAAAAGCCCGCTGTCATTATATGGTATCAGTAAATCCATGTCAATAACCTGCTGGCGTAATTCAGAATGAATTGTCTCCAGTAATTGGTTAATGCCTGTAGCATGACGCGCTGAAATACCAACACTGTTCGGCTCATTAAGCAAGCTATCAACAATCCCAGGCGCCAATTTATCAGTCTTATTAAAAACAGTAATAACGGGCTTGTCTTTAACCTTTAATTCGTTAAGCACCTCAAAAACAGCTACGCTTTGTTCCTGGTATTGAGGATGACTGGCATCAATAATATGCAGTAATAAATCGGCCTCGACCACTTCCTCTAGAGTCGCCCGGAAAGCTGCTACCAGCTGATGCGGTAGTTTTTGAATAAATCCTACCGTATCTGTAATAAGTATTTCCCGCCCACCGGGCAATACTATTTTTCTGGTTGTAGGGTCAAGTGTGGCAAAAAGTTTATCTTCTGCCAACACTCCGGCAGAGCTAAGCGAATTGAGCAACGTAGACTTTCCTGCGTTAGTATAGCCTACTAGCGCTACACTGGGGATTTGGGATTCCTTACGCCACTGCCGATGCAGACTGCGGTGCTTTTTTATTTGATCAATTTCTCCTGAAATATCGCTTATCCGTGAACGAATGCGCCGCCGGTCAACCTCTAGTTTAGTTTCTCCTGGACCACGGGTTCCAATGCCTCCGCCTAATCTTGAGAGAACGAGACCTTGCCCGCCTAATCGCGGCAAATTATACTGGAGTTGAGCCAGTTCTACCTGCAATTTACCTTCATGCGTACTAGCCCGCTGCGCGAAGATATCAAGAATCAGCGCTGTACGATCAATAACCTTTACCCCGATGGCCTGCTCCAAATTTCTTTGTTGCGCTGGTGAAAGTTCATCATCGAAAATCACCAAATTAGCGCCTGTTTCTTGTCGGATTTCTCGAATCTCCTGAACTTTACCGCGGCCAACAAAAAAAGCGGCATCGGGACGGTCGCGTTTTTGCCAAGTGTTTCCCGCTATTTCGGCACCAGCGGTTTCAGCCAACTGCTCAAGTTCAGCTAATGAATCCGTTACTTCCCAATTATCCCGTCGTTCTACCCCTACCAATACAGCCAGTTCGGTTTCGGCTAGGGTGGTAGTTTTACTTCTCGTTTCTAAAATCCGGTCAATTTGCGTAGTAAGAAAGGTCAAACTTACATTAACAAAATCATCCAGAGTTATCGGTCCAGCGCTCTGGACTTCAAAATCATTGTCAGCTTGCAATCCGGCGATAAAAGCAAAACTGACTTCAGTAACCTTTCCATCGGTTACTCCCAACGCGGTCATAATATCAAAACGCATCTCTTTGAGTGAAGATGTATCCATATTACTTAACGTACTATCTCCGGTAGGATGGGTGTGAATACAGCGTATGCCGCTCAGACGATATACTGAACGCCGTCCCGACACTTCCGGCAAATTAACCGTCCTGGTGTCACCAACCGCGACACAGACTACTTGCCCGCGCCGATTTAAATACACAGCCACTTCCCGGCTGAGCTGAGCCGTTATTTTTGCTAAAATATCCGCTAATTCAGCAGTTATTGTTTGTCCTGTGGGTACTGCAACCTGATAAATGCTTTCCAGTATATCAAGCGCGCTCTTGCGGATGCCGCTTAAATTCCCCTCTACATTTGCCACATAATCACTCACCTTCCATATATAGATATTTTGTACGGTTAGGACTAATTCCTGCAATCCTAATTACGATTCGTGAGCTCATAAAAAAATAAGAGGCATTGCCCCTGTAATTTAATATTAATCAAACTATCGATACTCCCCCGCCATCCCGATTCCAGCAATCGCCGCAATGAGATAGATAAAGGCGGCAATAACCCGCACCCAAACAAACGAAGAATTTATACCTGGCAGACAACATCTGATATTATCAGGATTTACTAACAATACACCAAAAAAAACAATAATACAACTAATGGTAAAACCTAGTTTATTCCCATAATGCCAGGCTAGGGCTAAACCGCCGCCTAAAATAGCCCAGGATAATCCTTGGCATAGCTTCATATACGTTGAAATAACATTTACTTTTCGCTGCCTAGATCTTGATAAAATCATAAGAACACCTCCTTGCTCTTTATTATGAGCGAGAAAGGTATTACTCTATCCTATTCATCGCATTGTTTTATCGCTTCGTGACAAATTACGCAATAACCTTGCTCATAACTCTGCTGACGAAAAAAAAGCGATTGGCTTGCCTGCCCCTCTTCTATTCCTTGGGTACGACCAAATCTGCGGCCCACGCTGTAGCCAAATAAAAAAGCAATAAGCCCCAATAAGATGACATCCAGTATCATTATGGCTTCACCTCCTGGAGCCAAAACAAAACACCATATACGACCGCGATACCGAAAATTACTGGTAAAAATAAACTATCCTCAATATGCCATGCTGCTAAAACCGAAATTATGCCAAGCAGGCCGCACTCCACTACGCCCAGACGGCAAGCAAGATTACGGGTTCCGCTTACATTATCGCAGTCTGGTCTTAAGTCGATACAATCGTCAAGGCATTGAACGGCAAAGATAATCAACAACGAAAATCCGGATAACTGCCAGCCGTAAATAATAACCGAAACAATAATAACCAAAATGCTTTCCTGCCACCCTAACAGGCCACTGGGCATCCGGGTATTAAGATCACTGAACATACCGACCGCATAACTGGCCATAAACAACATTAAACTGACTGTGGCGTTGAAGCTGGCTGCTACTGCAAGAAACAACATAGCATAAATAACCGTGCCTGAACCAAAATAACGTGCTAAATTAAATTTATGACAGGCTATATCGTACTCAATATCCAGATAATCATCAGTAAGCTTAACGGCAACTGCGCAAAATATTACTGCCAAAACCACAGCAGTACAGTTATACATTGCGGGCCACATACGCTTTTACCTCCTGAAATCCCCTGGAATGAAGGGCCGAAATAGGAAGAACTTTCGCCCGTTCAAACGCAGTGAGTATTTTGGACAAATTATCATGGGCGGCTGGCAAATCCATCTTGTTTGCCAACAGCAGATAGCGGTTACGGGCCAGTCCATAAGCTGATATTTCTTGATCTATACCGGATGAATGTAAATATTCCTGGGCTGATGTACCTACATCAACAATATGAATAATAAAATCGCAACCCATAAGTAGACTCAAGGTTTGTGCCATTCCTCGCCGGATATCCGCCTCGCTGTGAATTTCTTCAGCAACTCCGCAAGTATCCGTCATCTTAAAACTGATATTCGTCTTACCTACCGGAATTTTTAAGATCGTTGACTGAATCATCCGGGTTTTATGTCGGTCACTACTGCATAATTCCTTTTTTGCCTCAGCCAAAGAATAATGGCGACAATTTAATAATCCGTCTGGTGAACGAAAAGTGATATCAAGCTTTTTGCAATTTAAAAAACCGGCAAAATTTAGCGTAAACAGCGTTTTGCCGGAATTAGGCCGCCCAACTACCGCAAACTCCTTCATGCTTCCACCTCCGGCAAATCAGAAGGTTCAATCAGCAGTAAATCTTGCCTGGTTATACTTTTCTTTTCAATCAGCCGCACCGCTTGCAACCGTAATGCCCGTTCAATAATATTACGCACCGTTCTGGCATTCCCAAGATGCGCGGTTTCTTGAAACTGTGGTGCATTCAGACGGCATAACATAGCCAGTCGTGCTTGCGGTGATAATTGATATTGCCGTGCACTGCAAATTTGTTCCGCGATTTCGATAAGTTCGGTATCATTGTAATCTTTAAATTCTATATGTATCGGAAAACGTGACCGTAACCCCGGATTGGTTTGTAGAAAAATCTCCATCTCGTTGAGGTAACCAGCTAGGATCAATATTAAATCATTTTTATGATCTTCCATGGCTTTCACTATACATTCGAATAAAACACCAATAATTAAGTGTAGTATCTAACAAGGCCTGGCAGGCTGAGTGCTCTCAACTGCCGGGCCTTGTTAGAACGCCTACTTAACAAAACATTTTTTTCTTTAAATTACTGTATTCCTGTTGTACATAATCTTCGGCAAAAACCTGATCTGCAATCAGTTCCAATTTTACGGCACAGTATTTAAATTCCGGCGTTTTAGAAATAGGATCTAACGCATCAATGGTTAATTCATTACAAGCACCAATCCACCAATGATAGGTCATATATACCGTCCCAATATTAACCCTCTCTGTTATAAGAATTCGCGCGATCACCTTGCCCCGCCGTGAAGTTATCCAGGCAAGTTCCTGATCCGCTAAGTCTAACTTTTCGGCATCTTTAGGATTTATTTGGATATACCCAGGTTCATCTGACAAGGTCTGAAGTGCGCTACAGTTTCCAGTCATCGTCCGAACTGAGTAATGACCAATTTCTCGTACCGTACACAAAATCAGCGGATATTCTTCATCTGGTCGTTCTTGCGGTGGGCGGTACTCTGCCGCAAAAAGTAAGCCTTTCCCAGAAGACGTGGCGAATTTATTTCCTTCATATAGATATTTCGTACCGGGATGATTTTCATCGGGACACGGCCACAAAATACTTCCGAATTCTTCTAACCGTTTATAAGTTACTCCGGCATACAACGGACAAAGTTTCCGCAATTCTTCCCAAATCTCTTCAGTATTATTATATTTCATCGGATAACCCAACGCTGTCGATAACAATGAAATAATTTCCCAATCAGGTTTAACGTCGCCTTTGGGTTCAATGGCTTTGTTGAATTTTTGAAACCTTCGGTCAGCGGATGAATAAACGCCTTCATGCTCACCCCATGATGTAGCCGGGAAAATTACATCGGCATGCAGTGCCGTTTTATTCATAAAAATATCCTGTACGATAACTAATTCCATACTTGCTAAAGCTTCTCTGACCCCGGCGGCATCAGGATCGCTCTGCACCAAATCCTCGCCAAAGATATAGTAGGCTTTTACCTTGCCTTCTTTCGCCAATCGTGGTATCTCTGTCAGGTGGTAACCGGGTTTAGCCGGCAATTTTACGCCCCAAGCCAGTTCAAATTTACGTCTAATAGTCTCATCTTCTACTGACTGATATCCAGGAAATAACGCAGGCAAAGCCCCGTGATCACAGGCCCCTTGTACATTGTTTTGCCCACGAACCGGTCCGACTCCAACATTTTCCCGACCTAAATTACCGGTCAATAAGGCTAATGATGATAACCCTTTTACAACATCCACCGCTTGGGTAAATTGGGTCACCCCCATGCCCCAAAGAATCGTCGCACTTTCAGCCTCGGCATATATCCGAGCGGCTTGACGTATAGTTTTGGCCTCAATACCAGTGATATTCTCCACATACTCCGGTGTGTATTTCTCTATCGCCTTACAATATTCTTCAAAGCCATCGGTATAATTAGTTACATACTTCTTATTATACAACTTCTCTGTGATCAGGACATTGCCTAAAGCGTTTACCAGCGCCATATTCGTACCATTTTTTAGCGCTAACCATAAATCTGATATTTTGGCCTGTTCAGTAAACCTCGGATCAACAACAATTACTTTCGCACCTTTTTCTCTTGCCTTGATAATTCTGCGGGCAACGATTGGATGGGACTCCGCCGGATTATACCCAAAAATCAGCACACATTTTGTATTCTCAATCTCCGGAATAGAATTAGACATTGCGCCGCTACCTAAGGTCGCGGCCAAGCCTGCGACTGAAGAACCATGACAAACCCTGGCACAGTGGTCAATGTTATTGGTGCCGATAGCGGCTCTAACAAATTTCTGCATAATATAATTAGCCTCGTTGCCTGAGCCCCGGGCTGAGCCTGTGCACATAATAGCATTCGGACCATATTTAGCCTTAATATCCGCCAGCTTTTTCGCAGCAAAACCAATTGCTTCTTCCCAAGATACTTCTTTAAACTCGTCGGTACGGTTATATCTTAATAGCGGTCTTTCCAAGCGAGCTGTTAGACGCTTAGGATTTTTTAAAAAGTCCCAGCCATAATAGCCTTTCAAACACAATTCATTTTCATTCGTTCGTCCCGGACCAGGCTCAGCTTTTATAATTTCCCCATTTTCGACAAACAAATAAATCTGGCATCCGCTTCCGCAATAAGGGCATATCGTTAATACTTTTTTTGCCATATATTGAACCTCCACTATATACATTACTTCATTAACAACATTTTGTTATCAATAGTATGTGTGGTTTAACGTTTTCTTTGGTTAATTCGTCGGTCAAACGACAAGTTATATACTTTATGAAGCGCGTTCGTTGGACAGGTCTTTATACACGCAGGGCCATCCTCACGGTCACGGCACAAGTCACATTTTATCACTTCTACTCTGCGCGGCGTGCTATTACCGGCAATTACGATCTCAATAGCCCCATAAGGGCAAGCTGCTAAACATGCTTTACAGCCAACACACGCTCCTTTAACTACTTGCACTGAATGATCATTTTGCACCAAAGCCTGTTTAGGGCATGCAGCAACACAGGGCGCGTTTTCACAGTGTCGGCATTGAACCGGCGTTGTTAAGGTCGCGGCTTTGACAACTTTTAATCTAGGACAAAAGGTTTTTGCCGATAATTTAGATAGAGAGCCGTCCTTACTATGAGCCAATACGCAAGCAATTTCACAAGTTCGGCAGCCAATGCACTTTTCAGAATCTGCAACAACAAAATTATTCATATCTCCAGCCCCCTCCATTAAAATCAAAAGCACGGCCTAGAACTTATATAATCACATCTCTTAAAAGAAAAATAAAACACCGCTATCGCGCCTCGCAGCGTAGTAACGGTGCCTATAGTCATTAGCCAAAGGCTATTCGCTCGTATTGGCGGCTGTTTCAGCTGAATACGCCGGGGCTTGTCTAAATTTAACAACAGTAGCCACCAGTGCGGATACAATAAAACAACCGGCGAAAATCAAGAGCATATTACTATAGCTACTTGTTGTTTCCTTAACCCAAGCTACTAAAAACGGTCCAACCACGCCAGCTGCCGCCCAGGCAGTAAGAATTTTGCCATGAATAGAGCTTAATTCCTTTGTACCAAAAATATCGCTCAAAAAAGCCGGGATTGTAGAAAAACCACCGCCATAACAAGAAATAATTAAGTAGATCAATAATTGGAACGAAAAACTATCCGAGGTTTTTGCCAGCAAAAAGAAAGCTACAATCTGGATCAGGAAAAATGCCAGATACGTATTACTGCGACCGATATAATCTGAAACCGAAGCCCAGAATAAGCGGCCTAAACCATTGATCAACCCGACTATCCCCACCATCGCCGCTGCGGCCAGCGGCGACATTTTAACCACATCTTGAGCCATCGGTGAAATAACACTTAATAAACCAATGCCGCAAGTAATATTGGTGAAAAGCATCCACCACAAAGCATAAAATTGCCACGTTCCCAAAGCTTCGCGAGAAGTCATTTGGCATTCTTCGGTTAACAAGTTGTTATTTACGACCTTAGCAGATTTATCATCGGTAGTAGGCGGACTAAGATATAACGCAGATGGTACCATAATCAATAAGTAGATAACACCGAGAATTTCAAAGGTAGCTACCAGGCTGTAGTGTTCAATAAGAGTTTGAATAATTGGTCCGGCGATAAAACTAGCAAAGCCAAACCCCATAATCGCGATGCCCGTAGCAAAACCGCGCTTTTCGGGGAACCATTTAACTAAAGTCGATACCGGAGTTATATATCCAGTACCAAGACCAATCCCACCAATTACGCCGTAAAAAAGATATAATAGCGGCAAACTCTTAAACAGCACTGCGATTCCAGTTCCAAATAAACCAACCGAAAAAAATGCCGCCGCGGTAAGACCAGCTCGTTTAGGTCCATGTTTTTCCACATATCCGCCCAAAAAAGCAGCGGACAGTCCAAGAAAGAAAATCGCTAACGAAAAGGCCCATTGGGTCTCTTTTAACCCTATGCCTAATTCCTGCATAATCGGTTTAGTAAGAACGCTCCATGCATAAACACTACCAATACAAATGTGAATTCCCACGGCCGCCAAGGCGATTAACCAACGATTTTTCATAGACTAACCAACTCCTTATACTTTTGTTAGCCCACGGCGAATAAAAAACTGCCTGGGCGAAAGAAAGATACTCTTTGCCCAGGCGGTCGACAGCTCAAACGATATAGTTCATGTGGTTAGTTCCACTTATCCGCCAGTCCCATATCGCACTTATTTAATTAGACAACAAAAAACCACCTGAACAAAAGGAATCCCTTCGCCCAGGCGGTCGGCAATTCTAATAATACGGTTCATGTGGTTAGTCCCACTCATCCGCCAGTTCCGTATCACGAATATTAAGTTGAATTGTTTTTAGTATAGCAAACCAAAATTGACTTGTCAACGCCAATTAGATGCATTTACCGTTTCGTGAATAAACAGTTAATTATTATGATTGTGTGGTAAATAACTTGTTTTTTTAATAATATTCTCGACTAATGGCTTTATAAATAATAAACTGTGTTTTTCAGTTTCCCATTCATTTATATGACTAATTCGAATAAGTGGTGATACGGCAGCTTTTAGGACATTTTTTTTTTCACCTACCATATCACTTTCCTCCCTTCGTATACAACAATCTATGCTAAAGATGTTAGCTAGATTCTCACTACTTATCATAATAAGGCAGGAAAAGTTGATAAAGTTATGGAACTATTGCAAACAACCTACTCTTTATAGGGAGGACCATAATGAATAAGGTTGCCGTCTATGTCCGGGTAAGCACGGCTGAGCAGGCTGAAACCGGTTATTCTTTAGGAACTCAATTGAAGGCCTGCCGCAAACGGGCTGTTATGCTAGGCGCAGTACAGATAGAAGAATTTGTCGACGATGGCTATAGCGGGGAATTTATTGACCGTCCTGCACTGACGCAGCTACGCAAAATGCTGTCTAATGATGAGGTAAGTGCAGTAATTGTGTATGATCCTGATCGATTAGCGCGTAATCTAGCCCATCAACTGCTTATAACTGAAGAAATCGAACAAGCTGGAGCTCAGCTTGTTTTTGTGTCAGTCTCTTTTGAGCAATCGCCGGAAGGAAAACTATTTTACTCAATTCGTGGCGCAGTGTCTGCCTACGAAAAAGAAAAAATTAAAGAACGTTCGTTACGCGGTAAAATAGGCAAAGCCAGTCAAGGGAAAATTATTGCTGATGCTAAACCGTTTGGCTATACCTTTAATAAGGAGATCAGCAACTACGAAATTAATGAATCAGAGGCTACCATTATCCGGCAGATGTATAATTGGCTTGTAACTGAAAAAAATGGTACAGCCACTATTTGTAAACGCCTTAACGAAATGGGTATTCCTTCGCCCCGTAAGAAAAAGCCGTGGATTGTTTCTGCAGTTTACCGACTATTAACTAATCCTATTTATCAAGGAACCCATGTCGCCATGCGCTACCGTTATCAAAAGGTAGGCTTAAACAAACGCGTCAAAACGCTTCGCCCGGAAACTGAATGGATTACGATCCCTGTACCGCCGATTGTTAAACCAACATTGTGGCAAAACGCCCAAAATCAATTGAAAGAAAATAAATCTAAGTCCAAACGCAATCTTAAACATGAACAGCTATTAAGCGGGCTGGTATATTGCGGTAAATGTGGTCGTAAGATGACTATTACCTATTCCGGGAATAAAGATCAGCCCAAAAGCTATTATGTGTGTATTAGCCAGCGCAGTAATAGCACTTTATACTCAGAACAGGAACGCTGCCCGGCCCGGCGTATTCCCACCGAACTTCTCGATCAAACGGTGTACGAGCACTTATACCAGTTAAGCACACATCCCCGCTTGATAAAACAGTACCTATTAACCCGGCAAAACCCAGTAAATACGAAAAATCTTTATACCTCTTTGGAACGGTTGACCGAAAACAAAGAACGGCTGGAAAAACAACAAACCATGGTATTGCGCTGGTATCGCCAGCAAATGATTGTCGAAGCCGAAGCTGAACGCCAACTAAAAGAAATAAGTGACAGAATCATTGACCTCGAGAAAAATATGGCAAAAGTTAATGAAGAAATTACTCGTATTTCGCCACCACTATCCCAAACAGAAATTCTCACCGTTATCACTAAGCATTTTGGCCAAAACGATCACTCCTATGAAGCCAAACGTTCAGCGCTACAGGCAGTAATTAAAAAAGTAATCGCCGAACGCAAAGATACTTCATGGGCAAAGGCCAGTCGTCCAGAAATAGAAATCGAATTAAAATTTATATAACTTGAAAACTCCATGCTTTTATATCAACTTACATTATTCAATTAAGGGAGGTAACCATGCGAACCATAGCGTTAAAATTCATTACCAGTTTATTAGTTGTTTTTTATCTGAGCGGGATAAGTACCAGTGCCTTGGCCGCTGATAACCAAATAGTCCGTTTTAAAGGAAAAGTAAAATATCTTGCCAACTTAGATACATACGTATTACGTAGTGATGATAACCGGCGGTTTCATCCAAGCAAAAGACTGCCGGAAGCCTTTCGCCAGGATACTCTTGAAGTAGTGGTCGAAGGAAAACTGCGAGAAGATTTATATGGCCGCAATATGTACGGTACCGCACTGGAGGTTCTTGCTATTTACCCGGCTGATAGCTATATCAGCCCCGAAGACCAGCAGGCTATCGCCCTGACGTTGAAACGGATGGAAGCCTTCAACACCAAAGATTTAAACAAATTACAGCAAATTGATGTATTAGCGCAAAATTTGACCACAGAAAAATTCCAAAGCTGGTTTGGCAGCGGCAATTACCAATTTACCCTCCATTATCTCGAAACAGACATTCCGTCCGGTCAATTCAATGAAGGGGCACCAATTACCGGCTTTTGTCTGTACAGCAGAGATATTGTCAATGGCATGGCCCTTTCGGGCAACTCACAGTATTCGTTAATGAAGTTCACCATCGCCAAAGTCGACGGTACTTGGAAATTTACTGCTACCGGAAATTATATTCCAGAAAATGATATTGATCCAAATCAATTTGTTGATGAACTATTGAAAAAATCTCAAAAAAAATACGGCACTAGTAATCTTGCTGAGTGGACATCATCCAGATCGGAGCTGAAACATAACTAATGACCAATTATCCACTAACAAAATTACCAACAGATGCCGATTTTGTCGCCATTGACTTTGAAACCGCGAATCGTGATGTCTCCAGCGCTTGTGCCATCGGCTTGGCTTTTGTTAAAAATGGCGTTATTGTGGCCAGTCCTTCTTGGCTCATCAGACCGCCTCGCTTCTTCTTTGAACCAGCGTTTATCAAAATTCACGGCATTCACCCCCAGGATGTTGAATATCAGCTGAGTTTCGCCGAACTATGGCCCAGGTTGGAAAAATACGTAGCCGAACGCCCAGTTGTGGCTCACAATGCAAAATTTGATATCAACGTTTTAATGGGGACGCTGGACCATTATCATATCGCCCGGCCCAACCTTAAATATACCTGCACCCTCCGTATCGCCCGACGTACCTGGCCAACCTGGCAACGCTATAACTTAGCAGCTTTAGGTGAACGACACGGCATCACTTTTCACCACCATGATGCCGCCGAAGATGCTATGGTCTGTGCCCAAGTAGCGCTTAAAGCTTTTGAACACAATGGGGTTAATAATTTTGATCAATTAAATGCCAAACTAAAATTTGCCTATGGCCAGGTATTTCCCGGCGGACATACCCCGATGAGTGACCTGATGCCAAACTATGACTTCACCAACTTTGGTCGTTGGGAAACTACCATCCATAAAAGTCAGGAACAACAAAGCCGGATTGACAGAGCAGCAATAATAGATAAAATTACCATGAACAATAACCAAACCCAAGCCACCATTAACGGCTACAAGGTAACCCTGGATGCGTGCTCCTGTCCCGACTTTACCAGACGCCGTAAACCATGCAAACATATGTATAAGCTATTTTTCGATATACAAAAAGCACATTAAATAAGAGCCCCCCCATTATCAGCCTTAACACGCTAATAATGGGGGGGCTCTTATTATTATTGATATTAACCTTTTAACATGCTATCAACATAGTGCTTTACTTCTTGAACATAAATTTGATCAGGAATAAACTTTTGTTCCAATAATCTCTTTGTGATCTCCGATAACCGCATTGTAGTAACAACCTCTTTACCAGCTGTTTCTAAAACTTGCAGATAATCCAAAATCTTAGGAAGCAATTCAGTTACTTTGGTACTAAGAAGAGCACCCTCTGAAGTATAAATTTCACCGATTAACTCAGTCCCAAGATTACGCGCATATCTATTAGCCCAATGCGAAATCACTTGAAAATGAGATCTCTCAGGATAACCACAATTGGACATCATCATTAGTTTAGGCAATACGCTCGTTGTTAAATGCCGGCACTCACCATCTTTATCCTTATCCCAATAAGGACTGCCAATCACCATTAATCTGTCAATAAAGACTTTTAATATACTGGATATATTATCAAAATAAAGCGGCGTGGCCCAAATCCAAACATCGGCATCTTTAAGTAGCCGCAATATATCAGCCATATCATCTTTAATAACACACCGCCCTGGACTACCGAACCAACAGACCTTACAAGCTCTGCAAGGCCTAATTTCCTTTCCCGCCAAAAAAATATTGAGCGTTTCCGCTCCGGCTTCCCGCGCTCCCTTTAAAAAAGCGCTAACCATAGTGTCAGTATTACCATTTTTGCCTTTATGACTTCCATTAACTGCGACAATCTTCAATAAGATCCCATCCCTTCTTCCGGTATTATCTTTAAATGTATCAAAGCAATCCAATAATTTACAGTCTTATATTCAAGTGCTATTTTTGTTATAATATTTATAGAAAAACTTGGTAGATGCGCCCCTATTATTATGGGTGTTTGTTATGAATGTTTCACCATACAGTCGATAGCTTCTTTTCCGAAATCTTTTTCCCCGCCTCGTGCCAATGAATAAGCTTCGTCAATAAATAAAATTCCGCCATAGGCTTTTTTTAATTGTTCTCGCATCTTCTGAGCCGTATGACCGATGTACTCTCCTACCAAATCAGCCCGTTCTACTTCAATCAAATGCCCACGACTAAGTACTCCCATTTCTCTAAAGATATGGCCAATAATCCGCGCGACGGTAGTCTTCCCAGTGCCAGGATTTCCTTTAAAAATCATATGCAACACTAAAGGTTCGGCCCGCAGCCCTTCCTTTTCCCGATACCGTTGGATTTGGATAAAAGCATAGATTTCCCGGATTAATCGTTTTACATTGGTTAGACCAACTAACCGGTCAAGTTCTTGAATAGCTCCTTCAATCCGTTGACGGCTACAAACGGTTTCGGCAGTATTTACCGGAGAATCCGCTCCATCAAGTTGCCGTAAAAACTTAATTGCCTCAGGCGCTGAAATATCCCCTGTTTCCAGTGCCGTTAAGACTTCTTTGGGGCAACGATATGTCACTAGCTTTCACCTCATCTAGTGTGTTGGTGATAGTCATTATATGCCGAAACTAGGCAGAGAGTGTCTATACAAGAAAAACCTCTAATGCGGCTTTTTGGGGCCTATATTCTCAAATAGAAGAGAGGCCTGACAATCAAATCATCAGACCTCTCTTCTATTTATTTTATGTATCACCATAGATTAAAAGTTTATTGTTTTCGGCAGCTTACCGGAAAATCCACGATTACTGCCGTTCCATTGCCGCAATAATTATAAAGTAATTAACTCGTACTCGCGACTACCCATGCCAATTTCTTCACCATATCGTAATTGGATAGTTCCGTCTATATGCGAGCGTAGACCATGAAACTTATCCGCACCGGCCTCACAGTTGCACGAAAGAAAAGAAGCAGATAGTCCAATCTGTTTATTTACTAGGTCATAACTTGCCTGATCAATAGCTACAGGATCCATAGATGCCAAAAAACCGATATCGGGAACAATCGGTGTATCGCTCCATGGCACACAATCACAATCAGGAGTGATATTCAATAGAAAGTTTATATACCCAATACGATTCTCATGCGCCTTCGCCACTCCATATCCATATTCTGTAATTCGTTCAATTAGTGCTGCTAAGTCCGTCTCCCAATTCATTCCTGTGGCCTTTACAGGACAAACAGTTAAACACTCACCGCAACCTATACATTTATTCAAAGCGATATTTGCCTTTTTCTCACTCATACTAATTGCCTTTTCTGGACACGCGGCACCGCACTTTGCACAGCCAATGCATTTATCATGATCGACAACAATCTTGGTAGCATGCTGCTCTTTTTTACCAACCGCGGTTGCTCCACCCATGGCAAGATTTTTTATTGCTCCTCCAAAGCCTGCCATCTCATGCCCCTTAAAATGGGATAATACAATGACGCTATCCGCGCTAACAATATCTTTAGCCAATTTAACCTTATTAAAATGTTTTTTATCAATCTGTACTTCCACTGTATTCTCGCTACGCAGCCCATCAGCAATAATAAGCGGTGCCCCTGTAACCGTGTAGTCAAAACCGTGTTCCAAGGCAGTTAGTAAATGGTCAACCGCATTATGCCTACTTCCTGAATAGAGCGTATTAGTATCGGTAAGAAAAGCTTTTGCACCTTTTCCCTTTATCTTTTCCACCACTTGGCGCACAAAAACAGGATTAATAAAACCATCACTGCCGCGTTCGCCGAAATGAAGTTTTATAGCTGTGAGATCATCCTTTTGAATAAGCTCATTTAAACCCGCGCAATCAAATAAATTCTTTATTTTACCGATCTTGTTATTCTTATCTGTTCTCGCTCTCAAATTCGCAAAATATACTTTACTCGCCATGATTCGTTACCCCTCTACTTTTATTGATGTCGTTTTTACGCTATTGGTACCTTATACATCCTAACTATTTTTCTCTTTTATTTAATAAAATTGGCTTTCTTCTACTTTATTAAACTTCCATATCCCATACGAAGCCATCCAAATAAACACAAATAGCACAATTAGGATATAGCCTACCGCTCCAACATCCAGAATCTGTACCCATTTCCAAACTCCATCTGTTAAACCAATTTTAGAAGTTATGACTTGCGCAAGCTCAATAGTCCCGATTAAGAGTGCGGCAATAACCGACATGCTAGTGACTGTAAGATTGTAATATACCTTACGAAGTGGTGTGCTAAAAGCCCACTTATAGGCGTTAGTCATAAATATTCCATCCGCAGTGTCGAGCAAGCTCATTCCTGCAGCAAATAAAATAGGAAGAGCTATAATGCCGGTAATACCAACGTCACTTTTAGCTACTCCTGCTGATATTGCCAACAGCGCAACTTCACTTGCCGTATCAAAGCCCAACCCAAATAAAAAGCCGATAGGATACACATGCCAACTCTTACTAACAACGTTATACAGCGGATTTAAAAAACGAGCCATAAAGCCTCTATTATCAAGCAATTCTTCCATTTTATTTGCATCATAAGATTTTTGGCGCATATTGATAAACACTTTATAAATATCAATTGCAACAATAAGATTCAATACTCCTATTAAAATTAAGAACAACCCTGAAACGGTAGTCCCGATAATACCGCCGATATCTTTTAATTGTGGCATGCTGATTTCTGCCCAGTGGGTTACGAAAACAGTGGCCAATGTCATGAGGAATACAACGGTGGAATGTCCTAATGAGAAGTAAAATCCAACACCTACAGCATTCTTTTTTTGCTGCACTAACTTACGTATGGTATTATCAATTGCGACAATATGATCTGCATCGAAAGCATGCCTTAATCCTAACGTGTACGCTAAAAATCCTAAGCCAAAAATAGTTGGATCGGAAGCCGCAGAGAGCAAACAAGCAATACCAATCAAATGTAGCAAAGCTACATTCATGCCAAATCCCAACCAGTTGAACCACTTATGGTTAATATCCATACAACACTCTCCAGATATATTGAGTTAATTGCCAGGTACATTTATCCTTTTTCTCTAACCACAATTCCCCATCTTGCTAATTATGTTAGTTATCTCAAAGTTTATTAATTATGCTGGCATTATAAGCTGCGCCAAAACCATTATCAATATTAACTACACTAACCCCGCTTGCACAACTGTTTAGCATGGATAACAGAGCCGAAAGGCCGCCAAAGTTTGCCCCATAACCAACACTTGTAGGGACAGCAATAATTGGTTTATCCACAAGTCCTCCTATAACGCTGGCAAGCGCTCCTTCCATTCCAGCAACTACGATAACTACCTTTGCTCCTCGAATGATATCTATTTTTGCAAAAAGTCGATGAATGCCAGCAACTCCCACATCCATAATTTTTTCCACACGATTACCTAGAATAGTTGCTGTTTCCGCTGCTTCCTCTACTACCGACATATCAGAAGTTCCGGCCGAGATAATCGCAATATAACTGTCTGTAAGATTTTCTTCGTTCTTTTGAATTGTGATTGTCCTGCCCAGCGAATTATACTTGGCTTCTGCACAAATAGTTTTTACTGCTTCGTACATTTTTTCGTTTGCACGGGTCGCTAATATATTATTATCCTTGGTCAGCATAAATTGGATGATGCTTTTCACTTGCTCTATTGTTTTTCCTTGACAATAGATAACTTCCGGATATCCTACCCGTATTTCACGATGAGTATCAATCTTAGCAAATCCCAATTCTTTATAAGGTAAATCTTCCATGATTCCCAGCGCTGTTTCGACTTCTATTTCATCGTTCTTTACCTTTTGCAGCAGTTTCCTTATATCCACCTTATTCATTATTTCCTCCTGAAATATCTTAAGAAAATAGGCCTCACAATTTGTTTCCCAGTGTTTCGTTGAAACTGCCTACCCTATAGCCTTGTAAATCTAAAGTTACATACTTAAACCCAAATTCTTTAAGCTTACCGGCGATTTCCTCAAGAAGTTCTTCATTAAACAATTTACTTCGATCCTTTTTATCCACTTCAATTCTGGCCAAATTGTCGTGGCAGCGGACACGAATTGCCCGGAATCCTTGGGCCATCATATATTTTTCCGCTTTTTCTATTTTTACGAAATCTTCTTCTTTCAGTTTATTGCCATAGGGTATTCTGGTCAACAAACATGCATATGGTGGTTTATCCCAAGTACTAAGTCCTAGTTCTTTCGATAAACTTCTTATTTCTTGTTTGCTAAATTGACACTCTAATAATGGACTTTTTATCGCTAATTCACTTAGCGCTTTTAAACCAGGTCGATAGTCACCGAGATCATCAAAATTAGTGCCATCAATAACGTAAAGATAGCCTTCTCGCTGGGCAAAGGCTTTAATTTGACTGAATACCGCCTTTTTGCAAAGATAGCATCTGTTTTCAGGGTTGTTTCTAATTTCATCAATAACTGGGGTTTCGATAATTTCAAACGCTACCCCAAGTTGTGCTATAAATTGTTTTGCCTCTTCGATTTCCCATTTTGGAATATAGGGAGATTGTATGGTCACTGCTTTTAGGTTATCGCCTAAGGCTTCTGTAGCTGCTTTAAGCAAAAATGTACTGTCTACGCCGCCGGAGAAAGCCAATACAACCTTTTCCAGCTTTTTTAAACAATTAATCAGCTTTGTATATTTTTCATTATTTATCATAATCGTTAGCCTCTATTATCTTGTAGACTTCTTGGTATACCCTAGAAATGGGTATATTTTTTTCATTTGCTATTTTTTTGCAATCTTCATATTCTGGTTTATATTTGACTTTTTCGCCTTGATAATAGGCATTTTTGACGGTTACATTTCCATACGGCGTGCTGATCTTTACAAATTCTCTTGGCAACATTATTTTTTCGACCTTGTATTTTCTAACGCCTAGAGAAGTCGTTTCACGAAAAATTACATCAAGAATGGTTTCCTCATGCTCGCCATTGACCAATACACTAAGCTTTGTTGCTGACCTGCCCTTTTTCATCGAGATTGCCGTCTTAAATACATCCAAAGCCCCTTGGTCGAAAAGTTTTTCTTCAATATAACCGTAAAGTTCAGGGTTCATATCATCAATATTGGTCTCCAATATATATTGTTCTTCTAGCTTATTGGTACTTTCTTGATAGCCTATATATATTCTTAAAACATTAGGAATATCAAGTTCTCTATGACCAATCCCATAACCAATCTTTTCTACTGAAATATCCATACGATCTGTAAACGTACCCACATTTGCTGCCAATATCGCGGCCCCGGTAGGGGTAGTCGTTTCAAAAGGTACTATACCCGATTTAAGGGGAATATTCTTTAATATTTCAGCAGTTGCCGGAGCGGGAATGGGAATGATACCATGGGCGCATTTCACAAATCCTCCTCCTACCTGAACCGGCGAAGCCATAATTTTATCCACGTTTAAATAATCTATACAAACAGCCGCACCAACAATATCAATAATCGAGTCAACAGCCCCAACCTCATGAAAATGCACTTCATATAGATGTTTTCCGTGAACCTTTGCTTCAGCTTCTGCTACCTTCATAAAAATAGCCAAGCTTAACTTTTTTACTCCATCACTTAAACGGCTGTTGATTATTATATTTTCAATATCCTTTAAATTTCTATGCTCATGATGCGTGTGTTCACGGTGAGCTTCCGGATAGTTTCGGTCTTCTTGATGCTGCTGATGATGGTGGTTTTGCTCCGCTCCACCCGCGGGCTGCAACGCCTGACTATGGTCATGTTTATGATCATGCATTGCATTTTTTAATGCTACATCCACTCTGGTTCCGCTTATTCCTTTTTTATTATCCTTTTGTACCTGCAGTTCATATTCATCATCTAGATTAAGTTTAGACAACTCACGCCTTAGGTAAGCTTCATCTACTCCTAAATCCAGCAATGCACCTAGATTCATATCGCCGCTGATGCCACAAAAGCAATCATAATATAACACTTTCATCGCCGAATTCTCCTGTACATAATTTTTCTTGCTCCTGTATTATTGGATTTCTTCAACTGATTCATAATATCAGCGTGCAGTTCACAGCCGCTGCAGTCAGCAGCTTTTCCAGTTATTATTTGACCCCTTCCCACCAACGGTAGAAGACTTGTTGCTGATTTTCAAGGTCTACTGGCTCCCCGATCATTGGCGTAAGCAGCCTGTAGTTCATATTTCGACTAGCCTCAGTTATACGTTTTAACGGTTCGTCCCAAGAATGGTTGGACATTGCGAACTTGCCTGCATGCCCTGGCAATAGTGCCTTGGCTTTCAGTTCTTCAGCAGCCAGTGCCACTTCTTCCGGCATCATATGTATATATGGCCAACTGTTGTTATACTGACCATTCTCCATAATTACAAGGTCAAAACCATTGACCATTTTTTCTATTTTTTTGAAATGAGGGCCATATCCACTGTCACCACTGTAGAAAATACGGCGTTGTGGGGTTATCAGGGCGTATCCACCCCACAACGTTTTGTTTTTACTTAATAAACGACCAGAACAATGGCGTGCTGGCAATACATAGACAACAAAGTTATTTTCAAATTCTAAATTTGTAAACCAGTCAGCCTCATGTATAAGTTTTTTTTCAAATCCCCAGTGTTCAAAATACGAGCCTACACCTAAACCGCAGATCACATTTTTAATTTTTGGTTGCAGAGCAATAATCGTGGAATAATCTAGGTGATCCCAATGATCGTGAGAAATAAGCAAATAATCTATTTCCGGCATATCCTCTGCTGTGTATTGATTTGTTCCTTCAAAAGCTTTGTTTATGAAAGAAACAGGTGCTGCATAGGAACTAAATACAGGATCAATCAGAATCCTTATGCCGTCAAGTTGCATAAAGTACGAAGAATGTCCCAGCCAGACAACTACATTCTTAGCTTTGTTCAAGCTCCTCAGATCTGTTTTCATTGAAGGAATTGAATCTTTCGGCATTACCCTTTTTGTTGTGGTAAAAAAACTTCTCCACAGCACAGACGCAAAGCTGCTCCCTTCAACCAATTGAGGAGTGGAAACTAAATTCTGAAATTGCCCGTCAACGTAATTAGGTGAACTTTTGATTCTATCTAGACGGTAACCTTCCGGCAATGTTCCAAACTTAGGCTGCTGTATATAAAGGCCTATACCAAGAGACAGTATGACAAGACCTATTAACAGAACTACTATCATTTTTCTTAACCCCTTTTTCATACACTTCTCAAAAAGCTGATTTGGGGCTTCAATTTATAAATTTTAATTTGAAATTAAAGTAATCAAATTCTCTACAATAATTCATCTTAAATGTCTTAATTATTTAGCACATGTCATTAGAACATTTTTAAAAAATATAAGTTACACGGTGTCTGGGAGCAACAAAGTCTCAAACTCTCATCAACAAAGCTACCTTCGTCGCTACCACGGCTTTACACATCAAAGACCCTGGAAACTTCTTTCAACTCTTCCACAATATCAATATGCTGTGGGCAGTGCTGTTCACACTGTTTACAGTTGATACAGTCAGAAGCCTTCCCAGAATCCTGCGTTAAATTCATATAATAATTCATATGAGCAGGTACTATGCCAAATTGTTTCTGGTTATTATACAAAGAAAAATATTTGGGTATTGGTATCTTCTTTGGGCAACCATCCACGCAATACTGACACGTGGTGCAGGGGATAGCAATACTACTGTTAATTATCGCAGTGGCTTTTTTTATAATTTCTCTTTCTTCATCATTCAAAGGCACAATATCCTGCATATAACTTAGATTATCAACAACCTGTTCGTAATCGCTCATACCGCTAAGCACCATAAAAACATTTTCCAAAGAAGCCGCAAATCGGACTGCCCACGATGTCGTGCTCTGGTCTGGATTATAGGTCTTAAACAGTTTGTCTGCTCCTTCAGCTACGTTAGCTAGCGCCCCTCCTTTGACCGGTTCCATTACAATAACCGATTTCTTATGCTTTGTTGCTACTTCATAGCACTTACGAGATTCAATACTTTCATTGTCCCAATCTATGTAGTTAATCTGCAACTGCACATATTCCATCTCCGGATGTTCGGTTAATATCCGGTCTAATAGTTCTGCCTTATCATGGTAAGAGAAGCCGATATGTTTTGCCTTGCCCTCTTCCTTCAGTTTTTTCATAAATTCGAAACCGTTGTATTTTAAAGTATCCGCATAGTTCTTTACTCCAAGGGTATGTAGCAAATAATAGTCAAAGTAAGTAACTCCACATCTTTCTAACTGCTCATCGAAAAATCTCTGGTAATCTTCACTTTTAGTTACAAAAAAGGTTGGCATCTTATCTGTGATTGTAAATGATTCCCTTGGATGTCTTTCCACAATAGCTTTTCTCGCAGCAACCTCACTCATTCCCTGATGATATGGATATCCAGTATCAAAATAGGTAAATCCTTTATCCAAGTAATAATCAACCATCTTATTCACAAGTTTCTGATTGATACTTGTGGGGTTTCCCGCTTCTGTTATTGGTAACCGCATCAAACCAAATCCCAATTTTTTCATTTATATTGCTCCTTTACATAGCTAAGACTCGTACTATTTGCTTTTCAGAAATAATCTTGCTTTATCCTTAATTTACGTTAACTTCACCCGCAAGAATTTTTTTGTAATCCTCATAATTTTTCTTTAACAATTCCGGCGTATCTAAGCCATATGGGCATTTGGATTTGCACTTTCCACATTCAAGGCAGCCTTCGATTTTCTTCATCATTTCCTGCACCCTCGGCGTCAGCCAACTCTCGGACGGGGAACGCCGGAGTAAAAGAGACATCCTGGCACTATTATTGATTACAATTCCGACCGGACACGGCATGCAGTAACCGCAACCTCTGCAGAATTCCCCGGTCAGATCCTGTTTGTCCTTATCAATCAATGCCCTTCTTTCGTCGGTCAACTGCGGCGGGTTATCCCTATAACTTAAAAATTGATCCAGTTCAGTTTCCCGCTGGATCCCCCAGATAGGAAGAACATTATCATACTGTGCCATAAATGCATATGCTGCAGAAGAATCAGTAATCAATCCCCCGGATAATGCCTTCATGGCGATGAATCCCATGTTCGCTTTCTTACACTTTTCTACCAGTTCAATCTCCATTTCTGACGAGAGATAACTAAATGGGTACTGTAGTGTCTCATACAGTCCAGAATCGATGCATTCATGTGCCACGCCCAATTTATGATTTGTTAGGCCAATGTGTCTAATTTTACCCTGCCTTTTTGCCTCCAGCATGCATTCGTACATTCCCGATCCATCCCCTGGTTTATAGCAGACACTTGGCCAATGAAACTGGTATAGGTCAATGTAATCTGTTCTTAAGCTCGACAGGGAAGTCTCTAAATCTTGCCAGAATTTTTCCGGCGTATCGGCCTGGGTCTTAGTCGCGATGAAAATCTTCTCACGCATTCCTTCAAAGGCCTGACCTAGCTTTTCCTCGCTGTCTGAATACATCCGTGCAGTATCAAAGAAAGTCATACCGCCTTGATATGCCTTCCTTAAAATTTTTACCGCGGTCTCCATATTTACTCTTTGAATCGGCAGTGCGCCAAATGCATTGCGGTCAATTGTAATCCCAGTACTTCCTAATGTGATTAGTGCCATTATTATCGCCTCATCTTTTTATATAAAACTTTTGTTTATTATTCAGTCCTTCTTGAGAATAAAGTAATCAATTCCCATCAACACTATTTTTCCCACAAAAATAATCCGCCGGTCTTCTTAGCGTTTTTTCGGTTTGAACTACTGCCTGTTCATATACTGTAATTTTATAATCCAGGCGTTCCAGCGTTTTCTTCATATCTTCGATTCTTGTTATGAGTTGCTTACGCTGCTCGATTAATAGTCTTTTTCTTGTCTCAATGGTTTCATCCCCTTGTTGAAACAACCCAACATACTCAATCAATACTTCAATTGGAAGACCTGCACCTCGCATACATTTGATAAATTCAACCCACTTACAGTCTTCTTCCATATAATCTCTGTTTCCGCTTTTATTGCGGTTCACACGAGGAATCAGTCCGATGCGTTCATAATAGCGGAGTGTATCCTGTGGAACATCAAATTTTTCACTTACTTCTGCAATCATCATACAGTTTCACCTCCTGATATCCGATATTATAACACTTAGAGTTAACTCCAAGTCAAGCGGTCAATTTGATCCTGATAATTTTTGTATATCATCCGAAAAACGGCATTTTTCTAGTTCTATTAATACATTCAACCGTACTATTAATTTCTCCTTGAGAGATTTGGTTAATTTTCTCATTTTGTCAACTCCCTTTATAACGCTCTCCCGTCTTCCAAGCTCCACGTTCAGTTAAATTGCCTGAAATTTAGTCCAACTTCCACATGTGCCGAACATTCCCATATTAAAATAAATACTTAGCAGATAAGCTAGTGCAATACGACAGAAAATCATGGTCAAAGTACCAACAATCATTGGAAATCTAGCATCCCCTGCTGCTCGAAATATTACTGGCAAGGTGTAAGCAAGCGGCCAAATTACAACCATAAATGCCGCATGCCACCAAACATTTTGCACGGTCAGCAAAGTTGCAGCCTTCGATAATCCATAAACATCCATAATGAAAGGTAGTAAGGCAAGTACCACTGCACAACTCACCAAATGGGCCGCATACACAAAACCCATAACCTTTTTGGTATAATATTTAGCCTGTTCATAATCTCCTGCGCCGACACATCTTGCTATAACTACAGTTAATCCAAGACCAATTGCCATCCCAGGTAGTACCTGAAACATAACAATAGTACCGGACACCGCATTTGCCGCAATTGCCGCCGTACCAAAAGTAGCAACCAGACTAAGTACAATAATTCTTCCCAGATAGAACAAACCATTTTCCAATCCATATGGAACACCAATGCTTAAAATTCTTTTGAGCATCGACCAGTCAAATTTATGTTTTAAACTTTTCGTTATATATATTGAATGTTTTTTGTTTAAAGCCAACATGATTATAATAACCGCAGCCGCAATCCGTGCTATCAAAGTCGGTATAGCAACACCCCCTATGCCAAAGTGAAAGCCGTAAATTAATATTGCATTTCCTACCGCGTGGGCTATGTTCATATACAGCATTATCTTCATTGGCAGTTTGGATTTACCCATAGTACGGAATATTGCAGTTCCCGCATTATATAGTGCCAGGAACGGAATTGATATCGCTGTAATCATCAGATAGGTATTCGCATCCCTGCGTACATCATCCGTAATCTGCCCAAACAGACCGTTTAAAATAAGCGGTTTCCCTAGATAAATCATGACCATGATTATGACGGATATGACACCGGAAAACCATACTAGATGATTCGCTGCTTCTCTTGCTTCTTCCGTTTGTTTCCTGCCTATATACTGTCCCGCAATGACTGCACCACCAGTAGATATAGCTGCGAACAGACTGATGAGCAATGCCATGACGAAATCCACCAAAGATACGCCAGACACGGCTGATTCCCCGACATGCGCTACCATGATTGAGTCTACCAATCCTACCAGATATTCTAAAAACTGCTCTACGATAACTGGCAGAAATAATTTGTACAAATCCTGATTCGTAAATATTTTTTTTATTGCTAAAGACTTTTGCTCCAAGCTTGTTTCTCCTGACTATACGTTTTTACCCATTTCATATGCCTGCTGCATTGCTGGCTGTCCTTCAATATCTCCGATATTCCAGGCACCCGTTCCATAGATAATCCCATTTTCTTCTACCTCGCTAAGGCAGGAGGTAAATCCTCTGAATCCTTCCAGAGTCCTTTCCATAGCCTGCTTGCTGCTGTCAGCGGCAGTCACAATAAAATACATTTTCTTGTTTCTGATTTCAGTATACCTTGAAACGGTTCTGTCAATCAGCGTTTTCATCTGTGCGTCCATGGTATAAAAATAAACTGGCGTTGCCATCACGATCACATCAACTGCGATCATTTTCTCCAGAACTTCAGCCATGTCATTGTGTTGGATGCTATGCCTTTCTCTTTGCAGGCATAGCATCCAACACAATAATTGATTTTTATATCTCTTAAAAAAATTTTCTCCGCTTGATTACCAGCTTCTTTTGCTCCAAGCATAAACTGGTCGCATAACAGGTCGGAGTTTCCGCTTTTCCTCGGGCTGGCAGATAATATCAATACATTTTTGCTCATTTTTATATTCTCCATATTCAATAGTTCTTTTTTAAACAAACCAATTCTTTTATAAAAAAGTAACGTAGCTAGAGAGACCCCAAAGTGTTTACTTGCTTATGCAATCGTTATAGTTACCTCCTTGAGGTTCAGTCTAACATTCGGAGTTAGCTCCAAGTCAAGTGCTTTTTTGTGAGTATATCCTAAATCGACAACAAAAGCGATGAACTGCCCCTTAAAAGGGAAGATGAAAGAAACGACCGCATGAGTGCATGAGGCATTGAGAAAAGGCGCGAGTTTTTAAAATAAGTGATGCCCTTTATCCTTTCATGGCTTCTATTTAAATATATCAAAAAAGGCTGAAGCCCGGAGTGTTAATTACACCCCAGGCTTCAGCCTTTCTAAGATAAATATCATCAATTAGTTAAATATTTAACAGCAATAGGCAGGGTAATTTACATTTATAGTAAATTATTACAATAAAACACTAAAGGGATCTATTGCATGTTTAGGTTTACAAACATAATTACCTCATTGGCTTTGACGCTTGTTATAATAAGTGGCTTTTCACTCCAACAAGGTTACTGCCAAGAGCAATATTATAAAATATTAACAGGCCCAAAATACTTATATTATCTTGACACCAACAAAATAAAGGTCAGTATCAGCAACAACAAAACTGCAATTATATTAAACTGCTGGATTAAAGCTCAAGCAACCAAAGAAGGTATTAAATATCGATTGGAAGCAAAGAAAAAATTTGGTTTTCAAGATAAAGACTTTCAAAAATTTGACCATCTATCTTTACACATGATAATCAGTATCAACCTACAATCCAACGATATCCACACACAGCTATTGGAAATCACAGATTACAACAAAAACGATATTATTTTAGATTATGTTGTTTTTCCATTTCAGGACGGCGACACCAAGATAGATATTCTCGATATTAACGCCCTCCTCTATGGACTAGCCTTAAAATACAAAACTTATGTACTTAATAAAGGCGTATAGCAAAAATTTCACATCTCTTGCGGCTGATCATTTTTTTTCAACACTCCAGCTTTCATAAGCTGATTAACAATATTTTGTTGTACGTCGAACGCTTTTACAAACCCTTCCAACGGCATAACAATTCTTTTATTCACCTCAACCACCGGCTGACTGTTATCGTTTTTCAATTGCGGCTGTAATGACATTAAATCGATCCGGACGAGATTCCCAGTCACGTGGATAGCGCTAATACCATCAGCAAAAATTTCCTTGTTCATTTTTTCAAGCTTCCTTCCGTTTGTTTTTACTATAGGTTGTTCTAACAATTCGAATAAATCAACCCTATTCATCATAACATAACCGCCACTATAATGGGAATTTATGGGTTGATTTTTTAACCAAATGCTTTAAGATATATTCCAAGGATTTCATCAACGGTAGTGTCGCGTGGATTACCGGGAGTACAGACATCATCATAAGCCAGTCGAGCCAGTTTGGGCAAGTCTTCTTCCTTCGCTCCAATTTCTACTAGTTTTTGTGGAATGCCAACAGTTTGAGATAAAGTAATCACCGCTTCTACGGCAGCAGTCCGGTATTGTTCGGCAGTCATACTGTCAACATCGGTCACACCAAGGTTACGTGCGATTTCGCGATACTTTTCACCGGTTGCCGGAGCATTATATTCCATAACATACGGTAAAAGTAATGCGTTAGCCACACCATGCGGAGTATCATATACTGCGCCCAAGGAATGGGCCATTGAGTGAACGATTCCTAGCCCAACATTTGAGAAGCCCATTCCGGCAATGTATTGAGCTGTTCCCATGCCATCCCTAGCTTCTAGATCGCCAGGTACAGCTACAGCCGTAGGCAAATGTTTTGCAATAAGCTCAATGGCTTTGAGCTCAACCATGTCGGTAAGTACCCAGGCCCCTTTCGTTATATAGCCTTCAATAGCGTGAGTCAGTGCATCCATCCCGGTTGATGCCGTAAGGCCTTTGGGCATCGACGCCATCATTTCTGGATCGACAATAGCTATTACCGGGATGTCTTTGGGATCGACGCAGACCATTTTTTTAACCGCGGTTTCATCGGTAACAACATAGTTAATAGTTACCTCAGCGGCAGTACCGGCGGTGGTAGGTATGGCAATAAGAGGTACACTTCGATTTTTAGTAGCGGCTACCCCTTCTAATGATATTACATCGGTAAATTCAGGATTATTAGTAATGATACCAATTCCTTTGGCGGTATCAATCGGCGAGCCGCCGCCAATGGCAATGAGAAAATCAGCCCCCGATACTTTGAAGGCGTTAACCCCCGTCTGAACATTTTCCACCGTCGGGTTAGATTTTACATTACTGTATAATTCATAGGGAATACCAGCGGTTTCTAAGAGTGTGGTAACTTTTTGGGCCACATTAAATTTGAGCAGGTCTTTGTCGGTTACCACAAATGCCTTTTTAAATCCCCGCTGGGCAATTTCATCAGCGATCACACTGATTGCACCAGCCCCAAAATAGGAAGTCTCATTTAGGATGATACGGTTTACCACAATAACCACTCCTTATTATGTATTTTTATCCCTTGTTATTCTTATTTAGTGAATTGAAAATATATTTCATTAATCATATTAGTATCAAAAACCTTAGCTTCAATAAGCGTCCGGTAAATTTCTTCAGATTTGGTTAATACTTAATTTACTATTTAATTATATACGCCTATTTCCTTTTTTTTCCTTCTTTTTTTATTATAGCCAAAAGATCACATTCTTTACTTGGTGTGGTCTTTTGGCTATAATAAATTCCAATTTACTCAAATTTTTCCTAATATCCATTTTTGGGGCATTTTTTAGATGATTCTGCAGTATATTAGCTATTTTTCTTGACAATGCTTGATTTTTTATACAAAATAGCAATCAGTATAGTATAATGTTATTTATAAATTAAATAAATTCAACCCTAGAAATGATTCTATATTTCTTACCTACTTTTTCTGAAAAGGAGGATTGCAATCCGATTGATTAAACGCACACATGCCCTTATCCTCAACCGCTTACTCAATCTTAGTCTCCGCCAACAGCTAAGTGTGATATTTGTTATCATGATAGTGGTCCCCATGTCATTTATGTATTTCATAACCTCGCACTGGTATAAGCCATTCTTATTAAAAGTAGTATTTGAACGCAACCTGGCTGCTGCTGAACATATCACTGAAAAATTGGATCGGCTAATTGACGATAAAATTAAAATTCTAAACCTTTTTTCTATCCCCGCAGAAATAACATCGATGGATAGAGATGAACAAACACCCATTTTAGAATTTATGGTTAACCAGTACCCTGAACTACAATTTGCTACAGTTGGGGATCTAACCGGAAAACAAATTGCGCGATCTGACGGCAAACCGCTTGATCCGGCGGCTGATTTTACTGAGCATGAATTTTACAGACAGGTGCTAGCAACCGGTACTTGCACTATATCTAATATGCTAATAGCTAAAACTTCTGGAAAGCCTGTAATAGTACTCGCCGCTCCGATTAAAGATAGCCAGGGAGTTGTAATCGGCGTATTAATGATTGGCCTCGATCCTGAATTTTTGAACCGCTACTTACAAGAAATGAAACTCCAAAATATGTGCTATTATTATGTTGTAAATCAAGCGGGAGAAATTCTGTTGCATACTAATGGAGCCTTCGTTGACTCTAGCGATGTTACTAAAAATCTAGCACCAGTAAAAGCTTCCCTAAGTGGTACAGCCGGAATTATTGAATATGAATACAACAATCAAAAAAAATTAGCCGGCTATAGTTATCTGCCTTTCGCCCGTTGGGGCGTTATTGTTCAGCAACCTTTAGATGAAGCAATGGCTGATATCATCATGGCCAATACGGCCGGCATGATTGCCATAATTTGTTCTTGCATTTTAGCGTTATTGTTAGGTTTAACCCTGGCAAACACAATGTCTAAACCGCTTGCACGTCTGTCGGAAGCAACTAAGCGGTTGGCGCAGGGCGATTTATCAATACAGCTCAAGGCTACATCCCAAGGAGAAATTGGCCAGCTTATCACTACCTTTAATAATATGGCCTCCCAGTTGTTGATAAGAGATGCGGCAATCCGGGAAAGCGAACAGCAATACCGCACGCTGGTCAATAATGTCAGTATCGGCATCTACCGCCGGAGCATAAACCCGGATGAACCGTTACTTCAGGCTAACCCAGCCTTAGCCAATATTTTGGGCTATGAGTCAGTAGAAGAGCTTTTAACCATACCGGCTTATGAGCTATATTTCAAACACTATTTCCAAAATCACCCGGAAAAGCCGATCAGCCGCCTCAATAACATCATTAACAATAATGAAATACCAATGCAAAAAAAAGATGGCACGCCCATTGTTTGCTCAATGATTGATATTGCTTCTAACGATATGCAGGACAATATTATGTGGTTTGACGGAGTTATAACCGATATTACGGAACGCAAACTGTCGGAAGTTGCTCTCCGTAAGTCCCATGAAGAGTTAGAAGCCCGCGTGGCCGAACGAACAAATGAGTTGGTTCAATTGAATCAAAAGCTAGCACAGCTTAGTATCTCCGATGGGCTGACAGGTATCTCGAACCGCCGTTATTTTGATGATATACTAGAGTTAGAGTGGCAGCGGTCAGCTCGAAGCCAGTTGCCGTTAGCCTTAATTATGCTGGATATTGATTACTTTAAATTATATAATGACAGCTATGGTCATCTTGCCGGCGATGAATGTCTAAAACAAGTCGCCAACGTGTTAAAAACGACCATTAAACGGGCTTATGATCTAGCTGCCCGATATGGCGGCGAAGAATTTACCATAATACTGCCGGATACAGATATTAACGGCGCCTTTACTGTGGCAGAAAAGATTCGCAAAAATATTGAAAAGCTCGCTATTAACCACGAACCATCTTTAATTAGTTGCGTTGTTACTGTCAGTCTCGGTGTTGTAGCAATGATCCCCGATATTTCTTACAAACCGGAATCACTTATTGCCGCCGCCGATAAAGCTCTTTATCAGGCGAAGCAAACCGGGCGCAATAAAACGATAATCGCTGATTCTCCGTCCTGAATTAATAAATAGACCGTTAAAGAACATTGTTGTTTTTTAACGGTCTATTATCATTCTCTAATAGTATAATTTTTTCCCTGCGCTAATCGAAGCGATACTGGATGTAATTTGCCATTAGTAAGGATAACTTCCGGAAAGTCGGAATGATGATATCGTCAAGTCCCAGCATTCACCATCAACAAGTGTAAGCATATTATGTATTAGAATCACTATTATCAAAAGGATGTGATTAAATTGACAATCAATCGTAACTATGACGATCCCGACATAGCAGATTATGATATAGAAGATTATTTTGAACAGTATGAGGAAAACGGCGAACGCCAATGTCCACCACAACAACACTGTTTACCACGACAGTGCGCACCACGAAAATGTTATCCAAACCAATGCTATCCCAGAACATGCCATCCCAACATCTGTTTGCCGAACCTGTGTGCCCCGTTTAGTTGCTCGCCAAGACCTTGCTATCCCCATCAATGTTATCCACGGCCCTGTCATCCGCGTCGGGAAGAATAATTATACTCCGTTAAAAAGTCTAGAAGGAGGTACTATGAACAAACAATATTTTTCTAGCGACTTTAATCCTGCTAACGCTTGCAAAGTTGCCGAAGGCCTAAATGTTTATCTTGCAAATTTAAACATTTTATATAGCAAGCTGCACAATTTTCACTGGAATGTAGTTGGGGCAGGTTTTTTTGGTTTACATGCTAAAACTCAAGAATTATACGAAAAGATGGCTACTGAACTAGATATAGTTGCCGAACGAATAAAAGCTTTGGAGTATATGCCGCTCGCCTCAATGCATGAATATCTGCAGGCCGCTACAATATCCGACATATCTAGCAAACCATTTACCACAGAAGAAGTTACCCAGATGATTATTAACGATTTTAGTTGTATTGTTAGATTGTTACGTAAGATTGAAGCATTTGCTAAAAAAGCCTCAGATGAATGTACAATAGGTTTGATTACCGAAGCTATTTGCTATTTCGAAAAACAGATTTGGCTGATGAATGCAAGTTTAGAACCTTGCTGATGAATGCCTCATACATTATTTTTTATAAGTGAAAAACCAGAGCTAGTGTTTACCGAAAACGGTAGGCACCTGCCCTGGTTTTTCACTTATTTATTATCAACTATTATTACGTTATCAGCTAAATATGTTGAAAAGCCGTTTCCGTACTCCTGGTTTCTTTTAACAAAAACACGTCCAACTACCTCATCCTCATCCACCCCATGGCTCATTAACCGATAATACTCAGCAATATTTTTATACCCACCTGATCCAGTTTGTTTTACTAGCTAAAACACCATCAAATCCAGCATCTCATAAGAATGTTGCTTCTTTTCCAGATTTACATTTATCAAAACTCTGGAAACCTATTTTTTCGGCTACAGTTGCCCCAATAAAATCAGCGATTCACTCATTCAATTCCCGATATCCTTCCCGATTAGTCGTACTATCTGATAAAACTTGCTTGAATGGACAACTCATGTTACTTGCCAGGTTATTCGGGCTGAATACTGGGCCGGCTGGTATAATTCTTGCTAAAATTTGCCACTAGACCCTTGGCACGGGAGCGTTTGTGTCCCCCATGGTTATTATTGTCACCGGCAGCTTTTATGTTTAGACAAGGCGGTAATTTGTCTATATCTCTTACAGGTGATCTTGGATTGTATACAGTCTGAGAACCACTTAGAGTAGTTCTTTTTTCCCAAACCGTATATATATTTTCCGTTTTTTGGTAAAATGGATATGGATATTCTTTTATGCCTTTGCTAGATGCTATATTTTGAGGGAGGGTTAATGGAATGATTCAGTGGCCAAAGAGTAACGATGCTTTGGGGACAATTAACAGGGGCAATCCTGCTGAGTCTGGAGTATGCACATTGTGCCGGGCAGATTGCCAGGGTAAATGTGAGACTTGGTTAACTAGTTTACGGGGCCGCAAGTTACTTTATCCTCGGGATTTTGGCTCGACCACAGCCGGGAGCGCCAATACCTGTCAAGTTGGAGTTTCATATAATTCATTACGAATTGAAGGCTATAATTATGGTGCCCAGGGCCTGCCTAATGGTTTATCTAATTCGGCGGATGACTGTATATTTCCAAATGTCAGTTTAGCAACTAGTTTTGGCAATGAGATTAAAACAAACTGCCGGCTTCCGATAATGACCGGCGCCCTTGGGTCTACGTTTATTGCGGCAAAATATTGGGATTCTTTCGCAACCGGAGCAGCTTTGGTTGGGTTTCCGATTGTAATTGGTGAGAATGTTGTGGGGATTGATAAAGCGGCAATTATCGAAAACGGCAAAATTATCAAAGCCCCGGAATTAGAACGGCGTATTGAAACATATCTGCGGTATTATGAAGGGTACGGCGCGATTATTGTTCAACTGAATGTTGAGGATACCCGGAACGGCGTTGCCGAATATGTTATTGAAAAATACGGCGACAAGGTAATGATCGAACTAAAATGGGGCCAAGGCGCAAAGGATATTGGCGGTGAAATACAAGTAACCAGCCTTGATTATGCCCTGTTTCTGAAGAATAGAGGCTATGTCGTTGACCCTGATCCGACTAAGCCGGAGGTGCAAGCGGCCTTCAACGGCGGTGCTATTCAATCTTTTGCCCGCCATAGCCGGTTAGGTTATACAAACATTAGTTCCGTCGGCCAGGTTCAGCAAGAATTCATGGATAATGTCGCCTATTTAAGAAGTATCGGTTATAAAAAGATTTCGCTAAAAACCGGTTCGTATGGTATGGAAGCTTTGGCTATGAGTATTAAGTTTGCTTCTGAGGCTAAGTTAGATTTATTGACGATTGACGGATCTGGCGGCGGCACCGGAATGAGCCCCTGGAATATGATGGAGCATTGGGGGGTTCCCTCCATACTCCTGCATTCCAAAGCCCACGAGTATGCCACGATTCTCGCCGCCAAAGGCAAGAAAGTTGTTGATTTTGCCTTAGCAGGCGGTTTGGCCCGGGAAGATCACATTTTTAAGGCGCTTGCCCTGGGAGCACCGTTCACTAAACTGGTTTGCATGGGCCGGGCATTGATGATTCCAGCCTTTTTGGGCGCAAATGTTGAGGGTGTCTTGCGGCCCGAACGCAAAGAAACAGTATGCGGCCATTGGGATAAATTACCCCAGACAGTGGCCGAACTCGGCATAACAGCCGAAGAAATATTTGCCGGCTACTATGATGTTCAGGCTAAGGTCGGCAATGATGCGATGAAGGATATTCCTTATGGGGCTATCGCGGTCTGGACATTGGCAGATAAACTGGCCGCCGGCCTCCAGCAATTTATGGCCGGAGTACGAAAATTCGCCGTTAGCGAAATTTGCCGTGGTGATATTTTTGCAAGTAATCGGGAAACAGCCGCTGATACAGGTATCCCCTTTATTACTGATGTGCAAGACGAAAGTGCCAAAAGAATTCTTAGCCACTAACAAAAATAAGTCCCAGCATGTATGCATACATGCTGGGACTTATTTTTAGTATTTTAGCTGCCTTATAAGCCTGAACTATTATTGGCAACCGTTGATGCTTCCAGCTCTTTTTCCGCTTTTGCCCGGTTGTCAATAAATAATACAAATAAAACAAATGCCAGCAAGAATATTCCCATTGCTCCAGCAGAATATCTGTACATACCGATAAACCCGGTCTTTTCGGCTACAATTCCTAAAAGAATCGTACCAGCGCTTGTTCCAACATCCAACATATTATAAAAAGTCGCACTGGCAGCACCCCGGCGATGAGCTTGCACCAAATTCAGCATCCAAGTCTGAAGGGCCGGATGAAGCATCCCAACCCCAAAACCATATAATACTGCCGCCTCCAGCAACATCGTTTGCGAAATAGTTATCGTCAACAGCAACAAGCCGCTTAACAAGATAACCGCGCCTGGCAAAATAACCCACACATAGCCCTTTTTATCAAACAGCCGCCCGGAAATTGTTCTCGACATTATTATGCACAACGTTCCCACCAAATAAAAATATCCTGGATTTTCAATATGAGCCTCTTGGGCTAACATTGCGATAAAAGCTATTACACTGCCATAACCAACGCCAAAAAACATCGTAAGCATCGCCGGAAACCTTGTTCCTTTTTCAATAAACTTGGAAAGTAATGAACTATTATATTCATCCTCTACCTGCGCTTTCTCGATGACAACTTTAGGTGCCGAGCAGAAAAATGTCCATATTAACGCAATTACCTGGCTTATTGCCGCACAAGTAAACATGATCGTAAAGCCATAGTCCTTTACCAGCCATACTCCGGCAGCTGGCGCCAACGCCATTGCTACCGTAGTGCCAAGCCCGAAATAGCCCATTCCCTCGCCCCGCCGAGAATATGGGACAATATCAGAAGCAATTGTTGCATAAAAAGTAGTAGCAAGCCCAAAGCCAAAGCCATGAATAAGCCTAATTCCAATTATTTCATTTACTGAAGAAAATATCACATAACTTGCCGCACAAATAAAAGAAATAACGATACCAATAATTAGGCATTTCTTTTTCCCTAATCGCTTTATGCCAAGGTCAGTGAAAAATCGAATAAAAATTGCCGAAAATCCAAAAATTCCAGCAATAATTCCAATTTGAGTACCACTGCCCCCATTTTGCGCCGCATAAATCGGTAAAGTCGGCAGCAAAATGTGGAACCCCGCAAATAATAATGCATTAGACAGCAGTAAAAATATAAAATTTTTGGTCCATAGTTTATTATCCATATTAACCCACCTCATTTTATATATTTTGACTGTTCTTCTACTTTTCCCACTGAGTAATTACTAAGTGTATCTTGCCTTAATAACTTGATTTAATAAATATCACGCCCTTTCGGGTTTTAGTTAGTATGCTAAGCAACTACTTAAAAAAAATACTTTTTTTCCTTCATCCTCTATTCCAGCACCATTAAGCAAGCAATTCTAAAACTTCTTTATATATATATATTCGTTAGCATGCTAAATAAATACTTTAAAAAATAACCATGCCCTAAGACTTGGTTATTTCCTCCTGCCGTTAGACAGACAAAAATACATATTGCCAATTAATTTTACTTACTTGCAACATTAGCCAATAGCCGATCAATCATCCTATGTAATTCTATCATATCATCATTTGAAAATCCCTTAAAGAGTTCTTGCCGATGCTCGATTATTTTATCATTCCAAAGTTCAAAATTACTTTCAGCCTTTTCGGTTAATGACACTATTTTTACCCGCTGATCTGAAGAAGTCGCCCTAGTTACCAGCCCCATTTCTTCCAACCGTTTAAGCATTATTGTTAATGTAGGTGCCTCTATCGCTAAATATTGTCCTAGCTTAGACTGCGTTGAACTGCCTAATTCCTTTAACGCTAATATTACCGACCATTGACCATTATAAATGCCCAGCGGAATTAACTTTTTATTTGCAGCTTCATTTACCATCCTAACATATTTACAAAGCTTAGGAATGGTGTACTTTTTATCTTGCAAGACCTCTCCACCTGCCATGCTAAATATGTATTCTTTACTATCTCATTTTAAACAATTTTCTATATATTATCAAGAAAATATTAGTTTTATCATTTTCACGATTTCGATGCAAGAGGGATTTTGCATTGGCCATATAATAACGGTCTTTACTCCTAAGATATTTATCCTCCAGGTATATATTTGCCGCCACCAGATTACCCCGGTGAAATGTCCGATAATATTTTTATGGTAAAGAAAAATGTTATCATAATTATTCAGGAAAGTAATATAGGTATAACAAACCTTTCTTTTAGTTTCAAAATTATCCATTCGACAATATCATTTGATCCAATCGTCCCCCAGGGGGAACCATTGGCAATACATTTTCACGCTCAGATACCAACACACCTACCAGTACCGGTCCATCAATTTCTAAGGCCTGTTTTATCCCGCTCGTCAAATCTTCATATGTTGTTATCCGTAAACCAGTAATCCCCATACCTTCCGCAACTTTTACCAAATCCACACAGCGCTTGGTGCTGGAATGAGAATAACGCTGGCCGTAAAACATCCGCTGCCACTGACTAACCAACCCTAACGCCTTATTATTGATAACGATTATTTTTATTGGCAAGCCCAGCTCCGCCAAAGTGGCAATTTCTTGGCAATTCATCATGATACTGCCATCGCCAGTAAATAGTATAACTTTTTTTGCCGGCAGACCTAGTTGAGCGCCAATCGCCGCCGGCAACCCAAAGCCCATCGTTCCAAGCCCACCAGAAGTAATAAAGGTCCGCTGATTACAAAACTGATAATATTGCGCCGTCCACATTTGATGTTGACCAACATCAGTTACAATGATCGAATCCTCCGGCGCAAGCTCGTTAACCTTTCCAATTACCGCCTGTGGCCTAATTCTATCCCCGGTCGGACTATAGCCTAAAGGTCTTTCCCGTTTCCATCTTTTGACTTCATCATTCCAGTCACTAATCCCCTGCTGCCACTTACTTGACTCATAGCAGCCGAGCTTATTAACCAACAGCGGCAATGACCACCGCAGGTCACCAAGCACCGATAAATCGGTACGAACATTCTTATTCACTTCGGCTGGATCAATATCAAATTGAATTATTTTAGCCTTTGACGCAAAATCTTTTACCACACCAGTTACCCGATCATTAAAACGAACCCCCATAGCTAATAATAAATCACATTCACAAATAGCCATATTTGCCGCATACCCACCATGCATACCAACCATACCGAGATATTGCGGCATATTACAAGGTATGCATCCTAATCCCATTAAACTACTAACCACCGGCATTCCAAGCATCTGAACTAAGGTTTGCAATATTCCGGCTGTCCCAGACAAATTTACCCCGCCGCCAACAAAAATCACTGGTCGTTTCGCCTGTTTTAATGCTTGTACGCTCAATTCAACCGCTCTAGCATCACCGTCAAATCTCGGTGTATACCCTTTAAGCTGAACAAACTTAGGATATTCACAATTCTCCAGACTAGCATTAAAAACATCTTTAGCTATATCAACAACCACCGGACCAGGGCGGCCTGTACGGGCAATATAAAAAGCTTCTTTCAGTACACTCGGCAGCTCCTGAACATTCTTTACAAGATAATTGTGTTTAGTTATCGGGGTGGTAATACCACAAATATCTGCTTCCTGGAAGGAATCTTTCCCGATTAAAGCTACCCCCACTTGACCGGTAATTGCTACTAGCGGAATAGAATCCATATATGCGTTAGCAATACCGGTAATTAGATTAGTCGCCCCCGGCCCAGAGGTCGCAAAACAAACGCCAACCTTACCAGTAGCCCTGGCATAACCTTCTGCAGCATGAACTGCGCCTTGTTCATGTCCGGTTAAGACATGGGGGAATCCAGTTTTATATAATACATCATATAAGGTTAAAACTGCTGATCCCGGATACCCAAATACTACTTCACCCCCTTCATTTTTTAGACAATCAATGACCAGCTCCGCTCCCAACATACTCACAGCTTTTCACTCTCCTTTTGCATTATTTTGTTGGCTTATAGCTCATGAAAAAAATAAACCTCCGTCCCTTACGCAAATCGTAAGGGACGGAGGTTAGTCCGTGCTACCACCCAAATTGCTATGGTTGCCCATAGCCGCTCATAGGTACAGAAAGTAATCATATGCCTTCGATACCTCGCTGCAATAACGGACAGCGGTTCCTCCTCAGAGGGCCGGCGCAGCTTACTAAACTTCAGTGCGCAACTCACGGATGATTTTCATTACTATCGATATTACTGGCTCACACCAATTCCAGCTCGCTGTAAAATATCACAATTGATAATTACTCTTCCGTTCATCGTCTTTTTCATATTATTTGTAATTATATTATAGATTTCTTTCCCCTTTGTCAACAGTATTTTTAAATTTATAAACGACAATTATGTTGCATAATTATACATTTTTATTGTATAATTATTTAAGTATTTAATACAGGAGGAAAAGTTATGACCAATACTTATCTTGAAAATACAACTGAGCTTCTTAATGAAGCTCAGCAATCAATTTTATTTACGACCATAAGACCGAATATCGTCATGGATTATGGTAAAGGAATGTACCTTTGGGATACCGACAAAAAAAAGTATTTAGATTTTATTGGCGGTTGGGCCGTTACCTGTTTGGGGCATTGTCCGGACGCCATTAGACTTGCACTTGCACATCAAACTACACAATTAATTAATGCCAGCCCGTCCTTCTTGAATACACCAATGATTAATTTTGCCAAATTACTAATAGAACACTCCTGCTTTGACCGGGTTTTTTTTACTAACAGCGGTGCTGAAGCTAACGAAGGAGCAATAAAATTAGCGCGAAAACATGGCACTATCAAGCTGAACGGCGCCTGTGAAATCATTACTGCCGTTAATAGTTTTCACGGCCGAACCCTGGCAACAATGTCAGCTACCGGCAAAGAAAAATGGCAGGCTTTATTTGAACCTAAGGTCGGCGGTTTTAACCATGTTCCCCTTAATGACATTGATGCAATAAAGACAGCGCTAAGTCCGAATACATGTGCCATTATGCTTGAACCAATTCAAGGCGAAGGCGGAGTAATTGAAAGCAAAGAAACTTACATTAAAGCCTTGCGGCAGCTATGCGATGAAACCGGAATACTGCTAATTTTTGATGAAGTACAGACTGGTATCGGCCGCACCGGAAAATTATTTGCTTATGAGCATTACGGCATTGAACCAGATATTATAACTCTCGCTAAAGGGATTGGCGGAGGTTTCCCCTTATCGGCACTATTAACTAAAGAAAAATTCAATATTTTTGAAGCCGGCGATCAAGGCGGAACCTATTCCGGTCAGCCGCTAGCAATGGCTGTCGGCTATGCTGTAGTAAATGAAGTTATTAAAAACAATCTTGCTGCCAATGCCGCCAAACAAGGAACTTATCTCTGTAATAAATTAAGAGATATATCCGCTAAATTCAATCTCGCTAATATTCGGGGTAAGGGCTTGTTAGTTGCTTTTGATTTACCTACAAGTAATGGTAGTAAAATTGTTGCAGAGTGCCTGAACGAGGGACTGATTATAAATTCTCCCAGACCTTCGATTATCCGATTGATGCCGCCATTAATCGTGACATCAGAAGATATTGATACTATGATTGAAATCCTTGCTAAAGTATTAACCAAGCTAACGTAACATCAATTTTAGCGTTACACTAGTAAAAAAAGCACCTGTGAAAGGTGCTTTTTCTTTTACCATATGATTTTAAGTAGCATCGTCAAAAATTATATATTAGCCATTTCACGAATTTTATTATTGTCGCTTTCTGGTGAAACAGGACGCTTAATAAATAAAGCAATTGCTATACCCAGAATCAGCATAAGTGCCCCAAAGTGAAAGGCATGGTTAAAACCATATACCAAAGCACTTTGACGGATAGTATCAGTTACACTATCAGCTTGATGCAAATAATACTGTTGGTTTATCGACATAATGCTGACAAATACGGCTGTTCCCAGCCCCCCCGCCATTTGCTGCAAGGTACTCATAATAGCCGTTCCATGCGGATAAAGATTGCGGGGCAGTTGATTTAGTCCATTAGCCTGCGCTGGTGACATAACCATCGCAATTGCCATCATAATACCACAGTGTATAACAATAAACAGGCCAATACTAGTTGTGTTCGAAACCACGGAAAACAACCAGGCAAACGCCATCATGAGTATTAGACCCGGAATAACAATCGGCTTCGGACCAAATCTATCAAAAAGGCGTCCGACAATCGGCGCTACAAAACCATTCAACAGCCCGCCCGGCAGCATGGACAAGCCAGTAGCAAACGTCGTTAAGCCAAACCCGCCTTGCATAAACATCGGCATAAGCATTGTAACACCGAAAGCAGTCATTTGACAGAAAATAACCATTAAAACGCCAATCGTAAACATAGGATAAGCAAACACTCTAAGTTCCAATAATGGCTCTTTGATGTGTAACTGCCGCCACACAAACAGTACCAGACTTAACAGACCAATTAACAGCGGGACAATAGTGTACATACTTGCTAACCCGGCATCACCACTGCTGCTAATTCCATAGAAGATGCCGCCAAAAGCGATTGTTGATAACATAAGTGACAGCCAATCAGGTCTTCCCGAACTCGGTTCAGTAACATTTTTCAACGTAAAATGAGCAATCGCCGTAATCGCAACTAAACATGGGAGCAACCCTAAAAACAGCCATCTCCAGCCAAAAGCATATATAACTAAACCCGCTATCGATGGTGTAACTGCAGGGGCAAATAGCAGCACCAGGCCAACAACTCCCAGAGCTGTGCCACGCTTATGCGGCGGCGTAAGAATAAGTACCGTATTAATTAACAGCGACATGATAATACATGTGCCAGCCGCTTGAATAAGCCGTCCGGCAAGCAATACCCAAAACGTCTGAGCCGCCGCCGCCGTTACCGTACCAAGTACTAAGATAAACATCGTCGAAAAAAATATTTGCCGCGTAGAAAAGCGTTGCATTATAAACGCAGTAGCTGGCACTACAATCGTCATTATCAACATAAACCCGGTTGACAGCCATTGAACTGTTGATACCGAGATATTAAAAATCTCCATAAACTTGGTTAACGCGACATTCAGCGATGTTTCATTCAAAAAGGCGATAAAAGCAGCCACCAACAAAGTAGCTTTTATCACCCAAGGCTTTATGCTTTTTATATGATCATTTCCTTCTTTTGTAACAAAATTCTCTTCCATAATAAAATCAACTCCGCGTTTTTATTAGACCGGTCTATATATTAGAGGTAAAAAGAAACATTCTAATTATTTAACAAAATAGAAATTTGTTCCGCAACGGCCACTAACATCACCGGATCATTACGAACCAGCGACACCGACATCGCCCCTTCAATCATTACGAAAATAATTGAACTAATTTCCTTTGCTTTTTCTTCAGGAAATCCACAAGTAATTAACTTACGATAATAAGTATCGGCGCACAATTCAAATACTTGTTTACACGCGTCACGCAAAGAATCGCGGATTGGAGCAATTTCTAACGCCAGCAGACTGAGGGAAACTTGGTTATCAGGATTTTCTTCTTCAAAAGAATCAGCCAAATCGAGAATATAATGTTTAATAGCTTGAGCCGGATCGCTATCTCTGGCTAATTTTTCCTCGATTTGTTCTTGAATCATACTGCCGGCCAAAGTTACCGCGGCTATCGCTAATTCTTCTTTGCCATTAGGAAAGTGATAATACAGCGACCCCTTGGGGCTTTCGCTTTCTCTTATGATCTCATTTAAACCAGTTGCATGATAACCGTTCTTTTGAAAAAGAGAAGCAGCTGTATTAAGAATTTTTTCCCGCGTGTCGGTCTTAGCGCCCATACAATAATCTCCCTACAAAAATATATCAAGTGGTCTATATATATTACTATACTTATTGGTTGATGTCATGTCAATATAAAGCAATTAAGTTTGAATTTTCAACCTTTTTGCTTAATATAAAATACCGTTAACTGCACAGTTTTGCTAACAGTCAACGGTATTTTATAGTTTCAAAATCTATAGGTTAACTTATGCTTTTGTTGCTACTTCATCTTTAATAGTATTCAGGAAATCTTGGATAGCAATGGCTCCAAGATCGCCTTGACCACGTTTACGAACAGCGACAGCCTGCGCTTCCATTTCTTTATCCCCAACAACCAACATGTATGGGATTTTTTCCATTTGTCCTTCGCGAATTTTATAGCCGATTTTTTCATTACGTTCATCTACTTCAATTCTGATACCCGCTGCCTTTAATCGTTTAGCCACGGTTTGAGCATATTCAAACTGACGGTCAGTGATTGGTAAGATTTTAACCTGCACCGGTGCCAGCCAAGTTGGGAAAGCTCCGGCATAATGTTCAATCAGAATACCGATAAACCTTTCGATGCTCCCATAAACAACCCGGTGAATCATTACCGGCCGATGTTTTTGCCCATCTTCACCTATATAATTTAAATCAAATTTTTCCGGCATCTGCATGTCCAACTGGATGGTTCCACACTGCCACGTCCGCCCAATAGAGTCTCTAAGGTGAAAGTCAATTTTAGGTCCATAGAACGCGCCATCACCTTCATTTATTCTATAAGGAAGACCGTACTCTTCCAAAGCTTCCCGTAAGGCGTTGGTTGCAGTTTCCCAAACTTCATCAGAACCCATGGCTTTTTCCGGCTTGGTACTAAGCTCAGCATGATAAGACAAGCCAAACACGCTATATACTTTGTTAAACAAGTCAATTACTTGTCTGATTTCGCTTTTTATCTGCGTTGGTAGCATAAAAATGTGAGCGTCATCCTGAGTAAAGCTTCTTACTCGCATCAAACCATGTAACGCTCCGGATAATTCATGGCGATGCACTAAGCCTAATTCACAAGTTCTCATGGGAAGTTCGCGATAGCTATGATGCCGAGACCGGTAAATCAGCATTCCGCCCGGACAGTTCATCGGTTTTACCGCATACCCTTCGCCATCAATTGTGGTGAAATACATGTTCGACCGGTAATGATCCCAGTGTCCGGATTGCTGCCACAAACTTTGGTTCAAAATAATTGGCGTCCTAATTTCCTGATAACCATATTCATCATGTAGCTCACGCCAGTAGTTTTCGAGTTGGTTTCTGATAATCATACCTTTAGGATGGAAAAATGGGAATCCCGGACCTTCATCCTGGATGCTAAACAGATCTAATTCCCGGCCAAGTTTCCGATGATCACGTTTGGCCGCTTCTTCAAGCATCGTCAAATATTCGTCGAGTTCGGCTTTTTTCTCAAAAGCAGTACCGTAAATACGTTGCAGCATTTTATTTTTCTGATCGCCCCGCCAATAGGCTCCGGCTAAAGTCTGCAATTTTATCGCTTTAACCCGACCGGTTGAAGGAACATGCGGTCCCGCGCATAAATCTACGTATTCACCTTGACGATATAGAGATATTGTCACATCCTCTGGCAGGTCGCGGACAAGTTCTACCTTATAAGTTTCATCTATATCACTAAATAGTTTAATTGCTTCTTCCCGGCTTACTTCAAATCGTTCTATTGGCAAATCTTCGCGCACGATTTTTTCCATTTCAGCTTGAATTTTCTCTAAGTCTTCCGGAACAAAAGTATATGCCGTATCAAAGTCATAATAGAACCCGTTAGCAATTGCCGGCCCGATGCCTAGTTTTACGTCTTTATAGAGCCGTTTTACCGCCTGCGCCAAAATATGCGACCCACTGTGTCGGAGCACATTCTTACCTTCAACATCTTCAAAGGTTAAAAACTCCACACAACAATCCTGCACAAGCTTTTCTCGTAAGTCGACTGCTTTACCATCAACTTTTGCCGCCAATACCTTTTTAGCAAGACTGCGGCTTATCGATTGTGCTACCTCGGCAAGCGTATCGCCATTATTAACCTGACGCACCGCGCCGTCTTTAAGGGTAATATTAATCAGTTCCATACAACGCCCTCCTTATTTATTTTGGGAAAATAAAAAAACCGTCCCTAAAAAGGGACGGGAAATCTGCCCGCGGTTCCACCCTGCTTGGCCTTTCGGCCCGGCTTGACAATGTTAACGAGTATACCCCGGCACAGCTTACTATTTTCAGCCTGCAGTTTCGGGATGGTAACAACATCGTTGGCATAAAAGCGTTCACAGCTAATAACGCTTATTCTCTGATACACCAGACCAGTATCATCATGTTCCCGGCATTACTATTTTCCAGTATGATATTACTACCATTTTACTCTGGATTTTCACCGCTGTCAATTCCTTCCGTCAAATTGACCGGTAAGATAATCCTGACACAATTCGCACCCATGACAGAATATAACCCGTCCCTCAAATACGCTTTTTATGGTCGCGGCAAGCTGCTCACCGCTTGCTGCACGATAATGGACCATTACATAATGCGGAGCAAGAGTTATCAAGGCACTTATCAACATATCCTCAAAACTTATTTCTTCGCCCTTTTTCATTATAAATGCTTCAAGATATTGATGGTTTATTACCTTACCAGCCGAATCACGGATGATAAACTGGCCCTCACTATCAATGATAACATGAACCTCTTCAACCTGTACTTCTTGGATTTCAACAAAGTACCTTAGTATCTGAATAAATTCTTTGTACTCAACATCCATCATATATTCATCAACAGCCTTATCGACTACTTCCGCCAATTTGCCTCGGTAGTCTTTCAGACGAAAAGCCACAAATCCATCAAGAACCATTTCATGGTGATTGGTTAAGTACTCCTGAATCCGATTAAGAATATAGGTACGCCGTTCCTGATAACTAAAATCACCAAACAATCCGCTATTGTCGCTAAGTAACTTAAGAGCATTGCTTAAAATAATATTGCACTCTTCCTCATTGAAAAAGTGGTAATTATTACTGACAATTTTTCGCAACAGTTCTTTTTCTTCATTATTAAGGATTACATCCACTAAAAGTTGCGAGGCATAGTCTTTAAGGGAATTCTTAATACGCTCATAATTGCGAAAGGAAAGCTCACCTTCAGCGATATTGCATCCCAAAAATGTGTAGCTACCCCGATTTGTTTCATCAATAGCAATTCGAAAGCCTTCCTGTACCAGCGCACAGCAATCTTGTTGCAATTTCGACCTGAACTCATCAAATGCACCAGTCAGGCCAAGAGAAAGTATCTTCATACTCTCACTCCCTTCCTTGCTATTATATGTTTGATAAATCAATAGCATACAACAGCAGCCGATAGTTCACTAATTTAGCCGTCAGAATTATCTCATAACTATTGTACCGGCTTTATACTGGTATTTAACGCTGCCATGGTCGCAGCCAACGCTATAATCTGGTTAAAATTGGTAACCGGATTTATTAGTTGCTCAACAAGTAAATCCTGCAATACAATCATAGTATAAATAACGATCTCATTTCCTAACTGGACCCCGGCTGGCTGAGTTATCACCGGTTTGGCCAGCGTTTCACTGCCTTTTTTCCCCGTATCATCACGATCCATTGTTACATTCCTCTCACCGTACAATCTTAATCACAATATTTTATTCACTGCCAACGATTTGCAGAACTTTTCTCCAATCAAGATATACGAAAAGAAAAGACTACCAAATTAGGCAGTCTTTTCTTTTGATGTGTGATATTTTTTTGCCGACTCCCAGCGTTTCAAAAACCATATCCACTCATCAGGATGCAATTTTATTTTATCTTCAACAACTTTTATAATAGCTTTAGTATTGTTATATATATCCTGTTCGTGATCTCCCGTCCGTTGGTAAATAATTGGCTTATCAATTACCAACCTATGGCCACCGCCCTGGCGGTGAAAAATAAATATCGGAACAATAGCCGAATCCAGTTTGTCGGCAAAAAGTGCGGCCCCAGTAGGCGTCAACGCTTCTCTTCCCATAAAATCAAGCATAACACCTTTATTACCAGCATCTTGATCCGAAAACATTCCTAATATGTTACCTTGTTTTAGGGCTCTAGCCGCTTTGATAATATCGGTAGTGCCGCGATTAAAAATTTGGGTTCCGCACATTCTCCGATATTCATTCAACACTCTATCATAGTGAGGATTAGGCTGAGGTTGAGCGATAGAACTTGTCGGAAACCCCGAATAGAACAGCGCTGCCGGCATCCATTCCCAATTTCCCACATGGGCAGTAACCGCAATTACACCACGTCCTGCCTCTACTGCCTGCCGAAGATTATCAAGACCTTCTATCGAGATATATTTTTTTATATTTTTCGGCGTTAATGCCGGTGTATACAAAATCTCCATTAAAGTTTGTCCCAAATGAATGCACGACTTACGCATAATACATTTTGCCTCAGGAAACGATATGTCCAGTCCTTGCATAGCTTGATCAATTCCACGGTTTCGCGGACGCGTTGCGCATAAAAAATATAAATATCCTATTCTCCGGCCAATATGGCAAATTAATGGATAAGGCAATAAACAAACAAAAAAGCTAATACACTTTAACAAATAATAGCGAAAACTAAACTTCATATCATGGTTCCCCTCTACTTAAATAAGCATTTTATTAAGCTTCTTGTATCACATAATTGTATCACATAATCTTTTTTTTGTAACATAAGCACGCTGTTTTCTTTATGGTGTTTCCTAAAAATAGCTCGGGATAACACGATTTTAAATAAAAATCCACAGTTTTTTGCTCGAAATTCTCCACTATTGCCTTAAAGGTTATATAATATATGAGGCTGCCCTCATCCTATTAGTCCAATCAACTATGGGGCGGGCTTTATTAACTATCTATCAAAGGAGAATCGCAACCATGATTATCTTCAAAAGTCAACGAGAAATTGAACAAATGCATGAGGCAGGAAAACTACTAGCTTCTTGCCATAAAGAAATCGCTAAAATTATTAAACCCGGCATCAACACTTTAGAAATTGATAAATTTGTCGAAGAGTATCTCGCCAAGAGGCACGCTACACCGGAACAAAAAGGCTATCAAGGTTATCCTTATGCTACATGCGCCTCAGTTAACGATGAAATTTGTCATGGGTTTCCAAATAATAAACCTCTAAAAAGCGGCGATATTGTAACTGTCGACTTAGTTGTCAACTTACATGGAGCACTTGCTGATTCAGCCTGGACCCATCCGGTCGGCACTATTTCAGATGAAGCAAACCATCTAATAAAAATCGCCGAACAATCTATGTATAAAGGTATTGAACAAGCGCAAGCAGGAAATCGTTTGGGCGATATTGGCTATGCAATCCAAACCTTCGTTGAAGCAGAAAACCTCTCGGTTGTTAGAGACTTTACCGGCCATGGCATCGGCAGGAACATGCATGAGGACCCCGCCGTTCTCAATTACGGCAAACCCGGCAAAGGACTTAAGCTCAAAGAAGGCATGGTAATAACCATTGAACCAATGGTTAATGTTGGCTTATATCAATGCAAAATTGATAAAAATGGCTGGACAGCAAGAACTATCGATGGTAAACTTTCAGCTCAATATGAACACACCATCGCGATTACAAGTAACGGGCCATTAATTTTAACTGACCAAGAGCTTGTTTAACTCAAAATTTCAGCTAATAACCATCAACAGAACGTAACTTTTCCGATATAAATAAAGTCATACTATTCGCCATCGGTTAATCAGCCGCATATACCATAACATGCAGTCTATTTAAAACGGAGGAAAAAGCATGGCATGGGATAATCTACCATTGTTAATCATTTTAATATTATCAGTACTAGGCAGTAACCAATCAGTATCAATCGCGGTTGCCGTTCTATTAATCATTAAGTTGCTTGGGTTTAATTCTTGGTTTCCAGTATTGGAAACCAAAGGATTGACTATTGGCATTACTATTTTAACCATTTCCATTCTAACCCCACTTGCAACAGGCCGGGTTACCTTAAAAGATTTGGTCGGATCAATGTATTCGCCAATAGGAATAGTCGCCCTAATCACCGGTCTATTTGTTGCCTGGACCGCCGGGCGCGGAATCGATTTCATTAATACATCACCAGAAATGGTAAGTTTTCTGGTACTTGGAACAATTTTAGGGGTATGTTTCCTACACGGTATAGCCGTAGGTCCACTGATTGCCGGCGGTCTGGTCTCGTTATTAGTTACTGCGTTAAATATTTTTAAAAGCTAATCTCGCCGAACATCGGCGAGTTTCTCGAAAAAAGCTTCTACCTTCCCGGGAGTACCGGCAACCTCAAAATCATTAACCCATTTTCCTTTTCCGATAAACCGTTCGTCAACCAACGTAACTTTTACTCCTTTTTCATCCGCTAACTCAGCCACTCGTTTTGCTGTCAATGCGGTTGAAAACGCCTGTGTCACTGAAATTTTATTCACATTGCACCTCAATAGATAAGATTACTTTAACAAATTACATATAGTTCGCTTAATATTGCTAATGTCCTTTATTTAAATAGGTTCCACCTCAACTTAAAAGGCCCGCTACAATAGAAATTAACTCTACCGTAGCGGGCCTTAAATTAATAAAAACACTAACCTTATTTACCTGTCGTGCTGCTTTTAGTATTCATAATCGTTTTATCGATCTCATTAACAACGCAAACAACATCAACATTGCTAGCGGCAACCCCAATAATGTCCATCGAGATATCTTCCATTTGTTGCGACACTTGGACTGTTTGTTCGGTTACTCTTTCAAAAGCCCTCTTAACAGAACAAACTATTCCGCTACCAAACTTCGTCTCAAGAATTCCTTCTTGCAAGGCTACGATAGTTTTTTTGATATTCATCTGCATTGCCGCATTTTCTACGGCAATTTTTTTCGCCGTCACTTGGGACTGTTCAGACAGATACTTAATTTCTTCAGCAATACTTTCCAAACTCCGCCCCGTTATACCGCTGCGGTCAGTCTCAATAGCCATTTTATCAACCACAAAGTTAGTCTGACTGGCAAGTTTCGAAATATATTCAATATAATTTACTATTTGTTGCGAATGCTCGCTTAAGTTTGCGACAAATTCAGCTGATGAAACCACTGAATCTTCGATATTCAGCATCTGAGTTACAGCTATATCAATAGCATCTTCACAACCTTTAACAACAGCATTTGACTCATTCGTTGTTTGCATTACCGCATTAGCGCTTGATGATATCTGCTGAATGTTAGCCGACATAGCTTCGATAACCTGATTCGCTTCACTCACCAATGATGATTGACAGTTACACTCCGGTTTCACTATTTGTGTAGACGCTGACGCAGCTTGCTCAGAAGTGTTTCTATTTTCGCATGTAATATTGTGAATAATCTCCAAATATTTTTCCATAAACTTTCCTTACTCCTTTTACCTTGCATTGGCATAAATAGTATAAAAAACTACATTTCTGGTTAATAAGATAATTATATGCAAGCTAGAACATTATTTCCATTATCTTTCGGACCAAAATTATTCACTACAACAACGGTGGCAAATTATCCTACAAAGATAACTTGATAATATTTTCCGACTATATTTTTTGGCTATATATGTAAGAATTTACATGTAATTCCAACGCAGTAGAAAGGATTGTTGTTAATATGAATCTTTTTGCACGCTCTTCAAAACTACAACGTAAAGAAAAGAGAACCAGATATCGCAAAAGAAATTAGCTGAAATGACTAACTTCAGTCACGCTCACATTGCTTATATTGAACTTCATATGGTTAGACCTACAAAACTTGATTTAATTCGCATAGCGCACGCATTAAACGTAACTGTAGCCAAAATTGCCGGCGGGAAAGAAGAGGTACTTTATCTGCAGCATATTACAAATCGTTAACCGAAAATACGCCCCTGACCACCACAGGCTAAGAGCTAATAGCAAAGTACCCCGCAGGGTGTGGATGACACCTAGCGGGGTACTCATATGATCAGCGATTGCGCTAATTCGCCGACCAAGTTTGATTATATATGATTTACCTGAAATCTACATGAAAAAAATAACCTCACCAGTTACATAAATGTGACAAAAGAATAACTCCCGCCATTCTAGATGGGAATATGTAAGAGGATAACCAATTTGCACGATTATTGAAACATATTTTTTTGAGCGAGACTATGAGCAAAAAATGCCAGATTGCTGATACTAAGCAACATGAAAAGGAGCCGCCGGAATAGTTGGCAACTCCTTTTTTAAGGTATATCAGGTATACTTTTACTATAGCATGTTTGTAATATTACATTAATACGGTTTACTTACTAGTACTACTTAAATTTCATCTCCGATAATAGGCTTCCACCAATACCTACATTATCAGGATTATTCTCCCTGATTATAACCGTGAAACCTTCTTCTGGAATTTGGATAACACCGCTAGCAGCCTTAGTAAGAGCACCAACCAGTTCCCGCTTTTTCTCTTTACTTAATTGCGGTCCTTCTATTGTAATAAGCGGCATCCGAGTACCTCCGTTTTTTCACATCTTAACATTCATAAACTCTATTGTCAAATTCTTACCAGAGGTACGTCAACCTATCAATAATTATTATTGAGAACTAACATTGCTCATTGCTTAGGCTTAACGATTATTACGGGTGTTCCAATTGGAACTATGCGCGATAGTTCCAGCACATTCTGATTATACATGCGAATACATCCATGAGATACTACTTTTCCAATGGATGATGGGTTATTTGTCCCATGAATGCCATAGTGAGGTTTGCTTAAACCAAGCCACATAATTCCAAAAGGCCCACCGGGATTCGGCACCTTGCTAATTATACTATAGGTCCCCATCGGTGTTGGGGTAAGCATCTTGCCAATCCCGATTGGATAGGATTTCACTGGGGATCCGTCTTGATAAAGTGTAAGCTCTTTTTCCGATATATTCACTTTAATCGAGTACTCCACTACACCACCTCCTGTTTTATCATATGCAAAACATACGGTGACGGAAAATCGGTTTTATACTCCAATAAGCGACTAATTTTTATGGTAACATGCTTACTAGTTTCCGCATAAACTATAGTTAAAAAGGAGCCGCCCGTAATGGGTAGTTCCTTCTTCTTTGGATAAACATGTTAGAATTTATAGGTAATACCATACCAAAACCCTTTTGCTTTCATCTCATAACTTGCGGTGTATTGATCCATACTGAAATTCTTTACATTAATATCTCGGTAATTCACGTTGAATTCCCAGTTAGGACTAAATTCATAACCAATACCGACTTCATAATTAGTCAAGTCTTTACTTGCAGCTGCGCTACCCCACAAAGTTGTTTTATCGGCAATCACAGTACTACCAACTACGCCAACCTGCCAAAGTTTTTTTGTATTACTGTTAAAACTACCACTAGGATCATCAAAATCACAAACTTCAAACTTAGTATTAACTAAACCAACTAACGCATTAATTTTTTTATTTAGTTTATAGAGTACATTAAATTCATTCGTTATCAACTTTATAGTACCTATCTCCCTCCGAAAAAATAGTATTGCTTGATATCGGCGCAAAGTTTCTATACTGAACAGCAAGGTTGTTGCCTAAACCCAAAGTCAGCATACCATCAAGTTTATACTTCTTGTTAAAATCAAGAGTGTACACCGACGCAGACACTGTGTTCTGTGTATTCCTCTCATTCAAATCAATTGACCAATGGCCTTGTGAATAGTCCGTAAGTGGCGATGCTGCAGCAACACTACAAAATAGCATCGACAATATAAGTGTAGATAATAGTTTTTTCAAAATCAATCACCTCATATATTTGTTATTTATAAAAAATCGCTGCGTATTATTATAAAATTACGTTTAAAACGTGTACCATAATCATCCCGCTTTGTTAATTATCCGCATGGATAAAAATACTGCCTCCTATTTATCCATGCGGATAAATTCACTGGTAATAATTAGGTAAAAAATAAGTCCCGGCACACGCCAGGGCTTATTTACGCCGTCAACCTAGCAACGGCAATTCGCCAATATTTCTACTTCTCTATAAACCAACGTCCTTCATCGTCAAACAAATAAACTGCGCGGCCTAGAATTTTACATGTGTACCGAATTCCCAGACCGCCAGCCTTTAGAGAGGCGGCCGGCCTTACGTACATCGACAACCCGATCAATTTTTAACTCCCTGCCATCTTCCCACATAATAGATAATGGCCGTACCATTCCCTCTTTATCATGTTTTGCTGTAACACTTCTACAAATACTTTTCCCATACTATTACTTAAAGAAGGATACAGGATAAATAACATGATCTTCAAATTACTATCGAGCATCATTGCACACCGCTGGATACAGCATGATACAGACCGACTGCGAAGCATATCAATAGTTTTTCCAAGGCTGCGAATTGTATTGGCGATATGATGACACAATGATGATATCTTTTCCAATAATTTACATGGTATAATAGTATCGTAGAAGATTTACAAAAACCAAATAAATTTTGTTATTTTAAAGGCTTAGTTAAATGCTAGGTCTTTTTGTTTTGCTATGGGTAGATAAATATATAGGAGGATTTTAAAATGGTATATTCAAATTCATTAACAGTTACCGAAAACACCACAGTTACAATCAGCGAGACGACCTCTCTCTCTGAACTGATTATCGAGTCCGGCGGCAATCTCGATGCTCCCACAGGCTACAGCCTAACCCTAACGGTCGACGGGGTCGAAACAGGGCAAGAACTGGAAACAACAAACGGCGTTGACACAGTTTTCGTCAGCGGCACCTACAGCGGCGACATCGTGCTCACGGTGACGACGACCAACTCACTGACGTTCAATAGTCTTACCTACCCACTTCGCGAAGCTCTTTATCTCGATGCGGCTGGCATAGAAGAAGATCTGTCCGTCCTTCATGCTATCAGCGGCAAAACACCAACTGTCACTTCCCTTAAAGACTTCTCAATCACCTCGACAGGCATGGACTTCAACGGCATCTTCGTCGCCGGGGGAAACTACACGATCAACGCCGTTAAAATCTCCATGGACGGCGATGGCCGCAATGATATGGCAGGATATGGCACTGCCGTTCTGGCCACAGGAACCGACACCACGTTAGTCCTGGACGGCGTCGATATCTCCACCCATGGCGTGGTCCGCACCGGAGTAATTGCCAATAACGGAAGCAATGTGATTGTCAAGAATTCTAGCATCAATACTAAGCAAGGCACCCTGCCTTCTGATTACGTGCAAACAGTCGATCAAAACTACATGAGATCAGTGCCATGGATGCTGGGCATCAACGGTTATGACAACGTCCGCGCCACCAATCTGCTAGGCACCGACTCTAAAGCCGCTTATATCAATTCCTCCATCACCTCCGATGGTTGGGGCGTTCTCTCCGTCGATTCCGGCTCCAACGGTACGCTCACCGTGATCAACAGCACGATTTCCACCTCCGGCAATGATGGATACGGCACCTATGCCATTGGTAATCCATACGAGTATCTCTATGGCAGTACATTCAACGTAGGCACCTACGCAACTATAAACACAGGCGGTTATATCTACTACGACGACAGCTCAGCGGCAAACGTTGCGGCGCTCAACACTAGCGTCCCCCTCGGTCTCACCGCCAAAGAACTCGCAGCCATTCACCAGCAACCGACGATTGTCAACTCAGACCGTTTCGGCGTGATGTGGCACGGTTCCAGCGGCACAGTAAATATAGCCGGAGCCACCGAGTTCAATACCGCTGAAGCCACCTTTCTTGCCAAGACCACCGAGGCCATTACCATCACCATCGACGGTTCCGCTGGCGCCCAGATAAACCCCGATAACGGGATTATCTTGCAAGTGATGGACGACGACGATCCCGGCCCATCGGGCAACACACAGTCCAACACCGCAACCTACACTGATCCCTATTATGGAACTACCAACGTGCCCACGGCGGATACATCATTTGATCTTACCTCGACAACCGACGCCGCAACACTAAACCTCAACAACATCACCTTGACGGGAGATTGTTATAACGCGATAGGTTGGACCAGTTCCAGCGTCACCAAGCAAAACATGGTGGTTACCCTCAATAACTCCAACCTTACCGGCGTGGTCTCGTCAACCGAAGCCCATCACCGCGTTGCCAGCATCAGTTCTTCGGAATACGCGGAACTGGGTGAAGTTACTAATACCCCGCGCGCGGCGATCAACAACGGCGCCATTGTCGTTTTAAACTCCGATTCCAAATGGACAGTAACCGCCACCTCTTATCTCACTTCCCTTACTGTTGACTCGACCTCAACGATCACTGCTCCCGAAGGGTGCAGCGTCTCCATGACCGTCAACGGCACTACCATGTCAATCATTGCCGGCACTACATATACGGGAGCGATTATTCTGACGGTCAACTAAAAATTAGAATCAGTGTCTTGAATAAGGTACACTGCTATAACATGAGTAATGATTAATCCAAGGCATTAATTAAATAAATCAAAATATCTACACCAGGCAAAAATGGCTACCACATATGTTGTGGTAGCCATTTTTTTTGCTCAGACAAAAGCAAAAGCTGATGTCCGATAATAAATCGATAACTTATGTCACTTCTCAATAAACCATCGGCCTTCATCATCAAACAAATAAATTTGCTTACCCATTACCTTGCTGTGTACCATATATACCAGCCGCTTGGCGCGCGTTGAGACCACGGTCAATCCTATGAAAAGCAAGTTGGATTAAAAAGGAACATTTGTTGTAGTATTTAATATAATATATAACGTTACTTCTCAGTTATAACATGCATATAAAGAGAGGGATTTTATGCTACATTTATTAGCCAACTTCACTAAGGTGCCTGTTATTCGTAAATGGCTAATCCATTCGACTACTGTTCTCGGCGTGTTTATGTCAACGCTAGATGCTAGTATTGTGAACATAGCCATGCCGGAAATTACAAATTACTTTCATACAACTATCAACAATGTCGAATGGGTTGTTATGATTTATTTATTACTTATTAGCAGTCTACTTTTAACCTATGGCAGACTTGGAGATATGTATGGTCACCGCCCGGTTTTTATTAGCGGTTTTGCCATCTTCACCATAGCTTCATTGTCTAATAGCCTCTCACCAAATATATGGGCACTCATAGCCTCACGCGCGTTACAAGCAATTGGAGCAGGAGCCATTTTAGCCGTCGTCCAGGCTATTGTAGCAGATACTTTTTTACCCTCAGAAAGAGGTAAAGCAATTGGAATTAATGCCATGTTTGTCTCGCTAGGACTTGCGGCCGGTCCATCATTTGGCGGCTATTTAGTTCAAACTTTCGGTTGGCAATCAATATTTACTATTAACATTCCTATAGGAATTATCGGCACTTTCTGGGCATGGATGTTATTACCCACAAAAGATAAAAAAACACAAAAGTTTGATTTTGGTGGCGCAATTACTATTTTTATTAGCCTTAGTACTTTTTTGCTTGCTTTAAGTCACGGACAAGTTTGGGGATGGGGCTCTCTAATTATTATCAGCTTATTTTTTACTACACTAGTTTCGTTTATAATATTTATTACCATCGAAACCAAATGTCAATATCCTATGGTTAATTTCATGCTTTTCCGTAATCGCGTCTTCTTAGCCAGCAACGTTTCGGCCATGATTAATTACTTGACCCAATATACGGTAACTTTTCTGATGCCATTCTATCTGGTAAACTTTTTAGTATTACCAACGAAAATATCCGGTTATTTGATGAGCGTTTTTCCATTAACAATGCTACTGACTTCACCAGTAGCCGGAGCGCTATCTGACCGACTAAACTCACGACTTTTAACTTCCATAGGAATGGTCGTAATATGTACTGGTACCATTATTCTCAGTCACACGGAAAGCTTTAGCTATTTGATAATTACCGCCGGATTAGCTTTAGTCGGAATCGGTACCGGCTTATTTCTCGCGCCAAACAATAATGCCATCATGGGAAGCGCTCCAAAAAATCAGATTGGCGTTGCCTCTGGAATGCTAGCCTTAATGCGCAATATTGGTCAAGTAATGGGAGTTGCTGTCAGCGGCGCTGTTTTTAGCACCCAATTGGCTAGATATTCATATTTGAACAGCAATGCCAGTTTCACACTAGCTTTGCACGATACCTATCTCGTAGCAGCAATTATTGGAGCAATCGGTGCTATCATCTGTTGGTCACGTGGTGATCAACAGACAGCAAATATTTCTCAGACTAGAATTTCAAAACTAAATTTTCCAGGAAAATAATTTTTGTTTACCCTATGTTAGGATATATATATAAATGAAGAAACCAGGAGCAACGCAACAACAGCTCCTGGCTTTCCTTATGCCGTCAACCTATCACTCAAATATCACTTCTTAATAAACCACGGCCTTCATCCTCAAACAAATATAATTGTTTACCGCTTATCTCACGCCACCATCCCTTAGAGAAGCGGCTTTACGCACATCGGTTACCAGATTAAGTTTAATTATATATGATTTACCTGAAATTTACATGGAAAAATAGCCCCGCCATTTCGGCAGGGCACTGATAGGAGGATATATATCATCGACGGATACAGTACTAAAAGGGAGCTAAATATGCTGTGCCTGTCGTTGTTTTATAAACACATCATATTCTTATATTTTGACAAAGATGTTACATAAGTGTGAAAAATTTGTGACAAAAGAAAAACTCCCACCATGTAGCCGGGAGTATGTAATAATATCGAAATGCAGTTTTACTATAGCATGGCTTGTTAACAGAGACTATGAGCAAATGATTCCAGATTTGTACGCTGGCACCAATTAATAGTTACTTTATTTTTGTTCTTCTTTTCATATAGTTGCTTATACCATATGAAATATATACGATTAGAAATGCCAGAAACCAAATAAGAAATAGCAAGCAGAGCCTTGGTAAATAAATATTAAGGAACATATTGATCATCCCTTTAAAATTTATCCTTACTATAGATTATTTTCCAATATATCTACTGGTGCTAATCCTAAAAATCATCATTAAGCATATTGCGTGGAAAAGGAGCCGCCCGCAATGGGTAGCTCCTTCTTCTTTGGATTAATATTTATAGGTAAGACCAAAGCCTAGACCTTTAGATTTCATCTCATCGGTATAACCAATATTCTCCCAAAATTTCTTTATCGTCAATGCACGATAATCTACATTAAACTCCATTACCGGTGAAAACTTATAGCCTACACCTACTGTAAAATCAGTTAAGTCTCGGCCCAGACCTAAACTTCCCCATAACGTAGTCTTAGATCCAATAGACCTATTTCCTACAACGCCCACCTGGGCTATATTTCTATCAACATATTCATAATCTGCCCAATTATAGTATTTAGAGTAAGAATTAGTCCAAGCATTTTCCGCATGAACTCGGCCCGCAAATACTGATACGTTCTTATTTAATTGATATAAAACATTAATTTCACTTGTTTTCATTTCATGACCTATCGTCTGATAGCTATAATAGTTATTAAATTGGGGAGCAAAGTAACGATATTGTACCGCAAGCCGATTTCCCAAACCTAATGTATAGGAAAAGTCGCCATTATACTTTGTCCCTTGATAAGAGTAAGTGGTACTACTTCCATAAAGCTCTTGCCAATGCGAATGTACGTTTCTCATCGTAAGATCAATAGCTGTGCTTCCTTGTGAATAGTCTGTAAGCGGCGATGCTGCGGCAACACTACAAAATAGCATCGATAAAATAAGTGCGGATAAAGTTTTTTTCAATGTATTCACCTCATAATATAATATTTAAAAGCATATGAACATCAGTTTAACATATATATCTAAATATGTTAATTATCCACATGGATAAAAATACTACCTTTTGATTATCCATGTGGATAAAACTTTTTTTGGTAATATTAGTAAAAATAAATATAAGCCCCAGCACACGCCAGGGCTTATTTACGCCGTCAATCTAGCAACGGTAATACTCCAATATTCTTTTTCTACATTTCAATAAACCAACGACCTTCATCGTCAAACAAATAAACCGCACGGCCTAGAATTTTGCATGTGTACCGAATTCCCAGACCACCAGCCTTTAGTGAAGCGGTCCTACGCACATCGATAACCCGATCAATTTTTAACTCCCGGCCGTCTTCCCAACTAATAGATAATGGTCGTACCTTACCCTCTTTATCATGTTTTGCTGTAACTTCTACAAATACTTTTTCCACGGCGCTCACCTTGTAAACGCAACCGGATGAATAACATGATCATTCTTCGGGTTGAATCCGGTCAAATTACTATCGATCATCATTGCACACCGCTGGATACAGTATGAACCAAACCGTTCACGCAGGCTATCAATAGTCCGTTCCAATGATTCTCTATCCGATTGATCGCATTTGAACAAATTAAGTTGAATATGCCTATCAGCCGTTACTAAGTCAGCTCCACGCACACCAAGGCTGCGAATTGGTTTATCCCATGTGTAGTTTGCTTTAAACAATTCCATTGCTTTAGCGGCAATATCCCCAGATACAAAAGTTGGGGTAGAAATTTTGCCCTGGCGTTCAAATGATATCAATTCATTATTACGCACGCTAATAGCAACCGTAGTGCATTTTAATCCATGACTCCGCAGGCGTACCGCAACGCTTTCGGCCAGCACATAAATAATCAGTTTAACATCTTCTATATTTACTAAGTCTCGCACTGTCGTAGTGCTATTCCCTACCGACTTAACTATGCTTTCTTCGCCCAATTGCCTGATAGGAGCGTTATCAAACCCATTGGCAAACTGCCACAGTGTTTCTCCCCATACTCCCAGCAGTAATTTTAAGTCGCGTACATTACGTTTTGCTAAATCTCCGATAGTAAAAATAGCACGATTCGCAAATTTTTGCTTAGTAGCCCGACCAACGTATAATAAGTCACCAACCGGCAACGGCCATACCTTTTGTTTAAAGTTATTTTCGGAAATTACCGTTATCGCATCTGGCTTTTTCATGTCGCTACCGAGTTTAGCAAAAGTCTTATTCCAGGAAACGCCCACGGACACAGTAACACCTAGTTCACTTTTCACTCGTTGGCGAATAGTATCGGCAATCTTTTCACCGTCGCCAGATATGTGTTCAGCACCGGTCACATCCAACCAATTTTCATCAATCCCAAACGCTTCAATTTGATTGGTATAATCAGCATATATCTCTCGCGCCATACGTGAAAACCTCAGATATTTTTTAAAGTCCGGCGGCACAATTACAAGCCCCGGACATTTTTGTTTCGCTTGCCAAAGAACCTCACCTGTTTTAACCCCCATTGCTTTTGCAAGATAATTCTTAGCTAAAAAATCTCAGGTCTGTACAGGCATTCGATACTGGCATAGCAATTGTTCAAATCTACATGTAATATTGTACGACTCAATTTGTACCCACCTCTTAAAAGAACGTTTGTTCGCAGGATAATTATAAATCTAGGCGTGGTACAAATCAAGTAAAAATGGTACAAATGTTCGAGAAAATAAAATCCTGACAGAAGTCAGGATTTTACTCAATTTAATTTTTAGCAATTCTATCCTCCAAAGATAACTGGCACCCCTCATAATTCCTATTATGGTTTTAATCCTGGCAGGTTTTAGCCTATTTTACTACTTAGGTTCGTCTAAACTTTCGCTTTACTAGCAGGCGTGCTAACAACATACACTTTGACATTCTGGATACCAAATTTTTCAGCTTCCTTGACTGTCCATTTTGCAACATCAATACGATGACCTTTAATTGCTCCACCAGTATCCTCAGCTACCGCATACACACCCTTCCCATCAGGATACTCAATATATACCTTTGACCCCAATGGAATAACTTTAGGATCAACCGCAATAATTCCCGGTCTAACCTGAGTACCCAAATGAGTTTTATTGCCCCATTGCTCATTGTCATGTGCTCCAGGAGCATAAGCTGTAGCTTTGATGTGCAGAACTTTTTCAAAATTAACCGGTGGCTTAGCAGTCTCCCGACTCGCCGCGGCTTGCTGTGTTTGTTCCGGAGGAGCAGTTACTTCTGGCGGAGTAGCTGCTGACACTACCGGCGCTAGCACCACTGATGACATAATAGCTGCACCAGCCAGCGCCGCAGCGGCGACTTTCTTCGATGCTTTCATAAATTTATCTAGAGTGCGATGACGATCATTCATTGCTCTGCGCCCTCCTTGTTGCAACATTTTATATATAGTTTTTCACAAACATCAGTCGCAATCCGCAGTATATTTTGTAAATTAAATTATCCTTCTAATCCACAAACCCCAATTCAGCGTAAGACTGTTCAATTACCGGCATTAAAACTTTTTGACTGTCAATATAGCTTTTAAGAATAATTTGACCATATTCTGATTCTAATTCTAAAGTTTCCAGTTTTTCCGCAATCTCTTGCTTATGCGTTTTGCGAAGCATATCCGTAAGCAAGGCCAATTCTTTTTCCGCCCGTTTAATTATCGCTTTATCCATTATGTCATAAACCTTTTCCCGATACTTAACCCGTTCATCCCGAAATTGCTCAATTGCAATATAAGTTGTTACAACCGAACAAACTGCCTCGACAACTTTAACCCAATCCGTTTCGCCCATTTTCGCAATCCCCCTAAAACACTGCTAGTACAATATATTCAAGGGGACAAAGTTTATGTCAGTTTAAACAGTATTTTTGCTGAAAACAATCTATTACCACATTAACCGTAGCGATAGCTAATGCCACAAGCACCAACCGGATAGCCCCATTTTACAATGCCTTTATTTCCATGATTATGACAGACAATGCGGCAGGTGCCACATTCAAGACAACCAAGATGATCAAACTTCACTTCGGAATTTTCGTCTTCCTGCGTATAAAGTACAGCTGGACAGGCTACAAGGCAAGGCTTATTCATACACTTAGCACAAATAGCCCTGTCAATGACAATATGGGAATTTTTTTCATCCGCGTTAAATTTGTTGCAGCCTAGCAAATCTTCCACCCTTAGTTTTTTTACCGGCATAGCGACGTCACTCCTTTCCAACCGTCAGATAGCAGCGATCTTAAACCGACGTTGTTTTTAACGATGTCAAACATGGCCTTCGGCAATTTTTTCGGAACGCTCCCATCCACAGCAAACATGAAATGCATCATGTCATTCGCTATCTTCGGGTACTCCATAAACATCCGCGGATTTTTTAGCAATTTGGGATAGCCCTGATACACCTTCATGGTGGGAATAATATCTCGTTCAATATTATTCATATATTTCGGTCCTACTTCGGCGGATGTCTGCGCTTCAAAAATCGCCTTAGCCACTGCCATACCACTCCAGATAGCCAGATCCATACCGCGTATGGTGCTTCCAATATTAATTACAAACCCAGCGGCATCGCCGATAACGACCAATCCGTCACGATACAGTTTTGGGGGAATGCCGTTAAAGCCAAGTTCATTGACAAGATGAGCCGCATATTCCACCGTTTTTCCACCTTCAAGCAACGGGTAGACAGCTGAATGCATTTTAAAGTCTTGCATCAACGTATGAAGTTTTTTCTGTTGGTTGCTAAGTTCTTGAGGATTGACTACCAATCCTAATGATAGGCTAGATTTATTTGTATAGAGGAAACCGCCGCCACTGATTCCGTTTGTAACACCGACAAAGAGACGAGCTGCACCTTCACCTGCTTGCAGGCCAAAACGAGAAGCAACGACTTCTTCCGGCAACTCAATCACTTCTTTCACACCCACACCAACTTCGCAACTGGTTAAATCATTGCGTAGTCCAGCTTGTTGGGCCATAAAACTGTTCACACCGTCGGCGGCAATAATTATATTAGCAAACATTTCCTCACCAACCGCGACAATACCAACGATTTTCCCATTTTTCTCAATAAGTTTATCCACTTGAATTCCAGTAACAATCATTGCACCGGCTTCTTCCGCCTTACCTGCCAACCAATCGTCAAAAACAGAACGCAAAACCGAGTAAGACTGGGGAATTCCTTTAAAGCTATAGTCTGTATAATCTATTGTCATACTGCCGGTTTCACTGACCATGGTAAGCTGTTCTTTCACGATGGCCCGTTCAAAAGGTGCTTCTGCCAGTAATTCGGGGCCGAGTAGACTAAGCAGAGAATGTACATAAATTCGTCCACCTGTCATGTTTTTATTTCCACATCTTGAGCCTCGCTCAATAAGGACAACCTCTTTCCCTGCCTTCGCCAATACATAGGCAGCAGCTAATCCGGCTAGTCCGCCGCCCACGATGATAGCGTCTAATTTCTCTTCGTCGCACATAAATGCTCAATCTCCTTCGTGGTCTATGCCCTATTGACTACCTGCTATGAAAAAACAGGATGATGTAATAGGTTTGTTTAAATAATAAAAATTGTACATCAATAAGGCCATTTTTAAAGCATTCTTAAACAACATTATTTAAATATCTTAAACCCACCGTCAACAAATATGGTTTCACCAGTTACATATTTAGATAAATCCGACAACAAAAAAAGCACCACATTAGCAATATCCTCGGGGTTAGCAATTTTGCCAATGGGTATCAGATTTTCCCTCAGCCGTCTTTTTTCGGGATTACTATAGGATTGTTCCGTCATACCGGTGTAAGTAAAGCCAGGAGCAACTGAGTTTACTTGGATATTATCCTTTGCCAAATCAATCGCCATGGCTCCTGTAAGAGCAACAACCCCACCCTTGCTAGCCGCATAATCAGCCATACGCGAATTAAAAATACGAGAACGAATACAACTAATATTAACAATTTTACCCTTATGCTGTTTCATCATTATTTCACTTACATACTTTGCCATTAGAAATATCCCGGTTAAATTCGTCTCCAGAACCTCATTCCATTCGGCCAAACTAATTTCATAAAATGGTTTTCCCGTTGCAAATACGCCTGCACAGTTCACCAGTCCATCTATTCGTCCGAACTGGTCAAAGACTGTATTTACAGCCTCTTTAATAGTATCTTCCTTATGAAGATTAACCGTAACGTGATGATATTGAGCATTCATCGGTACATTCTTATCAAAACCTACAACCGTAGCACCATTTCGCATGATTACTTCTGCGCACCCATCACCAATCCCAGAACTAGTTCCTGTAATTAGAATTACCTTATCCTTTACCATCCTGTTCACTCCTAAAAATACGACTTTCGTCGTAGAGTTAGCTAATTACTTTTTGATAAGCAACTACATCAAGCATTTGCCCAAATTTTTGTCCTACTTCTTTATAGTGGGCGCATTTGACATAACCGTTTTTTTCAAAAAGTCTTATACTATTTTCATTTTGGCCGCATATTGTTGCTACTAACACATGAAAATTATCCTTCTTGGCGTAATCTTCAATATGTTGAATAGCCATACTCCCAATACCCTTTCCGATAAAATCATGTTTTAAATAAATTGTAACTTCGGCAGTAGCATCATATGCTTCCCTTTTCTTGTGCTGAGTTAGGAGAACATAGCCACAAACTTTATTCTTCTCGCATATTACAAAAGTCCTATATTTCTTATTACTAAAAAACACTATTTTTCTCATCTCGGCCTTCGTCAACTGCCTAGAGTGAAATGTTGCAGTAGTATTTAAGACATAATGCATATAAATTTGTAGCACCTCATCCAGATATTTCTCTTCCATTTCATAAAAATAATAGTTTTCCATGTAAAGCTCCTCTTTCAAAAAGATATATAGCATCCTAAAGTAATGTTTTTATAATAAACAATTCATATTAACCTCATTAGCATAAATCACCACGTTGCGGCTATTTAACCGCAACATGGTGATTTATCATCTTCCGTTCCGCCACAACAAGGCGCAGTGCCGTTTAATTTTCCTTTAATAATAGCCGCTGCACATCCGACTCCCGTATTAACAGTAAGTGCCTCTACCGGACAATTGCGAACGCAAGCACCGCATTCCATACACGAGTCACGATCCTGAATAAATGTCTTTCCTTCATCCAGTTTAAAAACGTTATGCGGGCAAACTTCTAAACACATTCCACAACCAACACACTTTTCTATATCCAGCTTAAGTGAAACTACGTTTTTCAGATATCTGTGTTTTACCATAATTCCATCCTCCTTACGCAAAGATCAAGTCACCAACCATAAATATGATACCGACAACTGCCGAAATAATCTGTGCAGGTACCGCATACTTCATCTCCTTTACTACTCCGGAAAGAGAAGTATACGTACTGCAGCCTGTAAAATTCATAGCAAGATAAGAAGATATCGGCGGCAAGATCAGAAAATAAAACAGATCCAAAACCCAACTAGTAGGAGAAGCAATAAGCCAGATGTATACACCTGCCCATAATAAACCCATTAACCATCCTTTCCAGGCAAAAGCCCTTCCGGGAATGTAGGGCAATAATAGAGGAACAACTACCGCCCCAGTTAAAACGGCTCCGAAAAAGGGAACAAAATCTGATACCGTATACCGGATAAGACCTAATATAGAAGTTGCCTTGCCCAATACTAAGTTAAGCAGCATAAGAAATACTATAAGAATAAGCAAAGAATTGATTGTACCGACCAATTCAAACGGTGTTAATACCAGGCGTTCCCGCATATCAAAGCGAACTGTCCTCATTTCGCGAGTAGCCTTTAAACCGACCTCTATATACGACGGAATATCCGCTGCCTTTACCGGACCATACATTACCTTAAAGCCTGACAGTTTTAAAACCTGATGGGCCGATATTCCCGGTGCACTTAACTGTGGCAAAATCACGGTTCGATGCGCTACAACATCCGTCAAGGCTACTTGGGCAATCCGGTTAACCAGCTCTTCTGTGCCGAACGTTCCTTTACCGGCTGCACACCAAACATTAATTCCCTTTGTATCAATTACCAATATCCATACATTGAGGCCCTCCAGTTCACAACGCAGCCGATCAAAACTCATCTTATAGTTGGCTGAAACCAGCACCATAGATTCAGCATCTGGATTCCCAATCGCATACAGACCTGGAGGTACTTTATAATTCATACGCCCAATACCCCAGCGCGCCTTCCACGAACCAAGCGTATCTTTTAACGTCAACTGAGTGCTTACACGTGGTACTTTCCCAACGGAAGTTTCTGTCTCACCAAGAATCCAGGGCATACCAGTCAAAGACGCTTTCTCGCCGCAACAGGTTTCACGATTTGAGCTAACCGTGCAGCATGAACATTCATCTGTTCCCGTCTCATTTTTATATCCCATAGAAACACTCCCTTTCTAATTATTCACAGCAATGGCTATCCGCTAAGGCTTTAATTAGAATTTGCAGACTTTCCAACACCTGGCCCCGTTTTACTTCCGGGACAGACTGATACACGTTTAAAAAATATTCGTTCATATTGGCTTCAATCCTCTGAAATGATTCGTTTCCTTTTTCCGTAAGCTTAATGGTAATAAAGCGCCTGTCTTCGGGAGCAATATCGCGTAAAACCATGCCGCTGTTAACCAGATTATTTATCGTCCGGCTCATAGTGCTTTTATCCAACCCTAATATATCGGCAAGCTTATTTAAGTAAATAGACTCAGCCCGGCCTATTTCAACAAGGGCATGGCATTGCGCGAAAGTTATCCCACAGCAAGCGTTAATCTCGTCAAGAATGCCTAACTTTCTTTCTAGTACTCGAATAGATTCTCGCAACGTTTTAACATCGTTTATGTTTTCCAAGTGATATCTCTCCTTCGTCTTGATTGTATCACAAAACTGTTGCAATTTGCAACTATATTGTAGATTATTCCTTGCTTTGATTCCTTACCTTATTTTATAAAGTATACCCACTGAAATAAAGCTGCATAAAATAGATAATACCATCTTTTTAACATAAAAAATTATGATTCTAGATGATCTGTCAATCACCTAGAATCCTTAAAGTCAAACAGTATTTAATTCCCCCTTAAACTTTTGCCTTTAACCTTGCTTGCTAAGAGCTATAATTTTCTCTTTAACATTTTTCACTACCATAGCATCAGAAAATAAATTTATATTTTTTTCTATACCCAAATCAGTCAAAACAATATGCTTGCTTATTGGTACATTAGCTGCTTCTAAAACCTTTTGCGCGCATTTTATGCTACAGCCATCAACAGCAATCACTACACTACTAGTCTTTGCTGATTCCACAATACCACTGATATGTCCACCGATACCAGCTAAGCAGAATAACTTTCCTTCACCTTCTCTTGTCAGCTCACGACAAGCATCATTGGCTATTTGACCAACATTCGAACCTCCGGAACAGGCGAAATATAGGGTCGGAGTTGCTGAACAAATATTTTTATCCATACAGATATCTCCTAATTTTTAATTAACAGTGACCTCCACAACCACACTCACAGCCTCGTTCTGCTGAGTTTTGGCTTGATGAAGCCTCCTCGTGTATGGCTGCAATATATTGATCCATCTTGTATGCCGCACCTTTTCTCACAGTTCTTCCTACTTGAATCGCTTCTTGGAGTTCTTGATCACTAACCCCGTTATTCTTGGCATTACTGATATGATATTGCAAACATGGTTGGCAATTCGCCCCGACTGATACGCCAATTGAAATAAGGGCCGTTATCCGACTGTCAAGACTCATCCTACTCCACCTCCCTTCTATAAATATAGACGGAAGCGAGGTTAAAAAAGATACACTAAATAGTTATCTGCGAAAAATTTTTAGAATGATTACAATAAATATTAAAATGAACTGCTACCCGTCAAGTGAACAATGAAATATAAAAAATAATTTTTGTTGGCAGCAGCCCTAATAAATGAGTTGCTGCCATTTTTTTATGCGGCTAAATACCTCTCATCGATGAGAGGTTTAATCCAGTAATTCGACTGATCTCATGCTGGCTAATTCCTCTAGACATATATTGTTCTACAAATTTAATCTTCTCTTCTGGAGTTACTTTAGTTTTAACTTACATAAAAATCCCCCTATAGTTGACAATTTATTTTTTATTGTCTCCTATAAGAGGAGCATATCAATTTTCACAGCCTCAACGGTCTTTTAATATTTAGGAAGTATATTTTACAGAGCTTCACATACCAATTCATTGCGCTCATCCCAAGAAAAATTACAACAATGAGATAGTTCTTTTTTCAATTTAACCTTTCCACGATGGAGATGCACTTTTACCACGTCCAGACTTACTTCTAGAATTTCAGCAATTTCTTTATTTGGCAAACCTTCCAATTCACTTAGAATTACAACCATTCGATAATTATCTGGAAGTTTTTCTATAATCCCGCGAATACACATATTCATCTCGTTGTGAATAACCTGCGCTTCAACTGAAGTCTTTTCACCAGATAAACTTACACTTTTCTCCACGTTTTCTGTAATATCAACTTCAATTAAATTAGAGCCCACATGTTGTTTGATCGCTTCCTGCTGAAAGGAAGGAGTTCTCATCCTATCAATCGCCACATTTGTAGCAATACGATACATCCATGTAGACAAATGTTCCTCATTTTGTAAGGTGCTTAACGCTTTATTAACCTTAATAAAAATCTCCTGGGTCAAATCTTCGGCTTCTTCTCTCCCAAGCAGGCGCGCTATATATCGATATATTTTCGGCTGAAAAGAAGTATATATTTCGTTAAACTCCAATTTTCCTAACCTCCAAAATAATATACCATTATTTTAATGGAGCAACTTCAGCCTAAATTTTAATTACAAACTGAAGAATGGTACAAAGCAATGAAATCTTAAAAACCAAATGAATTTTTTTGGTTTTTTAAGATTTCTTCCAGTTTTCGCTGGAAGATATAAACAAACAAGTACCTGGCAATAAACCAAAATAACCAGGATAGAATGATCTCATCCATTACGACGTACCTAACAATAATAAAGTTAGATAATAGCGCCTATATCACTGCCATCTTAAAATCTTCCCATTATCCTTGTTCATTTTTCTTTTGTGTTTCAAAATTAAACCAGTGGCGCGTCCGATTGCAGAAATGGCATACCGACAGCATAACCGGCACTTCAACTAAAACGCCGACAACAGTTGCCAAGGTAGCCCCGGACTTTAAGCCAAATAAGGATATACTTACCGCTACCGCAAGTTCAAAAAAATTACTTGCTCCGATTAATGCCCCTGGGGCGGCAATGTTATGAGGAACCTTAAAATGGTTAGATAACCAATAGGCCAAGGACGAGTTAAAGTAAACCTGAATGGTTATCGGAATTGCTACCAGAACAATGTTGAACCAATTGCCTAGAATCACTTCACCTTGGAATGCGAAGATAATGACTAACGTTGCCAGCAATGAAATAATAGTAACCGGTTTCAGCGGCGCAAGCAATTTAGTGTTAAACCATTGTTCGCCTTTAGAGTTAAGAAGGATTTTTCTAGTAAAGTACCCCGCGACAAGTGGAATGACAATATAAAGAAGTACTGACATGAATAAGACATCTTTGGGAACAACGATGTTAGAAACTCCTAACAAGAACATAACAATCGGCGCAAATAGAACCAGCATAATCAAGTCATTAATCGCAACTTGCACTAATGTATAAGCCGGATCGCCATCGGTCAGATAGCTCCATACAAATACCATCGCCGTACAAGGGGCAGCGGCCAGTATAATGACTCCGGCCATATACTCATTGGCCAGTTCCACACCGATGAGGGGCAAAAATAGATTTTTGAAAAACAGCCAGCCGAGAAACGCCATACTAAAGGGTTTGACAATCCAATTTACAAAGAGGGTAATGATTAAACCTTTTGGTCTTTCCCCGACTTTTAGGATTGCTGAAAAATCGATTTTCAACATCATTGGATAAATCATTAGCCAAATCAGAATCGCAATAAGTATGTTAACATGGCTTACTTCTAATTGACTTAGCGTGGTAACCAGGCCAGGAAATAGTTTGCCAACTGCAATGCCTATAACAATGCAGCCAAAAACCCAAATGGTTAGATATCTTTCAAAGAAATCCAGCCTTTTTATATTATCCGCCATACTCTGCCTCCTCTTTATATTTGATTTTACTCAATCAACCCCAACAGTTCTTTTCCTTGAATTTCTTTACCGTGCCACTTGATTAGTACGGTATTTCCCTGTGATATTTCAACTACTTTATTGATCCATTCTACTTCGCTCTCTGCTTTTGCTTTTAATAGTGGGCTTGTGGTATTCGTCAAATAGAGGCTCGAGTTCACGACCCACCATTTTGAATTAATACCAGCTCGGGCTAAATCTTCAGTAAGTCTCATCGCTTCATGGACGGGAGTAGCCTCGGGCAGGGTTACAATTACGACTTCGGTCTCAGCCGCATTTCTCAATCTCGGCAATAGTTTTTTTACGCTTTCCGGAATATCGCCTTGACTCTTTTGAATTTCTTTGTGATAGCTCTGAGTCGCATCTAGTAATAGCAGGGTATGACCGGTAGGAGCGGTATCAATTACTACAACTTGATTATCGGTTGCCTGTTCAACAATTTCAGCAAAGGCTCTAAATACAGCGATTTCCTGGGTACACGGCGACCTTAAATCTTCTTCGATATACGCCAGGTCAGCATCGCCCATTGATTCCCTCGCTTTAGTCAGCACTTCTTCTTTGTACTTTTCAAGTTCCTTGGTTTCATCGATATGACTTATTTTTAATTTTTTGCTGTCACTAAGCATAAATTTTAAGTGATGGGCGGGGTCGGTAGTCGTAAGATGGACGTTTACTCCTTTTTCTACTAACCCTACAGCAATCGCTGCCGCTAAGGTAGTTTTGCCTACGCCGCCTTTACCCATGGTAAAAATGACCTTTTTCCGGGTCCGGTACATATCTTCAATTAATGTGCCGAGGGATAATACATTTTTCATCTTAGAGTTAGGTTCATTTCCGTCCAAATAATTATCGGTTAGCATTTTGCGGATATTGTTTATACCATATACATTGTAAGCGCGGAGGGGAATGTAGTAGGTTTTAGTGTTACGCAAGTATTCGGGCATATCGTGCAGCGCTTGCTGCTGCTTATTATACATGCTCAGCGCGATGTCATCATTTGGGGTATCAATTTCCATCACCCCGTTAATAATCATGGTTTGATTATTAACACCAAGCGCTTTCAATTCTTTCGAGGCCCTTTCCACTTCCAATAGTGGTGTTTTTTCTGGCCTTGTCACTAACATAACCGTGGTAAGGCTTGAATTAGCCAAGGTTCCAACTGCACTTTTGTACATCTGTTTGTTATCCTCTAATCCAGATAGCTGCCCCAGGCATGATGCGCCATGGGTGTTTTCGCTGATAAAGTTACTCCAGGCCGAAGGCAGCTGAAGCATTCTAAGTGTATGACCAGTGGGGGCAGTGTCAAATATAACGTGGTCATATTTATCTTTAATATTTTCATCAGTTAGAAAGTGAGAGAACTCATTGAAGGCCGCAATTTCAACGGTACAAGACCCCGACAATTGTTCTTCCATATTGGCAATTACCGTATCAGGCAACACGCCTTTGTATGGTCCGATTACTGTCTCCTTATATTCGCGAGCTGCTTCTACCGGGTCTAAATTAACAATTGTAAGGTGGGGAACTTCCGGAATCGAAGTTCCTTTGTTATCCAGCTCTACACCGAAAACATCCTGCAAATTTGAAGCTGGATCGGTGCTGATAAGCATTACCGTTCTCCCGGCATCGGCCAGTTCAACGGCTGTCGCGCAGGCCGCTGATGTTTTTCCGACGCCTCCTTTGCCCGTAAAAAAGAAGTATTTTGTAAGTTCGATATGCGAAGGTTTATAGGCTTGCATCAGCCCAGTTCCTTTTTCCATGTTAACAGCACCCGCTATCACAGCAACAACCTGATTTTTTAGGTTTAATTTTTATTTCCAGACCAGTCCATTGGGCAAATTCTTCATTAGTAGGGTAACTTTCTGTTTTAGCTACTTGGCCCTCAACTAAAGTAATCGGCAATATGTCCGGGCCATGTTGTTTTAAATGATCATTTATCAATTGATTATCCACAAATGCCTGTGGTTGACCCGAAAGGTTAAACCGGCTTATCGCGGCCCCTTTTCGGTTAAGGGTCTCAATGACGGTTGCAACTCTTAGTAGTTCTTTGTCAACGCTTGCTCCACAAACGCCTGTCGAACAGCACATAGCCGGGTCATAAATAGCTATTTTTTTCATAATAACACTCTCCATATCATTTTATTATCTATCAACTAGATTGAACTGGATTTTATCCGTTGTCCAAGATCTTCCACTTTGACTTTTATCATATTGCGTGCAATCCTGAAATCTTCATCAGTTTTTCCCGTTGGATCATCTAGCCCCCAATCCTCACGATAATTACAAGAAATAACGGGACAGTTCACATTACAGCCCATTGTTACCACAATATCAGCGTGAGGTATATCCTGGAGCAGCTTAGGTTTCTGGTTAAGCTCCATATCGATACCAATTTCCTTCATAATTCGCACTGCATCTTGATTGATTTGATCCCGTTTTTCTGTTCCCGCCGAAAAACATTCAAATACTTCAAGGCCAAAAACTTTACCAAACGCCTCGGCCATCTGAGATCGGCATGAATTATGGACACAAACAAACGCTACTCGTTTCACTATATCTACTCCCACCGTATTAACAATCACTATATTTTTTTACTTTGCTAGTATCAAATACATACTGAGTACTTGCCTCAGAAAGAATTATTTCTAAAAATGGATATTCAGCATAAGCTTTGTTAGAAATACTATAGTGTACCCACTGCGCTTTTTTTTCTGCCTCGATAAGGCCTGCCATTCTTAATTTGTTCAGGTGCTTGGAGGTGGCTGACTGGGATATTGCTAAGATTTGTTCAATTTCACAAACACACTTAGTGCCATTTCGAAGATAACACATAATCGCTAATCGGTTGTAATCGGCTAGAGCTTTCAAAGCATCAATGTAGTTCATAAATCACCTGCCTCAATAGTAGTATATTCCCATATGCGAATATATATATAGTATATGTTCCATTTAGTTAAAATGCAATCATTCTATTGTTCTTTTTTTTAATAATATTATGTGATATCTTTCATTACCGCTAACATTCTTCCCAACCCACCAGCATAGATGGCGATTTTTTACAATAAAAAAAGGGGCTAGGGTTTCCCCTAGCCTACATCTTGCACTTTCATTGCGTCCATACATTCTTTGCATATATTTTTTCCTTTGAAAACGGCTACATCATCCCCACCGCCACAAAATATACATGCAGGTTCATATTTCCGCAAAATAATGCGATCATTTTCAGTGAAAATTTCAAGACCATCTTTCTCTTCAATACTAAAGTTACGCCGTAATTCGATAGGGATAACTACCCGGCCTAACTCATCAACCCGTCTTACAATTCCAGTTGACTTCATTGTTTACGCTCTCTTTCGACATTTTTTTATCATATTCCACAAATAAATACTACCAAACAAAACAATAATTGTCAAATGTATTGTTTTCTTACAACAAATTATTTTATTGAAGTTATTTATAATAATACAGCCAAGCAAATAAATTCACTTATTTTCGTATTAGTTTTGCCTATTAATTTTACTTAACAATGCTCCATTTATCAATTAATCCACCGTTCTGTCGATAGGCCGTAACTGTTAATATATTATCATTTACTTCCACTGTAAGATAATTCGGTTCATCTAGGGGATTGTAAAAAAAATCGTCCCATTCTTTCGCTATTGAGGTTGAATAGGTTTTACTGCCACTCCGTCCCGTTGCTACATAGATAGTGCCCTTTGTTGGATTTTCGACTGCCATCCCATTATACATTGGATAAGTATGCGCATATACATGGTCATGGGCAGTAAAAACAAGATCGGCATGATATTTTTCAATAATGGGGGCAAACCCCGTCCGAATTGTCGGGTTGCCATTGGGTTTATTGTTATATGGAGCCTTGTGGACAAAGACCAGCTTCCACTTTTCCCCGGCAGTTGCCAAATCTTCTTCCAACCAGTGTTTTTGTTTTTCCAGCATATCCGGTACAAAGCGTCCTTCTTCGTCAATTTGGGTATCCAGCATGACGAAATGCACATCAGCATAATTAAACGAATATACCTGCCCTTTAAGTCCCTCAGGCCCATTCATCGGCAATTTGAACTGATCGGTAAACAACGTCGGCATAGCAAGCCGTCTCTCTGGGGCATAAGTTTCATGATTGCCAACAACTGGCATACAAGGGATATTCTCCAACACGCCCTGAGTTGCATTAAACCAGGCATCCCACTGACTATAGTCCTGTCCCATATCAATCAAGTCACCCATATTTATAAAAAACGCAGTGTCCAGGTTTGCCTGATACGCGTTATGTAAAGTCGTGCGCCACGTATCATAGTTTATACTTTGAGAATCACCAAACACCAAGAATTTAAACTCCCCTCCGGTCACCGGAGCAGTCGCAAAATGCGCCTGTTGACTCCAGGTACCAGGAATACCTATCCGATAAGCATATCTGGTACCTGGCTTAAGTCCGGTAATCGTAGCGGTATGAACATTGAACTCTCCCTTATTACTGACAACCGTTTTCACTTGTGCCGCTAAATTTATTTGCTCGCCCAAATGACCAGGTCTTACCTCCCAATATTGCACTTGACCATCCTGAGTATTAGCATCGGTCTGCCAAGTAATGGTTTGAGTGGTCCGGGCATCGCCCGTCCAGGTTAATATAATATGGCTTGGTACATCCTTGGCCGCTACTGGCATCGTCGAGGCAATTGTTGCTAAGGAAACGGTTAAAACTCCGACAATTAAAATAAACACAAATAAATTGTTCAGTACCTTTTTTTTAATTAACATACGCTTTCCCTCCCACGATCTAACTCCGCTCATAATCGAACCCATTCGCAACCATTATACCAAATTTACAGTCAATACTGCACAACTAAGTACATACCAAAAGCGACCAATCCCGCTTTGAAGTCACGAGGCCTCAACCGGGATTGGTCGCTTTTTTTGATTAAGCCATAGCGGCTCAGCTAACTTTAAATTTTGTAGTTAGTACCAATCATCATCCAGATGCCAGGATCGGGATAGAACAGTTCTTCTTCATAATGTTTATTGAAAATATTATATACTGTAATATACCAATCCTGTTTTTCGCTAACCTGACGGCTTATTTTTAAGTCGATCAGATTATAACTGGGCAATTTAGAATACACCACGCTTGTCGAGCGCGTATCAGAGCCAGTGCTGTCACCGGTATACCGGCGACCAACCCAGTGACCGGTAAGGTCAAAATTATACCCTTTACTTGCCTGGTAACTAAGGCCGTAATTAACATGGTTCCGCGGTGTGTATGTAAGGGTGGTCACCGTGCCACTATAATCGGCGCTGGCAGTATCCAGGTATGTATAGTTAACATAGCCTTTTACATTAGTAGAAAACTGTTTATCAAATTCAAGTTCTATACCTTTGATCTTGGCCCAGTCTAAGTTATAGTAATATTTTTTAAGCCGATCAATTTTATCAACAATATCATTCTTGAAGATTGCAAAGTCGCCGGTTAAGGTATCATTAAATTCGTGTTTCCAGCCTATTTCATAGTTCTTAGATTTTTCCGGTTTTAAGTCTGGATTGCCATAGGTAGTAGTATACAATGCTTCAGCACTCGGAAAGCTATAGGTCTGGCCATAAGCCGTCCGCAAAGTGTTTTTAGCATCAAGCTGGTAAAGCACATTTACCGTCGGATTGGTCGCCGAATCTTTTGTAGTTGTATTATCAGTATTAATTACTTCATTTTTATCATGCCGCACGCCTAAAATAAAGGTTGTCCGTTCATTAGCTTGAATGGTATCTTGCAAATAATATCCATACCGTTTGTTTTTATAATCCAGCCAATAATAATCGTCAGGGTTATAATCGTCATCCGAATCTGATTTTTTCCAGTCAATATCATTATAAAGGGTTCCAAAAGTTAGCAAATGGCGATCATTTAGTTTCCAATTAGCTGATAGTTCAACGCCGGTAAGCGTACTATCCCAATAGCTGGCATTCCACCGTGTAGTACTATATCCGTATTTAGAAGCTAAAGTCGCACTGGTATATTCTGTCCCGTTCGCCCACAACCCGTTGTTCTCCGTAAACCGATATACTTTAACATCATAATCCAGCTTGCTGTTGACTTTTTTAGTATAATCCAACGATAAATTACTTCTTTCCCAATCTCGATACTGCCAATTATTTAACCCCGGCCAAAACCCGGTTGTGGAAGTAACAACCTTGCCAGTGACCGGATCAATTGCATTCTGGCAGTCTTTATCAGTGGTCGAATAGCCCCCCGTAAAGGTAAGGACAGCGTCATTGTCAAAAGTCCAGTTCAGTTTAGTATTAACATTTTTTGTATCCCGGTGAACGCTCCGATAGCCGTCAGTGCGTTCAGAGCCGACATCAAAAAAGTAGTTAAACTTTTTATCGCCGCCGCCATAAGAGACCGCACCGTTTAATGAACCCCACGTCCCGGCTGCCAGTGAAACATTGCCGCCTTGATAATCGCTGCCATTCTTCGTGGTAATTAATATTACTCCGCCTTTAGCATCAGTCCCGTAAATAACCGGTGCCGGGCCTTTGATTACCTCGATCTTAGCAATATTATCTACTGGAATAATCGATGCATCAACAGCCGATGAACTAGTCATCTTAGCTAGCGGATTTACTAATACTCCATCAACATATATTTTGACATCTGTACTGGTAACACCGCGAATATCCACCGCGACATTCCCCTTTTTCCCTTGGTGCAAGTTCAACCCCGGAACATCCGCCAAAGCTTCCGCCAAATTACGCGCGCCCTTAGCGGCAATGTCCTTATCTGTAATAACACTGGTAGTAACTAGGTATTTTTCCAACGGGACGGCGCTGACAACCGCTTCTCCCAAATTAACCGTTTCTGAATCCTCAGCCTCGCTTTGCTGAGCTCCAACTAAACTCGGCAACATTAGCAATACGCAATTGACTAGCGCCAAATTAGCAATGATTTTTTTACGCATGTTATCCCTCCATGACAATATTAATATTTTTTCCGGGCTTCGCCCGGCCTTACGCCATCAGTGGCACACAAATCTTCATAAGCTTCGAATCACCAGCGTCAATTTCCACTACTTTGACTGTCGTAGCATAGAGGTCGCTCAGCCGCTCGTCAGTAACCACATCCTCAGGACGGCCAACAGCAGTGATTTTACCATTTTTCATGATCAAGACTTTATTACATAGTAAAAAGGCATGATTGGGAAAGTGCGAGGTCATAATGATTGAATAGCCTTGGCTGGCAAGCCGATCAATAACCTTTAAAATACGTACCTGATTACCATAATCCAGGCTTGCGGTTGGCTCATCCATAATCAGCAAGTCCGCCTGTTGCACCAAGGCCCGAGCTATTAACGTTAGCTGACGTTCCCCCCCACTAATTTGACTAAACAAAGAGTCCGCCAAATGAGGTATGCCCAGTTCCACCAGGGCTTCGGCGGCAATAGCCAAATCTTGCTCCGAAGGGGCTGCCATAATCCCAATATGCGGTGTACGGCCCATAACCACCATATCCATGACACTATGCGGAAACACCGTTGCCGTCGCCTGTGGGACATACGCCATTGCCCGAGCCATTTCTTTGGCTGATATCTCCTTAATCGAGCGGCCTTGAACCTTAATCATGCCTGATCTGACTTTAGAGATCCCCAGCATACATCTTAATAAACTTGTTTTCCCGGCACCGTTAGGGCCGAGGAGACAGACAACATCCCCCTTGTCCACAGTAAATGAGATGTCGCTAAGTAAATCATCAGCCACCGCATAACCAAAGCTGATATTTTCTATCGTTAGCACTGTGTTTTCGCCGCCCCCTAACCACCATATGTGCTTATTAGAAAACCACGCCTATTATTAAGAGGTTACTTATCATTTCAACTTAAAAACTATACTCCTTATGATCCAACGAGCTACAGGCTGTCCATTACGGTATGCCGGGGTAAATTGCCATTGATAGGCTTTGTTTATAGTTGCACGGTCCAGGACATCATACCCTGAACTTTTGGCAAGCCTAACCTCTTCCACTTCGCCTGAAGGCGTAACCAGAACCTTTACCGCCACCGTACCCTGCCATCTATTTAATCTTGCTTCGGCCGGAAATTCAGGCGATGGCGTAGATATCGCCTGCGGCAAACTAGTAACCCCGCCATCACTATCTGAATATCCGCCACCTCCGCCACGGGCATTGCCGGATGAACCGCCACCTGATCCAGACTGACCGGTGCCATTAGCCCCAGCAAGTGATACCGCAATTTGATTATCATCGCCGTCATCGGCTGCGCTTATTGCCGGAGATGCAACAACCACCGCGGCTACAGCAGCAGCCGGTTTAGTTTCATCACGCCACGGGCTTACCTTTGCCTGTGGCAACGGACTGGCGCTAAACGCCGGCGAGCTATCCTGGGCAGCTATAAGCGCTTCTGATTCAAGCAGTTCTGGTTGCTCAAGTTCGATCTCAATCGTTTGATTACTTACATTCTCAACTATTGATTCATCCGGGACCAATATACTATGTCCGGCCAGGACTAAACCTGTCGCATGCAGAGTCGCAGCCAGGACAAACGCACCCCACCATGTGCTTACTCGCATATTATTGCCGCCCCTTTTCCTCAACGGCTATAGCCATCTTAGTCACTCCGGCTTTATGAATTTCATCCATAACTGCTACGACCATTCCATGGCTGGCTTCTTTATCGGCCCGGATAGAAACACTGTTCGCCAACCTTCCTTCCGAACTTAGCGCGGCCTTCATTTCCCCCTTTCCGACAAGCTTGCCATCCACCGCAACTCGCCCATCTTTAGCAATCAAAACTTCTACCGTTGTTTTATCCTGCCGTTCAACCGAAGCCTGCGGCAAATTTATCTCAAAGCCAGGATAAATACTAACAAAGGCGGTAGTCATCATAAAGAAAATTACCAACAGCATCATGACATCAACCATCGGCGTCATATCCACATGCACACCGATAGCCCGGCCAGACGATCTACGCCCCCTCACCTACCTCCTCCAGCTAAGATCGCAGCAAATTGTTTAGCCCGGTTTTCCAGAACTCGTACTCGCCGCTCAGCCCAATTGCGATAATGATTATGGCAGACAATACAAAAGATTGTAACCAATAGTCCCGCCGCCGTATTATATAACGCTTCAGAAATCCCCTCAGCTAACATTTGCGGATTACCGGCTCCACTGAGTGCCGCAGCGTGAAAAGTCTTAATCATACCAAACACGGTGCCCAACAATCCCAATAGCGGAGCAATTGTCGCAATTGTCGCCAAAATATAAAGATATTTATCCAACCGTAAACTCTCACTTTCTAAAACAAGTTCACCGGCAGCCTCCTGTTCCGCTGCCGTTCCCCGGCGCAATTCATACATCGCCGACCACAACCTGGCTAACGTACTGTTTCCATCAGCAACAATACTTGATGTTTCACCATCAATGGCTTTTTTTAGTTTCGGCGTGTAATCAGCATCTTCACGCTCGACCGAGCGATAAAACCACCACCGCTGGATGACAATCGTCATCGCGATTAATGAGCAAACCAGGATTACGCCAAGCACAATACCACCCTTGATTACGGTCTCGTACATTCCCGCCATCTCCTCCAAAAGTTACTGCAAAGCATCATTCGCCGCTAACCACCTGACTATACCCAGCCTTTTTTGGCCCGCGCTAAAAGAAAAACAAAAACCGGTGCCCCAATAAGTGAGGTAAGAATACCGACTTGTATTTCCAAAGAAGCAACGCTCCGGCTTAAATTATCCATAAGCACCATAAATGTTCCCCCTAACAGCAGTGATGCCGAAAGTACCGTAACAAAATTAGCACCAAACAGCATCCTCGCCATATGAGGGATGAGTAACCCCACCCACTGGATAATACCGCCAATACTGGTGGCCGCCGCCGCCAACAAGGTCGCACAAGCCAAAACCGCCAACCTAGTTCGCTTAACATTGACCCCCAAGGTGTGCGCTTCTTCTTCACCGATACTAAGAACATTTATTTGCCAACGCATCGAGTACAACACCACCAGGGAAATAATTATCGGCACCAGTGACCAGACTACATCCCGTTCAGTGACCTTGGACAGACCACCCATCAGCCAAAAACTGATTTCCGGCAGCGTGTTCATTGGATCAGCCAAATATTTCAACACCGAAACCAACGCCTGGAAAAATGCCGAAACAACAATCCCAGCAAGCACTAAGGACAGTATAGAGCTTTTGCCAAAATAGGAACTAATTAAAATAGCACAGATTACAGCCACCAAAGCGAAGATAAAAGCCGAAGCTTCGACCCATATCCATGAAAGGTGCAGAATCATCCCTAGTACTGCTCCAAAGCCCGCTCCCCAGGATGCCCCCAAGATCGACGGCGATACTAAGGGATTACGGAATAAATTCTGGTAGGCCGCTCCAGAAACAGATAATGCCCCTCCAACCAATAAGGCCGCCGCAATCCTTGGCAACCGGATTTTCATGACCACCGTTTCCATAGTGTCTGTCCAAATTTGCGGCAAAGAAATTACTTTCGATACTAGAATAGTCACAACCACATCCGGCGAAACCGGATAGCGGCCAATTAAAAACGATCCAAAAAACGCTACTACCAGCACTGCCAACAAAGCTAGTACTTTTAGCGAAGTCCGTCTATTTTTCATATGTATTACCTCCGAACGTTGCAGCAATCAGTTAGCTATCTTTACCCCTCTTTACGCGCAATAATTGTTGCAAAAGTACCGAATATATTAAACACCTTCGCCCCACGGAAGCCATGCTCCGCTAAAAATCCCCGCCATTGCTTAGTAGTAAACAGTTCTTTTCCCCCACGCACTTGCCAGAACAGATTATTAAACGCATTTTCCAGATTGTTCGGGGCATCGGCAACACGGGTTTTAACAATAATTTTGCCATCAGAATTCAATGCGGTATAAACCTTATTTAAAACAATATCCCGCTTGCTGCTGTGCAAGATATTGGCGCACAACACCGCATCATACCCCTGGCCAATCTCATCGGTCATGAAATTGCCGCCAATAAACCCAACCTGACCTTCTACTTCAGATTGTTTAGCAAACGCTCGGGCCAACTCCACAATATGCGGCAGGTCAAATACCGTAGCTTTTAGTTCAGGATATTTTTGCACCAAAGCAATACTGTAATAGCCATGCCCGCCGCCTAAATCCAAGAACGTCCGTGCATTGTCTAATGAACAGGCCTCCACCACACTCTGAATCGATCCCATCAGTCCAAGCACCCCCAGCTGGCGTAGGCGTTCTTGGCTCCACTCCGGCTCTGGTGGCTTGTCACCATTTTTCCCTTTCAGGCGCTTGGCCAGTAATCCGCCAAACAAGTCTCCCGCTAAAGCAGTAAATTCATGTCCCAAATACAAACAGCTATCTTTCGTTAAATAAGCCTCAGCCATCGGTGTATCAAAAAAGCGCCCATCCTCTTCCGCAAGACACCCCAATTCAACCAGTGCCTTCAAAAGATAATATGTTACCTGGGGATCAAATTTCAGCAACTCAGCCACTTCAGCATATGATCGGGCAGTTTTTAATTGTTCAAAAATGCCAAATTTCAGGGCCTGGCTAATACTCTCATGCAACATACGATTCATCGATAAGGCTGATAATGGTGTTGGATCATCAGCAAGTGGTAAATACAATGGATGTAGAAAATGATTCATAGTTTCCTCCATTACCTATTAGCAGTCACTGCGCATTGAATACAAGAAATTTTACCATCACGCAATCGCGTCCATGGTTCCATCACTTGTTCGCCGCAATACGCACAACAGGGCGAGTTATAAATGGTTTCTTTTTCAGGTAAAACACTTGCTACCGTTTCTACTTTTAGCAAAGCTGCATCCGGCATCGTCAGAATTTCCTGGATCCGGTTCTCCCGTTCTTTTTTGAACATCCGGTACTCAACATCCGATGCCTTACCGCTCATGACTTTCTTAGTTAAAGCATCGCTTTCGGCAGAATATTCGTGAGGCAATTGCACCACCCGTACCGCGAGACCTTTCTTGCGGCAGCCTACCGTAAACGCTTGTTTGCCAGTAACATTCATATGCAACTTTCCCTTACCCATCGTACAGCCGAGAACAATTTGGAATGGATCAATCGTACATCGGTCGCTTTCCGCGATTGTCACCAAATCACCATCTTCCGGATTTTCATACCCTAGCGCCATCAAGGCGGCCTTAGCCAAACGATAGCCAATTGCCAGACCTGGACAAACATGTCCATGAAATTCTACAACTTTCTGCCAATCCGGCTGTTGTTCAATCCCCATTTTTTCAACCTCCAATATCCTTCTATTTATTTTAGCGATGAATTACGCCTAAGCACCCTTGATTAGACAAGTTCCTGGCAAAACACTCAATCGCAATATCTGTTCCGGTAACGGTATGCATAAACATACTCCGGTTTCCCACCGCAACACTTTTGCCACCAAACCTTTCGCCAATTGTCCCGCTGGGAATAGCCGTAAAGTAGCCCGAGAAAGGATATTCTTTATTTTCATCATACTCACTTAACGAGCGATTTCCTGGCGGATAAGCAAATACCTGATGTCTACCGGTGCTTATTGTCAAATACTGAGTCTCGCCATTCTCATAGGCATACCATCCCTTCCCATTTGAGCAAACAGCGTACGGCAGGCGAAAGTCCCGCAAGCCAACTCCTTCGACAAAAATCATGGCAACTTTTTTATCCCGCAGTATCTCATCAACTCGACCGCTGATGTCCACAATTGACTTTACGCCATTGATCGGCCCAGCTATCGGAATAGAGTAATTATTTGCCGACATCATAAGCGGCTGCCGAAGCAGCGTCGACCGGAAACAATACTCTTCATGGGCTATCGCGAGATAGTCCGGCAGTTGGTCAGCGACAACCGGTTCACCGCTAAATAACTCTATGAAATTTTTTTTGCTTACTACCTTTTCAATCCCGGCATGACTCTCTAAAAATCGCCAATCAGCTGGACTTACATCATATAGTCCAGCATATCTGGTTAACCAATGACTGGTTATCCCTATCCCCTCCAAATTACTTAAATCAATATACTCTTTTACTTCCACTAAGTCACCGGTTCCAACAACTACCGGCACAAACCCCGATTCTTTACTGAACCGTTCCACCTCGGCAAATACTTCGTCAATTAACGCTTGCCGCACGGCTTCATCCGGACATTCAAACCGAAATCGGTAGTATTGCTGAGCATAGGTCAAAAATACAAGATTGGGCTCATACCGGTTAACTAAATCCAAAGCAGTATCCGTTACCCATTTATTCCCCCTCGGATCAAGATCACCGGGATAGGGATGTTTCTCAAGTACTGACTTTACCATCTGGATGTTCGGCAAATTATCCGTTCGCTTGCCCCCGGTCCGAAGATCAAAAATATTTTGCCATTCTCTTGCATCAATGATTGCTATACTCATACTGCTCCCTCCTTCGAATTCCACGCCATTCGTTTGCCATGAATATGGATAATATAGCCACAGTCCGGGCAGGCATTGCCCTGGCAGTTATAACTTTCTAACTTGTCACCACCGCACCCCAGACTAAATCGTTTAATAACAATTGCCCCGCACTTCGGGCAGCTAGTATTAACCCAATCCGAGCCAACAAAATTATGAAAGTAAACATACGGCAATAACCGGCGGCTTTCATCTAAAGACGCATTAATATGCTCAATGTTTGGGTACTCCACTTCCTTCATTTTATATTCCGGCAATAGCCGAAACACATGCCAGGGAATATTCTTATCAACTCCCGCCAAAAACTTAGCCATTTCATCAATTTCCCCATCATTGCCCCCTTGGATAACAGGAGTCGTTATTTCAACGTGCACACTTTTAGCTAATTGTTCGATATTCTGTAAAATCGGTCTACTCTCAGTTACCCCCAAATATTCTCGACAAAACTCCGATGACAGCCCCTTAAGACTGATATTGACAAAGGAAAAAATTTTCGCTAGCAATTCTGTTCCATACTCAGTGGTATAAGCATTAGTAAGACATCCCATCGGCAACCCGGCCCGTTTTGCTACCCGTGAAACCTCCAATAGCGACGGCAACGATACCGCTGGTTCATTTACATTGAACACAATATTATGACAGCCTCGTTTAACCGCCATTTTTACCAGTTCCTCCGGGGCAAATTCGAACATTTTTTCTTGCACTTTAGCCGGATCTTCCCTGGCAATAAAGGAATTGACGCAATAACGGCATTCCATATTACAGCCAGCCGTACCAATCGCCATGCTCCGGCTGCCAGGATAAGCATGATAAAACGGCACTGATTCGATCCGCATGATTGAGTATGTGCACCATTTATTCGGAAAACGTTCTTGTATTGCCCCGTCAGCTTCATAGTACATGCGGCACACCCCATATTTACCGTTTTCCAATTCACAGCGCCATTCACAATAATTGCATTTCATGCTATCCCTTCTTTCATCTATATTAAAATTATTGGTTCACACTGGCTCGATTTGCCAACTGGTCTACTTCCTGGTCCGACAATTGGTAGTGATAAAAAAGCGAATAAAACCGTTTTACTTCCGCACGAAAATCAAACGGATAGATATCCGGATATAATACATTAGCTACCCATCTTATTCCGATAAGCCGGTTGACCGCTGGCGGACGATCAAACCAATTAAACGGTGCTGTCGGAATTTCATATACCCGCCGGTCGCGAACGGCCCGAATATCCCGCCATTCCTGGTTACTTATGATCTGCGGAAAGCTGCTCGATTCGCCATCACGGAAATACCCAATCAAAACAACTTCCGGATTCCAGTTCATTACCTGTTCCAATGACACCGGACTGCGACCAATTTTTCCGCTAGCTGGCAAATCAGAATCGGCAACATTAACCCCGCCGACAAATTCGATAATCTCGGCATGCCAGGAACCACGCGGTTCAGTTTCCAGCCCACCACGTCCCTCGGCATAATAAACCCCTATCGGCTTACGTTCCGCTACCAACGGTTTTTTCGCTTGCACCATCGCAAAAGTTTCTCGGCAATATTGAGCCAGTTCAGCCGTTTGGGCTTCACGATCCAATGCCTTACCGGCAACCAAAAACGCTTGCTCCATTTTTGGTAAATCCTTGTCCAACATTATTACCGGTATTTGGGTCAGTTGTTCCATATCATCCGCAAATTTTTTATTCACTTCCGTTATATCCGTCATCAACAAAATTGCATCAGGTTTAGTCTTGATGATTTCCTCTATATTACCGGTAGAACCCCGGTCAATCCAGCTAACCACTGGCAAATCCCGGTATTTAGGCAAAATAAACCGTACTTCATCCGAAGCCATATGGTAGCTCCATCCAGCCAGCAGTTCAGGATCAATGGTATACAGCATAATGGCTTCCACCGGGCTGACCGGATAAACTTTTTTAAGCTGCTGCGGCAATAATACTGTACGTCCCGCCATATCGGTTATAACCCGACTACCAGCCGCTTCCTGACTGGTATTGCTGATACTCGCCGTCTTGTCTCCACATCCGCTTAAGAAAATTAGCAAAATACTAACAACCACAAATACCAATACTCTTGTCTTATTCATCTTCCCCTCCAAAAAAAAATCCTAATCGATGTAATTTGCATCAATTAGGTTACAGCCATCACAACGTTTTCCTTAGTTTAACATTGTTTCCTTTAGTTTATATATTTTCCATTTACAGTATATAATTTACTATATTTTCAAATAAAAATCAATATGAATAAGCATTTTAATTTGTTTATGTTAGTTTATATTAGTTTATGTTCTTTGTTAAAACCAGCAAATACTAATTCGCCGTAAAAATAAATGCTCCAGCCACGATTGGCTGGAGCATTTATTTTTACGGCATTTAACATATAAGTAACAATATTGTTATTGCATTTTACGACAACGGCGGTTTAGCTACAATCCACTGCTGTTGCTGCTGACCCAGCGGAAGCATATGCGCATCAAACCACATATAATAGAATTTTTCTACCGGATTTACAATATAACCATCCTGATAATGATCTCCTGTATCATACGAATCTGCCATAATCAGAACATCATCCGCGATTGTATCTGTTCCCATCGTATCATAGCCAATAATAACTCGCCAGTGCCCACCCCAATCAATATTTTCAACTATTATCGGAGTATTATTTTTCAAATTTGCTATTACAAAACTTTTAAAATCTTGCTCAGTTGCAAACGAAGCGCCATTTTTATTTGCCGCGGTTAAGCTGGAATTAACCTCCCAGCCAATCATCTTAAAAAACTTTACCATCCCTTTAGTATCGGTACCTGTTCCTGGTTTCGTCCCCATTATTTTAGCGATTTTCAGTTCATCCCAGCTAGTATTACCATAATGGTTCAACACCGTTAACGCCGCCGCCGGACCACAAGTTATCTCGGTAGTTTGTTGATAAGTCTTATAGTTGGACAAAATCGTTAATGTACCACTTGACTTTAAATTATAATAATCCTGAGAACAATAGTACGGCGATTTGTCGACATTGCCAATTCCGCTATATGAAGAAGCCCCCTCATTATTAGTGACATAACCGGCAGGATAAAGAATGACATGGCTTTCCTCTGCATTGCTTACAGTCCCTGTATCAGCGGCCAAAGCCACCGTGTTAGTGCCAGCGCCAATTCCCCAAAAACCACAAACCAATAATAAATAAATCATTTTCTTGCCACGATAAATCAAGTTCATCCGTCAAATTCCTCCTCATATTAGCTTAGTATATTTTTGCATATCTAACCTTGTAGCGTTTTCAAATTGAACTATGTACCTCTGAATCACTACGACCTTTTCTAATTCGTCCAACAACCGTGAGAACATCCGCAACGTCATTTCAATAGTTTTAGGGGAAGCCATATCTACTCTGACTTGCTTAAGAAGGATCAGCGAATAATCTGAGCCGCCACTTTTGCTGTACCTATATTATGTTTTTCGAGCAAAATACTACAAAATCCTTTTGTTTTTTTCATTATAATCGTTTGAAAACCACCCGCAAAACATTTTCCAAAAATTCCATTTTATGCCTACCATCCAATTCTTCAACCTCCTCTATCCTCCGGCAAATCAAGATTCTTCACTTATTGTGAAACTAGGTGAATATAATGTGTAATTATCTCAATATCATCGCAAAATATGATGTAATGCTTTAATGCTAAACCACCTTTACATGTACTAATTGGGGGTATTGGTCAATAATACAAAATAGATTAAAACACTTGCAGTTATTTGATAGCTTGCTTCCCAAAGGAGGGCGTCTACTTGGCTACTTCTTATAGTAAAAAGGTATTAATTATTGATAGTTCTAAAATAATTCGTCTTCAGATAAAAAGCATACTAGAAAAGAACGGGTTCCACGTGCTAGAACTTATAGATGCCGAGAAATATTTTCAAGATCTTTGGAAATATAAAGATGTCGGACTTATCATATTGGACATAAATTTACCTAGTGCTAACGGGGTTGATGTATTAGCTAGAATGAGAAAAATTAAAGCTAGTTTTTTGCCGCCAATTTTAATTCTTTCGGGAGATTTGGATAAAATTGTTATAACGAAAACAATAAAGCTAGGCGCCAAAGATTATATACTAAAGCCATTTAATGATAACGATCTACTACAAAAGGTCCAACAGCATTGTGTTGATGTAAAAGAAATTTTGAAAAACAATATTGAAACTATGCCAAAACAACTTTGGGGTATATGTTTTACTGTAAATCCTAAATTTATGAGTTTCGGCACAGCAGTTATTCATGGTAATAGTATCGCAGGTAGTTCTTCGGTATTTTATTTCATAGGTCACTGCGATATTTCTTCAAACCCAGCCTCCGCCGTATTGGATGTAACTAAATTTGCACCGGGAAAATCAATATTAAAGCTAAATAACTTTACATTAATTTTGTCAGGCACTTTAATTAATGATGAGCTTTCTCTAACCGGCTATGTAAAAGATTTTCCTGAAAAAAAAATAATCAGTCGTCTGAAAAAATTAGCCGAATTTTAGTTTCGTTTAATCCCGTTTAATCAAACTAATCCCACCCATAAGATTGCCCCCCAAAAAACAAAAAGGCCAAAGCTACCTATATCAGGTAACTCCGGCCTTCATTTTTCTGATCGGTCCATCAATTTGCTTTATGCTACTATGATGCTTTATAGTTGTCTAGTGCTTCAATTTATCCATGAATATAAATTGAATTTTCAACCTACATTTATACCATTCGCTCTACTTTTTTCTCTGTGGCAGGAATAATACCAGCAATTAAGACAGCTAGAACAACCGGAATTACAGCTAAGAGAAGTGCGCTTCGCAACCCGATACTATCAGCCACAGCACCGGTAAGGGCGGTTCCTACGCCACCCAAGCCGAAACTTAATCCTAACATCATTCCAGAGGCCATTGCCGCATTACCAGGAATAATATCCTGAGCCCACACAATCGACGAAGGCACTATTCCTTGCAGAGCAGCACCGCTTATAGCTAACATCACCCAGGAAAGCATAGTTATTTCGCGATTATAAATAAAGATAACCAGCGCTGGAATTGATATCGTCAATAAACTAATCACGCACGTTTTTCGTCCTAATTTATCGTTGAGCCAGCCACCGAAAAATCCGCCGAACGCACCGCTAATAAGAAATACCGTCAGCATCGTGCCAGCTATCGTCGGTGAATATCCCTCCTTGGTCAGCCAAAGAGGCATAAAGTTTGGCAGTGCCGTCTGAATCCAGGCCCGCATCGCCATGACAGCATTAAGTTTAAGCAAACTTACGGATTTATACCACGCCATAGTCTCAACTGTTTTAGTGTCAGCAACGACATTAATCCGGTGCATCCCCATAAAATAGTAACACAACGTAAGTAAAACCGCCGGAAGAACCAGCCACGGCAAACTATAAATGCTGAAATTCACAAGAAATAGTACAACTACCGCCGGAGCGATTGCAAACCCGAAGTTACCACCGGCAATAAACAACGACATTAAAAAGCCCTTGGTGTTGGCCGGAGTAACACGATTTGTTAAGCTTGTTCCCAATGGATGGAAAATCGATGATCCCAGACCAGCCAGCGTAACTATCAACGCCAGGGCTAGAAAATTCGGGGCATAGCCGACCAGACACATAAACAAAGCACCGATCGGCAATGTAATGAGAATAAGCCAACTATGACCATATTTATCAATGATGTAGCCGCACAATGGTTGCAAAATACTAGAGGAAAAGGAATACAACAGCACCAATACCCCCGCCGCAGTCAGAGACATTTCTAAGTTGACGGTCAGAAGTGGCAACAATGCTGGTAAAAAGTTATTATAGAAGTCATTGACGAAGTGACCGGCGGTTAATAAAAAAACCGAAAACAGCGTTTTTTTCGGGACGTACAATAATAAGTCTCCTTTATTCCTAGTAACTATCCGTTTCAGGTATTATCTATTTGGCTGTCCGTCAGATTTTTGTTGATTCGAAGAATTTTGTTGTTCCGGTACCATTTGTTTTTGCTGTTCATCCTTGTTAGTGGATGAATTTTGTTTTTGCGGTCCGGATTCAACACTTTGTTTTGGTTGCTCCTGAGTTGCCGGTTCTACAGTTTGTTTTTGACTATTATCCGTTTGAGGCTTATTGGGAGCTTGCTGCTGTTGCGCCGGTTTATTGTCTTGTTGTGACGGCTTAGGCGAATCACCGACGGAACCGCATCCAGAAAACATCAGAGTGATACTCACCAAGGCCAACGTTACTAAAAACTTATTCACTGCAATTCCTCCAAGATGTATGTATTATTATCGAACTTCTTCTTATTTTATCAAACAATGATCCAATTCACAATCTCTAAAGAATTTATCAGTACAGATTATATTGTCGTTAGCTTTAATTCTAGGTATAAAGATAAATACATACAAAAAAACAAAACAAGTAATCAATAAGAAAGTTACTTGTTTTGCTTATACCCATGGCGTTTACACCTTACCAGAAGTTAATATCGTCCAACACGCCAGTTATTGCGATACCTTAACTCGACTACAGTGACACACTCAGAAAAATTATTCAATTAACTAGCCGCCCATATACACGAACTTCAAGCTACACTAAAAACGTGTAACTAACAAGCACTAAAATTAAAGATGTAATGATACTCTGCATTAGTAATCCCCAAACTTCTTTTCCTGAAACCCACATTCTCAACTCCCACCTTCCAATAGCTATATTTGCATTTAAAGCCGAAATATAAAAAAGCAACTTTCCCCTCTCTTGAGGCAAGTTGCTACTTCGTTGTAACTTCTATTAAACACAAGAACTTTATAATTAATAATACCCTAAAACTAAAAGCATGTCAATACAACTTACCTATTTTAAAAATAAATTATAAAATGAATAACTGTTAATACCACATAACTTAGCAAGGCGGCGAAGAAAACGCTTGACTAGCGAACCTTTTCCCCTTGTTTAATCACCAACAACTTACGCAAGAGGTCAGCCGGTGTAACATTATCTGCCGGAAAATCCAGAAATATCTCCAATCCGCCGGCTTGTAAAATTCTGGTTACCGCCTCTGAACAATCTACCGTTTTTTCTCCGTCACCGGGCACAGTAACCCCCAAAAGGTCATAGTCCACTGATAAAATTGTCGTTTTGAATCCGTCATAGGCAGTTAGTGGTGACTTCACAAAACCATTATCAAGCGCTTCCAATATTCCGCCCAGCATAATAATACCAGTGTGGCTTGGGTCTTCCCCCGGACCTTCGGCCCAATCAATAATTTTACCAAACTCAGAAACTGGATACGAAAACAAGACTTTCACATCCATATGCTCTCCCCCTAACTTTTAATTTAAGGAATCACCGTTACCTTCCACCAGACAGAAACCAAGGCCCGGTCACATGACCGGGCCTTACAGCTTACTTATGATTGACTTGAGTTTCATTTGCCAAAACTTTTTCTAAGTATTCTTCGATTTTATCTGTCAAAGTACTGACCAAGGTTGAAATAACAATGCTTTTAATTGTTACCAAGAACACTTTTTCCATGTTATCCCGAATCTTAACCCATAACGAAGAAGTCGTGTCAATCTCATCCTCAAGTTCAGCAATCACCTTCTCAACCGCCTCCGTTGATGCATCTGTAATTAGATCACCTAACTCGCTCAGTACAGCGGTTATTACCGTCGTTACCGCACTAGCCGCAGTGGCAATCAGCACAATAGTTCCGGTTACCGCAGCACCGGCTTCAACGGTAATCTCAACCGAGTTAGCGGTATAGCCGTCCAGAGTTGCTGTAAAAGTCTGAGTCCCAGCCGCTAAGCCGTTAAAGGAAGCATTGCCGTCATCACCAGTAATAGCCGTAATAGTCACATTTTCAATTGTTACACTTACATCGGCCCCAACTAATATGGTTTCAGCACTGTTCTGAACGGCGATGCTTACAGCCCCGGTTGTAGTAGATTCGTCGTTAGAAAATTGTTGGAGGTTAAACTTTTGTCTCATAGCAAAACACATCCTTTTTATATTTTTTATTACCCACCACAAGAAACGGGCGATAGTCCTTAAACCCCATGGTACAGCCTTTGCTGCTTCCGCTTCGATTACATTAATAATCGCCACCTTGGCGGCCTCTAGCTCGGCCTGCACCGGCGGCGATTCAGCAAGTTTTAGGAGATATGGCAACAGTTGCTTTTCCACTTCTTCGATATTCATGGCTACTCCTTACTTGTCCAGCAATCGCTGGCATATTTTTCATAATAAGGATATGGCAGATAAAAATAACCCAGGTCGCCCCAGGTTATACCCCAGCTATTTCTGACAATAAGCTGCCGCTTCGCATTATCATAGCCCACAACTAAAACAGCGTGACCGCCAAGATATTCTTCCTTAGTGGTATCCGGCATCGGCACAATTCCGGTGCTGGCAACATCATCAGTTTCAAATGATTCATATACATCAATGCCAATTACCACCGGAAGTCCTTCTGCCAACGCAGCTTTTAACTTGTCCAGCGATGTAATTCGGTGATACTCTTTTATTTTATATTTAGCAGCATCCGCCATCATTTTATCGGTCGACGGATTAGTGAAGGTGGAAATATCATAAGGCCAGTCAGCTTCCGGACACACGCCGGTTTGGTTCAGTACCTTCATCCCATCACGGATTGCCGCACCGCTGTCCTCATTAACCGTGCCTTCCAATAAACGTTCTTCATAATACAAGAACAACCGTGACAAGGCCAACCAATAAGCGTTATTCTTAAGCTGATACTCTCTTAAGCCACTCGCAATGGCATTAGCGGTGCAACTTCCAAGGTTTCCTTGGTCAACTACTGGGCTACATTTTTTCCTGAGATCAATTTTCTCCGGCAGATGTTCAGCCGCCTTAAAACCAGCCGAACAAAAAATATAGTCTCGGAGATCTTGGGTATCTTTTTTGAGCAGATATTTATGCATGATATCACTCTCCTATAAAATTAAAAGCCGTCTGTTTTCATAACAACGGCCTTCTTCCCCATAATAATTAATTTTTCAATGTAAAAGTTTTTTAGATAACCTATCATTATCAATTACTACTAAACACATCCTTTCCTTCAAAACCTATCTCGCTTGCCTCTGCTCATACGTCATTTAATCATTTTTTCCAGAAGGACCACTATAATAGCAGTAACTATACCGCTTGTTCCGGCTGCTTTCCATACTACCATTTCGACTTCTCCCAGCCGCTTAAAAATGTCAACATCATTTTTTTCCAGCTGGCTAATCTGAGCTTTACAACCAGCATGCTCCATACAAGCCTCCTGAGCCAACTCATTCCCCTCCTTTTCATTTTAATCATCCATTAGCCAAATCAACGGCATTGTCATTTGGAAACTAGCTCCGAGCTACCTGACCTTATTTTTAATCATAATAAATATCAGGCTCTGCCAAGCATAAAAAAGCCGCCCTACGCCAGGCGGCAGTTTTTATCATCTCAATTATAGCACCCAAACCCGTATAAAAAGTGTCATCTTTATGTCATCAAATAAGTGACGATACCCTTATTGTTTATCACTACTATCCATAAATCTTACTAACCGAATTAATTGATTTAACTTTTCTTGACTGGAATTAGTTAACATACTTAACTCCTGCAAATGCCTCATCGAGTTTTCAATAATTGATACAGTATTTTTAATATTACCTGTTGATGTACCCAAACTTCTGGTAAAATTATCTACATTCTTTTCAAATATTGCCTTATATTCTTCACTAGATTTTAAGATTACCTGGATATCATCGACATCTTGGCCTAACCTATTCACAGAAGTATTTGTGCCTTGTAAACTATGCTGAGTATTTTCGGCTAGTTTTCTTACTTCATCAGCCACCACGGCAAAACCCCGGCCTTGTTCCCCAGACCTAGCAGCTTCAATCGCAGCATTAAGCGCTAATAAATTAGTCTGAGAAGCTATCCCAATAAGAATCTCAATGACCGCCTTAATATCATTACTGCTATTTACTAAATCAATAACTTTTGGAGCAATTTTCTTATTGAAATCTAATAATTTTTCAACTTCACCGGTATGAGTTGTAAACATTTCCGCTAAATGATCATTAGAATGACCGATTTCCTGAAAATACTGATCGATGGCTTTCACTTTGGCAACAATCGAAGGGATAGCCTGTTGTGACTCTTCTAAAAGCTCTATCGCTTGACTATGTAAATCATGAATAATTTCCATCTGATTCAAATGGCGTTTCAAAAAATATTGTTCAAAGCTGCTATAGTGAATAGGAAAATTATTCAAGTACTCATCATAAAAAGTCTCGTTATCCTTTTCGGTAATAGAATAGAAAAATAGCGCCGTCAACGTATCATTAATATTTATACCTAGAAGCTCGCCAAAACTGGAAAAACCAATGGTCGGTATCTCCGAAAATACATTAGTTCCTATAAACTCATCCATGTTAAATAGCCGCCGCATAATACAATCATTTAATATGCCGCCAATCGGTTTAGGCTTAAACCGCGAAAAGGTTTCCCAATCTCCTTGCAAGGCCTTTTTAGCCGATACGCGTTTAACCAGCAAAAGTTTTTCTCCTAAGGATAAGTCACAGTAAAAATACACCTGATCGTTCGCCTCGTTAATATGGTTAATGCTCCGGATAAATATCTCATCGCCCACTTCAATCGCAAAACCGTATGGTTCCATTTTTTTTGTAAGTTCAATCACTGAAGAACATTGAAAATGCTGTTTTAGCGACTCAACAAAACTGACACTTTCAAGTTTATCATTAATAACTTTACTTACCGAACGAAGCATAGGATTAGCATCGGATATCGTAAAACAACTTTCCGCACCTTTTTGAAAAGCTTGGGACTTAAGTATTCCAAACCGATAATTAGTCCTTAATTTAAGGAAGCAAATAATCGCCTGATTTTGGCACATCCTCTTGCCATCATACATATAGGTATCCTTAAAATCTAATTTTCCCGCCGATGATCCTCCGACAAACAAGCATGGGAATTTGCGGCTCTTATAAACTGCTTGCATAAAAAAAGTCTCACTGCTGGACAATCCATCAATAAACGTTAACGCCAATGTATCGTGACTATTAACTTTAAAAGGTATCTTGATCTGATCAAGTCCACTGCGAATTTTTTCAATTCTTTCCTCGACCCCTTGTTGAGATTGACCCGCTTTAATGTCTTCGCTATATAGCGGTACGGAAACAACTTCAACATTACTAAACATCCGCTTAGAAAACGCCTGCAGAACAATTTTCTTTCTATTATCATCGGCAGACTGATACACACTTTCCCGCGAGGTCGCATTACCATCGTTATAAAGCTCTCCAGCGGTGGAAACGAGGACAAGCTTAGTCCCTGCCGGCAACAAACTTTGAACTTTCTGAGCAAGTTGACTAAAATTATTGTCCGGCGAAGCAAACCCCAAAACAAAAGCAACGCCCCCAGCCAAATCACATAACTGGTTCAGATTGGCTTCGTCGATTTTCTCAGCTGATAATTGTACATTCCTTATATCCAATAAATGATTTGTTTTGTCAAGTTCCCCACATTGAGACTGACTTAAGGTTGTCTCATTTCGCTCCACGTTGTCACGATTAAAACATTTAAACAATTATTTTCATCTCCTAAATTTACGACGTCTACAATAAAGTAGTTTTTAAAAAAAATATAAGTCAGATAGCACAAGTGCCATCTGACAATCGCAAGCATTTTTTGTTTTTCCATTCACGACTGATAAGTACAGATGCGCTTTATTAGATGTCCTTTCCTCCCTTGGGAGGTCTTTAGCTTATGATTATCATGTCAAATTTTAAATTAACAGTTAATTAGTCTTTTTCATCTAGAAGATCGGCAATTACTCTTTGAATAGTCTTTAGATCACCTAATTAATGTGTTATTTGCCAATCATAAACAATATTTTTTTCGAGCAGTTACTTCCATAAAAAAACACTCGCAATATTGCGAGTGTTCAAATAAAACAGTTAATTATGATGCTTATCAAGATAAGATTAAGATTAAATATTGAGTTAAGCATTTATTGAGGGGGTAACTTTGCTTCTAAAGCATTATAAACTTCATAAAACGCTTTTGCCAGATCAGCGGCATGGTATTTCAAGAGGTCGCCTGATGGTTCTCCAGGTTGCGAATAACAGACTTTCTTGTCCTGGACTAGGGCCGCGGTCAAGGACGCCGCGATGGATAAGAGATTTTCATGAGTTATCTTTTGCATAAGTCCTCCTTATTTTCCTTTAATTAATTCTTTATTCAATATAACTTATGCAATTCCTGTAAAAAAAAGATAAGTTCAATAAATAACTTAGTTATTGTAAAAGTTTCCTACTTTAGGATTATTTTCACATACTTTCTAGCCTTATAACCCTAAACAAAAAAAGTGTTGAGAAACCTCAGCACTTTTTTTGTTTAGCTAACTAACCGAACCCTCAATCAATTGAAATCCTTCTCAATAATAATCAATTTGTTCCCACCGCCAATAAATATTCGGCCATTCATCTTTTATTTTTTGCGAAGTTCACGGGCCTCTTCCGCCGCCGCAAGTACTTCCGCTAAAGTGCTCCCCACCGAAGCTTGAACCGCCGCGGTAATTGCCCCCTCTACAATAGGAGCATCAGCAATTTGAACTATAATCTGCAAGTTCTCATTCAACAGTTCCAGCGCCAGCTCGGTGCTCATAATCGCACTGCCCAAATCAACCATAATCAGTACCCCACTGCCATCGTCAGCTGCTTTTACTGCTTCACTAATTTTAACTGCATCGGTACCAATTCGACCATCATCCGTGCCGCCTGCGGCCACAATTTTTTGACCAGGCCTAGCCATTTGCGCCGCCATATCACAAATTCCTTCGGCTATTTTCGCGCTATGAGATACAACAACTATGCCTACCATCTATATTCACTCCTATCTGCCGCTTTGGCAAAAATCGGCCAAGGCTTTTAGCATAATATATGATGATGTGGCCCCAGGGTCTTGGTGTCCCCTGCTTCGTTCCCCAAGATAACTAGCTCGTCCTTTGGTAGCAATAATAGTTTTTGTATACTCGACACCTTTATCGGCGGCCTCACAAGCCAAGCCCAGGCATTCAATAAGCAGTTTTTCCGCGTTAATGCCATTGATAAATGCCTCATAGGCCGGTTCTAAGGCATCCAGCATCGTTTTTTCACCGCGGGTGGCTTTACCACGCTGTTTAATTCCTTCGATAGCGGCTTCAAACATACGAACTGCAGTCTGACCATCAACATCAATAACCCCTTGCGCCGCTTTAGCCGCCCGTAAAAAAGCGGTGCCGTATAACGGTCCGGCTGCGCCACCGACAGTAGCAATCAGCGTCATACCGACAGTTTTTAAGATCATCCCAACGTCAGAGGCCGCAGCTAACTCGTTTACTTTGACCAGCGCAGCACCAAACCCCCTAGTCATGTTAATGCCATGATCGGCATCGCCGATGGCTGCATCAAGATCGGTTAGCAATTGTTTATTTTGGCTTATCGCATTATTTATCGCTGTAAGCGCTGCCACAACTCTTTCACTCATGTTAATTGCCTCCTGTCAGAATTGAACCAAAGCAGGCGTATCTGCCGGAGCAAATAATAGTTCTTTTAATTCTTGGTCAAGCTTCAATACGGTCACTGAAAAACCGGCCATTTCTAGCGACGTCATATAGTTTCCTACATAACTTTTAACAACTTTTACACCGCTATTATCCAGTACCTCTCTAATCTTGCGGTTCACTATGTAAAGTTCCATTAACGGCGTTCCACCAAGGCCATTGACCATGACCGCTACTTCATCGTCGGGGTCAACCGGCATATCATTTAGAATCTTTTTCAACAGTTGAGCGGCTATTTCATCAGCCAAACGCATCGTTTCCCGGTGCGTACCCGGCTCACCATGAATACCCATGCCAATCTCTATTTCATTTTCAGCTAGAGAAAAGCTGGCTTTACCAGCAGCCGGAACAATACAGGGCGATAGTGCCATCCCCATCGAGCGCACATTGGCGATCACTTTTTCGGCTACTCGCTTGACTTCAGGCAATTCAGCCCCAGCTTCGGCTTGGGCCCCGGCAATTTTATGAACAAAAATTGTCCCGGCAATACCACGGCGGCCAGTAGTCCACGTACTATTTTCAACCGCTACGTCATCATTCACAACAACAGTTTCTACCTGAATTCCTTCATCCATAGCCATTTCACTGGCCATTTCAAAGTTTAGGATATCCCCGGTATAGTTCTTTACTACCAACAATACACCTTTACCTCCGTCAACCGCTTTAACAGCTTCAACGATTTGGTCTGGTGTTGGAGAAGTAAATACCGCTCCGGCTATCGCTGCATCGAGCATCCCCCGACCAACAAAACCACCATGCGCCGGTTCATGTCCGCTGCCACCGCCACTTACCAAAGCAACTTTAGCGGCAGGACCATCAGCCCTAGTCAAAACATTAAATCCTTCCAGTCTTTTTACATATTGGGGATGGGCCAGGGCAACGCCTTCCAGCATTTCTTCTACCACTTGTTCAGGTTGGTTAATCACTTTTTTCATAATTTTCATCTCCTCTCTCACTAGAATTTTTTCATCATCAGAATAGACTTAGCTTGTGGTCAGACACAAACACTAAGTCTTTAACATATCACATCCCACCTTTCTTTCTTATGTATATGATTAACATATTTATTCAACACCGGTTGAATAATCGCTAGTTCATAATTTTTCTCCGACAAAATGATGGACTATGTCAACAGACGTATACCAATCCATTCATTGTAATTAACAATGCTAAGTGTTTATATTTACATATTTTTCTTAAAATAAAATTTTCTCCATTATTATATTTATTTTGAATATTCTATATTAACGCTTTAATATTTATGTTAAATTTATCGTTTTACTAAAAAAAATCAAATTGTAACGAAATTGTAACATAACATTCGACAAAATGTAACATTTTAATTGCATAATAATAGTGTGATAAGAAAAAATTTCAATTAAACGAGGATGATATTATGAAAAAGACAATTATAGCAATTTTGATGGGATTATTTTTTATGGGCGGCACAGCAACTCCCTATATCAGCACCGCAAATGCCAGTGATTTTGTTCAATGGTATATGAATACTGATGTTGCAATGCAAAGAGTAGCCAATACCATAAATATTTCAGAAACTACGGTGTCTTACTTTATGGACAAAGGATACAAGCCTGTTGATGTTGCTATGGCTGGCCTACTGGCTATACGTACAATAAATACTGATAGTGTTAACATCAAAATCGATGGCATGAGCAAAATCCTGGCTATGAAGGACAATAGCAATAATTGGTCTGATGTAGCTCAGACTCTAGGCGTTGATCATGAAGCATATCAGCAAGATATGGATAAAGCAAATAGTGTAGGCTAAATTATTACGAAAAAAGAGTGTTGACAGCGGCGTTGTCAACACTCTTTTTTCGTAATACAAGCAAGCCAATTTTATTTACAATACCCCAACCATATTGGCTGGGTAATTTTTTATTTCAAAGTGTTTTGTAAAGTGCCAATCTTTTCAATAGAAATAGTAATTATATCCCCCGAGGTGAGCCACTTTTGCTTTTCTTCGGGGTAACCCATAATTACTCCGCTTGGGGTACCAGTAAAGATAATATCACCAGGTTTTAGAGTCATGTAGGTTGATGCATAACTTACGATAGTCGCACAGTCGAAAATCATATCGCGGGTATTGGCAGACTGACGGATAACGCCATTTACACTGCAAGAAATATCTAAGTTGCCCGAGTCTACTTCATCAGCAGTTACAATCCACGGCCCGATTGGAGCAAATGAATCACACGTCTTGCCAAGCAGCCACTGCGCTGTCCGTTTTTGGAGATCCCTGGCGCTCAAATCGTTGCCGACGGTGTAGCCAAAGATGTAGGCAGGCGCATCTTCTTTTGAAACATTGATCGCTTCTTTACCAATAACAATGACTAATTCTGCTTCATAGTCAACCTTTTCCGCTTTGTTGGGCAACTTAATGGTTTGGTTATGAGCCGCCAATGCATTGTTAAATTTACTAAACAAAATCGGAAATGGCGGAAGATCGACCTCGTCACATTCTTCACGGTGACTAAGATAATTCAGCCCCACACAAAGTATCTTTTCAGGGTTAGTAACACAGGGTGCATAGACGAGTTTTTTCTCATGAATGGTCTGAGCCTTATTATTTAATATTTGCGCCAGCTTGGCCTGCCCGGTTTCGCCTGCGGCAACAACCTGTTCCATCGTGATAGGTGCTTCCAGCGAGTGAAGCGCGGCCGCTTGCTCAACATCAACGACTCCTTGCTCCGTTTTTATCCCCAGGCGAATTTGTTCCCCTAAGCGATAATTAACTAATTTCATCATAATCACCTCTTTACATGATATTTTATATTGTACATTAGTAATAAAACACCTGTCTAAAACAAAGCTCGTTTTTAGCAGGTGCTCTTTTTATTATTACTGGACCAATTCCACCGTAATGGGCAAGTTAAGAAGAATGGTCCTCACTTCTACAGCAGTATCTGGAGTAGCCCGCACAACTAATAGGTTATCAGCCCGATTGACAGTACTTACAACCCCCAAATATTCATAACCTTCAAAAATACAGTTAACATAGTTTACATACTTTCGTTCTACCCGAAAGTAGACACTGCTCTCTTCAGGCATTTTTATTCCCCTTTCGTCTAAGCATAGCAAGAGGGGCTACTGATCGCGCCATCGGCATAGTAATAAGCTGTTGCGGATGCGGCGCTACCTCAATTTCCACACCATCACTATCGACCATGCGGTTAATTCGTTGATTGAAATTAGCCCCCTTCGGCTGCATAATTTCAATTTCGTCACCAAGCTTCATGTTGTTACGCTGTTCGACCAGAGCCAGACCAGTGGCAGGGTCATAACTTTTAACCAAACCGATAAAATCATGACTTTGATTATAAGTCGATCGATCATAAATTTGATCCAGATGGCTAGGTTTATTAAAATAGAACCCAGTGGTATATGGACGATGAGATATCTTACCTAATTCCTCCCACCATTCGTCACGAAGCTTAAATGTTTCTGGCGAGGCCAAATATGTATCTAACGCCTCACGATACACCTTCACCACTGTGGCAACATAATGAATACTCTTCATTCGTCCTTCGATTTTGAGGCTGTTTAACCCAGCTTCCGCGAGCTCACCAAGATGCGCCAAGAGGCACAAATCCTTGGAGTTGAAAATATACGAACCTCTATCGTCCTCCACCACGGGGAAATACTGTCCCGGGCGACTTTCTTCAACCAAGTTGTATTTCCAGCGGCAAGGCTGAGCACACTCACCGCGGTTTGCGTCTCGCCCGGTAAAATAATTGCTCAATAGACAGCGTCCAGAATACGAAATGCACATCGCCCCATGGACAAAAGACTCTAGTTCGACAGTAGTTCTTTCCCTGATCTCCTTAATCTCCCTGAGCGACAATTCACGTGCCATAACTATCCGTTTTGCACCAAGTTCCTGCCATAAGAGCACCGATGACCAATTTGTGTTATTAGCCTGAGTACTAATATGTATTGGCAAATCGGGAGCTATTTCGTGGGCGATACGATAAACTCCAAGGTCAGAAATAAGAATGGCATCGGCACGATTATCGCGAAGGAATGCCAAGTACTCCGGCAAGTACGGCAAATCATCATTATGAGGAAATATATTGATAGTTATGTATGCTTTTTTCCCGGCAGAATGTGCCAAGGCAATACCGGTTTTTAATTCATCAAGATCAAAGTTATCGCTAAACGCTCTCAAACCAAACATTTTTCCGCCCATATATACCGCATCGGCACCATAGGCCAAGGCAATCTCCAGTTTTTCTAGACTCCCGGCCGGAGCTAAAAGTTCAATCTGCTTCAATGGTTATTCTCCCCTCGGTAATAGGTAACGGCGACACCATCACCGGTCTCGTGGACAATGGTATCAAACCGCAGATCAGTTGTAACAAAATCCAGATAGGCCCTAAGACGGGTGACAATGGTCCGGTAACGCCGTGGTACAACCGCACCGCCTTTGACCATCCCGCGAAAAAGAATATTATCCGCGATAATCACCGCGCCAGGCAACAATTTATCGATTACCTGGAGTAAATATTTCAAATATTGTCCTTTGGCAGCGTCAATAAATACTAAATCAAACGGTCCAGTAAGTTCCGGAAGTATTTGGGCGGCATCGCCTTCCACTACTTCAATTGAACTCTGCCTTGAGGCTTGATTGATAACTTTCCGTGCCATTTCAGCCCTGGCTGGGTCAAGTTCAATTGTAGTTATTTTTGCATCTTCCGCCGCATTGGCGGCAATCAACAGCGTAGAATAGGCAATCGCGGTGCCGATTTCCAGCACCGCGCGCGGTTTTTTTGCCATTACTGCGTCTGTTAACAGCCTCACACTGTCCTTGCCGATAATCGGCACATGATTTTGGACAGCATAAACTTCCAGGCGTTGTAACAATTCATTCATAAAGATTCTTCCTGTTCAATGGCAGCGAGATGTTCTTCATACGTCCTGCTAAAGTGATGATGTTCACCTTTCTTATCAGCCACAAAGTACAAATAATCAGTAGCTGCCGCATTAAGCACGGCGTTAATCGAAGCCAACCCGGGGTTAGCAATCGGCCCTGGTGGCAGGCCGGGATGAAGATAAGTGTTATAGTCAGACGGAATTTCCGTATCCTGAACCGTTAACTCCGGCTTCGGATAACCAAGAATATACTGAATGGTAGCGCAGGACTGGAGCGGCATCCCCATCTTAATGCGATTCAGAAAAACCCCGGCAATAATCGGCCGTTCGTTGCTGGCCTTAGCCTCTTTTTCTACTAATGAGGCCAGAATAATCACTTCCCGAACCGAGAGACCAAGATTCTGAGCCTGTTGGTGCATTTCCGGCGTAAATTTTGTGTTAAACTGCTCGACCATCATCTTTAAGAGGTCTTTTTCGCTAACTCCAGCGGAAATTTTATAAGTGTCAGGAAATACATAGCCCTCGGCTTTATACATAACCTTGTTCGGTGAATTCATATACGCATAAGGAGTAAATTCAGCAGCGGCCTTGCGGAAATTATCGGCGGACGCCAGCTTCTTGGTTTCTAGCAATTCCGCAATTTGATTAATAGTATACCCCTCTGGAATGGTGAACTCACTCGCTGAAGTTACTCCCTTATCCAGGATGTCCACTATTTCCTTAATCGACATATCTCCCCGAAAAGAATATTCACCGGCCTTAAGCGAATTATCCAATCCTTCATATCGGGCTACAGCCCGAAATACCAAACTGCTTTTAATAATTCCCCGCTTATATAACATATCGCTTATGGTCTGGGTTGACATACCCGACTTGACAACAATGGTAACTGTCTCACCTGGTGCCAAACTATGCGGTTGCCCCAAAACACAGCCAATTGCTGATACCAATAAAAAAGCAAGTATTATTAATACCGTATCGAATTCAATTTTACATTTTAGCTTAAACTTGTCCACTGGTAGTATGTCCCTCACCTCTCTTACACCGCGAATATATTATACACAATCCGACAAAAAAAATGAAGCCTATTCGGCTTCATCATCTTCTTCCATAAGCTCTTCATAGGCTTGACGAACAGCTTCAAACTCTTCGTCGGTAGGATCGATATAAGTTTCTTCTCCATTTTCATCAGTATCAATACGAGCGATGAAAACATCACTTTCTTCTTCATCTTCGCAACCACAGCCACCACCGCAGCTAGAACAGTCGCAGCCATCATCTTCAACATCGATCGAAACTAATATGGCAAAGCGTTTTTCGCCTACCGGAATAATCAATTCTTCACGGTAATAATACTCATTACCTTCTTCGTCCGTCATAACCACAATAGGGTCTTCAATTTCTTCAATTTCATCGTTTTCTAAATCAGCCATGGTTTCACTCCTTTTTACTCTAACTATTTTAATACTAGAAAATTGTATCCTAGAAAAAATATCCTGTCAAGGAAGATCCTTTCTTGGCAAACTATCCAGATATCCTTGCAGAATAAAAACCGCTGCCATTTTATCAATCACCGCTTTCCGCTTACCACGGCTGACATCAGCCGCAATTAGTGAACGTTCCGCAGCAACAGTAGACAGCCGCTCATCCCAAAGTTTAATTTGCGTTTCAGGGAAATTTTCACCCATTTGCAACGCAAACTGTTCCATTGCCTGTCCCCGCGGGCCAATAGTCCCATTCATATTTTTGGGCAAGCCAATAACAATGGTTGTCACGGCGTAGTCAGCAACGATTTGCTTTAATCGCAAGAGATCTTTGACTGGCGATGACCGTCTGATGACTTCCAGGCCCTGTGCGGTAAGCAATAATTCATCACTGACAGCAATGCCAATTGTTTTATCGCCAACATCAAGTGCTAGTATACGCATATTGTCGCTCCAGTAACCACGTAATTTTATATAAAGCTTATTTTGATATTATCATATAAATGGTTAATATTAATAAAATTAACCTCTGCAACAAGCGCCGTTTTAATAACAGTAGCGCCTTGCTACAGAGGCAGATTCACCTGCAAAGAACCAATTGGCAAAGAACTATGCACTCAGCCTGATTAAGTCCAATAATCTACCGATCCTTGAGATACGCCCGAACGAACTCTTCCAGGAGCTCATCACGTTCCAGCTTGCGTACCAGCATCCGCGCATTCTTATAACTAGTAATATATGTAGGATCGCCGGATATAAGGTATCCCACCAATTGATTAATTGGATTGTAACCTTTTTCTTTTAACGCCTCGTAAACGGTGCCAATTATGACCGCGGCATCACTTAACTCAGTGTCAACTTTGAACATCATGGTTTGCTCTGTCGGATTGGACATAGGACACCCTCCCTCCCCATAGTATTGACCTTACAACAATATTATATTCTATTTTATAGTCACATTGCCAGCCTATTAGGGAAAAAACTAGGTGATATTACAAAAGTCTAAGAATACTTACGCCATTATTTAAGCTGACTTTGGACGATGTCTAACGCAGCTTTAAGCGCTTCAGCTAATTTTTCCGGATGTTTGCCGCCGGCCTGAGCCATATCCGGACGACCACCACCGCCGCCACCTGCCGTTAAGGCCGCCGCTTTGACAACATTACCGGCATGAACGCCTTTCTTAACCGCATCAGCAGTAGCCATCGCGGTAAAGTTTACTTTGTCACCAATAACTGCACCAAGTACAACCACGCCGGTACCAATACGATCCCGTACCATGTCGCCCATTTTTCTTAAATCATCCATATCCGTAGCATTTACTTCAGCGGTTATAACCTTGACCTCGTTGATGGTTAAGACGTTATCCAATAATTCTTGTACCACCAATTTAGCCAGTCTGGTGTTTGCGGCCGCTAATTCATGCTCAATTGTTTTTAGCTCAGCGTGCAAACCTTCCAGACGACTAACTAAATCTTCTGGACGGGTTTTTAACGTCTTAGCAGCTTGGGTTAAAATATCTTCGTGATTGTTAATATATTCATGAGCACCCAACCCGGTTACAGCTTCAATTCTTCTTACCCCGGCCCCAATACCGGCTTCAGCAACGATTTTGAATAACCCTATTTCCGCAGTGTTAGCGACATGAGTACCGCCACACAGTTCCTTACTATAATCACCGGCCATGACCACCCGAACTATGTCGCCATATTTTTCACCGAATAAGGCCATCGCGCCCATTTCTTTCGCGGCGGCTTGGGTTGTTTCAATAATATTAACCGCTAAATGCTCGAGAATAACCTGATTAACTCGTTTTTCTACCTGAGCTAATTCATCACTAGTTACCTGCGCAAAATGCGAGAAGTCAAATCTTAAGCGTTCCGGACCAACCAACGAACCGGCCTGATTAACATGAGTTCCCAACACTTCTTTTAGCGCCGCCTGCAGCAAATGAGTTGCCGTATGGTTGCGAGTGCTAGCGGCACGTCTTTCGGTATTAATCGCCAGCGCAACTTGATCCCCGGTTTTAAGGGCCCCTTCAGTTACTTGACCAATGTGGTAAATTGTACCGTCAGGCAATTTTTTTGCTGTAACTACAGTCATTTTGCCAATCGGGCCATTAATAAAACCACTGTCACCCAATTGGCCGCCGCTTTCAGCATAAAACGGAGTAACATCCAGCATTACCAGAACGTCTTCGCCGTCGTGAGCCTCAGTGACAACCTGACCATTTTTTACAATAATCGCTATTTTTCCGTTTGTTGCCGCATAGTCACACCGCAGATCGGATGTAACTACACCAGATAAATCTGGCAGATCAATCCGCTCATTCTCCTGGCGGGCAGCCCGGGCCCGTTCCCGTTGTTCATCCATCGCCTGATCAAATGCTGTTTTATCCAAAGCCAAGCCCTGCTCGTCCAATATTTCTTGCGTAAGTTCCCACGGGAAGCCAAAAGTATCATATAGTTTAAACGCCGTTGCGCCGTCTAACACGTTTTGCTTAGCCGTTTTCATTTCTTGGATTTGTTTATTCAACAGGTCAATACCTTGGAGCAAAGTAGTGTTGAACCGTTCTTCTTCCAATTGAATTACTTTCTTGATGTAATCAAGCTTGGCCTTAATTTCCGGGAACGCATCAATAAAGAGCTCAGCAACAATATCAACGATACCCGCTAAAAACGGCTTGTCTACGCCCATTAACCGTCCATGCCGAACCGCTCGGCGCAATATACGGCGAAGTACATAGCCACGTCCCTCATTAGACGGCAAAATGCCATCAGCAATCATTACCGTCATGCTCCGGCCATGGTCGGCGATAACTTTAAGCGATACGTCAGTTTTATCTTGAACTCCGTATGTAACTCCGGCAACTTTCATCATGTATTCAATAATTGGAAATAACAAATCGGTTTCAAAATTAGTTTTTTTATTTTGTAGTACCGAGGCGATACGTTCTAGTCCAGCACCGGTATCAATATTTTTTTTCGCCAGCGGCGTATAGTTGCCAGCTTCATCCCGGTCATATTGGGTAAATACAAGATTCCAAATTTCTAAATATCGGTCGCAATCACAGCCGACACCGCAATCTGGTTTACCACAACCCCGTTCAGGCCCTAAGTCAACATAAATCTCCGAACAAGGTCCGCATGGTCCCGGACCGATTTCCCAAAAGTTATCTTCTAAACGAATAATTCTTTCAGCAGGTACCTTAATAGTATTATGCCAAATTTCGAATGCTTCATCATCACTAGGGTGAATTGTAACCCACAACCGATCTTTTTCTATTTTCAGACGATCGGTAATAAATTCCCACGCCCAGGCAATGGCATCTTGTTTAAAATAATCCCCAAAGGAAAAGTTCCCCAGCATTTCAAAAAAAGTATGATGGCGAGCTGTCCGTCCAACATTTTCAATGTCACCAGTACGCACGCAGCGCTGACTGCTGCAAATACGGGTACTAGGCGGTTTCATTTTTCCTGTAAAAAAAGGTTTAAACGGAGCCATGCCAGCTCCAATTAACAATAACGTAGGATCGTTTTCAGGAATAAGTGAGTGACTAGGCATAACTAAATGCCCTTTACTAGCAAAAAACTGCAAGAATTCTTTCCGCAGCTCGTTTCCGGTCAATGCAATCAACCTCCATTGTTTACGGCAAATATTCTTTCCGATTATACATAATTTAGGCACTATTGTCAATCAGTGTCTGTTTTCATTTCCCCATATCCAAAGGTTGTTACACATGCATTTTTACAGTGTTTTTCTAGTTTTTTCGGTGTGAGCAATAAATTTAAATGAGAGCTTTTATAAGATGTCTAAACACAACTTTACTCACGGCTAATACGGGAACTGCAAATAACATGCCCATTAGCCCTGCTAATGTTTCGCCAATGAACAACACCAGAATAACTGATAACGGGTTAAGGCCCGTCGTTTCTCCTAAAATTTTTGGACCAATGATCGTGCCTTCCAACTGATGAATAACGAATAATAAGGCCGTAGTCTTAGCCGCTAAAAGCGGCGATTCTAAAAGCGCTACCGTTACCGCCGGCAGACCGCCGATAACGGCACCGAAATACGGGATAACATCAAGAATCCCCGCTAAAATTCCAATAATCAGGGCATAACGCACTCCCAAGATATAAAGTCCACTACTGACTAAAATTCCGACAATAATTGCAATGGTCATTTGGCCCCGTATTATCCCCGAAAGTACTTCATCAATATCACTTAGCATCGCACACACTTCCGTTCGCCACCGCCCCGGCAACAAACACCGGACTTGTACCGCAAGTTCCTCCCAATCATGCAAAAGATAAAACGCTAATATCGGACTTATAACTAACCCCACAATATGGGTAAGAATAACCACAACGGCTGCTACCGCATCATTCGCCAGTTGCTGAACGTCAGTCCCCAAACTGACTAGGCCGCTGTCCAAAGCAGTGCGCACTGACTGTGGCAAGACATAATTTTGATAGGTTAATTGCACATACTGAATTAACCCCTCTCCTTTAGCAGTTATCGTCGGTAAATCACCAATAAACCCTTCAAATTCACGAATCAACAACGGCACAAAAAGACTGCCGCCTAAAATAATGGCACAAAATATCACAAGGTAAACCCAGACGATTGCCCAGTCTCGTTTCAGATTACCCTTATAGACGACATAGTTTACTAGCGGATTTAATAGATACGCTATAAATAACGCCAGAATAAACGGGTATAACGAGCTTCGCACCAGCCAGATAAAATAAGCAGTTATGATAAAAATAAAAATAACGATTCCCCACCGTATTTGAACCCGTGAAAACATATTCATAGCCCTGCCTTATGCTATACAAATTATCGTTTTATGAGAAAAGACTTGGCCTAACGCCAAGTCTTTTCTTTACATCTTCTTCATAATACGGTTACGGGTTCGGCGAGCTTCACGCATGAAATTTTTCGTCGTAGACTTAATGGCACAAGCACTTCGTTCCGCCAATGGCTTCTTTCTGGGCCGAGCCAACGGACTCAAAGCAGCAGTAAAAGCCGTAGCCAAAATACCACCCAAAATCATACCATTCCAAAAACCGTTTCGCATGCTATTCCCTCCTAGAACTACATATTGGCTATAGACTGTAGATAATCATCATACGAAATTAGATTTCCATCCGCTTCGACATGAAAAATTTTCACATCTTGGCCTTTGTACATGAACTCAACACAACACTCCCAACAAAAGAACTGATCAATACCAACTTTGCCGATTGCCCTTGCACCGCATACCGGACAGTTATTCAATCATTCCACCTCACCAGACTTATCATTTAGGGCCTGTACGAGTCCGTACATTTTTTCTGACACAACCAGCCGTTCTTGCTCTATAGCCAATCCGGCATCCAGCGGTATAGCTGTACGGCCATAAATAAAGTCAGTTACCAGCCCATCGGACAACTCAATTAATTTTATACAACCGGAAGGCATGTCAACCATAAAGTCAGCTAAAATTCCCAAATAATTACCATTAACTGAATAGAGTTCTTTGCCGACAAGTGCTTGTAGAGCATGTATGCCGGTTGTGTCAAGTAACTTGGAAAAATCTCTTACTACACTAGTATCATGAATAGAGATAGCATTTGCTCCCAGTTTGACTATATCTTCATATAAAATACCGCGGACATAATCAAACCAAGTTGCTTCGCTGACTATTACTCCGCACAATACGGCTCGCTTATAATCTAAAACTACCTCACGAACTCGCCCTACTTCTAAGCCGCTTACTAAAGCTAACACCGGTAGGCCAATTAAATTACTAATTTTATTCATTTAGGCCTCCAAAACCGCTGGTACTGTTATTATTGCCAAAAGAAGTGTTTGCTATTTAGATATTAAATAAAAAAGTCCCCGTTTGAGCCGAAAAAGCTTGGCACAGAACGAAGACTTTTAAAATATTCTATTAAACGGTAGCCGTATCTTGCAATAGCTGCCAAAATCTCCCGGGTATGCTGGGCAGCAGGTTCAGTATCTGCCAAATTGTCTACAATCATCAGTAATAGGCGGGTCTGTAAATAGTTTTGTGCTTTTCCCCTTTTTAAACTAATGAGGATTTAACTTTATCAGGGAAAAATACGGACAGTTGTAAAAGAATCTGCCCCCAGTTTTGGACCCTGCCTGTCCATTTGCGCAAAACATCCATAGTAGCTAAGTAAAGCATCTTCTGTAGTGATTCATCATTTGGAAAAATACTTTTTCCTTTAGTCACTTTACGTAATTGCCTATGATAACTCTCAATCATATTGGTCGTATAAATGATTTTTCGTATCTCAGGCGGATACTTAAAGAAAGTTGATAATTCAGCCCAGTTTGTTCGCCAAGAATTGACTATTAGAGGGTATTTTTTCCCCCAGCAAGCCTCAAAGCTATCTAATGATTCGAGAGCTAGAATCTCAGATGCAGCTGTATAAATTGGCTTTAGATCGGCAAGAACCTTTTTTACATCTTTATATGAAACATAGCGAACCGAATTACGAATCTGATGAACTATGCATTTTTGAATCTCTGCTGCTGGAAAACTCGCGGCAATGGCTTCGCTAAATCCGTTTAGATTATCGACGCAACAGATAAGAATATCCAGAACGCCACGGTTACGTAATTCATTGAGAACTACTAACCAGAATTTTGAAGTCTCGTGTTCGCCAATCCACATGCCAAGTACATCTTTGCGTCCGTCTAGATCAATACCTATAACCATATAGGCTGCCTTATTGACGATAGCGCCTTCCTGTCGCACCTTGTAATGGATTGCGTCTAGAAAGACCACTGCGTAGGTTTTTTCAAGCGGCCGATTTTGCCATTCTTTGATAATGGGCATTAACTTATTGGTTACGTTGGATATCAAGGTAGGTGATACGTCTATCCCATACATCTGATTCAGATGATCTTGAATATCTCTTACAGTCATTCCTTTGCTATATAATGCAATGATTTGTTCCTCAATACCAGTTAGATTTTTCTGATGTTTTTTTACGATTAAGGGCTCATGCTCCCCATCACGATCACGCGGTATGGCAATTTCACTATCGCCATATTCACTAACAATAGTCTTTTTGCTGTGCCCATTGCGACGATTGCTGCTGGACTTAGCAGTAGTCTGATTTTTTGAGTATCCTAGAGTGGTATCCATTTCAGCTTCCAGCATTTCTTGCAAAGTTTCACTGAACAGATCTTTGAGCATTGAGGAAATATCATCTGTTGTCTTCATATTCCGTTCTTTTATGAGTCCGCCGATTTGTTCTTTGGTGAATAGTCCCATGCTTTTGCCCCCTTGTTATTATTCTATAACCTGGCTTGCTCATTGGCAAAATAATAGGCAGGGCTTGTTTTATTTTCCTCTATTCATTAAATCACTATTTCATGTACATTAATTTGCATATCTCCATCAACTAAGTCACCTAATTGAGGAACTATTGTTTTAAAGTGATTGGTATTCATATGAGTAGCTAAGACATCTTTATCTTCCCATCTTTCCAAAAAAGCAAATAGATTCCTATTTTCCATTCCTCGTATTAATTCATAGCTAATATTTCCAGCTTCTTTTCTAGTTGCTTCGATTAACGTTTCTGCCAATGCAATATATTTTTCTATATTATCATCACTAACATTACAATTTGCATATACTACTATCATTGTCTATTCTCCTCTTATTTATCTAATAAAATGTGTCGGTATCCATTCTTCTTTTTCTGGAACATTTAAATTTGCCTTATCAATACTATTAATCAGCCATGCCATGTTATTTCCAAGGGTTCTCATTGTTTGCAAACCTTCTAAATCTTTCTTTACATCTTCTGGAGTTAATCCATGTACAGAATTCCAATACTGCGATGAGACAATTGGCATATGACTTATTGTAAAATATTTGTTTAATCGGTCAAAGGCTGCACTTGCACCGCCACGTCTGCAACTTACAACTGCTGCTGCCGGTTTATTACTAAGCTTTCCATTAGCAGAATAAAAAATACGGTCAAGCAATGCACACAATGACCCATTTGGCCCTGCGTAGTATACCGGTGATCCAATTACAATACCATCTGCCTGTTGCATAAGGCCTAAAAGTTCATTGCACACATCATCTTTAAATACACATTTGCCTAATTCTGCGCACTTACCACAGGCAATACAACCATGTACTGGTTTTACACCGATGTGATATATTTGTGTTTCAATGCCATTCTTTCCTAATGAATCCGCCACTTCTGATAGAGCAGTATAGACACACCCCTCCTTATGTGGACTTCCATTTACTAGTAATACTTTTTTCAATAGAAACCCTCCCAGCTCATTATCCATATTCTATTCTATCAAAATATATTCTATTTAGCGTATAACGCTGGCTATTGTACCGCCGCCTAATACAACATCACCATCGTATAAAACAACCGCCTGGCCAGGCGTAACAGCCCGTTGCGGGGTATCAAATTTAACCGCTACTTTACCTCCCGGCAAAGGTGAAACAGTTGCCGGCGCCTCCTTAGCATTGTAGCGGATTTTTACTCCAGCCGTAATTGGCTGATTAATTTCATCAAAAGCAATATAATTCATATCTTCGGCAATAAGCTCACTGGAAAAAACATCATTATTTGTGCCGACAATGACCCGGTTGTTCTCGGGATCAAGGGCTACTACATAGAGCGGCATTCCAGCTGCCAAACCAAGCCCTTTACGCTGGCCTACAGTATAAAGCGGCAAGCCTTTGTGGCGGCCAATAACATTGCCAGCGGTATCAACCATATCGCCAGGGCGTAAGCTTTGCGGTGCTTTTTCTTCTAAAAACTTCTTATAATCGTCGTCAGGAACAAAACAAATTTCCTGACTATCCGGTTTATCAGCTACCGCCAGTCCGATTTCCCTAGCCATTTGCCGCGTCTCAACTTTAGTAAAATCGCCAAGCGGCATCAAAAAGTGTTTCAGGGTTTGCTGATTAAGGTTGTATAACGCATAAGACTGATCCTTGGTGGTATCAACCCCTTTACGCAGTACATATCGATTAGCCTGGTTATCAAAACTTATCCGAGAATAATGACCGGTAGCGAGATATTCCGCCCCTAGCGCAAAGGCCTTTTTCAATAAACCTTCGAATTTAACATAGCGATTACATGCAATGCAAGGATTCGGCGTCCGCCCGGACGCGTATTCGCGAATAAAATATTCCACAACCGTCTTTTGAAATATATCGCGGAAATTGAGCACGTAATAGGGAATACCCAAAGTATCTGCTACCCGTCTGGCATCGCCTACGGCTGTCAACGAACAGCACCCCCGGTCATCGCTCTCCCGTTCTGTATCCCATATCTGCATTGTTGCCCCAATTACATCATAGCCTTGGCGTACAAGAAGGGCGGCAGTCAAAGAACTGTCCACCCCTCCGCTCATGGCTACAACCACACGTGGTTTTGCCGTCATACTACTACTCACTTTCCCTTTTTAGCTTTATAGTCTTTTATTGCTTCATGCATAGCATCAGCAGCTAAATTGGAACAGTGCATTTTAACCGGAGGCAAACCACCTAATGCTTCAGCTACTGCTGCATTGGTCACTTCCAGGGCTTCATCCAAGGTCTTGCCTTTTACCATTTCGGTTACCATACTGCTGGTGGCAATAGCGGCTCCACAGCCAAAGGTTTTAAATTTTACATCAGTTATTACATCGTTATCGTCAACTTTTAAATATATCCGCATTATATCGCCGCATTTAGCATTACCGACTTCACCAACGCCATCAGCATCTTTAATATCGCCAACATTACGGGGATTGGAAAAATGATCCATTACTTTTTCAGTATACATAAGTATTATCTCCCATCATTGATTTAGTGAACATGACAAGTACTGCAAGGATTAGCCGGCTTCAAATTAGCACTTTCACCGTAAAGCGGCGACATAGCCCTTAGACGATCGAGAATTTCCGGCAAAACTTCAAGTAAGTAGTCTACTTCTTCTTCAGTGTTGCCACGCCCTAAGGTAACCCTAAGCGAACCATGGGCAACTTCGTGAGTTAGTCCCATTGCAAGTAACACATGGGATGGGTCAAGTGAACCCGAAGTGCAAGCCGAACCGCTTGATGCCGCAATACCTTTCATATCCAGATTTAAGAGCAAAGACTCCCCTTCAACATAAAGGAAACTAAAGTTAACATTTCCTGGCAGTCTCAGTGTCGGATGACCATTCAATTTAGCATGAGGAATTTTTGCCGTTACTTCGCGGATAATTTTATCCCTGAGCGCAGCTATCCGGGAATTTTTTTCGTTCATTTCACGTTTAGCGATTTCACAAGCTAAACCAAGTCCGACAATACCTGGAGCATTCTCGGTCCCAGCCCGCATATTGCGTTCATGGGCGCCGCCATGTTGAACAGGTTCAATGCGTACCCCGCGCCGGATATATAACGCGCCTGTACCTTTAGGGCCATATAGCTTGTGGCCAGACATTGTTAACAGATCGATATTTTCGTCTTTAACATTAATCGGATAATTTCCAGCCGCTTGTACCGCATCGGTATGAAAATAAATGCCCCGGGCTTTAGCCAACGCCCCTATTTCTTTGATTGGCTGGATTGTACCGACTTCATTATTAGCATACATTACTGAAATAAGTATAGTCTTATCAGTAATCGCATTTTTCACATCTTCAACATTAACCATGCCATATTCGTCAACCGGAAGATAAGTAATTTCAAAGCCATTTTTAGCTAAATATTCGCATGTATGAAGTACGGCGTGATGCTCAATACTCGAAGTAATAATATGATTTCCTTTTTTACGGTTGGCGTAAGCCACGCCTTTAATTGCAAAATTGTCCCCTTCAGTGCCACCGCTAGTAAAGAAAATTTCATTATTTTCCGCCCCAAGAAGAGCCGCCACTTTCTCCCTGGACTCTTCTACGGCTCGGCGGGCTTCCCGACCAAAGCTATGAATACTTGAAGCGTTACCAAACTTATCGGTCATATATTCCAGCACCAATTTTGCTACATCTTTATCGACCGGTGTTGTTGCCGAATGATCAAAATAAATCCGTTTCACAAAAACTCACTCCTTAATCTGGTCTTCTTTGCACAAATCCGCCAAAGTTATTGAATCAACCACAGCAGTTATACTATCTCGCACCTTAGCCCAAACGCCGCGGGTCACGCAAGTCTGGGCCCGGTTACAGTATTCATTATTTTTAGAAGCAGCCAACAGACAATCAACCGGAGCAATCGGTCCTTCCATAATCCGGACAATTTCGCCTACCGTTATCTGAGCCGGATCTCTGGTTAAAGTATATCCGCCCTGTGCCCCACGGATACTTTTCACATAACCGGCTTTACGTAATACTCCCATTAGCTGTTCCAGGTAATGCTCTGAAATTCCTTGACGTTGAGCTACACTCTTCAGTGATATCGGGCCTTGGCCATAATGCAGGGCTAGGTCAAACATTGCCATCACACCATAACGCCCCTTAGTCGATAATTTCATGGCATCTTCTCCCGCTATTCCGACTAAAACAATCGGTTTTCTTATGTATAAATATAGCAGAGTATAATTTGTTTGTCAAAGGATTATCTCAGCTATTTTTGACTTTTTTTATTGAAATTATGCCACCGCAGATTCCCGGAGCAAACTGCCGTAAATGCAGCATTCCCAGGAAATAATTTACATTTATTTTTTAGTTAGCTTTTTTATTCGTTCAGCAATAGTAGCTTCATATCCATAAGTAGTCGGAGTATAATAACTCGTCCCTATTAGTTCATCAGGTAAATACTGTTGTTTTATATAGGCCCCGGCATAATTATGCGGGTACTGATAATTAATACCATGGCCTAAGTTATTAGCGCCTTTATAGCTGGAATCACGAAGATGACTAGGCACTTGACCGATGTTTTTACCTTTGACATCCGCGATGGCCTGGTTAATGGCATTATAAGCAGCGTTGCTCTTAGGAGCGGTTGCAACATACACTACAGCTTGAGCCAACGGAATACGGCCTTCAGGCATACCGATAAATTGTACCGCCTGAGCCGCGGCCATCGCCACATTAAGCGCCATTGGATCAGCGTTGCCCACATCCTCCGCCGCGCAAATAACAATACGTCGGGCAATAAATTTGACGTCCTCGCCAGCTACTATCATTCGGGCCAGGTAGTGAATAGCTGCATCAGGATCTGAACCGCGCATGCTTTTAATAAACGCCGAAATGATATCGTAATGATTATCACCGTTTTTGTCATACGACACCACTTTATCTCCGGCAATGGCAATTATTTGTTCTCTAGTTATCGCCGTTCCATCGCTGCCCATCGCTGCCGCCTGTTCTAAGAGATTTAGCGAAACACGGGCATCACCATTAGCAATTGAGGCGATGAGTTCCAACACAGATATATCACAAGTAAATTTGGTTTTACCTAAACCGCGTACTTCGTCCGTTAATGCATGTTCTAAAATATTCACTATTGCCGCTTCATCAAGCGGCTGAAGACGAAAAATCCTGACGCGGGACAACAGCGGGGAATTAACTTCGAAGTAAGGGTTTTCGGTAGTTGCCCCGATTAACGTCACTGTTCCATTTTCTACGTAAGGCAGCAGCACATCTTGCTGTGATTTGGAAAATCGGTGAATTTCGTCAATAAACAAGAGCGTCCGTTTGCGGTGAATAGTCAACCGGTTCTTAGCATTATCAATAATCTTCCGTAGATCAGCCACCCCGGCGGACACAGCATTGATTTGTTCAAACTGAGAATTAGTTTCATTGGCAATAATTTGAGCCAGCGTTGTCTTACCGGTTCCAGGCGGGCCGAAAAATATTGAGGACGGTACTGTATCTGCGGCTATCATCCGTCGTAAAAACATTCCGTTGCCAACTATCTCGGTTTGTCCTACAAACTCATCAAGCGTAACCGGTCGCATTCTAACCGCCAGCGGCGGCTTGGGAGCTGGAGTTACAATATCATCATCAAATAAACTCACCGGAAGGCCTCCTCTATCCTTACCGAATAAACTCGTTATCCGTTCATCAGTTATTATCTTGAATTAGTATATTATTCTTGGTAAATTTTAAAAATCCTTGAATACTAAAAAACTACTAAAACTTAGAATTTGTCTTGCCTAAGAATGCGGTTTATATTTACCATACACACTTTAGATTGAAATATTTTGCAAGTTACCCAAAGTACACTTCACTTTAAATAAATTTACAGGTTTTCCCTTATGAGTGTCGAACGTAATCACTACGCTCAGACCAGAAAGGATAAAAATAAATAATTTAGAAGCCACCACAGAAATTGTTAAAGCCATGATCGAAAAAAACAAAATTTCAAGTGTTACTAGATAGCGTGCCGGATAACGTTCTACAGAGCAATTAAACGAAGACTATGTCGCTGAAGTTTGTAAGGTATTTACAAAGGTTTATCAATACATTAAAGAACTTGTAGCAAATACTTAATTTAAAATAACGCCGATAGTCTGGGCGTTATTTTAAATTTTTCGTCATCCTCCGAAAGAAATGATCCAAGATTTGTTTTGTTCATTGAGTAAGTTGAGGTATAATTATCGTGTTTATTATTTACGAAATTCGTACTTTGTCATATACTGGATTTTATAATATCTTCTTATCGGGAAACGCCAAAATTTAACTATTGCTGATTATAAAGCCACCATCAACAAAAGCTATAATTTATAATACGCTTACAACATCTCTATCCCTATGAATGCAAACCGTGAATGGAGTGTGAACATTGAACGATACTCAATCATATACTGCTGAAGAAGTAGCAAATTTGTTAAAAATCACGAAACTTACCGTATATAAAATGATTAGTCGAGGAGATTTGACCGGGTATCGCATCGGCCGTAAAATCCGCATTGATGCAGCAGACTTGGATACCTATATCAGAAACTCCAAGAACCAATCTCCTTCCGGACTAATATCGCTAACTACTCCCGCCGAAATTCCGTCTGCCGGACAAAACGAACTTATTATTTGCGGTCAGGACATTATTTTAGATAGCCTGACAAGGCATCTGGAGGAAAAATTGCCAGCGATCAGGTTTTTACGCCACCATTGCGGCAGTGTCGATGGCTTGATTGCTCTTTATCGAGGCATAGTCAATATTGCCACCGCCAATTTATGGGATCGGGATACAGGAAAATATAATGTTCCTTACGTACGACGGATGCTTCCTGGACAGAGGATGGTACTAATCAACTTAGCTTCCCGGACCGCAGGCTTTTATGTAACAAAAGGAAATCCGAAAGCGATTCACGATTGGTGCGATTTAACGAATTCGGGAGTGCGACTTGTAAACCGTGAATGCGGCAGTGGAGCTAGGGTTTTGCTTGATGAGAAACTGCGAGCCCTTAATATTGACCATAGAGAAATTAATGGGTATGAACAAGAAGAACTTAGTCACACAGCAGTAGCTAGTCATGTCGCCAGAGGAGCGGCCGATGTCGGGATTGGTATTGAAAAAGCCGCCCTGCAGGTACAAAAAATTGATTTTATCCCGTTGCAACAGGAACGCTGCGACCTTGTGATCCGCAAAGAAGACATGGACAAGCCCGGCTTTCAAGCAATTTTATCTGTTTTACTGTCAGAAAGTTTTCAAAGCGAAATATCGGGGATGGGCGGTTATGATCTGTCTTATACCGGAAAAATAATAGCTGAAACCTAAGCCTCAAACATTTCTCCGATAGTAAATGTAATTATTGCATAGTTTGGCCATGCTTCACTCCAGAAACGGCCTCTTCTCATTATCACACCGTCAAAACCCCAAACCAGGACTCTGGCAAACAACAGCCGGTTATTCCTGGTTTTTGTGATTTACAGGATGTAAATTTATCTAACGGTTGGTAAAATACAACCGTTACACCCCACGCATATTAAAAATAATTTCTCAAAGTTTTATATACAACTAAAAAGACCGCACTCCAAAGAGGCGGCCTTTACTTAGTCAATTATCCCCACCATGCCGTTCACCGTTGTTTTGAACCTGCCCTCGGCAGGTGGGTGCCCGCCTGAATACTTCATGTGTCCCCTCAGGGGGGCTTACAATTCATACCCAGAGACCAAGCTCCCATTGTAAATGTGTTGGAACAAAACAATGGCATACACGCACACAGCAGGGCTAATAGCCACATTTATTAAACTATCTGATTATTTCGTCTCTTATAATACCAGACATTGGCACGATTTGCAAGCGTGCCAATGCCGGAATCTTTTTCCACTAATAAATATCTGGTTAAAACCAATAGCTAGCTTATTTTTTTGCTAAAACATCAAGTTTTACATGCAAATCCTTAAGTTGTCGCGGCGCAACGGTTCCCGGAGCTTGAGCCATAAGGTCGGTTGCACTCTGGGTTTTAGGGAAAGCAATAACATCGCGCAGTGAAGGACGACCAGCCATGAGCATAATCAGGCGGTCAATACCCAAGGCAATGCCGCCATGCGGTGGTGTGCCATATTCAAATGCCTCCAAGAGATAGCCAAATTTCTCAGTAGCTTCTTCAACCGAAAATCCAATGGCATTAAAGACTTTTTCTTGAAGATCGCGCTGATAAATCCGGAGACTGCCGCCACCAAGTTCCGTTCCGTTCAAGATAACGTCGTAAGCTTTAGCCAGAACCCGGCCCGGATCTTGTTCCAGGTACTGAATATCTTCATCACGCGGTGCGGTAAACATGTGATGCATTGCCACCCAACGTTTTTCTTCTTCATCATATTCAAACATCGGAAAATCAACGACCCATAAGAAACACAGTTTATCAGGATCAATCATATCTAAGCGGCGAGCCATTTCCAGTCGGAGCTGGCCTAACACCGGATTAACAACTGCCGGTTTGTCCGCCATTAATAATAAGAGATCTCCTTCGCCGGCTTCAGTCATTGCAGTGATTTTGCCAACGATTTCTTCTGAAAAGAATTTCGTAATTTGCGATTTTATGCCGTCTGGAGTATAACACATCCAAGCCAGACCCTTACCGCCAAACGAGCCAACATATTCAACCAAGCCATCTAGTTCCTTACGGGGAATATGAGAGTAATTTGGTACTTTGATAGCCTTAACCCGGCCTCCGGCCTTAAGTACCGATTCAAAGACCTTAAATTCCGAACCGCGTACAGCTTCCGAAATATCCATAAGTTCCATTCCAAACCGAAGGTCAGGCTTGTCTGAGCCATATTTATTCATAGCATCATCATAAGTCATCCGAATAAATGGCGCAGATATTTCAATACCGTTGGCTTCTTTAAACAAATAAGCCAGCATTTTTTCCATCATCTTCATGATGTCTTCCTGATCAACAAAGGACATTTCAATATCTAGCTGGGTAAATTCGGGTTGACGGTCAGCCCGAAGGTCCTCATCCCGGAAACAGCGAGCAATTTGAAAATACCGTTCAATGCCAGCCACCATCAAAATTTGTTTATAAATTTGCGGTGATTGTGGCAAAGCAAAGAATTTACCAGGATGAACCCGGCTAGGCACAAGATAGTCACGCGCCCCTTCCGGGGTACTCTTAATCAAAATTGGCGTTTCTACTTCCAAAAAATTATTGCTGTCAAAATAGTCACGCATTAGTTTGGTAGCACGGTGACGCAGGATGATATTACGCTGCATCTCCGGCCGGCGTAAGTCCAAATATCGATACTTGAGACGCAAGGTTTCATCGACATCAATATCATCCTGAATATAAAACGGCGGAGTTTTTGCCGCATTAAGAATTCTAATTTCCAAACCATTAACTTCAACTTCCCCGGTTGGCATATTAGGGTTAATGGTATCGCTATCTCGAAGCTTTACTACCCCTCGTACTGTTAACACATATTCATTGCGCACCGTCTCAGCCTTGAGAAACGCGTCTTGAGCTACTTCCGGCGAAAATACCACCTGAACAATACCCGAGCGATCTCTAAGGTCAACAAAAATAAGGCCGCCATGATCGCGGCGGCGAGAAACCCAGCCGCACAATACTACTTCTTGGCCCGCAAAGTTACTCATCAATTCCCCACAAGAGTTGGTGCGTTTTAATCCTAGCATTGAGTCCATCTTAAACCATCGTCCTCCATCTCCGTTTTAATCTTCTCTATTAATTCTTCAGCAGGCATTAATAGCTGCTCACCAGTTTGCATATCTTTTACCATAACCTTATTCTGTAAAGCTTCCTCTTCACCAATGACTGCTACAAATCTGGCCTGACAGCGATTAGCTTGTTTAAATTGAGCCTTTAGACTACGGTCAAGATAATCCATATCACAGGCAATCTTCGCTTGGCGCATTTCAGTAATAAGTTTGAAGGCCAGCGGTTGATAAATTTTATCCGCCAAGGCAACGAAAACATCCATTTTCTGCTGGATATCCGGCAGAAGGTTTTGTTTTTCTAATGCCAAAATAACCCGCTCCAGACCAATAGCAAAGCCAATACCTGGAGTTGAATCCCCGCCTATTTCCTCAATCAGCCCATCGTAACGACCGCCGCCACAAACTGCGCTTTGGGCACCTAGCGGTGTGTACTGAATTTCAAAAGCTGTCTTGGTGTAATAATCCAAGCCGCGCACCAGACGTGGGTTAATTTCATAAGCAACCCCGGCGGCAGTTAACAACGCCTGCAATTCAGTAAGATGGGTGGAACATTCTTCGCACAGACAATCCTTTAATTCCGGTACATCTTGCGAAAGTTCTTTACATTTACCGTTTTTGCAGTCCAGAATCCGCATCGGATTACGATCAAACCTTGATTTACAGTCCCCGCACAGTTCTGGCAATTTATCCTTTAAGGCTTCTTGCAAGCGGGTACGATAAACAGGACGGCATTTCGGACAGCCTACCGAATTTATGTACAATTTTAAGTCGGTTAACCCCAGACTTTGCAAAAACTGCTGAGCTAAAAGAATTATTTCAGCATCAATAGCCGGGCCTTTGGCCCCAATGGCTTCGACCCCAAATTGATGAAATTGCCGTAATCGGCCTGCCTGCGGGCGGTCATAACGAAACATTGGACCAATATAGAAAAGTTTGGTCGGCTGAGGATTGCTATATAGCTTGTTCTCAAGATAGGCCCGTACTGCCGATGCCGTATTTTCCGGTCTTAGGGTAACACTGCGTCCGCCACGATCATTAAAGGTATACATTTCTTTTGATACAATATCAGTGGTTTCGCCGATACCACGCAAAAAAAGTTCGGTGTGCTCAAAAATCGGAGTGCGAATTTCTTGGTAAGCATAAGCACGGCAAAGCTTTTGTACTGTTTGTTCAATATATCGCCAATACCGCGAACTATCAGGCAATATATCTTTAGTCCCACGCGGAGCGCCAATTTCCATGATTATTCCTCCTTAGCCTTAAACAAGTTTGCCAAGAGCGCTTCGCGCCGCTGTAAATGGGTATTTAAATTGTTAATATACGAGCGAATGTCCTTGGGGTTGTATGAACTTGATAATTTATGATCACCAGGAACAATAGCCTTGGTCGCTGCTGTCGGACCAATACCGATTATTGTCTGGCGCTCATCGATGATCTGAATGTTGTACAAGCATTCCTTTCCAGGTAAAGTATATCCGACATTTTCCAAATTGCCAGCCATATTTTTTTGGCGATATAGATAATAAGGAACCATGCCCATTTTTGCGGCATAGTGGTCGGCAATAACCAACTGCTTACTGGCTAAACCCTTTTGGGATAACGACAGCCCTACCGCCGATTCCATTAACCTTGAGCCACGTTTCAAAGCTAAAGTATGTACAGTCAGATTATCCGGTGCCAAAGCGGCAATTTGTTCCAGCGTATCTTTTAAATCGGCCTCGTTTTCACCGGGCAAGCCGATAATTATGTCCATATTTATAATAGCTATACCAATTTGACGGATTTTCTGGAACATGCTTATTATATCGCGGACATTATGGTTTCGTCCAATAAGTTTTAGAGTTTTTTCCTGCATAGTCTGCGGATTAACGCTAATTCTTGTCACACCCGCCTGGTACATCGCAAGAATTTTAGCTTCATTTGTACTATCCGGTCTTCCAGCCTCTACCGTAAATTCTCTGGTAGCTGCCATTACAAGCTTACTTTTAACCAAATTAAGGATTGTCCCAAAATCTTCTTCATTTAAGCTGGTCGGCGTACCACCGCCAATATAGAGCGAATCTACTATCAAGTCGTATTTTTCAATAACCGCAGCCGCAGCCAAAATATCTGTTTCCAGCGCCGCCAGCAAGTTCACAACATCTTGCCGATTGTCCGGGATAACTGCCGATGGGAAAGAACAATACAGACATCGCGACAAACAATAAGGAATGCCTATATATAGACTAACTCGCCGTTTATCCTCCGGCGAAAGTAAAAACGGGCGCTGGCGGAGCGCAATATCGGTTAACAGCCGGGCCTTTTCCTGCGATACCGCATAATCAGCACTCAGTTGGCCAATTACTTGTGAACTGTCTAAACCTTCATCCAGCAACCGGTGAACTAGCTTAGTCGGACGAACGCCCCGCATAATTCCCCATGGTCCGGGGGTATATCCAGTTATTTGGTACATCAATTTAAAAATATTAAGCCGTATCAGGCGCCTGACAGCAGTTTGATAACGTTCACCACTTCCGGCTGGCTTACTAACCTCTTCTAAAACTCGGACTTTTTCTTGATCGTCAGCATATTTAAGCACTGTCCGGACCGCCGGAGTATTACCGTCGATAACCGTACTCTCAATTTTAATCGTATTAGCGGGAATGCTTGTAGCTAATGCTTCAATCTCCGGTACTTCAAACAAGGCCATCATATCAACAGTCGCTAAACTAAAATCATCTTTGGCGGCAACATAGCCTCTAACTTTCAACTTTATCGCGACACTCACTGCAATAGCCATAGAATTTTAGTTGATGGTCGATAATTTTAAAATTGCTTTTTAAAGCCACTGCGTTTTCCAGCGTTTCTAATAAGTCATCTTCGAATTCCTTAACTTTGCCGCATAACACGCAAATAAGGTGATGGTGGTGATGCAAACTGCTGGTTTCATTTATTTCATAACGATGCCGCCCATCGCCAAAATCAATTTTTTGCAGTACTTCTAATTCGCTCAATAATTCCAGCGTCCGGTATACCGTTGCCAAGCCAAGTTCCGAAGATTCTTTGCGCACGATACCATAGATATCTTCAGCACTTAAATGCTGCGCCGGATTATCAATAAACGCTTGCAAGATAGTCTGCCGCTGAGAGGTCATCTTGTATTGCCGTTCCCTAAACATATTCCTCAAGTCATTCATATTCATGGTCATTTGCGTCACCCACTCTCGTGTCAATCGTGAAACCAAATATGTTTAAATATAACTTTTAAAAGCGCCACTACCGGCACTGCCAGAATCATTCCGGCCATTCCGAAAAGCTCTCCACTAACCAAGAGACTGATGATAACAGTAACCGGATGAAGATCTATTGTGTGCCCCATGACATTTGGAACCAAAATATGATTCTCCAACTGATGAATCACCAAATAAAATATAACTACTTTTACAGCTAAGGCCGGCGATGCGAGATAGGCCAAAATAACCGCCGGAGCAGCCCCAATAATCGGCCCAATAATTGGAATTGTCTCCGTTATTGTTGATAAAAGCCCCAGTACTAAGGGATATTCGACGTTAAGGAAATACATACCGCTAAAGACCAACCCGCCAATAATAAGGCTCAGCGTTACCTGTCCACGAATATACCCACTCACCACTAACGACATTTCTTCAACGATCTGTTTTCCCGTTACGCGGCTAACCGGCGGCAAAGCCGCCAGCACACAATCTCTAAGTTCACGCCAGTCACGAAGAAAATAAAACGTCAATACTGGTACTACTACTAATTCAATGATTCTAGTCGCCAGACCAATGGTTAAGTTAAGCGCCGTTTTCGCAACAGCACCAAGATACGTGCCAACTGCGGCCACACCTTGGTCGATTAGGCTCCGAAGATTAGCCGGAATATCAACCGCATTAGCCCTTAGTTCTAGTACCCCGGCAAAGGTCTGAAGTTTATTGGCAAGCTCCGGTAAACTACTAATAAATGAACCAAATTCACTGACAAATGGTGTGAAAACTAATATTACAATCATCACCACAACTACTGCCCCAACGATAATCGCAACAAAAGCTGCCATACCTCTACTCAACGTAACCGTTGAGGGCCAAAGCCGCGTGCCAGTAAGCCTATTTACCAACGGATTTAAAATAAATGCGGCCACTACGGCCAGAATAATCGGTAGATAAGCTGATGTCATTTGGCTAAGCAAATACAAGCCGCCAATAGTAATAGCAACTCTTAACCACCCAATCCACTTAGCCACTTTATCACTCCTACATGGCAAATACCTACAACTATCACCCATTTACCCCAGATTTATGTTTTATGCAATAAAAGGATTCAGCTTACGTTCATCACCAATCGTTGTAGCCGCGCCATGACCAGGGAACACTTTTACACTGTCATCAAGCGGCATCAGTTTCTCTTGAATGCTAGTAATAAGTTGATCATGTGACCCTCCGGGGAAATCACTGCGTCCTACTGACATCGCAAACAGTGTATCCCCACTGAATAATATATCACCTGAAAGCAGGCAAATTCCGCCCGGAGTGTGTCCAGGCGTATGAAGAACTGTAAAATTTTCAGTTCCAATTTTTATTACATCACCGTCGTTAAGAACATGATCAGCTGGCCCACCTTTAACGCCAGTACCGCCCATCATCGCCGACAGATTGCTTTTAGGATTTATAAGCATATCCGCATCATCTTTATGGATTAGAATTAATGCCCCGGTCGCTTCTTTAACGGGGGAGTTAGCGGTAATATGATCCGCATGACCATGGGTATTGATAATATACTTTACATTAAGCTTTTCGCTGTTTATAACTGCCAAAATATCAGCAACACTGCCACCAGGATCAATAACTGCCGCTTCTTTAGAATCTTCATCAAAGATAATATAACAATTAGTTCCAATAAACCCTACTTCTAGATCAATAATCTTCACACTATCATCTCCTAAAATTCTCGTTTGCTATCTAATAACATGGTCACAGGACCATCATTAATTAAACTTACAGCCATATCAGCCTGGAATTTCCCTGTAGCTGTCTTTATCCCCTGTTCCTTGCAGTATGTAACAAATAATTCATACAACCGGACAGCCACCCCAGGTTCTCCGGCACTGGAAAAGCTGGGCCGCCGTCCCTTGCGGCAATCACCGTAAAGCGTAAACTGCGATACCACAAGCATTTCACCGTTAATATCCCGCAGTGATAAATTCATTTTACCCTCGGCATCGGGAAAAATGCGTAAATTCACAATTTTTTCCATCAAATATTTAGCATCTTGCTCATTATCTTCTTGCCCAACACCTAAAAGCACGGTCAACCCAACGCCAACGTCAGCAATTATCTCATTATCAACCATAACTGAGGCGGAGCTGGTTCTTTGAACCACCGCACGCATCAGTTTTCACCTCCGGTCAATGGTGAAGTTCGCCGAACATGGTACACATCTTTTACTTTACGCATTTTGGACATGATTTGTTCCAATTGAGTCAAATTAGTTACTTCAATAATAAGACTAATACTTGCCATTTTATTTTTAGAAGTAGTAGCGTTTACCGAACTTACATTATTTTTAGTCTCGGAGGCCACCATCAAAATTTCCGAAAGCACCCCAGCCCGGTCCAGACAACTAATTTCAATCGGCACATTATATACGTTGCCTAATCCAATATCCCAGTCTACTTCAATAATCCGTTCATATTCCTCGCGATTATTGAGGACATTAGTGCAATCAATCCGATGCACCGACACTCCCCGTCCGCGGGTAATATAGCCAATAATAATATCGCCAGGCACCGGATTACAACAGCGGGCCAACCTAACCATTACCCCAGACTCACCTTTAACTAATATTCCATGGCTGGTTTTACTGATAACACGCTTAGTTTTAAGACCACTTAAAACAGATTGTAAATCTTTAGGGCTTGCAGCACGCTGTTCACGTTTATACGCCTCGATCAGCTTAGTCATTACACCATGCATAGTTACGCCGCCATAACCAATAGCCGCCAAAAGATCATCTTCAGTAGTAATATTAAGTTTCTTGCCTATTTCCAGCAAACGGTCGCCCTTTAAAATTTCACGCCAGTCGTAACCTAACCGCTTAATTTCTTTTTCAATCATATCGCGACCTTTAGCGATATTCTCTTCCCGCTTTTCTTTTTTAAACCAGGCCCGGATTTTATTCTTGGTATCCGAAGAAGCCACAATATTAATCCAGTCCCGGCTTGGACCATTGCCCTGTTTCGTGGTGATTACTTCTACAATATCGCCATTACTAAGCTTATATTCCAACGGCACTATTTTACCATTGACCTTAGCTCCCACACAACGATGCCCTACATCAGTATGAATCCGATACGCGAAATCAAGCGGAACCGAGCCGGCTGGTAAATCGACAACATCACCTTTAGGAGTAAACACAAACACTTCATCGGTTAACACGTCTAACCGGAGTGTCTCCATGAACGACCGCGGATCCCGCAAATCCTGCTGCCACTCCAAAAGCTGTCTCAGCCATGAAAGTTTTTCATCATAATTCTTGTCGCCGCCCTTACCAAAACTACCTTCTTTGTACTTCCAATGAGCGGCGATACCATATTCTGAAATCCGGTGCATATCCCACGTTCTAATTTGGATTTCGAGTGGACGACCATTCGGACCGATTACTGTAGTATGCAGCGATTGATACATATTAGATTTAGGCATCGCAATAAAATCTTTAAACCGGAGCGGCATTGGCTTCCACAGCGTATGTACTATTCCTAGAGCCCCATAACAATCCTTTACTGTATCAACAATAACCCGGACAGCTGACAAGTCGTAAATCTCGCCAATATCTTTATCATCTTTTACCATCTTCTTGTAGATACTATAGAAATTTTTCGGTCGCCCCTGAATTTCACCCTTGATGCCTACCGCCGTCAGCCGTTCCCGCAAAATCTTAATAGCCTCTTCAATCAGGGCTTCACGTTCAAGGCGTTTCTCCTGCACTTTTTCTACCAGACTATAATAAGCCTCAGGTTCTAAATAACGAAACGATAAATCTTCGAGTTCCCACTTAATACTATAAATACCGAGGCGATGCCCCAAGGGGGCATATATCTCCAAAGTTTCCTTAGCAATAGTTTTCTGCTTTTCCGGCGTCATAAACTTCAATGTCCGCATATTATGAAGCCGGTCAGCCAATTTAATAAGCACCACCCGAATATCTTTAGCCATCGCCAAAAACATTTTTCGGTAGTTTTCCAATTGCTGTTCTTCTTTGGATTTATATTCCATACGATTTAATTTGGTGACCCCGTCAACAAGTCCTGCAACTTCTTTACCAAACTCTTTTTCCACTTCTTCAACGGTTATTTTTGTATCCTCGACCACATCATGCAAAAAAGCCGCTGCAATTGTAGCAACATCCAGTTGCAGGTCAGCCAAAATCTTCGCCACCGCCAATGGATGCGATATATACTTTTCCCCAGATGCCCGTAGTTGTTCACCATGGGCATCATTAGCATATTGATAGGCTTTTTCAATTATTGCCACAGAAATATCTGGCTGACCAACTTTCACTTGATTGATAAGTTCTATAAACTTTTCATGTATTGCCATATTAAGTATTAACCCCCACTCGAGGCTGCTATCTATCGATAATTTAATACACTATCAATGAATATACCGGATAATCACCAATTAGTTCCCGACCTTTAAGCTCACTCAGTTCAATCAAAAAGGCCGTACCGACCACTTTACCGCCCAATTTCTCGATCATTTCAATAACGGCCTTAGTCGTTCCTCCGGTAGCTAAAAGATCATCAGCTACTAGTACCCGTTGTCCCGGAGCAATGGCATCAAGATGCATTTCCAGCTTATCAGTACCATATTCAAGACTATATTCATAACTAAGCTTTTCCGCCGGCAGCTTGCCTGGTTTACGCACCGGAGCAAATCCACTACCAAGGGCGTAAGCAACCGGTGCGCCAACTAAAAATCCACGTGCTTCCGGGCCAACAACCAAGTCAATCCTTTCGTCTTTATAAATATCAACCAACGTATCAATAGCTTCCCGCAAAGCTGGGCCGTTCTTTAACAATGTCGTAATATCTCTAAATTGAATTCCCTTTTTCGGAAAATCATAAACACTTCGAATTAAATTGTCCCATTCCATCAGTTATCTCCTCTGCTTCCTCAAATTCGACAGCTTGCCGCCATAACTCTACAACCGGCCTCGTCGCCAGTATTTTAGCAAATTTATTTTTACTGGCGCGAATTACCATGCCGCGCTGATAAGTTAATGCTGTTTCAAGATCAAGTTTTTCTTTAGGTGCAGGTAATAATCTAAAATTACGTTTTGTCGCTAAATAGTCTATTTCTAGAAGGTTTAACTCCTCTAATATTTTCAATGCAGCCGCTACTCCGTCTTTGGTTATGCTGCACCGCCCAGCTTGGCAAAGTTTCGCTGCAATTTGGTTATCCGAGCAAAGAATTGACTTACCGCTTTTTGTGACTTCTTTCAAGAACAAGTACACATAGCCTACCGCCATGCGGTCAGGAATTACTTTGGCAATTTCGGTCTGAAAAAGCTCAAGATCATTGACATTAAACAAAAAATGCACTTTAAGCAGCTGATAATTTTTCAATGCGCCAACACAAAACTTCGCAAAACTCCGCTGTGAAATCGGGGGATTATATAAACAGTAGTCGGCTACGCCGCTAAAATCCCACGTTTCCTCCGCAACAACCACGAGACCAAGTTCGCCGTAACGCAGTTTAATACTTTCCTGACGACGAACAGGCATTTTCTCATGATAATACCCAATCTTCCGTTTTTTAGCCGGAGCCATTAATTTTAACTGATAAGCTAGCTTCGCCGCCTGCCGCGCACTATCAACAACAACTGCTACCATTTGTCCATCAGCCATCAAGTTTAAGCAATACTCCAGTTTATTCCGTACATCGCGTGAATCCAGTAAATCCAAATGGTCCGGTACCACTTTATCTATCACCACATCACGAGCTTTAAGCTGCAGCTTTCGCCGCCCCTGCCATTCGTTATACTCCGGGAAAAAGGCCAATTCAACTGCCGTCCCATTTTTCAGTTCAGGTGCTAACTGACCCATATTCCAGGCCACAGCCTCCAGTACATCGCTCTTTTGTTTTACCTTCAACCTGAGATGCTGCCCTTCCTTCCCCATCGCGCGGGCTTCAACCACAGCTGCGCTGTTGGTGCTGAATACCGGGCTGGGATTACCCATGCCATGTGGCGCTAAACAACTCAGTTGCTCGATAAACGCAGCATTAATCTCACGCATCGCCACTTTGGCGTCAATTTTAACTACTGGCTGATAGTCCTTTTCTGTTAACCATAACGTTGCAAGCGCATTAAGCTTCTGACGCAAAGCATCAATAGCTGCTTCGACCACACTAAGTCCTGCAGCAAGGGTATGTCCGCCATACTGTAGTAAAACGTCACTACACTCCGTTAACGCCTGATAAATATCGAAGCCGGGAATACTCCGGCACGAACCCTTACCAATACCATCCCGGAGACCAATCATAATAACCGGACGATAATATTTTTCCACCAGCCGTGAAGCCACAATCCCAATAACCCCAGTATGCCAGTTATCGCCAGCCAATACAATAACCTTTTCTTGCGCAATGTCAATATTAGCCAGTTTTTCTTCTGCCTCAGCCAGCACTGCTTTTTCAATCGCTTGCCGACAGACATTTTCCTCTTCAAGTTCAGCGGCTATCGTCCTGGCGGCATCCATATCTTGGGTGATTAACAACTCTACTCCGTTTGAAGCGTGACTTATTCTTCCGGCGGCATTGAGCCGCGGACCAATAACAAAACCAATTTTACCAGCATCAATATCTTGGAGCGCTATACTAGCAGCCTCAGCCATTGTCTTCAACCCTAGCACCGGTGATTCCGCCAATTTTTCCAGACCAAGCTTCACCAGCACTCGGTTTTCTCCAATAACGGGAGCTATATCAGCAATAGTTCCCACTGCCACTAAGTCCAAGTAATCCATAAATAAAGCATCGGTATCATGGAACCGTTGCCACAACGCCTGACAAAGTTTAAACGCCACCCCAACTCCGGCTAAGTTCTTATCGGGATACTTGCACTCCGGCAACTTAGGATTAATAATCGCTACCGCTGACGGTAAAATTTGCGGTGGCTGATGATGGTCAGTAATAATAATATCCAGGCGTCCAGCCATAGTAGCTACCTCATCAACACCACTAATACCACAGTCTACCGTAATAATAAGCCCAGCCCCGGCATTATATAATTTTTCAAGTGCATCCTTATTAAGACCATAACCTTCACTTTGACGTTCCGGAATATAAAACTCCACCATCGCCCCCAACCGTGTCAGCACACGGTACACAAGCGCTGTGGAAGTAATCCCATCAACATCATAATCTCCATAAACAACAATTTTCTGCTGTTCACTAATAGCATATTGTATCCGATTTACGGACTCTTCCATTCCACATAACAACCACGGCGATGCCAATAATTCGGCGCTACCGTACAAAAAGGCCTTAGCGGCCTCTACATCAACGATTCCCCGATTGACCATAACCTGAGCTACAACCGGTGAAATATCAAGTTCCCGGCTGATTAACCTCGTTTCTTCCGGTCGTTCAGGAAAAACCTGCCAAACTTTTACCGGTTTATACATCACAGTCACCTATATACCCCAATCCCTTAGTGCGCATTCTAACACGATGGCTCGTTCTTACCCACATTTTCTTTAGTCTCTAGCGGCGGCTCAAGCTGCTCCAGTTTGCTTTTTAACATATAATTTTGGGTTTCAAGCTCGCTCAAGCGAGCCTTAGCTTTTCTTAATTTCAACCGTGAACGAATTTGAACAAACGCCGCCAGCGACATCACTGCAAGCGCACCGAAAAGTACCGAACTTAATATAACAATAACCAGCGAAGTTTCAAAACTCCAATACAGAAATCCAATCGTAACCTCATGCGCGTTTTGCACCGCAAAAACCGCGACAACCAGCATAAGGCCAAGCGCCATAACGAAGTATAGCATAATTTCACCACCATTGTGAATTGTGCTTATTAAAATCATTATTCTCGCCACTATCCTAGTAATCCTTCTCAATTACTCTTTTGCGATAAAAAAGTCACTGACGAAAAGAAAATAATAACAATTATTATCGACAGCTAAATGACGCTGTTCCTTCATCGTCATGGATTAGAAATAGCATTTTCCCCAAAATTACAGTAAAATAAAAGCTAATTACATAAATACCTTCAAAATACAGCGATAGGGTGATTATAATGAAATTTTGGCTGACACTCATTTGCCTCTTGCTACTGATATCTACACCAGGCATTGGTTTTGCCGGACCCGAAGAAGATTACGCGGAAGCCTATAAAATCTATCTTGCCGCCGGAGCCAGCGTAGCGGCTTATAGCGGACGGCTTGGCGAACTAGCCACCCATTATCTTGAGCAAGATGGTTGGCAAATTGACCATTATGTCCAGCCCAAGGGGCATTCTGGAGCCCGCTTTCTAATCGCGAGAAAAGAAGGAACGCCTTTTTACCTTATGGCTATTGTCGGTACAGAGAATAATAACGACATCAAAACTGACATCAAAGTTGACAAAATCTACTTCGCTGGCAATAGCACCGCAGCGTTCATTGCCAATGCAAACAAACCAAATATTCCTGACACCGAACCTAAAGTACACAAGGGATTTAATGAATTTATCCAGGCTGGTCCGTCAGCTGTGTTACAAAATTCACAGCATGTTCTACTATCACTTCCAGTTCTGTTGACAACCGATAAAAACTGCAAACTTTTCCTTACTGGGCATAGTCTAGGTGGTGCAGCAGCCACCCTGGCCGGAGCAAGGCTTATCGATACTGGAATAAACCCCTCACAAATTGAAGTTATCACTTTCGGTGCTCCCGCTATTGGTAATGCCGCCTTTGCCGAAAAATTCAAATCCACCCTTCATTTAACCCGCCTTGTCAATTCAGGCGATATAATAACCGGAGCTCTACAAACCCTGGTTGGCGGATACCAGCAATTTGGCAAGGAAATTGTATGGACCACACCGGACAGCGTCAGCGATCCTCATAAATTAATCGGCTATGTTGATTCTGCCATAAAAAACTATTATACCAAACGCCGCCTAGCTATTGAGGCCGGAGTGGAACTCCCACCCCCAGTTACCGGCAAACAAATACAGTCTGACCTCGTCTACATTGTACCGCTCCAGAATAACCTTCCGGTTGACTTGAGGTCAGACTTTTGGTATATGAATGAAGCATTACAGGATGAATATCGGCAGACATTATCGAACTATATCTTGGCCGCTAGCCCAACAGACTCCGGCACTTGGCGGCAGGCAGCTACCGCCGCTAATTGCCAGTGGGCCATTGTATCAACCGTAGAGGCCAGCCGGGTAAAACAAGAAAGCAATACTTACTACATCACATTAACGCTAACCGTCTACAATGTCACCACTGGAACTGTCGATGCTACCGCCACTTTTTCGACCGAAACCGCTAACCTCACTCCCCTTGAAGCTTTCATTCATAATTTCAGAGAAATAAAGGCGCATCTACATAGCCGTTTTGAACCGATTTAGTGATTAATCTCCCCTTATATTAATGAAAAACAAGCCGCCATTAATCTGGCGGCTTCAGACAGTAGACAAAAGGCGCTGTACGGCTTACGTACAGTGCCTTTTGTGTTCCAGATATTCTTCCCGATTAGTACGTACTATCTGATAAAACTTGATTGAATGGACAGCTTATGTTATTTGCCAGCTTAGCCTGGATGAATACTGGGCCGGCCGGTATAATTTTTGCCATAATTTGCCGTTATACCCTTGGCACGGGAGCGTTTGTGTCCCGCATGGTCATTATTGTCACCAGCAGTTTTTATGTCTGTACAAGACGGCCAATTGAATATACAAGCAATATCACCCTGTATTATTCAGCTGCCAGAGTCTCCCGCGATACCATCGGTGACACCGAGGTCGAAGCCATTGGAAAAAACTTTGCGGCTTCGGGACGCCGCAACCAGCGACTGATTAGTAAAAAACCAATAAATATCCCCAATAATACCCCGGCGGCGATTTGAACATTCGTATGCGCAAAAGTTTCTACCCTGGACCAGGATATGGCGGCGGCGCACAGATACCAAAACCAAGCCAAGCGCGGAAATACAAGCGTAAGGACAAAAGCTATGGCAAAACTGTGGGTGGCGTGCCCGCTGGGAAAACCACCGCTCATGCCTGTCGGGCGAAGAGTCCACGGGGGAAGTTCTATGAGTTTTATCACTTGAACACTGAGGCCGACTAAAATATCCAGCCACAATGTCATGCAAATAAAACTGTAGATTTTCTTCCGCCAAGCCCAACCAATCAACAATGCGTTAGCCGCGATTAAAAAAATATCATTGCCAGCCCCCCCCAGAAAACTTGCCAACGGATGAAGCCAAACATTTACACCTTTAACGGAAAAAACAAGGATAATTGTTATCGTTCCCACGGTCAGAGCAGTTAATGCAGCAAGATTAAAACTGTTTTTTATAGAGTTCTGAAACAACGTTTTCATGGTGATACCCCCTTAGTTTTTCGGTGTTGTCTTATATCCGTAAGGAAGGGGAAATTGACCTTTAAAGTTTTTGCCGTAGAACACAGCTAATTCGATTTCCTGTTGCCCGTTTCGTTGTATAGGTATATTATCCAAAACTACGATTGAGTCAAAATACGGCTGATATTGGGTAGCGTCACCAACATATTTGGTTTGCCCGATAATTAGCGCATCTTGGCCTTGATAATCGGCAAGGTTATGTGTAAAGGCAAAATGGTGCGGAGCATCATTCAAGGTCAACACCGGCAAACGTCCGGCTAAAGCATAATCCACTTTCCCCCCATCAATCCAGCTTGCCGTTACCACAAAACCAACCGGTGCAGCCAGCACGCCTCTGGCTGTTAAATTACTTTCCATCCCGCGCCAATCCAGTGCTTCCAGCGTTGGGTCATTTTTAGCCGACAACGACGGGACGAAGCTATGCAGCCATCCAGTTGCCGCATGAGTTCCCAAAATGACGACAATTATCAAAAAGCTTGCCACCGATCCCTTTAACCACAACTTGGTCGTCCGCCTACCGCGACGGATAGCAACGGCAACTTTTTCACCCAAAAGCGGAAATAGGAAAAGATAGCCTGGGGCTTGCCAATGAAATAAGCCTTGAGCTCCCCACAAAGTGGCTACAGTAAAGAAAATAATGGGGAAAGCCGACAGACAAAGAAAAAACCAGTAGCGAATTTTTAGTGGACTAAGCTGATTTTTTTGTTTTTTCTTTACGGAAAGAACAGCCGCACCAATAAGCGGAATCCAGATCCAAGGAAGTACCCACAACGCTTGACCCAATATATTAGTAAGCATCTTGCCCGGATAAAAGCCATGCCCCACTCCCCGGCTTCCCTGAAAAACGAACGAAACCCAACTATGGTCTGCATTCCATAGCAATACCGGTAAAAATAATATTCCAGCCACAACCAAGGAAAGATACGGTCCAGGGGTCAAAACTACACCGTAATGCTTCTTGGTAACCAATATATATAGCAGCACCCCAAAAAGGAGAAACACTGCGTGATATTTACAAAGAAGACCAATTCCCAGCCAAAAACCAAACTCAAGCCAACGACCATTAGTAGAACGCCTAAAAAAAATCTTTTCAAGCGCAAGAGCGGCTGATAACATAGAAAAAAACAGCGGTCCATCTGGCAATACCCAGCTGCCGGAACTCAAGCTAAAGACCGCCGATACATTAAACAATAGCGCGGCATAAACTCCAGCCCAAGCACTGAACAAGCGTTGACCTAACCGATACATTAACCAAGTTGACCCGGCAAAAAGCAGAATAAACGGTAAGCGGACAATCATCGGGCATTCACTACCGGTAAGATGAGTAATTAGCCAAACCAGCCAAAAATGCAGGGGCGGATGATCAAAATAGCTGAAACTTAAGGTGCGAGCTACAGAAACTACGTAAGATTCATCAACACCTAAGCCTAACGACGTAGCTAAAATCAATCGCAAAATAGTACCAAATATAATTAAAAGGAGAACAACTAAATTAGGTAAGGGTATCGCCACCACTATGGTCTCCTTTCCATCGGCAAAATACCGTCGCAGATTTGCGGAGTTGGCGGCAAGTATTTCCTTTGACGTATAATTCGTTGTTTGGCCAGCCGCAAACCCGGAATCATAATCAACGCCTCGCCAAAAATGTTTCCGGACATTTTTGATTGACCGCACTCTCGGTTCTCAAACACTATAGGTATTTCGCGAATGCTAAAACCTTGTAGAAACGTGCGGTAAGTCATTTCTATTTGAAAGGAATACCCCACTGACTGGATTGCCTCAAGGTCCAGAGTTTCCAGAACTTCGCGGCGAAAACATTTATATCCGCCAGTAAGATCATTGACAGGAACCCCAAGAATAAACCGAGAATACAAACTCCCGCCTTTACTGATCAATTTTCTGGCCCATCCCCAATTACAAACGCCGCCACCAGAAACATAACGGCTCCCAATGACCAAATCACACCTCTGAATAGCTGCAAAAAATTGCGGCAAATATTTAGGATTATGTGACAAGTCGGCATCCATCTCTACTATGTACTGGTAGTTACGGGCAAGGGCCCACTTAAATCCGGCAATATATGCTGTTCCCAAGCCCAACTTACCTTCACGATGTACGACGAATAATCGGTTAGAATATTGGCCAGCTGATAAAACATCGCCCAGTTCACCGGTTCCATCAGGAGAATTATCATCGACAATAAGAATGTCAGTATCGGGAACAGACTGATAAATAGATGACAGCAATTTTTCAAGATTAGCGCATTCATTATAAGTTGGTATGATTACTAATTTCATAGGTTTTCCCTACCTCCTTGTCTTGTTGGGCTCGTGGTTCGTTGAAAGTAATAAAATAATTCACCAGGAAATTAAAAAAGCTGACCACAGCAATAGCCATTATTTGGCTAATTGTTTGATCAACTTTAAACGACTCTATCAACATCTGAAGAATTGCTAAATTAACCTCTAAATTGATCCAGCTAATTATGACAAACATAAAGTATTTCAAGCCAATAGCTCTACTTTTAGCTCGTCCCCGGAAAGTCCAGCGCAAGTTCCCGATAAAGTTGCCAGTGACAGCGGCAGCGAACGACAGCTTAGCCGCAACAAGATAACTCGCCCCTGCTGAAATAGCAGTAACATATACAGCAAGATTAACCCCAACGCCAGTTAATCCCACTAAGGCAAATTTCAAAAACATTTTCAGCATGATCAACTCTCCCCGTCTTTGTCCGGCAATCATCCATCTGAGTCAAGTATAAATCGAACCAAGACGCAACAGGTTACCGTTAGGTTATTTATTTGTTAAATCATTCCTGACAGCTAATGACAAAAGAGCAAACCAAAAAGCCCGCAGTGCTTATTAAAACACCGCGGGCTTTTTAAATCAGACAATCTTTAGCGAACTCTTTACCAGATGTAATCCGGTTTCGGCCGCAAACAGATGTTACTGGCTTATTTCCATTTAAGAACTCCGCCCATTAGGCTGGTATCCTGTTTCCAAACCAGCTCATATGCTTCAGAAATCTTATCGTAGTCGAAGCGATGAGTAATAAGCGGTTTTATGTTGAGGGAACCATATTTGATGAGATCAAGAACGACACGGATATCTTCATCACTGGTCCAAACATCAGAGTTGACATAACGGCTGAGTTTTTGTCCCATAACCGGAGGCCAAGTGCCATTAATTTGCAAATCAGCCCGGCGAAGCGAGTATGGTTTAGAGTTAACGTAAGTGCCGATGAGGCTTGCGCCCTTCTGCATTAGGTTATCGTCATAGTGTGGCATATCTTCGCCATGTACCTGGGATATCATAACGACACGCCCACGTTCAGAAACGATTTCAAAAGCTTGTTCCAGAGGCTGACGCGCGCCCGTAGCTTCAAATACGACTGGAACTCCGCCCCGGTTAAGGCTTGCGACAACTTCTTCTAGCTTGCCAGGTTCTTTTTTCGGATTAATAGCATAGTGTACGCCCATTTTTTTTGCTTTTTCCAAACGGCTGTCATCCAAATCGGTAACAATGACAGGTAGAGCTCCCGCGCATCTTGCAACCTGAGCGGTTATAGCCCCAACAAAGCCTTGACCCATAACAACAGCCGGCTCACCCAATTGTAGACCGGAGCGGCGTAAAGCATACATGCCGGTATGTGCCAGATTCCAGAAAGCTGCCTGCTCCATATCAATGTCATTAGGAGCAGGAGTACAGTTATATTCATTCATAATAAGGTACTGCGCATGCTCGCCTGTAGTAACTACAGCATCGCCTACCTTGAAATCGGTCACACCTTCTCCGACCTCAACTACGCGAGCGGCCATGCTATAACCTATGTTGGTCGGCAGGGGAACGATGAAGCCGTTCATAAGAGCCCATTCAGTTCCAGGACTCAACGTGCTGTATTCAGCTTTCAAAAGCAATTCGCCAGGACCTGGCTTCGGCAGGTCTTTTTCGTCCAAATAGACCTTGCCATGTTCTACAACAGCATATTTTGTCTTCATATTTCCATCTCCTCTATGTTTTAAGACTATTATTGATATAGGAATAATTTGCCTTTATCAGTTTCAGCATACCACACTGAAAAAGGACACGTCAATAACTTGTCAGAATTTTTTAAATCAAACATCTATAGAATAATACTATGAGAAATATAACATATTTAAATACTTCTTCCCGCTACATTAACCAGCCAATCACCACAACAATCATTACTACACCACAGACAAATCTCACCGCCGCTGCCGCTACAAGTCTTAACAAAATAGTATAAATACTATCCCACCTTGGGGCCATTGTTTTACCAACCAATAGCTCCCATAATAAAACTCCCCATACCGGCCCAAACAGTGCATTAGTTACCAATACTCCCCCGATATTACCGATTGTTGAAGCTGCTGCAAGCTGTCGTCCTAACTGATACCGCCGGGTTAAGTACCGGCGCAGCAGTCTTCCGCCCCCTTCGGCAATTAGCACTAACCCAATAAGCACGTCCCATATCCAGGCTTCGCCAAAGGCAAAGCCTGCTCCTAAAGAAAACAAGCCAGCCCCCGCCAAGATTACTACCGTCCCGGGAAAGCGCGGTATAACAGTCAAACCTAAACCAATCAGCATAATGATAATTACGATGAATTTCAATAATAGCAACATAATAACTCCTCAAATTTCTAACGCGCTGCCTTAATTATAACTTTTTCTGTCCTGATTTATGTAAAAAGCAAACTATATATCCTAGGTATATAACCATAATAAGCCCTGTACCACTCATAACAGTAAGTACAATTTGGTAATCAATCAGGCTGATTGCATATACAACAAGCCCAGAAATAAGCATCGCAAGTTTAAATTCAACGCCAGTTAAAATAACAACTTGTTTGGCGTTAGCCATCATCGCTGGAGCCATAGTCATAATAAAAGTGGAAAGCAACACCAATTTAAACACCACCGCACCGCCATAACCCAAGTACAAATCCGCCATATCAGGCAAAATCAGCGAGCCATAAACCGGCGCCTTAAACACTACATACGCAATAAATAATGTAAACAAACCTTCAATAATTTTAGCCGCGACAGCAAACGCTACCGATTTATACCCTTTACCAGCTAAATGTCCAGCCGCTTCAATAACTACCGCCGGACGCATCCCCCCGGCATTGTAACTGAAAAGGGCCAGTACTAACAACCAGTCCGTCAGTCCCGTATATTCTACCTGCGGCGGATTATAATCTCCGGCAGTAATGGCCAACACCACTACCAACGGTATCAATAAGAATGAAACATAATTAATAACTATCCAAAAATCCCGCCACCATCCTGCCGCCAACAACAAAAATGCAATTAAACAAATAATTACAGCCCAACAATAAGGAATTCCAGTAAGCATTACAACCAATTGTCCGGCGAAATACCCTCCCGTAATGGCGCTGGCCGGAATTGATACACTAAGAATAGCCACTGCTAACAGTTGTTTTCCTCGACAGCCAAACAGTCTACTGACCACCGTCCCTAATTCAAGCCCGCTATAACTGCCAATCCAGGCAGCTACTCCGGCAACTACCGTTCCCAATATGATATACGCTACAATGATAATCCAGTAAATATTTACCCCAAGCATTACTGCAAAAGCAGGCACTACCCCTAGATTATCCCCGGCGATATGAATCATCGCTAATGCGACCGTTGGCAATAACTTACGCATAATTTCACCGCCCTTTTATCGCTATATCATATTAGCAGATAAGTTGCTTGGTGAAACTCGCGCCAGGCACTATTTAGCGGGCAGTCAGGCCACCGTCAATAGACAAAGTTGCTCCAGTAATATATTCGCCGCAAGATGAACCAAGGAAACAAATTAAATTCGCCACCTCTTCTGGATAAGCAACGCGCCCCAAAGGATACAACTCACTAAGCTCTTTCAGATAATGCTCAGGATTAGGTGCCTGCCGAACTTGGCTCTCTAACATCGGCGTCGCAACATCACCCGGACAAATACAATTAACCCGAATCGGATACGGCGAAAGTTCTATCGCCAAACACTTAGTGAGCGCAATCAGAGCTCCTTTCGACGCGCAATAAGCACTGCATCCGGGATTCCCTTTGATTCCGGCATCCGAAGAGATATTAATAATACAGCCGCCGTTCCGCTTCATCGGCTCAACAACCTGCTGGGACAAAAAGTATGCCGCTTTCACATTAACATCCATTATCTTGTCATATTCAGCTTCGGTCGTTTCAACAATGAACCGTTCTTGATATACTCCAGCACTATTAACCAATATATCAATTTTACCAAATTGCTTTAAAGCCGTTGTCACAACATATTTACAGCGTTCCACCATAGTTAAATTCGCGGCAATAAAAATAACCTGACCGCCAAATTCAGCTAAGCTCTGTAAAACTTGCTCTCCCTTGGCGGCTTGTCGTCCGACAATGGCTACCGACGCACCATTTTCTAACAATAATCTCGCTGTTGCCAAGCCAATTCCCGAGGTCCCACCGCTAATAAGGGCACATTTACCTGCTACATCATAACTTATACTCTTGTTCAAATTAGTTTCCTCCGTAGTCATAAAAATTATCACTCGGGTCAATCAAATTGGCGGTTTACAATAACTCGCAATTACTAAGAATATTCCCCGATGTATCCTCAGCAGCTATCCGATGGTCTTCATCAAATATATAATTGAGAAGAATTAGAAACACCCACCTACTACTGATTACGGCGACAAAAGTCAGATTCAAAGATAAAACTGAAAATAGTCGTCATAATGTATGATAATCAAATTATAGCATCATTACTAATGATTATTATGCAATCATCAAAAAAGAGTTCAAAAATATTCCTGGGCCTATCTTATTTACCACCAATAAAAAATCAACCCAAGCACATGCTGGGTTGATTTAATCTTTCTTATGATCTTACAGTATCATCCTTTTTCTCCTGTTGCATCGTTGACGACAATGGCCGGAAGGGCGTTATAGTGGATATCGCATGTTTATACACCAGTTGCTGTTTGCCTTCATTTTCTACGATAACGGTAAAGTTGTCAAAGCCCTTCACTGAGCCTCGCAACTGAAAACCATTGATCAAATAAAAAATTACCGGGATGTTTTCTTTCCGGACTTGATTAAGGAAGCTGTCTTGCAAATTAATTACTTTTGTTGTGGTCATGATTCATACCCCTCCGCTGTCTTATAATCTAATATCTCTTTACTTTTATATAAGTATCTATCTAATGATAAGTATACTTCTACTCCCGGTTAAACTTTCCTGCAATATGGTTGTAAATATATTCCATTAAAGTCGCGTGATTTTTATAATTATCTACATCAACCCAGCAAGTATAAGGCATTTTACGGTACCAAGTTAATTGCCGCTTAGCAAAATTTCTGGTGGCCTGTTTAATTTTATCAATTGCGGCCGGCAGTTCAACCTTTCCCTGCAAATATAAAACAATCTCTTTATAGCCAATACCTTGCATTGACTGAGCACCAGGGGATACCCCTGTTTTTAGCAGTGCGTCTACTTCTTCTACTAAACCAGAGCGGATCATCAGATCTACCCGCTGATTAATCCGATCATAGAGTTTTTGCCTGTCCATAGTCAAGCCAATTACCACGGCATCATAAATAAGTTCAGATGATTTAGCTTCGTTGGGTACATCTTCTCCGGTAAAATGAATTTCTAAAGCCCGTATGATGCGACGTTGGTCATTGGGATGCAACCTGGCTGCAACCACGGGCTCAACTTTTGCTAACATATTATGGAGATATTCATTACCGTGCACTTTAACTAGTTCTGTAAGTCTATTTCGTAGTTGATCGCTACCAGCTATTGGACTAAACTTAAATCCTTCCAGCAAGGATTTAACATAAAGCCCAGTACCGCCAACCAGAATCGGAATGTGCTGTTGGCTATTAATACGATAAATCAGTTCTCCTGCCATTTTCTGAAAATCAACAACACAATACTCATCATTAGCACCACGAATATCAATAAGATGATGGCGAATTCCGGAACGCTCAGCAATATCCGGTTTAGCGGTGCCAATGTTCATTCCCCGGTAAATCAACATCGAATCACCGGAAATAATTTCAGTGGACAAGTGTTTTGCCAGGTCAATGCCTACTTTGGTTTTTCCAACAGCCGTTGGGCCAATAATTGCGATAACCTGTTCCATGGTCAGCACCCCACTTCCAGTACGCCATAATGAACCCGGCTATATTTTCCGCCCAGCACAGTAGTCATCCCCAAACGGGCGAACTCCTTGCTATTCTTAGTTTCTTTCACAACAACCCGTCTACGCGCAACCCGGCGGGCTTTTGTGACTGCAGCCAAGGAAAGCGGTCGGTGGTCGGCCAAGGTCCGCAATGGTTTAAGGTTAGAACTGGAGTAAACTGGAATCCTGAACATTGGATCAAAATACACTACATCAAAGCTATTATCCGGCAAAAGATCTAGATAATCATTATAATCGGCAGTTTCTACAGTAATTCGCCGCATAGCAGAAGTAACTTCAATACTTGAAGCATTATACTGTTGTAAGCCTAAGGCTGTTACCGTCGCAATGAGGGGGGTGGTCTCCATTCCCACTACCAGACCGGTTTTTCCGACAACGTAGCTCACGACAATCGCATCACTCCCAAGCCCCAGTGTACAATCAAGCACCCTATCGCCAGCGGTAATCCCTAACGCGGCTACCATATGGTCATGTTTTCCATTTATGAGATTATTTATACGCAATTCAGCCATGTTGATATGAAAAAAATATTGTCCGTCAGGAGTGTGGACAACCGGCCCGGTTTTCGTGACCACCAAAATATTGGCGGTAGCATAATCGTTACTAATCGTTTCTAGTGAATTTTTTTCTCTCTTTACCAACGGCGCAGCAAGTTTCTGTGCTAGTTCGCTAGCCGACTGTTCAATACTTGCAGATGGTTTATAAATCGTTGTGACAACTAAATTCATAGCAGCTCCCATCTTAGGTGCGTTTAAACATTTTAGCCAAATCTGCTGGCGAGAATTTGATAATCGTCGGTCTTCCATGCGGGCAAGTATAAGGCAATGCCGTAGCATTAAGTTCAGTAATAAGTGCAGACATTTGCCGCATATTCAAAAGTTCACCGGCCTTAATTGCGGCCCGGCACGCTGCCGTTTGGAGATAAGCATGGCGAAGTTTAGCCGCAGTAGGACTCGGGTCGGTTTGCACCAGTCTCAAAACATCAATAAGAAATGCCCTGGCTTCGCCGGGCTGAATATCCGCCGGCGATTCAGTAAGACGCCAGGAGTTCGGCCCAATCATTTCTAAAGTAAATCCAAGCTCAAAAAAAAGTTCTGTATGTTCACTAATCAACCGGGTTTCCAAGGTATCAAAATCTAATAATAACGGCATCAACAATTGTTGTACCGGAATCCGGCCGGTTGCTAAAGACATTTTGTCATATAGTATTCGCTCATGCGCAGCGTGCTGATCAATAATATACAGTCCGTCGGTTGCCCGGGCAATAATATAACAATTATCAATCTGCCCCAGAGGCATTAGGGTACTTTCCGGTTCAGGCAGAACCATTGCCAAATCAGATTGACTAGTCGGAACAGAATTAATGTCATTTGAGGTAATATTAAATATTTCTTCGTGCTGTTTGATAGCGTTACGAGTTTCTGTAAATGACGGCGGTGATTCATTCCATAGCTGAGTATTCATGGGTGCCGGTTCCGGTGAATAAGCCACCGGATTTAAGCTGTGGGTTAGATTTTGGTGTGGAGGCTGATTAGACCAGGTCCGCGATATACTCGCCGCAGCCGTCATTGCCGGCACACTTTCCTCAGTATTAGTCAACGCTGCACTGATAGCCCGGTAAACAGCTTTAAACATTGCACCTTCGTTTGCTAGTTTAACCTCACTTTTTTGTGGATGAACATTAACATCAATAGCTTCCGGCGGCAAGGAAATATTCAACACAACCAATGGATAACCTGATTTTGGCAGTAATGAATGATACGCATTGTCTATCGCTTTAGCAATCATCCGGCTTGATACCGTCCGCCCGTTAATAATCAGTGTCTGCCATTGTCGGCTGCTCTTAATAAGGGTAGGCTTAGCGACATACCCAGAGATTATTAACATTTCTTCCTGATATTCAATCGGTAGTACCGCTTCCACCGTTTTCGGCCCATATAAGCTGGCAATGGCATCTAACAGACTACCGCTGCCGGGGGTAGATAAGACTAACCGTCCATTATTAAGAAGCTTAAACGCCACTTCAGGATGCGACAGCGCCAAGCGGCCTAGAATATCATGGATATACCCGCTCTCCGTCGCCGCAGTTTTCATAAACTTCCGTCGGGCGGGAGTATTAAAAAACAAGTCGTTGACAATTATCGTTGTCCCGAGACCGGCCCCAGCTTCACGCGCATCAGTAATTTCACCTCCGGTAACTTCAACATAGGAGGCTAATTCGGCATCTGCCAGCCTGGTAGTCAGGGAAAACCTGGACACGGAAGCAATACTTGGCAATGCCTCACCGCGAAACCCGAGCGACTGAACACTGTAGATATCATCAACAGAATTTATCTTACTGGTGGCATGCCGCAAAATCGCAAGTTCGGCATCCTCCCGGCTCATGCCGGAGCCATCATCGGTTACCCTGATATGGCTGGCCCCACCATCCTGAATGGCAACTTCGATCACTTTACTATAAGCATCCAGGGAGTTTTCAACTAATTCCTTTACTACCGATGACGGACGTTCAACAACTTCACCGGCCGCAATTTTATTAGCGGTATTCTGGTCGAGAACTTTTATGATGGCCTGACTCATAGTTTTCCGGCCTCCTGTTTGGCCTGATTTTGCAGTTTATAAAGAATATTAAGGGCTTCAAGCGGCGTAAGTGTCATGCAGTCGAGAGCCAATAGCTCATCCGCTAAACTACTCGAAAATAACGATACTTCATTTAATGTAGCGGCAGGCTTGACTGGTGCTACATTTTCTGTCACGGAAGACGGATTGCATTCTTCTAACTCAGCTAAAATTTCCTGCGCCCGTTCGACGACTTTTTTGGGCAATCCGGCTAATTGAGCCACATGAATGCCATAGCTCCGGTCAGCACCGCCAGGAATAATCCGGCGGAGAAACACAATATCGTTGCCGCGCTCTTTTACCGCAACCGAATAGTTTTTTATTCGCTTATTATATCGCTCCAATTCAATGAGTTCATGGTAGTGCGTCGCAAACAGTGTTTTTGCTTTGATTTTTTCCTTGATAAATTCAATAACCGCCCTGGCAATGCTCATGCCATCAAAAGTACTGGTGCCGCGCCCAATCTCATCAAGGATAATTAAGCTATTAGTTGTAGCGTGCTTTAGAATATGGGCCACTTCATTCATCTCGACCATAAACGTACTTTGCCCGCTCGACAAGTCATCACTGGCCCCTACCCTGGTAAAAATACGATCAACCGGACATATTGAGGCTTCGCGCGCCGGAATAAAGCTTCCCACCTGAGCCATCAGCGTTAACAGCGCCACTTGGCGCATATAGGTCGATTTACCGGCCATATTGGGCCCAGTAATAATAGCAATTTCACTGTCAGTGTGGTTAAGTTCCGTATCGTTAGGAACAAACATCGTTTGCTTGAGAAGATCCTCAACTACCGGGTGTCGTCCATCTTTAATAATAATTTCCCGGCTCGTAGTTATTGTTGGCCGGACATAGTTTTTACGAGCCGCTGCTTCACTAAAAGAAGTAATAACATCAAGTCCCGCAACCTGACGCGCGGTCTCTTGAATTTCTTTCAAACGTTCTTTGACATATTCACGAATTTTTATGAACAGGGCGTATTCTATATTAACTATTTTCTCCTGTGCCCCAAGAATTTTTATTTCAAACTCTTTAAGTTCTGGCGTAATATATCGTTCCGCATTCGCCAACGTCTGTTTACGGACATAGGCTAGTGGCACCGCGGCCGTATTAGCATTAGTTACCTCAATATAGTAACCAAAAACTTTGTTATAACCTACTTTGAGTGATTTGATGCCAGTGGCCTCGCGCTCTCTGGTTTCAAGATTTTGCACCCACTGTTTACTATCTCGCGATAACTCCCGTAATTCATCCAATTCAATATCATAGCCGGAACGGATCATATCGCCATCCCTTACCGACAACGGCGGATTATCGACTATTGCCGCATCGATAAGTCCAGCCACATCGGCGTGGGTAGCCAACGCTGTACCAATATTAGCCAGTTGCTTAGCAGTGAACCCTTGCAGTCGTTGTTTAATCGCCGGCAAGGCACTTAACGATGTTTTCAAGGCTGACAAGTCACGGGCACTAGCCGTTCCTACTTCAATCCTGGTCAAAATACGTTCAAAATCATAAATATGCGCAAGCTCGTCCTGCAATTCTTTACGAATAGTAGCCTTGGCCAAAAGTTCGTTTACCGCATCCTGCCGTTCAGTAATTTGGGTATGATGTAATAACGGCGATTCCAGCCAACGTTTCAATAGCCGCCCACCCATTGCTGTTTTTGTATAGTCCAAGACTGACAGCAAAGTATCTTTTTTGCCGCCATCACGCATATTGGCCGTAACTTCTAAGTTGCGCAAAGTCACGGCATCTAAGACAAGATAATCCCGTGCATCATATTTAGTCAGCCGGTTAAGATGCGATAAATCACTTTTTAACGTCTGATATAAATACAGTAATAAGCAGGCTATCGCGAACAATGCTCCAGCGGCTGACGGCAATTCCCTAGCATTAAAATGTCGTCCCGGCAATTCGGCAACAACGCTATAATCATCAATCGTCAGGCCGGTAAAAATGCAATGAGGAATACGATTTTCAACAAAACTTTGTATTGAGTCTAGATTGATGATTTTGCCGGTCAGCACAACCTCCGTCGGCATCAACCGGAATAGCTGGTCACAAAGTTCAGCTACACGATGGACCCCGCTAAACTCAGCCCAGACCATTTCAGCGGTTGAAATATCGGCGGCAGCCAAATATAATATATCGTTCTCCTCATAAATAAGCACCAGAAAATTATTGCTTTTATCGATTAATAAACTATCTGATAAAACCGTGCCGGGCGTGATAATTTTAATAACTTCCCGCCGTACAATACCTTTGGCCTGCTTAGGATCTTCCACCTGTTCGCAAATGGCAACCTTGTAGCCCTTTTGAATAAGTCGAGTGATGTAATTATCAGCGGCATGATAAGGCACACCACACATCGGGATTTTATTCGCCGCTCCCCCGTCCCTGGCCGTAAGCGTTATTTCAAGTTCACGAGAGGCCAGTTCAGCATCAGAAAAAAACATCTCATAAAAATCGCCAAGACGGAAAAATAAAATGCTGTCCTGATGGCGGTCTTTTATCTCTAAATATTGTTCCAGCATTGGTGTATAACCAGCAGCCATCTATAATCTCCTTCTCCCAACATCTGATCTACATGAATTTAAACTAACTGTCCTTTTAATAACCATGTCTGGGCAACGCTTATCTTGACCTGAACCAATTGTCCAATACGCTCATCACCGGTTTTATCCCAAAGAACAATCTTATTCGTCCGGGTTCGCCCCATTAATTTTTCAGCATTATTTTTGCTTTCCCCTTCAACTAGTACCTCTACCGTTGAACCAACCAGACGTTTGTTGATTGCCAGACTAATTTCATTCTGTATATCTGCCAGGCGGTTAAGCCGGACTTTTTTAACCGCCAACGGTATTTGATCAGGCATTGTCGCCGCCGGTGTCCCGGAGCGCTGTGAATAGAGGAACGTATACGCAGCATCAAACTCGACTGCTTTTAATAACGCCAGCGTTTCCTCAAATAACTCTTCCGTTTCACCAGGAAACCCAACAATAATATCGGTCGTCAAACTAGAATTAGGCACAGCCTGACGAATTTTTTGCACCAGATCACGATAATAACTCTGGTTATAGCCTCGATTCATTTTCTCCAGGAGAGTATCACTGCCGGACTGGATAGGCAAATGAAAATGTTCACAGATATTGCGGCTGTTTTTTACAGCGGCGATTACCTTGTCCGTCATATCTCTAGGATGAGAAGTCATATACCGGATACGTTCAATCGTATTTAAACTGTCTACTTTAGTTAATAAATCAGCAAAATCAAGCTGATTATCTGCATCTTTACCATAGGAATTAACGTTTTGTCCCAGTAAAGTTATTTCTTTAAACCCTTGTTCACTTAACTCGTCAATTTCCTGGATTATATCTTCAACCGTACGAGAACGTTCACGGCCCCGAACATAGGGAACAATGCAGTAGGTACAAAAATTGTTACACCCATACATAATTGGCACCCATGCAGATATCTTATTTTTGCGGATGGTGGGCACATTCGGTGCCAGACGTTCGGCCTGATCCCATACTGCCAGCACTCGTTCCCGTGATTTATCCAGTTTCGTCACTAACTCTGTAAATTGATGAACATTATGAGTACCAATAATAAGATCAATATGCGAAGCCTTTTTAAACAGCTTTTCTCTATCTTTTTGGGCCATACACCCAGCAATAACAATTAAAAGATTGGGGTTAGTGGCTTTTAGGCGTTTTAATTCGCCGATTTTTCCATAAATCTTTTTTTCCGCACTTTCCCGAACACAACATGTATTAATAATAATCACATCGGCTTGCTCATTATTATCGGTCTCCGCAAACCCAAGACTTTTAAGCTGTCCTGCCAACCGTTCCGTGTCGTTTTCATTCATTTGACAGCCATAGGTATATGTTTTATAAAATTTTTGCACACTCTTTTGGGTATTACCCTTCAAATCCGTTGCAATTACGTTATTGCCGCTTTCTATCACTAATACCACCGTTCCTCTGAAATTATTATAGCTATATGTAAAATAATGCATTGCCTGACATTTGATTATACCATATTTTTCATTCGCCGCGACTAAATAGCTTTCCAATTCTTATCATAATCGTCGGACTTGCCCCTGTCAAATAACCGATACTATTTAGGAAAAATTACATAAAAATACCGGGATAGGCATTACACCTAATCCCGGCTATTTTCACCAATATAGTCAGCATAAATATTTTCCATAAACAACCAATTAATTTTAATACACTAAGGCTCCGGCTATACTATAAGAGTGATGTATTCGTAATAATTATTAAAATTGAACAAAGTGGAGTTGACAACAACAACAAACCTTGAGCCTACAAAAAGTTTTTGTGCTTCATGACGAACCCATACCATGTCTTAATTAAAATTACGCGCGCATTTCCATGCGAAGTTTATCAGCGATCATCGCCATAAATTCAGAATTAGTCGGTTTACCTTTTTCCAGCTTAACCGTATACCCAAACAAGCGATTAATCATATCCATATTTCCTCTGCTCCAGGCTACTTCAATCGCGTGCCTGATGGCCCGTTCAACCCGGCTAGGCGTAGTTGAATACTTTTCGGCGATCATCGGATACAATACTTTCGTCACTGCCCCGAGTAACTCAACTTCGTTGATTATCATAATAATAGCATCCCGCAAATATTGATAACCTTTAATATGTGCCGGAATACCGATTTCCCGAATAATAGTAGTCACTTCCACATCTAACGGACGGGCTTTGATAGCTTGCGCCGTTGCCGCGGGGCGCTGGGCTGTAATACTGTTGGCCGACTGCCGGATGCGGCTAATTAAAACATCCATATTGAAAGGTTTTAAAATATAATAATCGGCCCCTAGTTCTACTACTCGCTGAGTAATGTTCTCATGTCCCAAAGCAGTCAGCATAATAACTTTAGGACGTCTGGCACCCATGGTGCTGTTAATGTTTTCCAAAACACCAATTCCATCAAGATGCGGCATAATAATATCCAAAACAACGATATCCGGTTGCTTAGTATTAATTATTTCTAAAATTTCTTCGCCATTGTAAGCGACACCAACTAACTGGATATCCTGTTGCTGATTCAAACATTCTTGCATGATTTCAACAAACTCACGATTGTCATCTGCAATTGCCACTTTGATTCTTTCTCTAATCATCAAATACCCTCCACTCACTGCTTTATCATGATAAATAATCATTCGACATTATTGCGGTACATCCTTCTTTGCATGGAAGAAAAACCCATTTTATTTACAGAGTTATTAGTTTTTTATACTTTCTTTGAAAAAATCATATCTGCTACTACAAAAATTGTAAGTCATTTCTATGTTTTATTATACACATTTTAGCGCAAAAGCCTATAGTTTTTTGAATTTTCCTTAAAATAACTATTTGAAGCCAGACTTTATAAATAGAAGAGGATATTTCTTTTGTTGTTTTACCGCTCTATCGATCACTTTGCTTCCTTCACTGGCTTTATCGGCTTTTTGCATAGATTATCCGGTTACTTAGCTGGTATCTTCCGACATTTGGCGAATACATCCGCAAAATGTTTGATAATAGTGCAATAAATAGTAGCTGTGTTGAAAACAAAAAATCACCCCGTTAAGGAGTGATTTTTTGCATAGCATACTATGCCGCTTTTTGATCTTCAATTATAAACGTAGTAAATAAATTATTAAATGCTGGCCCAGTTTGCGCGGGAATAATACCGCTTTCCATTAGCATCCAATCAATAAAACAACCATAGCCTTTGGTGGGATCATGCACAAACACATGGGTAACTGCACCAACAATTTTTCCTTTTTGAATAATCGGGCTGCCACTCATTCCTTGGACAATTCCACCGGTCTTTTCCAAAAGTTTCGGATCAGTAACCTTAATTACCATTCCCTTCCCCTCTGGAGATTGTTGTAAATTAATTTTTTGGATTTCAATACTGAAACGTTCAATATTTTGCCCGTCAACTACGGTAAGTATTTCGGCGTCACCGAGTTCGACCTGGCTCATAGAAGCAACCGGAATAGGTTCAGAGTATAATTGATTCGGCAACGTTGCTGATAGTTGACCATAAATACCAAAAGGGGTATTTTTTCGAATAATGCCCAAAACCTGATCTTCTTCAATAAAAACGCCAATTTTTTCCCCCGGCTGCCCCCGTTTTCCTTGTTGAATTCCCGACACAGTAGCCATTACGATTTTTCCTCGTTCACAATCAATTGGCTGATTGGTATCACTGTCAGTAATCACATGTCCTAACGCGCCGTACGTTTTGGTTTGTGGATCATAAAAAGTTAAAGTGCCAACTCCAGCTGCGCTGTCCCTGACAAATAGTCCAATCCGGTACCTTTTTGTCTCAATGCATAAAGCCGAAGCAAGCGAAATATCAATGAATTCTTGACCTCGTTTTACTAAAATATCGACCTGACGATTTTCTTGACCACAGGCATCAATAATATCAGCTACCTGAACATCACTTTGCACCGGCATGCCATTAATGGCTAAAATAACATCACCGATGACAATGCCTGCATCCTTGGCTGGAGAAACCGGATCATCATTCGCAGCAGTTTGAACAGGTGAATGACCGACGACAATTACTCCTTGCGAATGCAAAACAACCCCGATGGAATGCCCTCCCGGAATCACCTTAACCGGTGGTAAAACATCAACTTCCACCGTTTTCATCGGAATTAGTCCGAGCAATTTGAATTCCACCATCGTCTTACCCAATCCTAAAGGTTCACCCGAAACTGGGCGGGATAACACATCTGAGATGATTCCCTCCGCCGCGGTTGACTGTTGAGTACTATTAACCTTGACGGTCAAAGGAAACCCGATGGAATGGAAAGTCGCTTCTCCTTCGATGACATACATATGGCGCGGCATTTCATAAATAGCTCTGAGCGGCGGTGAAAAGCTGAAACCAATTATCAGCAAGGCGATCAATATTCCGAAAATCGAACGGTGCTTTGTATCGGACATTATCCGTCATCACCCCGGTTCTTTAAAATTAGTTTCAAAGCCGATCTCGCCTAAAATTAAAGATTCCCGGATTTTTAGGGGATTATTCCGCCATATCTGCCATTAATTCTCGTTAAATCTCGTATAGAACGATTAGGTGCAAAAAAAGAGCATAAGCTTTCACTTACACTCCAAAAGACATAATTTACTTTTTTTAATTGCAACTATTAGTTTACGCTCTTTTCCAATTTTTTTGTTTTTTTTGCCACTGCTAATTCCAACATTTCTTGGGCATTTTTTAATGCTGCCGAGGTAATATCTTCACCGGAAAGCATTCGGGCAACTTCTTCAATCCGCTCTCGCTTCGAAAGAATACTCACCCTGGTTGTTGTCCGTTCACCATCAACTTTTTTTGCAACATAAATATGGTGATCAGCCATAGTAACGATTTGCGGCAAATGGGTAATACATAAAACTTGTTTGCCGCACGATACTTCCGCAATCTTTTCTGCTACCTTGGCAGCAGTTTGGCCGCCAATTCCAGCATCTATTTCATCAAAGACCATGGTTCCCACGCTTTCACGGCTGGCAACCACTGTTTTTATTGCCAGCGCAATCCGAGACAACTCACCACCGGAAGCTATCTTTTGGAGCGGCTTTGGTTCTTCACCAGGATTAGCTGAAAACAACACTGTAACCTCATTTATTCCGTTAATAGTATAGCGGTTTAACGGAATAACCTGAATCACTAGCTTAGCTTTAGGCATAGCTAAAGCCTTAAGTTCATCAGTTACCCTAAGCGAAATTTCGGTAGCCGCGGCCTCTCTAAACGCAGTAAGTTCCAAAGCAGCAATGGCAAGGCTTGATTCTAAGTTGGCTAGCCGCTTTTCCAATTCGCTCAGGCTGGTTTCATAATTTTCAATTGCTGCGAGTTCGGTTATAGACTGTTGATAATAAGCAATAATTTCAGCAACAGTCGGACCATATTTCTTCTTCAAATTATCAATAACATCCAAACGTTCTTGAAGAAAAGTTAGTCGGTTTGGATCATACTCAATTTGCTCACAATAATCGCGTAACCCAGCCGCCGAGTCTTCCAACTGGTAGAAGGCTTCATTGATTACCACCAAGTGTTTTTCAATAGTTGCGTCAAAGCGACAGGCTTGTTCCAGCCCTTTCTGAATTTCCGCCAGTACACTTAGAACCCCGCCTCCGCCCTCTTCATCACTGAGTAAAGCATAAGAGTGGCTGACCGCAGCCGTAATTTTTTCGGCATTCGTCAATAACCGGACTTCTTGTTCTAACTCTTCTTCCTCATTTTCTTTTAGGTCTGCGACGGCGATCTCTTTGGTTTGCCATTCGAGCATGTCCAGCCGCTGAGCCCGTTGACAAGAATCCGACTTGAGCTTATCCAGTTCGGAAGAGATATGATTCCATTCAGCATATAACTTTCGATACTCGGCCAATTTCCCCGGAATATCATGATGATATTCGTCTAAAATATTAAGATAGGCCTCGGATTTTAACAGCGTTTGATTCTCATGCTGTCCGTGCATGTCCACCAATGAGTCACCAATTTTCCGCAATACGCTTAAGGTGACATGGCAACCATTAACCAAGATGGTGTTTTTACCCTGCCGTGACAGCCGGCGGCTTATTATTAGTCCGGAGTCATCTTCCAGCAATATACCGTTATCAGCAAGTAACAGTGTGGCGGGGTGAGCGGGGTTGATTTCAAATACCGCTTCAATCCGAAGAAAATCACAACCGCTGCGAATACTTTCGACATAGGCACGACTGCCCAGTACAATGTCAAGGGCATCAACAATAATTGATTTACCGGCTCCGGTTTCCCCGGTTAAAACATTTAGACCAGCCCCTAAAACCACCGTTGCCTGTTCAAGTAAAGCAAAATTGTTGACTGAAAGTGTTTTCAGCACATCAATTCCTCCCCTATAATCTATGACAGCAGAGCTTGAAATCGGGCTAAAATATCACTTACCGCTTCCGGCGGTTTAACAATAATAAGAATATTGTCATCACCGGCTACTGTGCCAATGATCTCCGACCACTTGGCTGAATCAACAGCAGAAGCTACCACTTGGGCCGCACCGGGGTAAGTTTTTAAAACAATTAGATTCAGACTATAATCTATTGCTACTACCGAATCATGAAAAATTTTTTCCAACCGTGATTGAGAAATAATCACCGTTTGTTCCGGCGGAAATGCATAGCGGTAACTTCCCGAACCGGTAGGAACCTTGATAAGCAAAAGTTCTTTTATATCCCGCGAAACCGTAGCCTGAGTAACATCAATACCGACACTACGCAGGGCTTCAGCCAATTCATCCTGAGTTTCAATTGGCTGGCTTTCAATAATCTCTTTAATTTTTATATGCCGTATAGATTTCATCAGTAGCTCCTCGCTAATTCATTAACCTAGAAGACAAATACTACCGTTACAATAAATATTACTTTTTCTCAACTATGTATAAAACCGGCGGTTTATTCTCCTGATTTATTAACTTCCAGCTGGCAGACGTGAATTTTGTCGAAGGTAGGCCCCGGAGATACTCACAGACCTGTTGCTGTTCTATATATCCTTCGCTGTGCCCCGGATAAGCGACTATCGACAAAAGTCCGCCCGGTGCCAACATTTCCAATACTGCTTGGATAGCGGTTAAACTAGTAGTTGCTTTTGTGGTCAAAATATGACTGCCGCCAGGAAGGTATCCTAGATTGAACATAGCAATATCCAGCGGTTCGTCAATGTATTCGGCCACTTTCGTATGACAGGCATTAACCGGACGTCCTTTAAATGCTAGGTCAGCCTCAGCCAGCACATTGATCGTCTTATCAATTGATTGTTGCTGAATATCAAAAAACCATACAACCGCATCTACCGGTGAATTTTGCGCTAAAAATAAAGTATCATGGCCGTTGCCTGCGGTCGCATCTAATAAATTATGACTTTGTGAAAGTTTTTCCGCTAAAAAATAGTGCGCGGTATCAACGATTCTAAAAAATTTGTTCTTCATTGTCTGCCTTCCATAACTTAGAACGCAACCGGCAAAGATGTCCCGTTGTACTCAAACTTACGAACCGGGCTCTTAAGCGAGATCGCCTGATGACTACCTCATCAGTTGGTGAAATTTCAAAATTATGCTGTCCATCAGAAGTCACCATAATATCTTCATGTGGTGCAGCAATAACAAGTCTGATTTCTTCGGTTTCAGCCACCACTATGGGCCGTGCATGTAAAGCATGCGGACATATCGGAGTTATAAGAATAACATTAAGACCAGGACTGACAATAGGACCACCGGCGGAAAGCGAATAACCAGTTGATCCGGTGGATGTCGCCACAATCAACCCATCTGCCGGATATTTCTCGGTAAGTTCCCCATTAAGATAAAGCTTTAAACGAATCATTCGCGAACAGCCGCCACGGCTGACTACCACATCATTAAGTGCCGATGATAGATGGATTTCTTGACCGTCTCTAATAACAACGGCATCTAACATTAATCGTTCGTTTATAGAGTATTCACCGTTAATTAGCCTAGACAGACCTTGTTCAAGGTCATCTATCTCAATTTCCGGCAAAAAGCCCAATTGTCCAAGATTAACTCCGCAGACAGGAACACCGGCGGCGGCGACAAAGCGGACGCTCTGAAGCATCGTACCGTCGCCACCTAACGTAACTGCAAGATTAATATTAGCGCTCAACTGCTCTTGGTCAAACGCCAGCTCCGGATAATTCATTGCCAGAGCATCCTTTTCCGTCATTAGCATTCGTATATTATGTCTTTTTAAGTACGTCACTACCTGTTTTAAAACGGGAGCAACATTAGCCTTTTTGGTATTCGGAAATAAGCCAATCGTAAGCACTCTATTTTTCTTCCGCTCCTTTATTGAGCACATTATGTGCGTTGTCGACTATTTTGGTGATTATGGTACTATCATACTCTATTTTATCAGCGTTCGCTGCTAAATGCAGCAGATATTCGATATTACCTTCAGGCCCTTTTATGGGCGAAGAATCTAAACCTAAAATACCAAACCCCAAATTACAGGCCGTTGTAATTACCCGGTCAATCACTTCCATGTGAACCGCCGGGTCTTTAACAACACCCTTTTTACCGACCTTTTCCCGCCCAGCCTCGAATTGTGGCTTAATTAAAGCAACAACTTCTCCGGTTGGAGCTAAAATAGCTTTCACTACTGGTAAAACTTTATCAAGCGAAATAAAAGCCACATCTACACTAATAAAATCCAACGGTTCAGTAAACGCTGCCGACGTTACCATGCGGATATTAGTCCGTTCCATATTGATAACTCTGGAGTCAGTCCGTAAGGACCAGGCTAATTGACCATAGCCAACATCAATAGCATACACCTTTACTGCACCATTTTTCAGAGCGCAGTCAGTAAACCCGCCAGTCGAAGCCCCAATATCGGCTGCTACTTTATCCGTAAGGTCAATATCGAATACCTTAATTGCTTTAGCCAATTTCAGGCCGCCCCGGCTAACATAGCCAATACCATCACCACTGACAGTTATTGAGGCATCAACCGCGACCATCGTTCCGGCTTTATCTATTTTTTGGCCATTAACAAAAACTTTTCCGGCCATAATCGAACTCTTAGCCCGTTCACGGCTAGGCACAAGGCCCTGTTCTACCAACAGAACATCGAGGCGATTTTTTTTCATTTATTGTACTCCAAATCCGTGTAAGTATTGCCGCACCGACCGCGCAATGCCTTCAGCGTCAAGGCCGTATGCTGTGAGTAACGCTGATCTTGGGCCCTGTTCAATAAAGGCATCCGGCAACCCTAAACGCAATATTTTAACCCAATTAAAATTCTGACTATTAATATATTCAAGCACTGCCGACCCAAATCCTCCGGCTAATACATTATCTTCTACCGTAACAATAATTCCGACATCCTTTGCCAACGAACGAAACGCTTGCTCATCAAGAGGTTTAATAAAGCGGGCATTTAATACTGTTGCTTCAACACCTTGATTGTGCAATAGTTCAGCTGCTTTTACACAATTATCTACCATTGCCCCAGCTCCTACCAGCGCAACTTTGTTACCGGAACGAAGCATTTCCGCTGAACCGTCAATTAGTTTAAACGGTTCAGTTACCGCTACACCAAGCCCCCCCCCGCGAGGGTAACGAATGACAACTGGTTTATTCAACTGAAGGGCAGTGTATAGCATATGTCGAAGTTCATTTTCGTCCTTCGGAGCCATAATTGTTAGTCCGGGAATATTCCGCAAAAAAGAATAATCAAACACGCCATGGTGAGTCGGACCGTCTTCACCAATAATCCCGGCACGATCAACCGCAAATATTACCGGCAACTGTTGCAGACAAATATCATGCAACACTTGATCATAGGCGCGCTGAAGAAAAGTAGAATAAACAGCAACAACCGGTTTTTTGCCAGCGGCAGCCAGCCCGCCAGCCAAGGTTACGGCATGAGGCTCGGCAATACCGACATCAAAAAAACGGTCAGGATAGCGTGCAGCAAATTTTTTGAGTCCAGTGCCCTCAGTCATCGCCGCAGTAATTGCTACAATATCAGGATTATTGTTAGCTAAGTCAACCAAAGTATCGCCAAAAACTGCAGTATAGGAAAGGGTATTGCTCTTTTTAACAAGTTCACCCGACTCGATACAAAACGAGCCAACACTATGAAACTTATCAGCGTTTGATTCGGCAGGCGCGTAGCCCTTGCCTTTCGAGGTTATCACATGGACGAAAACCGGGCCGCGGATGTTCTTAGCTTTCTGTAAAACTTCGGTTAATGAAACAATATTATGACCATCGATCGGTCCAATGTAAGTAAACCCTAATTCTTCAAAAATAATTCCCGGCACAACTATATATTTAAGACTGTCTTTTACTCGTTCTACAGTTTTAGCGACTCCTTCACCAATGGCCGGTATCCGTTTTAACAGATATTCAATATCCCGTTTAGCTTTTGAATACATTGGGTCAGTACGAATTTTGGTAAGATATTCCGCCATAGCACCAACATTTTTGCCGATCGACATTTCATTATCATTAAGAATAACGGTTAAATCCGTATTAAGATGCCCAGCATGATTCAAGGCCTCAAAGGCCTGCCCACCGGTAAGCGACCCATCACCGATTACAGCTACCGCTTTCGCTCGTTTGTTTGCTAAACGGTATGCCGCGGCCATGCCGAGTGCCGCTGAAATCGAAGTACTAGAATGTCCAGTTCCAAAAGCATCATGTTCGCTTTCATGACGCTTAGGAAAGCCGCTCAGTCCCTGAAGTTGTCGCAGGGTAAAAAAGCGGTTATAGCGCCCGGTCAAAAGTTTGTGGATATACGCTTGATGTCCTACATCCCAAACGATTTTATCATTAGGACTATCAAAGACGCGATGCAAAGCAATTGAAAGCTCAACTACCCCCAGATTAGGAGCAAGATGGCCGCCAGTTTTGGCAACAGTATGTATTAGAAGGTCGCGGATTTCTTGAGCAAGTTTCGTCAATTGCGCAAAGGAAAGCTTATCCAAGTCCCGTGGTCCCTTTATCGTCTCCAGAATAGTAGCCAAAAGATGTTCCCCTCTTTTCCATCTCTAAAAACATCAGTTATTATTATAACATAACATATTAGTCATTATAAGAGTACCATCAATGCGAATAAAAGCGGTCAAAACCATAGGCCATAAAAAAGCCCAGCAACGCCCCCGCCCATACTTCAAGCGGAGTATGCCCCAACAGTTCTTTTAAGCGGATTTCATTTATCCGGTGTTCAACTCGCAATTCACGCACCAATTTATTGATTACTTTAGCCTGTTTACCAGCAGCCCGCCTCACGCCAGCGGCATCATACATCACAATTCCGGCTAACACCATCGCTATGGCAAACAATGGTGAATCAACCCCATTATGAAAAGCTACTGCTGATGCCAAACCTACCACCAGCGCCGTATGAGAACTAGGCATACCTCCAGCCCCAGTTAATCGTTCTGCCCGGAACTCACGATGCCGCCAGTAAGCGGTTAATGATTTGAGCACTTGCGCTGTTAACCAAGCTGTAAGCGAAGATAACAGTACAATATTTTTACTAAAAGCCACCATTAAATCTGTCATATCGAGTTACACCTCAACTATCGCGATTTACGAGATAATGCACAAAGTCCCGCAAAATAGTTGCTTCATCCCCGAAATCATCTAAAGCATTAATAGCACGATCAACGGCCTCATCTGCCATTTTCTTTGCGCCTTCCAACGAATACAACGAAACATATGTTACTTTGTTGTTTTTAACATCACTGCCAAGTGGTTTGCCGATCTTCTCTTCTACACCTACAACATCTAAAATATCGTCAGTGATTTGGAACGCCAAACCAAATTGCTCGGCATATTCCGTCAAAGCAGCCAACTTTACACCACTGGCGCCAGCCAGACGTGCACCGGAACGGATGGCTGCCTTAAATAGCGCCCCCGTTTTAGCCTGGTGCATACGTTTAAGAGTCTCACCATCAATAGTTTTTCCTTCGGCCATTAAATCAATCGTCTGTCCGCCGACCATTCCCATAGCTCCAGCTGCGGCCGCAATTTCGCCAACAACAGTTACTAATATCTCAGGCGCAACATTCGGCTGAGCCAGCATAACCTTAAAAGCTTCCGTCAGTAGCCCATCACCGGCTAATATGGCAACAGCTTCGCCGAAAACCTTATGATTAGTTGGTTTGCCTCGGCGAAGATCATCATTATCCATTGCTGGTAAATCATCATGAATCAACGAATAGGTATGGATCATCTCCATCCCACAGGCAACATTAATAAAAGCGCTTCCAGACTTACCAACTGCTTCAGCTGCGGCCATCAGCAAGATTGGGCGCAACCGTTTCCCCCCCGCAAACACGCTGTAGCGCATCGCTTCAAAAATATGGGACGGATAATTGGTCAGCGGTAAAAATCTATCCAAGGCTTCATCAATAGCCGGTAAGCGCCCTTTAATATATTCCTTTAGCATTAATCGGCCTCCTCAAGTTCCAAGGGGTACTCAACCAAAGTTTCTTTTTCTTCGCGTAACATTTTATCAATGTCCCGCTCAGCAGTATTTAATCTGGTAAGACAAAGCTGAGAAAGCTTCATACCTTCGGAAAATTTTTCTAGAGCTTCTTCTAAAGGTAATTCGCCACTTTCCAGTTCTTTTACAATAATTTCCAGCTGTGCTAGGGCTTCTTCGAAAACAATTACTTTATCAGCAGTCTGCTTTTTTCGCATCATCTACACTCCCATCAGACTCAAGTACTTCAACCCGAATAGTTCCATCAGTTAACACAATCTCCAGCCGTTCGCCAGGGACGACTTCGCCGGTGCGCCTTATAAGATGTTTATCATAAGTACGGACGATGCTGTAACCACGTTCCAAAACCGCCAAAGGATTAAGCATCGCCATTTTTTCTGCCGCTAGATGAAACTGGTGACGTTTAGTTAATAAAGTTTTACGAAGACTATCCTGCATTATCTGAATATATCCATCCAGCAGTTGACGTTTGTCCGTCAAAATAAGTTCCGGTTGCTGAAAAACACGGCTAGATAAACAAGCTTCTAAACGATAACGGCGACTGGCTACCATATTTAAAACATTAGTTTCCAAACTATTGCTTAATGTAATAATATATTTAGTCAATTCCTTAACATCAGGCACCACTAACTCCGCGGCCTGAGAAGGAGTGGCGGCCCGACGGTCAGCAACAAAGTCAGCTAAAGTATAATCAGTCTGGTGACCGACAGCTGAGACCACCGGAATACTTGAAGCCGCAATAGCCCGAACCACTTTTTCATCATTAAACGACCATAATTCTTCAATACTGCCGCCGCCCCGCCCGACAATAATAACATCCACTTTGTCGCTTTGGTTCAACAACCTGATACCCCTGGCAACCTGTTCCGGAGAATCCGGGCCTTGTACTTGTACCGGATACAACATTAGCTGAACCCTAGGATACCGTCTTTTAGCAACAGTAACGATATCCCTAATCGCCGCCCCCGTAGGAGAAGTCACAATTCCCACTCGGCTGGGCAGAAAAGGAAGTTCCTTTTTCCGAATTTCATCAAATAACCCTTCCGCCGCTAGCTTGTCCCTTAATTGCGCAAACGCCAGACTAAGTTCACCCATCCCCTCGGGAATGAGTTGCTGCACATATAATTGATATTGACCGTCCCGCTCAAACAGTGAAATATTTCCCCCGGCAATTACCTTAAGACCATCATGGGGTTCAAACTTTAAAAACTGAGCCCTGCCACGAAACATCACTGCTTTTAGCGTTGAATCACTATCTTTTAAAGTAAAATAACAGTGCCCGGAATAATGGCGTTTAAAATTGGATATCTCACCGCGCACCATCACATCACGTAGGGTTGTGTCAGACTCTAAAATTGATTTGATATACCGCGTTAGGGCACTTACACTTAATATATTAATAACAATCACCTATTCTCAATCAAACAATATCCTGCACAAATGCGACATCTGTATCGGGATACCCCTAAAATTTACGGTACAAGTGGCGTTGAGTTAAAAAACCGCTGATCGCTCCGACAATAAACCAGAAAAAATGGCCGGGTGGAATAAGATGTCCGATAAAAAGTCCAATCACTGCACCGCATATTATATAGAAAAGCATACCTGTCACCTCCGCCGCTGATACAAAATCACTAAGGATGATATATCATATGCAAAAGTTGACACAATTGCTAACCATTAGCCAATCTTAAATGTTATCGATAAAACCGCTTGTAATTATAAGTTCATTTATTTATACATATTACCATCTGACTACAATATATTTCACAATTAATTATTAAGAGCGAACCAGGCTGCGCCTACCGCATTATCGGAACTAAATTGCGGCTCAGGAAAATACAAACTTCCGCCAACTATCGCCAATTTTTTAATTAAAAAATCCCGAATAAACAGGTTGGAACCTACTCCGCCAACAAGCAAAATATCGGTTAGACCAGTGCGGTCCATCGCCGCACTAATTAACTTTGCCAAAGTCTTCGCCACGCATAACTGAACCCCGGCCGCTATTGCCGCCGGGCTTTCTCCCTTGTCCATGAGTCTTCGCGCATGAGACTCCGGTCCGGCGAAACTTATCGACAATTGTCTTGCCGCTACCGGCAACAATGTTGGTGCATTCTGCGCCGCCTTTGCCAACAATTCAAGTTTAGGGCCCGCCGGAAACGCCAACCCTAAGGCCACCCCGATCCGATCAACAAATTGCCCGGCAGCAATATCACTACTGCCACCAATCAAATTGACAGTCATATTAGGCTGATTATACGTTACTTCCGCAACCTCGGTAGTGCCGCCAGAAACATGTACTGCGAGAAAACGCGTTGTCTTAGGCCCCCCGGCTGACCAAAGACCGGCTAAAATGTGATTTTCCTGATGGCTTAAGGGACAACACTTAGCCTGGTGCGTTACCGATAGCACCTTAGCAAAGCTATCGCCCACTAAAAAAGCCGGCATAAACGAATCTGCTACCGGCCTGGGCATAGTGGTTACCCCTATGCGCGTTATTTTTATCTCAGATACGGCCTCTGTGATAGCTTTAACCAAAACATCAGGAAAATGCCTGGTATGCTGGTAGACCATCTCGGACTGCGCCAGCCCCCGGCCGCCAGACTTAACTTCAAGTAAGCGGCGGCTATCACTAATTAAACGGCCATCCTCTGAAAACAGTGCGACCGAAGTGGTATAACAACTAGTATCGATACCTAGTACACATCTCATCACTGCACCTTATTCTTTATCAATGCCCCCAGAACTCCGTTAATAAACCGGCTGGATGCATCGGTACCAAAAGTCTTTGCCAACTCTACCGCTTCATTTACTACAACATTTTGGGGGATATCTTCCTTACTAAAAGCAAGCTCAAAAACTGCCATTCTGGCAATATTACGGTCCACTCCAGGCATACGGGCAACTGACCATTCCTCAGACCGTTCCTCAATAATAGCATCAATTTCCGCCAAATGTTCCTTAGTTCCCATAACCAAATTAGTAGCGTAAGACCGGGATTTTTCGCTGATTGCGCCAAACTCCTCCGCCACACCGGCTAATGCTACATCCATTTCAATATGATTAAAATCCAGCTGAAACAATGTTTGCAGTGCAAGCTCCCTAGCTTTTCTGCGACTCATAAAGTATTCCCTCTTTTCATTAACGATGATAACCCGGTGGTAATAATCGGTCCAAAATTTCCATTATATCTTCTTTTTCATCAATGCGCTTACCCACAATATAACCGGCGATTACGCAAATAAGAACAAATAGGGTACGAAAAAACCCGAAACAGATAATTAAGACGCCTAAAATCAGACCGGTAAGTCCTCCGATAATTTTACCGCTATGCTGTTGCCAAAGATCTTTCAACAAATTACGATCCATAGCGTCCTCCTATACCACCCGATTTTTCGCTTTAAAGTCATTAGAAATATTTTCGACAAGAACTCTCATATCTGCAAGTTCCACACCCACCGTACTTTTTACATTATCAAAAATCTTCTGTTGCATTTCTGCAGTTACACTTGGAATGTTTGTTTCCGGGCTTACAGCCGCTTTAAGCGTAATTTTCAAACCTTCGGAAGTGTGACGGGCAAAAACCTTTACATCCCTGACTCCGTGTACATGACGGGCTACTCTTTCCACAAGATTTTCTACCGCATTAATGGCAACATACACGTCACCCATTTCATTGTGATACACAATCGTATTTTTCACACTACGTCTTGATCTGATCCCAGCTAGGAGCAACCGGATGCTGACAAGAAAAAATACCGCCCCGATTAAACTAGCCTCCCAATGCCCATAAGCAGAATAAACACTTGTCCCAACCCATTCCAAAGGAATAAGGCGCAATGAGATAGCAATTACGCCCAGTGACAAAAACGACAACATAATAGTATAAACCGTCAAAATTATCCTGTCAAATATGCCCATAAGTTACTCCTTTCTAGCGCACCCGGAAATCCTCTTCTTTAGAGTCAACCGCAAAACCAACGCCTTGAACATGAATATTAACCTCAACTACATCTAATCCTGTCATATTTTCAATGGCACGTTTCACATTTTCCTGAACTTTTAGTGCCACATCTGGGATGCGGACACCATATTCGGCAATAATGAATAAATCTACTGCCGCTTCCCGCTCGCCGACTTCAACCTTAACCCCTTTGGACAAATTTTTCTTACCTAGCATTTCGGCTATACCGCCAGCCAACCCGCCACTCATTCCGGCAACTCCAGGCACTTCTGTTGCTGACATCCCGGCGATAATTCCAACTACCTCATCAGCTATTCTAATCGATCCAGCATCGGTGCGTTCTGTTCGTTCAGGCTTTTCCATGCTTAGCCCCCCATTCGTCAAAATACTCACTGATTTCTAATACAAACAATATTTTATAGCTTTAATATTATACCAGACTTTTCCGATATATAGCAAATATTCTGCAGTGAACTTGGGGCAGCCAACATTAATGACGTTTGACAAATGGCAAAGAGACCAGGTTGCGCCGTTTAAGCACTCCTTAGTCTCTTCATTTCGTCAAGCTTTACTCTTTAGCACTAATCGTAATATCCTCAGGTTTGGCCCCGGAAACGCGACTGATAATATCGGCTATTTCTAGCACATTTTCACGCGATAAAGAATTTGTCTTGACTACAACACTAACTGCAGTATCCTCGATTAGCACCAGCGCGTCAGTATACCCACGGGCCTTGATTAAATTTTCCATTTCAGTTTCGCGTTCCTTCTCAACCACAATCTTAAGCACATCATTACGAGCTTTTTGCCGCAGCTCATCATTTTCCGCTGTTTTTATAACTTCGCGTAATACATCAGAATGTTCACTTCTAAGCCGGTCGCGTTCCAAACGGCATTCCACAAAAAAATCCTGATTCAGCTGACTTTGCGCGTTCATATCTACCGTTGTTGATACCTGCATTGCCGTACCCCTATCTGCTTTTGCCACCGAATTTTCCCGGCGATAACTCCACAAACTTAGCACAACCAAGACTACAACCACAAAAGTAACCATGCCAAAAACCAAACTATTTGGTTTTTTTATTTTAAGGATCAACATCGTCTTACCCTCACTTTCGTTGCGGCAATACCGTTATCTTATAGGACGGAATCCCCAACACTGATTGAACAGCCCTAACCAGATTGGCTTTAACATTAGAATCATGCGCCCCCTCAGCCACTACCAGCACACCTTTGATTACTGGTTTTACTTCTTTAACCACCACCGGACGATCAACACCATTATCCTTACTTAATAAAAGTTGTTTGCTTTCTTTCGATTCGACAGTGGTACGAACACCACCACTAGTGTCCTTTTCCGAGACCGTCTTGCTCTCCTTAACCACATTTTGAGCATATTCCTCAGCTGGCCCATTTTCTAAGGTAATATTTACCGCCACCATCCCCGCACCTTTTACTTGGGATAATAAATTGCCTAATTTAGCCTCCAGGATATCCTCATAAGCCTTAGGGGCAATAGGTGCAGAATTTGCCGCCGGAGGCGAAACTTCAGCTTCAGGCTTGGTGCCGGACTTAGTTTCAAAAACTCCCCCCATAATTAATAAAACAACTCCAATGATACCAATAACGATAAGCCGTGGACTAATTCCGGCCTGTTTTAAATTGAATGACGACCATAGCTTTTTTTTGGCTTCGCCTAATTCCCCCATGACACTCATGTTTCCCCTCCTAGAGTCATTTGGTTTCATCTAACTCCATTATTTCAATCTGTTCATTTTTCAACTGATACAAACCGGCTACAGTGCTAATTACTTTCTGCTTTAATGCCGGACTTATCGGAACTGACACCTTTTTATCAGCCCCGGCAATTACCACCTTGTCTACTGCGCCGAACTTTGAACCCGTACCGGGTTTTATATAGATATTTACCCTTTCTAATGCCCCAACTTTACCCTCTTTGGTTTGCGCCAGTTTTACCACAACCTTAGCATCAGCTACCCCCTCAAGTGGCAGCACCACTGCCGCAATTTGCTGGGACAGTTCTTTGCAATACAACTCTTGAGCCAATCTATCCCGCTCGTGTACTATGGCACTATTATCACTAGCACTTACCTCCAAGGCCTCCGGTTTCCATGCGGCAACAGCCTCCAAGGGCTGACGAAAACCATCCCCGTGGAAAAGTTCAATTACCGGATTTAAAATTGCTAGCATAATGATGAGTCCCATGATAAGACGCACAAAACGCTGCATACTGCTTGTTGGCAATAATAGCTCCAGAAACGCGGCAAACAGCACTACCATAATTAAAGTTTTAATCCACATTGTAAGCCAAGCCATGCAGTTTTCCACCCCTATAGACTAAATTACCGGAGCATCATCGCCATACTGCCTACACCAATAATAATCGTTATTGCCAAAAACATCATCAATGCCACAGCCGTTACCCCAGCAAGAATAAGCAATAAATTATCCCCGATAGTATCCAGGCTTTTGGCAATTTTTTCATCACCTAGCGGCTGAACAAGAGCCCCGGATACTTTCATAACGACAATCAGTGAAATCATTTTTATAAGCGGAAATGCACAAATAGTAGCTACTGTTCCAATACCGAAAATTCCCACGGCATTCTTTACTAACAACGATGCTCCCATAACTAACTCCACAGTATCCGCAAACATCTTACCGACAACTGGGATAAACGTCGACGCCGCATATTTAGCCGTTCTTAAGCCAATTCCATCGGCAACCCCTCCCGCCACGCCTTGGATGGTGATAACTCCGACAAATATCACCATCGTAAATCCCATTATCACTACACCAGCCTGCTTTAATAGCGAACTTAAATTACTGAGACGATAGTAATCAGAAAAAAAGTTAACACAATGAAGTACGGCCGATAAAAACAACAATGGTAAAACAATATCTTTAACAAGGACACTGATTGAAGTCACTACAAACAGCATCAACGGCGAAAATAGCGCGGCCGACGTCACCGCTCCCACTCCGGCCAACAAGGTAATTAACAGTGGTAATAGCGCCTCCATAAACCCAACCATAATTCCGACAGTATTTTGAGCAAGTTGCATAGCATTATAAAACGCCGTTAATGCAATTACCATTATAAATATATGACAGATACTATTTGCTAAAGTAGAAATTGATGACCGTTCGAATGAATTTAACAGGTTTTGCAGCAAAGCCGATAGTACCGCCAGAAACAATAATTTCCCCATCAAATGTATATTAGCCGCTAATTCACGAAAGAATCGCGACAAAACAGCCTGTTTTATGGTTGCCCAATCCAACGACAAACCAGCGGCAGCAATTTTTTTGATTGATTCATTGTTTAATAGTGGGATATCTTCACCCAACTCATAATTAATTTTAGTGATAAAATTATTCACTTCATTCAACGATAAGGTCTTTAGAATCTGTCCTGTAATATCATTATCATCCGTAGGCAGTTCAGCCGCAGCACAACTGCCAATAGTTAATAAGCATAAAATTAATACCAGTATCCTAATTTTCATTTACGCCACCTTCAGGGAAGCAGTTTTACTATGGTTTCTAACACCAAGGCAATAATTGGTATCGCTAGTACCAGTACTAGTACCTTACCCGCAAACTCGATTTTTCCGGCCACTGCTCCCTCCCCGGCATCACGGCACACTTGAGCCCCAAATTCGGTTATGTAAGCAATACCGATTATTTTTAAAATAGTATTAAGATACAATTGACTGACATTGGCCTTATCCGCTAAATCTCTGATTAGAGTAATAACCATGCTAATTTTGTCCAATACCATTAAAAAAATTATTATTGCCAACACTAAACTTAGTTGGACGGCAATTTCAGGTTTCTTACTGCGAATAACCAGGATAAGTAAAGTTGCGATAAACCCAAGCCCGACAATCTGCACAATTTCCATTGCCGCACCCCTCAAAACAACTTAAAAACGCTCTGTACAGTAGTGAAAAGCTGGCTCAACAATTGCACTACCCAAAGAAGAACAATTGCAAACCCGGCTAACGTACATAACTGAGCCATGTCTTCCTTGCCAGCCTGTTTAAGTGCTGTATGAATAACCGAAATAAGAATTCCTACCCCGGCAATCTTAAATAATATATCCAGCCCCATTATTCTCCTCCTCAGACTAACAGTATAGCGGTGGTCAGGCCTGCACAAACCCCAAGGTAGCGATACATCTTAACATTCTGATCGCGTTCTACAATTGCTTCACGATGGATTTTCTCCAACTCTGCTTTGGCTAAATCCAACTGTTTTTGCTGTTCATTACGGTCAATGGCCCCCAGGCTTGCCCCTAACATTAAGATAATCTCCCTTTCCGGATGATAAATAGCCAATTTATCCTGCATTTTGCTCAAGGTCTCCACGAAAGCCTGCCCCGGCGACACCCAGCCTTTTGTATTAATAATTGTCGCGATTTCGGTAAAAAAATCTCGAACCGGACCATCAACTGTTGCTGTTGAACGCTCAAGTGCCTCAGCCAAAGGGAGAGCAGCATAATTTATATATGACCCCAAAGAAGCAATACACCCAATTAATTGTCGAATCTGTTTAGGGCGTTCAACATACCGCGCTGCAATCATAAACCCGCCCCACGTCCCCGTAAATATTACTAAACAACAACCAATCAACTTAACCCACATACCTTCACCCCTATTTCATTCCGAAATAATACTTTATAAGGCTTACCGGCAATTACTTCGCCCACCGTACCAATTACCGGTCGATCAGTAAGAATAATATATCGGTCAAAATATTGCTGGTTAATTAGTTCCCCGACATAAGGCCGGGACGCTATATCGTTAACATCCCGCCCATGTACACTGGCAATAACCTTGACCCCGGCATGCAAAGCTTCATTCAAGGCCATAACATCTGCAGCGCGGCCAATTTCATCAGTCACAATAACCTCCGGAGCCATTGAACGAATTAGCATTAATAACCCCTCGGCTTTGGGGCAGGCATCAAGAACATCAACCCTCGGTCCGAGATCGGCCGTCGGTACACCGTCAATGCAAGCGGCTATTTCCGAGCGTTCATCCACTAACCCTACTTCTAATCCACTACAACATCCTGATACACCGTTGCTGATTTGTCGCGTTAAATCCCGCAGTAACGTTGTCTTACCACAGCGTGGCGGTGAAATAATCAATGTATTATAAATCTGCCTTGGGCCAGCGATAACATAGGGGATTACAATATCGGCAGCGGCCGGAACCGCACGGGCTAACCGGAAGTTTAACGAACTTATATTCTTCAGCGTCTTAATTTGCCCATTATATAAAACCGCTTGTCCAGCCAGTCCAATTCTATGCCCACCCGCAACTGTCAAAAAACCCATTTTTAGCTCTTCTTCAAAAGCATATAGGGAGTTTTTACTAATTAATTGCATGGTTTGACCTAAGTCATCGCGAGAACAATGATACGCCGTTCTAGCCACAGCCGCTTCCTTCCCATCAGTTCCAAGGAAAATTCCACCACCAGTCGTTATAACCAGGAGTGGTCGATTGATTCTTAACCGTATTTCCATGGCCTGGTCACGTACTCGCGCCGCAGTTGCGCTTATCAATTGGGACAGCTTTGGTGCCAAGACTGGATAAACAGTATGCTCCCAGTTGATTTTCCCCATCATAACCTGTCTCCACCCTTTCTTTACATAGATATGGAAACATTACCAACTTTATGCCATAAAAAAATCCCGGTAAAAACCGGGATTGATATAACTAAAGCTAATATATGATTATAAGCCAGGATGCAGACTTCGCCTAGTTGCAGTACCAAAATCATCTATCGGCTGATAATCGCCAGCAGCATATTCAACCGTATTTTCATAGACAACCTCACCACAATTTGGACAGGTAACCTCAATAACATCTTCATCATTCAATAGACTTGATTCAAAAGCCACCGTTTCATGACAATCAGGACATTCCACTTCAATCGTATCAAGCTCATCGGCATCCTCATAAACATAATCTTCCAGATCTGATAAATCTTCATCGATAGTTTCCATATAAGTTTCCAGGTCTTCCTGGGTAATCTCCATATAGTGAATTTCCTGAGCCATCTCACTCAGAACATCCACTACACTTAGCATTAATTTTCCTTCCGCCGATTGATCATTGACATTAAGCCCTTTAGTAAGACCCTGTAAGTAGGATACTTTTTCCCTAACATTGCTCACAATAAAACCCCCTCAGTTAAGTTCAAATACATATGCTTATTATTGCCACCCCAATACTAAAACATAACTAGGGATTCCAGGAAATTTTCTTCACAAAAGCTGTCCGTTTATCAATAAATTGAGACAATACCTGTCATTTGCAGATTTTGGGCTGACAGGTAGCACTAATTTAAAAATACATTTTTCATTGTCATTACATCCCATTTGATTTGCTATATTAAAGAAGGATGACATTTCTTTAACAGAAATATCATCCTTCTTTAATTGCTAATATTATGCTCTTTCGAGATAATCCCCGGTACGGGTATCAATTTTCAGAACGTCACCGATGTTGATAAACAGCGGTACTTTTACAACATAACCGGTTTCAAGCTTAGCTTGCTTGGTGCCGCCGGTAGCAGTATCGCCACGGACACCAGGATCGGTTTCAATAACTTCAAGCTCAACCGAATACGGCAAATCCAAACCGATAATCGAGCCCTGGAACATCATAATGCCAATATTCATATTCTCTTTCAAGAATCGTATAGCATCACCTAATTGATCAGCAGTCAAAGCGATCTGGTCAAAAGTCTCATTATCCATGAAGTTGTACATATCATCGCCTTCATACAGATACTGCATTTCACGACGGTCGATATGAGCTTTAGGCAGTTTCTCACCTGGATTAAACGTACGCTCAACTACTGCACCGGATTTAACATTTTTAAGCTTAGTGCGGACAAATGCCGCCCCTTTACCCGGTTTGACATGCTGGAAGTCAACCACCTGCCAAACATTTCCATCAATCTCAATTGTTACGCCATTACGAAAATCATTACTTGAAATCATTGCAAAACCTCCAAATTAGCAGTCTAATTCTATTAATTCTTTGCTGCTGGCAGTAAGAATATCAACGCCGTCAGCGGTTACAACCACAGTATCTTCAATCCGCACTCCGCCCCATTTAGGCAGATAAATTCCCGGTTCCACCGTAACTACCATACCAGGCGTCAATACAACTTCACCTAACGGCGACAATCTAGGACCTTCGTGAATCGCCAGACCAACTCCATGACCCAAACCGTGACCAAAATAATCAGCATAGCCGCCATCAGCAATGATCTTTCTGGCAATCGCATCGACTTCCTTACCACGTAACCCCGGTTTTACCGCCTTTGTGGCCGCCAATTGCGCCGAAAGCACAAGTTTATATATTTCACGCTGTTTTGCTGATGCCTTACCCATAACAATCGTCCGTGTCATATCGGCGTGATAGCCGTTATACAGCGCACCAAAGTCCATGGTTACAAAATCGCCCTGTTCAATTACCTTATCAGAAGGCGTGCCATGCGGCAGGGCAGACTTAGTCCCTGACACCAGGATAGTATCAAAAGACAGTTTTTCCGCTCCGGCTTTACGCATAAAAAATTCCAGTTCAAAAGCAGCCTCACGTTCAGTCATTCCCGGCTTTAAGACTGATAAAATTTGGCTAAACGCCAAATCGGTTATTTCTACAGCCTTACGGATATTAGCTATTTCTGCTTGGTCTTTAACCATTCTTAGATCATCCAGCTTAACTGAAACAAATTCTAACTCCTTAACCTTTATCGCAGAGAATTCATCATAAGTTAAATAGCTACCCTCAAAACCAATCCGTTTTAATCCCAATCCAGCAATTTCCGCTTGAATAGTTTCGTGAATACTACTACCATGGCGGATAACCTCAAAATCAGGAGCCTCTTGACTAGCCTGCTCAATATATCGGAAATCGGTAATCAATTTAGTGGCTTGTCCTGAAATCAAAAGAACTCCAGCCGAACCAGTAAAGCCACTAAAATAACAGTTATTTTCCGAACCACTAATAATAACGCCGTCCAAATTTCTCCCAGCGAGAAAATTACGTAATTTAATTAAACGCGCATTATCCATCTCTAATTTTTGCCTCCATTAAAAAGCGCAGCTAAGGCCTCCAAAGCCAATAAATAGCCCATATACCCCAAGCCACTAATTTGTCCGTTGACCACTGGTGCAGTAACCGAATGATGGCGAAACTCTTCGCGGCAATAAATATTAGATAAATGCACTTCAATTGCCGGCAGTGCAACAGCAGCCAAAGCATCCCGTACGGCAATACTATAGTGAGTAAAAGCCGCCGGATTAATAACAATACCGTCATACTGGCCTAACGCGCTTTGAATGGTTTCAACCATTACTCCTTCATGATTCGTCTGAACAATTGTAATGGTTACTCCTAACGCAACAGCCTTTTCTCTCAGCCGAGCATTAATAGTATCCAATGTCAACGAACCATACACTTCCGGTTCACGCTGACCCAGCATATTTAAATTCGGACCATGGATTACTAAAACCTGCTTGGTGGTCAAACTCATAGTATCACAGCCTTATAAATTCTAACCATATTATTCTATCATAATTACCATGGTTTGACTAGCAGCAATAATGAATAGCGATACTTAAGAACCGCTTATTGTTATCCGGCTAAAACGAATCGTCGGCGCTCCATTCGATCCAAAGAAGCGAAGATCATTCCCTACTCCATCCACTTCGCCTAAAAGTTCCATCAGATTTCCGGCAATAGCTACCCCTCGTACAGCATGGGTAAAAGCTCCATTCTTAATCCAAACCCCGGACGCACCAACAGAAAAATCTCCCGTAATCGAATTAGCGGTATGCATTCCCATCACATTAGTTACATAAAATCCATCTTGAACTTCCTGCACTAATTTATCTTTAGGGGTTGTTCCCGCCGCAATAAACATATTAGTTGGCCCTATTTCAGGCACCCCTTTAAAGGAACTGCGAACACCATTTCCAGTACTAGGCACATTATCTTTCGCCGCAGTATAAGAATTATACAAATAACTTTTTAAAACCCCTTCCGAGATCAGCTCGGTGCGTTTAGCAGCAACTCCTTCGCCATCAATTGGTGCCGTCGAAATCCCCCCGGCCAATAGGCCGTCATCAACTAATGAAATAAGCGGCGACATTACCTTATTCTCCAGTTTACCCTTAAACAGCGAGCGGCCTTTATGTACAGCATCGGCGCTTAACGCCGGAATAAGCACTGAAAAGAAACTGGTCGCCACATACGGGCTCAATAGAACCGCCGCTTTAGTTGTGCCAATATTTTTCGCACCCAAAAGCTGCGCCGCATTCTCCGCCGCCTCCTGACCAATTGTTTCCGGTATCAAGTCACAAAACTTCCGAGAATATTTAACAGCAACCCCGGTTTGAATATCAGCATTATCCTCGGCCAGAACTAAACCGAATAAACCGCAATACCCCGACCGGTACTGCACCGCCAATTCATTGGAATTAACTAAGGTTACCTGATACTCGGCATCTTCATAGCCACACCGTTCAGCCCGTTTGACATACTTACTGGCGGCCTTAGCTGAACGTTCAACTTGCTTTGCCAATTCAATTTTATCCTCAACCTTGGTAGCATGAATTGACGGATCAACAACAGCCAACTGTTGATCAATCTCACCCCTCGACGGCAAAACATTAAACTTATCCGCAAAAGTATTTTCCCCATTATTAATAGCCTGACTGACTGTAGCCTGTAGCTGACTAGCGTCAATCTCCGTAGAATAAGCAAACCCAACTCTTCCTTCCGGAGAAATGACCCGGATGCCAATCCCGGCATCCTCGGATAATTTTAACGATTCGACCTGATCCTTTGAGGTTATAATCTGCAGTGATTTAGCGTCAAGCACATAGGCCTCCGCCGCATGAGCCCCCATTTGTTTCGCTTTATCAACCGCCAGTTTAGCCAACTCAAGATATTGCAAACCAAACCCCTCCGTTATCAAATATTTGTCCCCATAGATTACTACCAAATTATACTATACCATTGTTGAATTACTTAGTTCACTAAAATCCTGCTAACAATATCATGAAAAATAGGTGCCGCCACCTCACTGCCAGACATCCCATCTTCTACAAATACTACCACGACAACTTGGGGATTATCAAGCGGGGCATAGCCAGCAAACCAGGCATGATTAATACTTTGTCCAGCCGCATTAAACCGTCCGGTTTCAGCAGTACCCGTCTTTCCGGCAGCCCCTCTGCCTTCAACATAAGCAGCTTGACCGGTACCACTCCTCGTAACCATGACCATCATATCCCGGATTTTTGCAGCAGTTTGAGCAGACAGCACTCGTTTCCCACTGCTATGCATATACCGTTTAACAATCTTCCCATCCGGAGAAATAAGCCGATTAACCAAATATGGCTCAACCTTGATTCCATTATTCACGATAACCGAAACCAAACTGGCTATCTGGAGCGGCGTAGCCTCAAGCGCTCCCTGCCCAATCGACAAATTAGCCAGATCCCCTGGGAAGATATTCTCCGGGGACGGCAAATTACCCGCAGCCTCACCATCCAGCTCAATGCCGGTCTTTTGGCCAAATCCCAGCAAGCTGGCATACTTCAATAACCGTTCGCCGCCAACTCTAAGCCCAACCTGAATACACGCCGGATTACTTGAATAAGCCAGTGCCTGTTGAAAAGTAATATTTCCATTTCCACCGGTTGCAAAATCCCAGCCTTTAAACCGGTGTCCTTCTACATCAATATACCCTGGATCATAAAAAATGTCATTTGGTTCTACTAATTTCTCTTCTAATGCCGCCGCCGCCAATACCAATTTAAAAACCGACCCCGGCTGATAAGCCGCAATCGCCCGATTAACCAACGGTGCACGTTCCTTACCCAAATAGGCACTAATTAGATTAGGATTAAAATTTGGACGTGAAGCCATCGCCAGCACTTCACCGGTCGCAGGACGAAGCACTACTACCGCCCCGTTGACCGCACTTTTATCCAAAACATCTTCTACGACCTTTTCTATATTAACATCCAATGTTACCCCAATATTAGTAGTAATCGTATCATCAGCATATTCCAGCCGCTTATACCCTAACCCCGGAATAATTTGTTGTCCGGCATCGACTAACGCCGCCAAATAAGTAGTCTGTTTTACTCGGAGAAACTCATCATAACGCCCTTCCAACCCACTAACGCCCTGGTTATCAGCACTATTAATATATCCAATAACATGCGCGCCTAAGGCCGGATAACTATAGCGCACCCGTTCCGCTACCGCCACTACCCCAGGTATCGCTAACTGGTTCAACCGATTCGCGCTAACAACATCCATACTGCACATTAATTTGAATGGATGGGGGTTAGCTTTAATCGCAGCCGCAACATTACTCGCCTCTTGCCCAGTAAATTCAGCTAACACAGCCGCCGCGTTAGCCACGCTCACCACTTGATCCGGAAAAACCGCAACACTATATTGAACCGTAGCATTAGTCAGCAATATCCCCCGGGAATCCACAATATCACCACGCGAAACCTCAACCGCCACTTCCTGCACCCGGCTGCTAAGCCCCTGAACAGCTAACTTAGACCCTTCAACAAGCTGTAAATAAAATAATCTACATACTAATGCTAAGCTAACAGCAAAAAAAATATACCTAATCTTATAGATTCGTGTTTGAGTACACAACTCCATTTCACCTCACCCAAACACTATTCTCTCCAAATACTGTCTTTTTAGCCCGAAAGGATCTATCTAACTGCCAGATACGCTTACAGCATCTGATAAGTTATTTATATAAATGTAAAAGCCATATTCTCTTTGTCTAGTTGAATTATAAATCTTATTTCTAATTATCACTATAATATTTTGCCATATTTATATAGTTAGTCTTTCTATCATTATTCAAATTCCCAGTCTCAGTCCAAGAACAAAAAGCGCAAAATTTTTCAAGTCAAGAACACCCGTATAATTTAGCATCATATAATAACTATCACTGATTCTAGCGAGGTTAGGCTATATGAATGAGGATTCTCTTATAAAAAACCTGGAAATTAAGGCGATCGACATTAACATAAAAAAAGATATTGACGATCAACTTGAAGTTTTTTTATACACAAACCTTAGCACAATAATTTCTCCTAATCCATCTGTATTATTAACCTCCCAGTTTCACGCCGCGCTCCTGGCAAGCTTGAATGGAGTCGGCATCCGTCATGACATACTATTACCGCAAGACCTTAAAGACATATTAGACGTATTTATTATCGTAAACGCTAATATCATCGCTAACGCTACTACCGAAGAAGCAACCTAAACAATTTATTTAAGAAAGAATAAGAACACACTCAAGCCAATACTGTACAACGTATTTTTTCTTTAATCATATAATCCGTCAGATTAAAGATACAATCTAATAATTCTGTTCTAAAACTTCCGGTACCTTTAACTCGCTGGGAAAGTTCACCACTGATTCCCATAACAGCCACCGCCAAAACTGTTCCACCAATAATATTCTCAGTTGAGATAAAGCTTGCAACAAGGGCATTAAGCATGCAGCCTGTACCGGTTATTAAAGGAAGCATTTGACAGCCATTTTCAACAAGGTATATCGTCGTTCCGTCAGTTATAATATCCGTTACTCCCGTTGCCACAACAACAGCGCCGGTTTTAACAGCAAGCGAATTCAGCATCGATATACTATCATGCAAATTATTATTCGTAACAGCATCATGTTCGCCGACATCAATCCCTTTGGCCTTACCTTCACATCCACAAATAGCTTTTAATTCCGACATGTTACCTTTAATAACACTAGGATGGCATTTCGAGATAAACTTTTTAGCAAACGCAAGCCGAAGTGTACTACAGCCAACTCCCACAAGATCGATAATCGAAGGCAAACCTTTTTTATCGGCTATTTTACCGGAAATCAGCATGGATTGCATCCGTACATCCGTTATATTCCCAATATTTACCGCTAAAACTTGTGAAAGGGCTGTGATTTCAGACACCTCGGCCGGATGCTCAGCCATAATCGGTTTTGCCCCAACAGCAAGCACAACATTTGCACAGTCATTGATTGAAATAGGATTGGTTATGCAATGAATCAGCGGATTTGCTACCTTAACCTTGTGTCTTATCTCCAATATTTCTGAGATATTAATGGTTTGAGTTGTCATAAACTTTTGCTCCTAATCTTCTTTGAAAATTCGCCAAAATGCCCGTTTTTCTTAACGATTTTAGAAAAATGTAAGCAATTGTCCCACCGATAAGCGTTCCACAAATAAATAGTGGTACATAAAACATCCAGGTTAGCCCTTGTTTTCCCCAGACAAACGTCATAACCGGATACGAAACAATTGCTCCGATGACACCGGTTCCAAAAATCTCACCGAAAACCGCACAAATCAGTTTTCCTTTAGACGCTCTGTAAAAAACACCTGACAGCATTGCCCCAAAAACCGCACCTGTAAGTGCTAACGGCGGAATCCCCATAAGCATCATTCTGAGCATACCAATCAACGTTGCACAAAGCAATGAATACCACGGCCCCAATAAAACAGAACATACGATATTAATCAAATGAGCCATCGGACACATACCTTCGATCCGAAGAAGTGGCGAAATTACCACTCCTAGGGCAATCAACATTGATAACATAACCATTTTTAAAAGACCAGTTTTTCTTTGCATAAAAAATACCTCGCTAACCACAATTTATTTTTAAGTACAAAAGCACTTAAATCCTGTACCGTAATTATGTCATACAGGCAGACAAACGTTGTTATCAAGGTATCTTCTCGTATAACTAAATAGCCCGCTGTATGGCATATACCACACAAAGTCGGTCGAAGCTGCAAAGCTTCCTCTCATCTCGAAACACGAGCTCCCTCGCTATTTAGTTTTTATTTGCAATAAGATGCAGGGCGCTCCCCCTCCATCTTCTCAGAACTTAAATTCGAAGCAATTTATCACACACAACAAAAATGGGATACACCAACAACGGCATATCCCATTTGTACTTAAAAATAATAGCACAAATATCCTTCCTACGTTGGCATTATCCAAATCAGGTATATGGGTCGAAGTCTAACTACTTCCTCTCAGCCTGCCAAACAAGCTCCCCAAAAATATTTAACTTGATATATAGTAACATACTTGATACTTTTTATCAAACATACGACCTTACTAAATGGGTATTATCCTCAGCTACAAGTAACGAAAATACTAACCCCATACAATACACTATTAGAAGAACAACAGCTGGCGTCTACCGCCGGAGGTGGTGGATGTCGTTAACTAGACCGACTACAGCCATGCCAGGGTAATACTCGATTATATTAACGGCGGTATTATCCTGACGGATGTTCCACAACCGCTTCAAGTTAAGGCCCATAGCCGCAGCAATAATCGTGCGGATTGTTCCACCATGGGAAACGATGGCAATGGTTTGGCCCTGATGGCGGTTAACTAGACGTTCAATCGCCCGAACGGCACGGGTTTGGAGACCATGAAAAGACTCTCCGCCAGGAACATCATCTTCTTCCGCCCGGTACAAGCGTTCTAGTTTGCCTGGCCAGCGTTGATTTATTTGTTCATAGGTAAGCCCTTCCCACTGACCAAAGTTTATTTCGCGCAACTCCGGCACTTTAACTACTACTGCAGTCTCTTTATGATGTCGGGCAATGATTTCAGCAGTAACTGCCGCCCGGCTCAAATCGCTGGCATATACCGCCGCCAAATTTTCTCTATCCAGCCGCACCGCAGTCAGTTCGGCCTGTTTCAGCCCTTCTTCACTGAGGGCAGTATCGCTATGCCCTTGATAACGTTGTTCTTTATTCCACACGGTTTGACCATGGCGCACTAAAAATACTTTTGTCATTTTGCCCACTCGTTTCTATTATAATCCCAACTGACTATAATACACCCCGGCACCCATGGAATAACATAAAGGTAAGCAACGCAACTACTTCGGTGAGTTCCAAAACCGCGCCGTATACATCACCGGTGAGTCCACCCAATACTTTGCACACATACCTGGCGAACAGAATCGCAAAGCCCACCGCGATAATAAGACAAAAAACCGCTATTTTGCCAAACGGTAGTGTAAATATTAGCGTCCAAATTATCGCTGCATAAAGAGCCCCTCGTCCGGCATGTTGGGAAAACACCTTTCCGAGTCCCGACTCGCGCCCGTAGGGAAAGCCGGTAATGGCTATCACTATCCCCAACCTGCCCAAAACCGGCATGACAAACAACCCCGTAAAACTTGGGCTGGGCAATATTTCGGTTAACAGCGACCATTTTAGCAGTATGAACAGACCAAATCCCATCACGCCATAGGCCCCGACCCGGCTGTCCTTCATAATTTCCAGCATTCGTTCCCGCGAACGTCCGGAAAAAATTCCATCAAAGGTATCCATTAGTCCATCAATATGCATCCCGCCGGTCACAACAAGCTCCAGCCCAAGCAAGACCACGGCCAGTACCCGGACCGGAATATATTCAGCGGGTATTTGGGCAACAACTGCCAATACTAGACCAATAACTGCGCCAACCAGGGGGAAGTGACGAACGCTTCGGCCAAGTGTTTCGGGAAGTACCAGGCGTTGAGAAATGTTGAGACGGGTTAAAAATTGCAGGGCCGCGATAATTTCATAAATAATGTTCACAGCTGTATCAAGCTATGCCGCATCCTCTGGCCAGTAAAAAAGCCAATATGCCACCGATAAACGGTCCGACTATCGGAATCCAGGCATAACTCCAGCCGGAATCACCCTTCCCGGCGATCGGCAGGATGGCATGAGCTATACGCGGCCCTAAGTCCCGGGCCGGGTTAATGGCGTAACCAGTCGGCCCGCCTAAACTTAGACCAAGCGACCACACTACAACCCCGCCAATGTACTGACCTATCCCCGCCGGAATAGTCCCAACCAGTTTAGCCCCTAACATGAAGAACGCTACCATCAACATTGTCGTTGCAATAATTTCACAAATTAAATTCGAAGTCGTATTCCGTATTGCCGGCATGGTGCAAAAGATACATAATTTAGACATTTTATCTTCCGTAACTTCCCAGTGCGGTAGAAAAGCCAGCCAAACAAGAGCCGCACCGACAATCCCCCCAATAAGTTGTACAACCATTGTCGCAATAGCTTGAGGTACGGTATACAATCCCGCCAACGTCCTGGCCAAAGTAACTGCCGGATTAAGGTCGGCATTCGGGGCCCCTAACGCCACCGCTGTAAATATCCCCATTGTAACACCAAAGGCCCATCCGGTGACTACAACCATCCAGCCGCCGCCTTGCGCTTTTGATTTGTTTAACGTAACATTGGCACAAACCCCGCAACCCAGAAGCATTAGAACCGCTGTTCCTAGAAACTCACCTAACAGATTTGACATCTTTCTTCCTCCTCTTATTCGTGAGTCCTATCTTCCATTACCTACATTATGGCCGCCCGCAAATTTTTATGCGGCGCAGCAATAACAATTTGGTCAACAAGAAAACCACTGTCCTTGATTACCTCGCTACCCGTCCTGATCGCCGCGGTCACCGCCCCCACATCGCCGGTCAACAACACCACCGACTTTCCACCCATGCCTCGTGCTAACCGTACTTCGATGAGTTGTACCGCCGCAGCTTTTACGGCAGCATCTGCGGCAATAATGGCCGATGCAACAGAGTAACTTTCAATCACCCCTAATGCGTTTAGAGTTTTTATTTCGCTACAGCCGGATATGGCCGGAAACACATTGGGATGAATATTCGGCAAAACAAACTCATCAACAACCGCCTCTTGGCCGATGCTTTTTCCGGTCCTTACGGCACTCTGCACCGCCCCAACATCCCCGGAAACCATAACGACATACTTTCCTGGACAGAGGGGCTGGGCAAAGATCAATTCAACATTAGCTGCCTTTAGCATGCTATCGGCAACCTGAATCCCCTTAACTACATTTTTTAATTCTAATAATCCGATCGCTGCTTTCATCTTGCGCTCCCCCCTGCTTCATTATTAGCTTTGATGCCGATATAACCATCGACGACAACAATCTCCCCAGTGATGCTGGCGTGCAGATTAGCCCCTACCTTTGCCTCTTCGGGAATAGCCGCCACCAAATCACCGACTTTGACAAAATCGCCGACTTTGACCACAGGACGGGACGGCACGCCAACATGCTGAGAAAGCGGCAAACATACAGTATCGGGCAGGTATTGTTGCCGGCTAAACGGGGCCGGTACATCATAAGGTGCTAGCCCCAACCGGCTGACGAGACGTTTCGTGGGAATCCGGCGATATTCCCGTTCTGGTCGCGGCTCCAAGCTTGCGGCGTGGTGGGGGCTTTTAACCCCAGCTTTTGCTAATAACCGCTTATATTCGGCATTAACCCGCCGCGGCGACAACCCCATCGTACAGCCATAAACTTCGCAAGCACCGCACTCCGAGCACAGGAACGCCCGGGTAACCGCCGTCGAATCTTGTAGTCCGGCTCCTAATACCTGCATAATCCGATGCGGTTCTAGACTATGGCCCAAAAGATACCGTGGACAAGCATCCGTGCAGGCCCGGCAGTTGCAGCAAACCGCTTTAGCCCGGTTCGCAATGGCTGACCAGGGCACGGTTTTTCCCAAAATGACCGGGTGATCTTTAGGCAGCACAATCAGACCGCCCGTAGTTTTAGTGACCACAGCTTTAGAATCAATCAATTTTCCCATCATCGGACCGCCGTCGACAATGGCAAAATCACTAATTACAGCACCGCCAGCTAACTTAATAAGTTCTTGGACCGTTGTTCCGACAGGCACTTCCAACGTAACCGGACTAGTTACTGCTCCAGTCACAGTAATATATTTGCTCAATACCGTTTTACCGGCCAGAGCGTTGGCGATATTGAGCAAAGTTTCAACGTTAGCGACAACGGCTCCAATCTCAAGCGGAATACCGCCTTCCGGAACAATTCGCCCAGTCACTTCATGTACAACAACTTGTTCATCACCGGCTGGATAAAAATCCGGTAAAAAGAACAATTCTATTTTTTTATTCGCACCTTTAGCGATTGCCGTTTCCAGCGCCGCAACTGCCGCACCGTATTTTTTCTTCAAGGCAATAACCCCGCGCTGGGCACCAGTCGCGACCATAACCGTCTTTAACCCAATAACAATTTTTTCACTTTCAGCCGCCATAAGCAGCTGATGCGCCCGGAGGAGGGGTTCACATTCCGCGCCGTTGGCGATTACGGTATCGGCCTGGGCATTGATTTTTATATGAGTAGGAAACCCTGCTCCCCCGGCACCTACTACTCCGGCGTCTCGTACCGCTTGGATAATATCGTGCCGCATGCTTTTCACCTTCTCCGCCTATTTACTATCAAAAGCATTAGCCTGGCGCATGATTACACAATAGAAAACCCATCAACAAGAACGCAACGTCGCTGGCGGGCAAAACTCCGGGCCGAAGTCAGTCCTTCACCGGTTGGCCCGGCAATAGTAAAGGTTGTAAACCCTTCACCCCCCACCCCAATTCCGGCATACGATGGGCCGTTTTTTACAAAAATGGTTGTTTCGATTGCCCGGGCTAAACGAGTCATATTATCAACGTTCTTAGAGTGCATAATCGCGGTATGACGATTGCCATGCTCGACTTTTACCGCTAGTTCAATTGCCGCATCGACATCTTTGACTTGCACCAACGGCAATACTGGCATCATTAATTCTTCCAATACAAACGGATGATCGGCTTCGGTTTCGCACAGCAGAACCTTGACTTGGTCCAGAGCAGCAACGCCGATTTTGTTTAGAATATATCCGGCGTCTTTACCGATGAATTTTTTGTTTACCGCATAACTCTTCTTCGGCTTTTCCGTACATCCGTCGGACTTTTCGTCTTCTTTTTCCGTGAGGATAATTTTCATCAGGTCATTTACTTGCTGGCGACTAAGCTGATATGCCCCGGCTTTGCGCATATAGCTCATTAATTCGTCAGCAATACACCCCACCGCAATAACTTCTTTTTCAGCAATACAAGGCAGGTTATTATCAAACGAACAACCATCAACAATATCTTTGGCCGCTTTAGCTATATCCGCCGTCTGGTCAACAACCGCCGGAGGATTACCAGCTCCGGCCCCGATGGCTTTTTTACCTGACGACAACACCGCGCGGACTACCCCGGGGCCGCCGGTCGCTACCAGCATATTTACCAACGGATGCTTCATCATCACCCCAGCCGCATCAATCGACGGTTCAGCAACCGCCGTCAATAAATTAGCCGGGCCGCCAGCCTTAATTATCGCCGTATTTAATAGCTCAATAGTTTTACGGGAAGTATTAGTCGCGGTCGGGTGGGGGCTGAATACCACCGAATTTCCGGCGGCAATCATCCCGATACTATTATTGATCAGCGTCTCAGATGGGTTGGTCGTCGGGGTAATTGCCCCGATTACCCCGAACGGGCCTCGTTCAACAATAGACAAGCCATGATCACCTGACCATGCTTCAAGCTTGAGATCTTCAGTTCCCGGAGTCTTTCGCGCCGCCAAAATATTTTTTATATTTTTATCCGCAACCCGGCCCATGCCGGTTTCCTCAACCGCCATTTCTGCGAGCAGCATCGCATTGGCTTCTGCCGCCGCCCGGATGGCCTGAATCAGCGCTTCCCGTTTTTCAAGTGATAATGTTTTTAATTGCCGGTATGACTGCCGAGCCGCTAAAATAGCATCTTCCATTGACGCAAAAATTCCCAATTCCTCCCGGCTCCGGTCCTGTTCCTGAAGTTTAGCCAAAACTTGCGCTGTAACTTCTGAGATCAAATTAATATCCATACTAAAATCCTCCTATGGCAAATCTTGTCGCCACGCTGCTAAACCAGCGCTGGCAACAAGAACATCTTCGTCCACCGAGCCACCGCTAACCCCCAGTCCGCCGACGACCACTCCGCCCTCCGTCAGCGGTACACCGCCGCCAAACACCACCATTCGCCCGCCCCCAGTACTAGGGAGACCATATAAGGGCTTACCGGGCTGAGCCAAAACAGCCGCTTCTTCGGTAGACATTCTAAGCGCCGCCGCGGTGTAAGCTTTGTCAAGCGCCAGCGAAAGGCTGGCTAAAAGTGCTCCATCCATGCGTTCTTCAGCTACCAGGTTGCCTCCCTGGTCAACTATGGCTACAACCATCGGCACACCTATTTCTTTCGCCTTGGCTTGGGCCACCGCGACGGCTAGTTTCGCTTTATCCAACAAGGTTCCGGCTTTAACCACCAGATTATCCTGGGACTTTAACACCGCTTGCACCTGGTTGGTAACTACCTTTACCAGTTCTTCCTGTTCCACACAGCGGGCCATCACAAATAGCAAATCAGACAGACGATTAAGAAAAATCAACACCGTCTCGGATACCGGTTCGCTCCGGCTAAGTTTTACGGTGCAGCGTTCGGCCCGCCGTACCATCGTCCGAGCCAAATCCAAAGCCGCGCTGGCCAGACATTCGCCTGGCGTAATAAAGTAGCATTGGGGAATCCGCTGTTGTTCCAGACTGTCGATGCTACTTTCCAATTCCGTCACATTTTCAGCGGTTAGGCGCGGCTGGTTGACGGGAAATTCTCCATCAGTCGCCAGTTCAGTATTCAAAACAACTATTTGCCGCTGAATACCGGTCAGCATATCCGCCCAAGTTCGGTTAACCAGGAGCGCTCGCGCCAGCCCCATAGCCGTATTGGCTTCGTCCACCGTCCCATAGGCTTCAACCCGAATATGCTCTTTGGCTATCCGTTGTTTAGAGTAAAGACTGGTTTCCCCTTTATCTCCAGTCTTGGTATATACATTCATGGACTTCTACTCCTCAGCAATCAAACTATGATCTACTTCAATAGTATCAATTATCCCGACGATAGCCGCATCAACCGCCGAACTAGGTTTGCCATAAGCATGACGGGCTGAGCTTCCTTCCACTACGAGCACGGTTTCCCCGGTGCCTGCGCCAATAACATCAATAGCAACAATCGGCGTCCGGATTTTTTTATAATCAACGTCGAGCGGCTGAACAATCAACAATTTACTACCCGTAAGACTATCGTCTTTCGGTGTGGCCACTAAGGTACCGATGATTTTTCCTACCCACATAGTATCCTCTCCTCGCCATTAGTAACGACCAGCCTGTTCCCAAATAAGTTCAATGGCAAATTCTCGGGCCGCATCAACCGCCAGTGGCGTAATCAAGGTTCCTGGGCAAATATGAAGGGTCTTTTCGCCAGCGGCATATGCCGTTTTGATTGCCGCAGCATCAATAAGTATCTTGGCTAGTGCTTTCGCGTCTGCAACCGGCTGATTTTTAGTCTGGCCCAGATTTCTGCTTATTTCTACCGCGAGCAACCGCACATCAACTACTCTGGCCCCATACCTCTCAATTTTTCGCAAATTCTCTTCGATGGCCTGAGACAAGCCTGGCGAAGCCTGCCCCATTCCAGCTCTAATCCGCCAGTTGTCCTTGGGATTTGCAGCATTCTTCGCAATTATCACCGGTTTGCCCATTAATAGCCCCTGCAATATTAATGTAGTAAGCATCGTATCGGAAATTGTCCCAGCCAGTTTGGCCGCAGTATTTTGGGTCATTACCGGCATGGTGATTACATCAGCTGTTCTCAGCAATTTCCCCGGATACGGGTCGCAGGAAGTGACAATCACTACCGACTTACCAAGATACTCTTGAATCCGCTTAACCCCGATGACCTTTTCGGCAGCTGCCGATAAGACCACGGTTATTTCTGCCGGAAAATTTCGAATTTCCGTCAGCGCGGTTAAAGCAGGTTCTAAACCAATGGTTCCGCCAGTGAACAACGCTAAAACATTAGGACGCGCCTGGTCACTATCTGCTGATTTTATTTGGTTCAATTGCCGCAAAACTTCCTTGGTAATAAGTTCTATCATACTTTCCTGCAGCAAAATTTCACCCCCTAACCAGACACCACACCAACAAGGTCACCGTTATTCAGTTCAGCGGCATTAGCCTCGTCAGTATCGATATGAAATTCCAGCCGATATTTAGGGCCTACCCGTACCAGCACATTATTCAGCACCTCGGACCTTGGACCGACCGTGAATACGGACACACGGTTGCCATCGCAAAGACCGAAGACTCCGGCCTCCGCTTCGCTCATATGAATATGCCGGGCAGCAATAATGACTCCTTCTTTTAAAGTTAGCGCCCCAACCGGCCCGACCACAGTAAGCCCTGCCGAACCAGCAATATTTCCCGAATCCCGGATCGGCGGTTTTATGCCTAAGGTAAAACTGTCAGTACGCGAAATTTCCACCTGACTAAAGTTGCGAAGCGGCCCCAGGACGCGCACGCCCTGGATTACTCCTTTAGGCCCAACCAGGGTCACGGTTTCAGCCGCTGAAAATTCACCAATCTGAGTCAAAGCTTTTACCTTGGTCAAATTATAGCCGTCGCCAAACAACACCGCCGCCGCCTGGGCCGAAAGATGAATATGGCGATTGGAGATACCTACCGGCACCCCCGGTTTTATCTCCAAATCAGGGTTATCAGTCAAGCCTTTTACAATACAGGCGGCGACCAATTCAATCAATTCGGGGTTCATTTCATTGCCCCCTTATCCACCATACCACTTAGCCTTCAGGCAATTTCGGCAATATTTTTTCGATATCCATGTGCGGCCGGGGGATAACATGAATTGATACCAATTCACCGACTTTTCCCGCTGCCGCCGCACCACTGTCGGTCGCTGCTTTTACCGCGCCAACATCGCCCCGGACCATTACCGTAACCAAGCCTGAACCAATTTTTTCGTAACCGATCAAAATTACATTTGCCGCCTTTACCATGGCATCAGCCGCTTCAATCGCGCCAACTAACCCTTTGGTTTCAACCATTCCCAAAGCCTCTCCGCGCATGCTCATTCATCCTCCTGTTTATTGTTTTTTTCATAATGCAGACAATTGGCCCGCGGATCTCCCTTTTTGCGAGGACACGCAGGATCACCACAAAGGTTGCAAACCTCAACATTCTTTTTCTCACTAACCGGGCTGACCGGCTCAAACAGAACAAAGCTTTCCTTTTTGCTGTCTGGCGCCGCATCAATCGGAGACGTTTTTACTTCCTCAGCCAGTTCATCCGCGGCACCGCCAACTATAGTCGCTGCCGGTTCCGATTTTATTGTCTCAGCCTTGGTCAGCACTTCGGACTTTACCGCCCCCGTATCCGGCGGCTCATGGTTAGAGCCCACCGTTTCTTCACTGGCTATCATCCCGGCTATTTCCTGGTGCGGCCGGGGAATAACATGGGTAGCCCACACCGTACCGACCTTTTTTGCAGCAATCGACCCCGCCTCTACCGCCGCCTTGACCGCTCCTACATTCCCCAGCAGTTTGATCGTGACCATGCCGCCGCCTCGGGTTAATTCGTAACCGACAAGCTCAATATTAGCCGCCTTAACTGCCGCATCAGCCGCTTCTACCGCCGCCACCATTCCTATCGTTTCAATTAATCCCAGCGCATTTTTGACCATGTTTTCACCTCCCATGGCCCTATAATTTTTGCGAAATTATGTTATGAACAATATTGGTAATCAATTGCTTCAGTTCACTATTCCCGCCAGTTGTCGATTGTTCCGGCAACGGTTTAAACGGTATGCCCTTAACCAAGCGGGCGGCGTTATAACCTAGATAACGCCAAGCCGCCGGATTATCCTTGTCCCTCGACAAAAATAGCGGGTTATCACTAGGCAGCTTCCGAAAATGCACACTCATAACAGCAGCATCAAGTCCGATTCCCACTTCAAGCTGCGATTCTATCGCGCCACGGTAGGACAGGGTAACGGCATCGTCTTCCCCCGTCTTAACCGAACTGGGAACTCCCTCTTCTTCCAGCCCGGCTTGAATCTCACGGATTTTTTCCTGCTGTCCGGCATGAGACTTGACATATATAGAAATACTCGGCTTATCCGGCGTACTTTCCCGCATCATCCCCCACCAGCTTCCGGCTTGGGGTAGGATAGCACTAAACCGGTAGCTACCGCATTACGGGGCCCTTCCACCCCACGAATATTGCCGCCCCCACAGACAATACCATATTCAGCCAGTGCATCAGTAACCATTTCCGGTATTTCAAAGTCCAGGGCCGAACCGCCCACTAATACCACAAAATCAATGTGGCGGATATTGCCGGTAGGGGCCACCCTCGCCAGCGCCCGCAGAGCGTTGGTGACAAAGACCCGTTTTTTTGCTTCCCGGCGGACATAGCGGATTCTTTCTAATGGGTGATCACTGGGAATTGGCACTAAATAGCCATCCTTTAAGATAACTACTCTCGCAAATACTTCCGGCGGTAAATGCTGTTCATAAAATCGGACGGTGCCGTCTTCTAATCTTATGTGATACAGACTTTCAACTTTCGCCAATGAATACTTTTTGATATCTTCGGCTAGGTCAAAATCATTCAATCCGAGTTCCGAATTAATCAGCATGGTGACCATATCACCGGCCCCAGCCAGATGAATCGCCAAAATCCGTTCATCTCTGGTAATAATCGCGGCATCAGTTGAGCCGCCGCCCATATCGAGAATCGCCAACGGTTTTGCCGTCCCCGGCGTTGTCAGCGCCCCCTGTATCGCCATATTAGCTTCGACCCCGGCAATAGTAACCTTTACCCCCAGCCGTTTTTCCAACTGATCGGCGATTTGCTGCATCGGCAGACGGCTGGTTTTTACCATCGCTGCTAATGCCACCGCATTTTCCAACGCAAATTCCTCCGCCAAACCGCCCCGCACTTTTTGGGGAATAAACGTATCGACACTCAGGATGTCTTGGATTTTCATTTCACTCAGCGCCTGCCCGGTAAGCTCACCCATCACTTGACGAACTCGCTCCAGCATGCCGCCGACATTAGTTCCAGCCTCCCCCTGAACATCTTCAATAGCTTGAACGCGCTCAACCACTTCCATAATCTTTGTCGCTCCGGCATCGACGTCAATATCAGCTTTGGTTCGCTCACCAAACACTGTTAACACCCCGGCCGGAATAGTCCTGGCTTTAACATCTCCCGCCGGCGTTCTGACAACTACCGCCGAGCGGTTGCCGATCAGTGCCCTGGCTACCGGAACAACCAATTTTGTTTCCTCCGGTGTCAGACCGAAAACCGTCGCAATCCCATAAGGATTCGATAAAGTCTTAATGGTCTGCCCTGGCTCAGCTACTTCTACCGCCGCCATCATCCCCAGCGGTACTTTATCAATTAGTGTAACTTCATCCACCACCGGGATTTTTCTTGACAAGCGGTTGGCAATAAGTACCGCGTCATCTTGTTTGACAATCGCCCCTTGAATTCCAACACCCCTGGCTGCGGCGACATTTATGGTCTGGGCCGCAGCTTCATAGTCCACTCCCTGCGGAATAATACAGACGATTTGTTCATTAGCCTCGGTTGATGCCAAAGCCTCAATAGTTCGGGTTACACCGACCCCCAGGCCAATCCCGCCAGGAGTAGCGGGATTGTGCCCAATCATCGTCGATTCAGTGATAATTGTCTCGGTAATAGTCTCCATCGCGATATCGCCAATCACCGGAGTGGCCTCATTTAGACGTATCTCATCCAGATCGCTGGTACTTAGTCCAGCCTTATCCATTGCCGCGTTCAGCGCCAGGACAACCCCTGCTAGATTGGCTACCGTTCCTTTTATTCCGGTCGTCTTGGCAATGCCGCTGGTCAGAAACTCCACTCCGGCCTGACCGCCGAATTTGGCGAGGCAAACTTCAGAAGTGGAATTGCCGATATCGATTCCGGCAATAATTGTCATGAAAGCTCACCCTATTCTGCCCTAAGTCGATTGCGCCGCTCATAGACTTCGGCCGACTCTCTGACCAACGCAGCATTAATCTTGGCACTATATTTCGTTTCCATTTCTTCGGCAATGTCCAGCAGTTCTTGCTTGGAGGATCGGTAGGGCCGCATCGCATTATAAATTTCCAAAATGCGATTATCAGGAATGGCCGTTAATTCAGCCGCCCGCCTAAGGTTTTGGGCAAGCTGGACACGGCCCACGCCTTCAGCAATTTCTGCCTGCAGCCGCAGGGTTTGCGGCGTAATTCTAAGATCATCCGGACCGATTTCCGAACGCAATACTTTATCCAGGGAAATATCGTTCAGGCTTTTACCGGTAGGAGTTTTTACCAGATCAGGCCGTTTAGTAGCTAACGGATAGTCCCGCTCCGGCACCAATTTATCACCGCAAGGCGCATTAACCGCACTCGGTGCACTAACCACGTGAGCCGCACCTTGTTCTTTATAGATATTTTTCAGCACTTGTCTAACAATATCTTCCACCGTCTTTTGTTCAACCATATTACTCACCTCCGCCTATTGAAACTGAACTTCAAGTTCTATCGGTTTAGCCCCCGGTACAACATGCTCGGTTTCTTTAATATGCAATACCGCGGCTTTCGCCTGATATTTGGGCCGGGCCATCTGATCATTGCGGGTTGGCACCGGAGTCGGCGATTCACCTTTGGCATACCGGGCAGCATTAGAGCCAATGGCCCGGAAGGTTGGTAAATCAATGAGTGGCGATTGCGAGAACAGCTCCAGATTACTTAACGGCGGCAAATCTTTTTGATGAATAACCGTAGTACCGCGGGAAAGTATGCCGATAGCAATCCCCGAGCCGCTTAATCTCGTCGCATCATGGGCCGCAAACGCCACATCTGAAGTCCGCAATATTCTTACAATTCTAGCCCTAAGCCCCTGTTCTTCAATTCCGGCAATAAGTTCTCTGAGTACATCGCTAAGAGGAATATTAACTATTGTTTTGTGCTGGAATTTTCCAAACGCCGGGGTGACGGCGATAACAACTTCGTCGGCTTGCGTCCCAGGTTTCGCTTCGCCTTTTTCCACCAGTGTCATTGACCTGCCGCCAACCACCGCCGGTTTAGCTTGCTGCGGAAGATCAACTCCCTGCAGCACTTGAGTAACAATTTCCCGGATCATTTCCTCATTTATTTGCATCACTTCACACCCTTTCCGCCTTATTCATCGAAATCAGACGGTTTTATGGCCTGACTGATATTTTTAATTTCATTCCACCGTTCAGGACTGATACGGTAGCCGGTTCCCGGTCCGCGATAATCATTGCGATTATTAACGGCGCTGATAACATTAAAGTCTTTATCTAAGATCGCCGAAGTATGAAGATAGTCACCGGAAATCCGCTGTTTCAAAAGATTCAGCACATGACTGGCCAGATCATCGAACCCTGTATTGGCCAACGCTTTAACAATATCCAGACCGGTAATACCCCGTTTCATCATTTCCTGAGCCGCTTTAAGGTCTTCAACAACATTACGGGTCGGCATATCCTTACTGCCATGAGCATATGTAGCAGCTTCAACTTCAGCATCAGTAATTGCCGGGAACCCTAATTCTTTGAATACAGCTTGCAAAGCCCGCCCCGCTTTATTCCGAATCGCGGTAACTTCTTCTTCAGCTACCGGGCGCAGACCACCGTCGACCATCAAGTCACGCTGAATAATATTCCAGTCGTCGTAATCCTCCACATCCCAGTTAGAACCCGCGAACATATTATCATAGTTAGGGCTGGCACTATAGCCCGAAGTAATAAAGTCAGTCCCCGGCAGCATTTCCATCAACGTCCGGGCCGTCCGGCGAATGTCCGAATGAGTGAAGGTCTGATCATTACTGGAGGCGACTTCCAAATCCAGCATCGAAGTACAGAGATTTTCCGCCAATACGGCGCGAATACCGGACGGTACCGCTGCCGGTACCCCAATACAACTTACCGACCCATTCTGCAGTCCTTGAACCCCAGCCCCTCTGGCAATCATGACACAGCGCACTTCCAGATACAGCATCGATTTGCCTTCAGCATAACCCATTTGTACTTCTGAGCCAGTGCCTGAGGTAAACCGCATTTTCAACCCCCGCGAAGCATACGCCGAAGCCAAGAAAGATTTCGACCACGGAGTGTCATCGCCATCAACAAATACATTTTCGGTACCATAAACCGAAATAGTTTCAGCATAAGCGGTAATACCACGCATCCCCAATTGCAATTCGGTGGCTTCTTCTAACGAACACTGGATGAGGATTCCGCCCCGACCGGTCTGGCCGCCAACAAGCAGCGAAACTGCATTAAAGGGTGCGTACCGGACTACGGCAACGGTCGTTTCCATTTCATCGAAGCCCCGGAGAGCCGCTTCCGCAGCATCAGCAGCAATAAGCACGGGATTATCCGCCACATTAGTTACATGGCATTGATTCGACGGTGTTTTTCGAGCCCGCATTTTTTGCAGGGCCATCATCATTTCTACAACATTCATCGTGTTTAGTACCGCGACTATTTTTGCCGGAGTTAGACCTAAAGCAACCTTGGTCACTTCTTCGCGGGCCACATTAACATCTACCAGCATTTTGGCAATATCCAAATCCGACATCGCCATAGCCTTTTCGGCGGCCTTAATATCAATCGCATAGTCAGCGATAAACTGCTCAATAAAATCAAATTTAGCCCGCGACACGCCATCCATCTCAATGACTTTGCCGTTTTCAATTTTAATGCTCGGCACCGGGTCATTAGGACTGCCCATGGCAATCAGCCCGACCTCCGGCCATTCTTCCACAAACCCATCCTGATTGACCGGGCGAGCCTCCAAAACTTCAAAACGTTTTGATCTTTTCATGGTTTCTCCCCTCTCCGACGATTAAATATATGGCGTCGTAGTTGAAGGCGCCGGTCCAGCCATCGCTTCCAGCACTTTTTTGCCAATATCACGAGCCGCAATAACAGCTTGACGGACAGCCCCCGAGTCCCCGGTAACCATTATAATTACTTCGTTCGAATAGCTCGTGCCGCACGCCGGACTGGAATAGCCAACAACATCCACATTAGCGGTCTTAACCGCAGTATCAGCCATAAGCACACCAATCGCCGCCGGAGCGCCGACAACTAAACCGAACGCTTTTCCGACCGGGCCGTTAAACGCTTTGTTAATGGCATAACTGGCCCGGGCCGTATATTGCAGTTCCACATGTCCGGCATCATTACCGTACACATCGCCAAACGTCCGATTAAGCTCTTTCAGTGCTACTTCAATCGCCCGCCGGGCGTCAGACACTTCTTCGGCCCCAAAAATAATCAGACAGCCATGCCCGGCGCCGCCTTTAGTATCGCGGGCCAATTCAATGGTAACAATTTCGGTATTGGTGGCTTTTACCGCTTCATCAGCGGCCATGATATGCGGTCCGGCCCCGGTCCGACCACCCAATATACCAATCGAACGATACTTAGGATCTAGTTTCATCTTTTCATGCAACGCCGGATCGACATTAGCGATGACCAAGCCTACGGTATCACCGATCGCCGTGCCCACGAATTCGGTTACACCAATGTTAACTGATGCTTTTGGTTTTTCCTGGGCCGGAGCAGCCGGAGCTTCACTTTCAATCCGTCTCTTGATTTCATCCATTACTTTCTCGATTAACTGATCTTGCATAACTATTTACCTCCTGTTGTTAATCACATAAGTTTAGGAAGGATTTTTTCCACATCAACATGCGGCCGTGGAATTACATGGATAGAAATTACTTCGCCAACCCTTTGGGCAGCGGCAGCTCCGGCATCGGTAGCCGCTTTAACCGCGCCGACATCACCGCGAACCATAACCGTAACTAAACCTGAACCGATTTTTTCGTAACCAACCAGAATTACGTTGGCCGCTTTAACCATGGCATCAGCAGCTTCAATTGCCCCTACCAGGCCCTTCGTTTCGACTAACCCTAGCGCTTCACTCATACACAGCACCCCCTTTCCTCAAGAAACTGATACAATTGGTCGATACCTTCACCGGTTTTAGCGGAAACCATAAAAATCGGCAATCCAACCCCGGCTTGCATGAGCAGGCGCTCAGCTAAACAAAAGTCGGCACAAGGCAAATCCATCTTGGTTATTACTCCAATAACCGGACGGGCAAACATTTGCGCAAAACCGGGCGGCAGCGTCACTCGTGGATCGGAGGCATCTTTGACCATGAGCACAACCGAAGCATCCATCGCCGCCACCAGCAAGGCGGAGTAAAGCCGCGTAATTTGGGCGTATTCACCCGGAGTATCAATCGCACCGCCGACAAAAGAAATTGCCTGGGTCTTTCGCGCCGCGGTGTCGCCCTTTTTCAGGGCCAAAATCAGTGACGTTTTGCCCACCCCTACAGGGCCAACCACCATGATTTTCGTCATGCTAAGACCTCGTCACTTTAGCCGCGGTAAACGCCAGCCGTTCCGACAAAAAATTTGCAACTTGTGTCAATGCCGTTTCGACCGCTGATACACTCCCAGTCAATACCAATGAACCGGTAAACCGATCCAAAAAACCGATTTGCACTGCCGCCGTTTTAGTCGCAGTATCAGCCGCAATAATAGCCGCTTCGCAAGGGGTTATCGTAAGAATACCGACCGCCTGGCAATTTACCAACCCCAGTTTTTCGCATAATTCCAGCTTGGGATTGGCAATCAGGTGGGCCAAAGTCACCTGTTTGCCTGGCACATATTCCTGAACAACCCGAGGCTTTTCCACCACCATGCCCATCCCTCATTTTCTAATTTCTTCCTAGTAAATTGGCTATTTCTAATTTTCCTCCTTGATAGTCTTTTGCCATTTTTAGGAAAATTAATGTTACCCTACACACCGCACTACCTATCCAATAACCCCAGTCCTAAATATGCGGAGAAACTTGCGATATTTCAGCATTTTTTTGCGCAAAAAAAGAGCCCTACCCAGGCTCCATTTCTGTACTTAAACGTTATTACCGGCCCTCTGCCGGAGATGGTTTATGACAAGACTGACTGCGAAACTGGTTAGGCGTCACCTCTGTTAATTGGCGAAAGACTTTACAAAAATAGCTAGCATCCTGATAGCCGCACTCCAGGGCAATCCGGACAATGCTCAAATCCGTCTTATGCAACAATTTTTTGGCCCGTTCCACCCTGGACTTAGTTAGAAATTCAACAAAGTTACAGCCTTGTTCCTTTTTAAATATTCGACTGAAATAGAACGGACTTAGATGCACCGTTTGTGCTACGTCTTCCAGGGTAATATTTCGATTGCAATTAGTAAGAATGAAACTACACGCCTGATTAACCACCCTGGTATTGACAGTATTGCGATTATCAAGCATATTGTCCATGAAATTATCCAGATAATCCATTAATAACTGCTGAATCTGACTTTGATTCCGGCAATCCACTAATCGATTGATTAAATTAAAATTTCGCAGAGTCATTTTATCCAGACTGGCTCCGCCCTCAACGGCGGCCCGGGATAAAACAATCAATAACTCCAAAACGCAAGATTTTACCATATCAATATTCGTCTTACTTTGAAAAACCTCTTCTAATAACAGTTTTAGTTTTTCTTTTGCCGCTTTGGTATCACCGCACCGAACGTCTTCCAGCACTGACCGTTCATTCCTGAAGGGATAAATAAACGGACCACTGCTTTGACTCGGCAATTCATCGAAAAAAATAATTGGGTTATCTTCCATAAAGAAGCCCTGCTGATAAGCCGTCATCGCCTCTAGGTAAGACTTGTAGACTTCTCTGGCATCGGGATAATACCGGCCCACCCCGATAGTCACCGTCGCACCAAATTCAGATCCCATTGCCTTATAAATATTTTCAACCTTCTGGCGGATAAAGGCTATAATTTCATGGTACGGCTTACCTGAAGCTACCCCCAAAACTACCGCCAACCGCCCATCCGCAACCGGCATAACCAACGCATTAGCTCCGGCAGCCTCACCAATCTTTTGGCTAAGGTGGTTTGTTACCAATTGCCTTGACATTTTACCATCCTGATGGACCAGCTGCTGAAGATAGTCCCCTCCCAGAACCAGTGCCATCCCCGGATCATTCCGCATTCCCACCACCGCCGCCTGCTCTCTGAGTGGTGTCAAATCATCAAAATAGCCGGATAATAACTCCTGCACAAATGCCATCTGGATAAACGGCTTAGCTTTATTTACCTGCTGGAACAATTCAACCTCTTTCAAGTCTTTTTCCCGCCGCCGCTGAAACTTTTCGATTGACTGCTGGAAAACCTTCACCAGTTCCACGGTCCGCACCGGCTTAAGCAAATATTCTGCCGCCCCTAAACTAACCGCCTGGCGGGCGTAATTGAATTCATCAAACGCCGTAAGAATAATAATCTGACTTTCCGGCAAAAAACTTCTGATTTGTCGGGTGGCCTCCAGACCGGAAATTACGGGAATACGAATATCCATAACAATCATATCAGGACGCTGTTCTCGCGCAACAGCTACCGCACTATCACCATCGCCTGCTTCATAGATGCCACCGAATTCAGCACACTGAGTCTCACTAATTTTCCGTATCGCCTGCCGTTCTAATACTTCATCATCGACAATCAGTAATTTGTACATTTTCCCACGCCCTTTCAGCGAAATGGTCAGTACCGCGCTAATGGCAGATAAATTTTGACGATCGTGCCAAGCCCTGGCTGAGCGTCAATTTTAATCCCATACTCATTGCCAAAATGATTTTGAAGCCTTTTATGAACATTAATAATTCCTAAGCCGGTGGTCTGCCCCTTGCACGCCGTCCGCTTTTCATCGCCGAAAATCCCCAGGATTTTCTCTGGCTTAATCCCTACCCCGGTATCAGCGATTATAATCAGTAATTTATCAGCTTCAACTTTAGCGGTAATTTGGATATTGCCGCCTTCTTTTTTCGGCTCCAAACCATGGATAATTGAATTCTCTACCAACGGCTGCAAAGTCATTACCGGAATGCCCATTTTTTCTAAATCTGCCGGAATATTAATTTCCGCCTTGACCCGGTCACCAAATCGTACCTGCTGAATTAATAAGTAATTTTTAATAGAAGAAATTTCTTCCGCCAAGGTGTTTGACTGGTCAATATTCCGCAAATTATTCCGCAATAGATCCGATAGCGCGAACACCATCTCCTGCGTACGCTCCGCCCCTTCCAACATCGCCAGCCGAGCAATGGTATTCAACGTATTAAATAAAAAGTGTGGATTAACCTGAGACTGCAGCGCTTTAAGTTCATTGGCTTTGAGCAAAGTTTCCAGCTCAGCCTTGGCTTTCATTTCTGCTAGTAGTTGCCGTTGACTGATGTTAGCAATTCCCATTTCAACAATATAGTTAGACATAATATATAAGAGATCAGCCCCGGCTTTAACTCGCTCCGGCGGTACCACCTCGACAATGTCGAATACTTCCATATGCACCTTGGGATCAAACCCCGCTTCAATCCATCGTCGCCGCGTCTCAATTCTAGCATCATGACCGTCTGTTGCCATAACAACTTGTCCGGCCAAAAAGGCCCCCAAATATTCATCATTAACAATGATCGGTGCCGCTAAATCGGTCAAACCCAAATGACAATTGTACACAACCGGTTGATGGTTTTCCGTGGCCGTCCGCCCGCCTCGGTCATCACAATCCATACAACGGACTAACCCGATGGATGTCGACCGGACATATTTACAGAATTCAGTAAACTCACTAGGCAGGGTAACCGGCTTACCGGCAACATCAACAATAATCGCCGCCAAGCCAGTTGCTTTGCAGAATTTATCCTGTATCTCCTGAAGAATGTCGATATTCACGATCTCTTCTAAGGCAAGACCGCAATAATTTTGCATCAGCCCACCCCCAACATAGTTATGGAAAAATATTGCTCAACTATGTTGGAAATATTTGTACATTTGTTTCGCAAACTCCTCTAAACTATCGCCGTAAATGAATAAATATTTATTATCATACCGAAGTTTTTATCGCCGCATCGCTTAAATCAAAATCTGACATCCGGGCCATATTTTTAACCGCGCCTAGCATGGCCTTTAACAAACCGACCATCAATACCGCGCCTGTACCTTCGCCTAAGGCTAGATTGCCGCGAATCGGCACTTCGTCGACCAGTATTCCACCCAACAGTAATGCATAGACCATCCCCGGTTCTTTCGAAAGATGCGAGGGAATCGCATACTGTTTTACTGCGTCGTTAATACGACAAGCACAAGCGAAAGAAACCGCGCTGATAAAGCCGTCAATAACAAAAGGCAGGCCAAGTTCGGCACATTTCTGCATCGCCGCACACATTCCCACAATATCAAAGCCGCCCAGGCACCTGATGATATCTTGCGTGGTATTGAGACTGGCCCGATTAAGCTCCATCCCTTTAACAATAGCATTGCGCTTTCTGATAATCACTTCACTATTAGGCTGACTGGCACCATAACCAACAACAAATTCCGGTTCAATACCGGTAAGCGCATGCAGCACCGCGGAAGATGTAGTAGTATTGCCGATCCCCATTTCGCCAAACGAAAATAAAGTATAACCTTTCCCAGTAAGATCCGTAACAACCTCGCCTGCCGCCTTGTGAATAGCGGCATATTCAGCTTCACTCATCGCCGGTTCGCGGACAAAGTTTTTACTGCCACGAGCAATTTTGTAGTCTAGCCCCACCGCATCCGGCGAATTGACGCCAACATCCACCACTACGCAGGGAATATCGTAGGCCCGACAAAACGAATTAATCGTCGCCCGCCCTTCCACCATATTCTTTGCTTGCAAATAAGTAATTACCGGAGGGAAAGTTGCCACCCCTTCATCCACGACCCCGTTATCCGATGCAAACACTACGTGACATGGCTTAAAATCACTCATTCCGCCCCAACTGTTCAATACCCTTCTAGCATGTTTTTCTAACAACCCCAAACTCCCCTGAGGTTTAGCCATTCCGTCAATCAGCTCATCAACCACTATCGAATTATCCACTCTAATTACCCCCTCTTCACTAATTAAATTTCGCTTACCCTATATAATCTCGTCCGAATAAATTTCATCCATATGACTTTGTCAGCTTCCCTTAATTTACCTTTTGATATTTTTGTTCTAACATAGTAGTATTTTGCAATATTTCAGCCAAGTTCTTATCCCTTCAACTATTGCATAAAATAGTTACGAGGTGGAATCATTTGGAAAAATTTGAGATAGTCCCAGATCAATCCATATTTTTTGACTTAACCCCAAATGAAGCAAGTTTACTTTTCTATCTATTTGCGCTTTCTGTTGAGCACTCATTAACCATTGATGAACTTAACATTTTAGCAAATGGTCTGTTTTTAACAGCACAAGTACTGTTTACAATTGCTTCACAACGAACCTTATTAAATGACGTCATCGAAGCCCAACAAGAAAAAGAAGCTACTGCAAAAGTGAAAAAAGAAAATAATACCCCTGAAAAATTGGACCCTGAGATAAAAAAGCTACAAGATCAAATTGAACACTTGCAAAAACAGCTTGACGCTTTAAATAAAAAGAAATAATATAAAAAGACTTTCAGCCAATCAGGCCGAAAGTCTTTTTATATTAGCAAGCGCTACTTTTCCGGTGCAGAAGACACCTCAGGTATTGGCGCAACCGCCACTGCACTTAGTAATCCCGCAATAGCAAGCAGTCCAAAAAACAGCGGAAATCCACCGGCTCCAATCAGCAAGGGAGCAAACACCGGTAATATAGACTGAGGCAACTGGCTGGCCACGTTCATGATACCAAAATCCTTAGCTGCATCTTTGGGATTCGGCAATATCCGTGAGATCAGCGCCATATCTACGGCAATGTACGCACCATACCCTATTCCAAGCACAGCTGTCCCGATAAAGGCAACTGGTATCGAGGGGGCAAAAGCCATAATAACAATACCAATTGCAACAACAATAGCAGCAATAGATACAAACGGTTTTTGTTTTCTAAACTTATCGGAAAGCATCCCGCCAACGATACTAGATACACCCAGTCCAACAGTCTGAACAAGGGCATTCAAAGCAGCAATCCCAGTAACATCTGCCGGTGAAACATTAAACTTTTGCATAAAATACAACGCCCCGAACACTTGTGTGGCAAACGCGAGGCAAACCAAAAACCGGGTAAGTACGCCCCAAGAAAACGCCGGGTATTTTCGCGGATTGGGGTAAATTCTCCCGAGCCATTCCCCAAAAGTCAGCGTTTTACCGAAATTTTCTTCTTTAACTGCTATTGGCTTTTCTTCCTTTACCAATATACAGCTTACAACAGCGCAAATAACCGATATAACAGCCAGAACAGTAAACTTAAAATCAACCGGCTGATTATTAAGCGCGGTCATTACTCCCATACCAACCAAAATAGCGATAGGATTACACAAGCCTACAATACCTGAAGCCGTGCCCCGTTTTGCTTCTTCAACCTGGTCGGGAACCAACGCTGACAAAGCCGCAAAAGAAAATGCATAAAACGTCAACGCTACACACCACAAAACAATAACCATACCAACAGTACTAGTCTTTCCTATTCCAACCATGGCCACAGCAGCAAGAACAGTACCAAGTAAAATCCACGTCCGCCGCCTGCCAAAAGCCACTGTCGTACGATCACTGACTACCCCACCGATGTACGCGGCAATAATACCTACTAATGCTCCGGCCCCTGTCGCCATACTAAAATCAGCGGTAACATTTTGAGGGTCAATTTCTAAAAACTTAAAAGTTAACAATATAACTAACGGAACAATAGTAGCCATGATATAACCAAACTGACCTAAAACAATTCCGCTGACCAGACGGCCAAACGGTGTACGCTTCTGAATTTCTGTATTTACTTGATTCATTGCTCAACCAATCCTCTCTCATAACAATATTCAAACTCATAGTTTCCTGATCCGATTTCCACTGTCACTTTATTGCCGGTCTCTTTAACCGCAAACACACCAGCTATATTTTGATCTATGGCAATCCCTTGCTCGCTAACATTTTTCAACTGAGCCCCAGGTAAAATAACCGTTGCGGCGGTGTTCACCGGGATGCTTACAGCCATTTTCATTTTTCCGCTAATCAAGTGCCACTCAACGCCAAGTTCTCCATAAACCGAGCTAAACCTGGTTTTCGCATAGGTAAGATGGTCGTCTGGTTCCGGCTGGATCACACTGTGGTGATAGCCAGCCTTACCGACGCGAATACCGCCAATCACCCGGTACAGCCAATCCCCCACACAGCCAAAGGCGTAATGATTAAACGATGCACCGGTTACTTTACCATCAGGCAATATTGCTTCCCAACGTTCCCACATTGTAGTTGCACCTTTTTCCACTTGATATAGCCAAGATGGGCCATCAGTCTGGTACAATAACTGGTTAGCCACATCCCGGCGACCATTTTCGGAAAGAACATCCAGAAGAAACGGCACGGAAAGAAACCCTGTATCCAATCTATTGTTATTCTTCACAATAAGTCCAACCAGTTGATCCAGCACTTTACTCCGCATACCATCTGGAATCATGTTCATTTTTAAGGCTAGCACATAGATTCCCTGAAAATGAGCTGTCAAAGTACCGTCTTCCTGTAAATATTCTGCCGCAAACGCTTCGCGAACTTTGCCGGATAATTCCCCGTAGTACGTTGCCGCTTCCGGTTTTCCTAAACGTGTGGCAATATCTGCCATGAGTTGCGCCGAATACGCATAAAAACAGGTAGATACTAATTCTTTCGTCATAAAAGCGCCGCGCATCGCCCCATCTTGTTCGTCGCACAAACTCGGAATCAGCCAATCGCCGAAATGAAATCCCGTATTCCATAAATATCGCTGACGTTGACGCCGTGCTTCCGTCAGCTCGCCAGTAATATTCTCCGGAATATTTTCAGCAGCTTCACGGATAACGTATTCGAGCCACTTGACCATCACCGGATACATTTCCGCCAAAATACGGGCATCCCCATACGCCTGATACAGCACCCACGGTACAATAACACAAGCATCACCCCAGCCGGCCGAGGTATGGGTTCCCATTCCAGCCTGCATCTCTTCAATCGCCGGAAAGTACGGCACTATAACCGGGACTGCCCCATCTTCACGCTGCTCTAACGCCAGATTACGCAGCCAATTAGTTAAAAAAGCCGCTACATCCATATTAAAACAGGCAGTAGGCGCATATACCTGAATATCCCCCGTAAAACCAGAACGTTCCCGTTGCGGACAATCCGTAGGAATCGCCAGCATATTCCCCTTCTGACTCCACATAATATTTTGCTGCAATTGATTAATCCGGCTATCGGAACATTCAAATTGTCCGGTCACTTCTAACCCCGAATAAAGCACCACTGCGGTAAAAGCTTCAGTCGTAACCAAGCCAGGATACCCACTTACTTTTACATAGCGAAATCCGTGAAAAGTAAACTGCGGTTCATAAATTTCTTGGCCTTCGCCTTTTAGAATATACCAATCTTTTTGCGCTTTGCTGCGCCCCATAATATTCATCATGAAGTTGCCCTGCTCGTCCAGCACTTCGCTGTGCTCAAGCGCCACTTCAGTCCCGCTAGGTCCGGCAACAGTCATTCTAACCCTTCCAACTAAAACCTGACCAAAATCAATAACGGTTTCCCCTTTAGGGGTTGTTATAACCCTGCTCGCCTTAATTTGTTCCATAGCCCGCACCGGTTCACCATACTGAGCTACTAAGCTATTATAACCATAACCAACCTCACGAACTGGACTCCATTCACCTTTGGCAGCTCCCGCACAATCCCAGGCAGTCTTCTCTAGTCTGGCATCATAACGTTCACCAATAAATATATCCGAATATACCCAAGGACCGGTTGAAGAAACAAAACTTTTATCAGAAGTAATCACTTCTTTATTCCCATCAGCGTAGTCTATTTCAAATTGCAAAAGTAACGCCAGCTTATCTCCATACTGACAACTGTCGCCGGTCAACCCGATCCGCCCCGCATACCAGCCATCAGCCAAAACTGCACCAAGAACATTGTTTCCTTCTGCAAGCATCGTCGTTACGTCATACGTTTGATACTGAAGATATTTAGGATATGCGGTAACCTCCGGCGCTAATTCCCGGTCGCCGACTTTTTTCCCATTAAGCGAAAGCGCGTAAACCCCATGCGCGGTAGCATAAATTCTAGCTCTTGTAATATTCTTATCAATAGTAAATTCTTTTCTTAATATAGGGCAGGGATTAAGACGCGAATAATCATTTTCCGCTACCCGGTTTCCCTCAAACATTTCAAAAAACTTTCTTTTTTCATCTTTAATTGTTGGCCGCTGTTCCGGCTCAATCCATTTTGCCACCCACTCCTGTGGCGTAAGCAAACTCATTTCCCAGCAGGCAACCTCACTCCATTCAGTCGCCGCACCGGCTTCATCCCAAATCCGAACTTTCCAGTAATACCGCTGCCGCGACTGAAGCTCCGGCCCTTCATAAACGCAATTAACTGATTCAGACGACTCAACTCTCCCGGTATTCCAGAGCACCTCGACAGCTTGTTCCACTTTCTCCGGCGTTGTCGCAACTATCACCTGATACGCAGTCTGCCGCGCGCCTCGCCTGGCGGATATTATTTCCCAGCTCAGCCGAGGCATCTTTATATCCATTCCGACCGGATTTGACAGGTATTCCGTTTTTAATCTATGTACAATTACTGCATCTTGTGGAACATTCTCTACCATTTTGATCACCTATTTCATCTATTTACTGTTAACCTCAAGAACTAGCATTTTTACTCGTTAAAGTCGGCGGATTCCTCCACCTGGAAAAATGGAGCCGCCGACTTTAACAATAAATCCATCAAACTGTCTTAAAAGAAGAAATCTAGTTGTGCCCGGAACGCATTTTGATCTTTATTCGTATCAATCTTTTTGCCAAAGGAGTACCAAGTAGTTAACATCACCATTTTATCCGGAACATAATGTGCACCGATAATAGCACCTTTGACATTATACGTATAGTTACCATTAAAATCAGAGTTTGAGCCGCCATTTAAGGTTGCATTTGCCGGTATTTTGCGATAGCCAACAAATAGATCATAAGAGTGCGGCACTGCCCAAAACATCGCTTGTTTGTACTTCAACTGAGCATAATACGACTTATTGTTGTCTACATCCTGATCGTTCTTTGCGGCTGCGGCTTCAAACACCAGATCATTGGTCAATTTTGTATCAAAACCAACTTCGCCATAGTTCGCAGTTTTTGCATCATGGTACGCGGCTTTAATATTCGTTTTTTTCGATACAGCAAAATCAAGCTCCGCCAAATTGTATTTTCCGGCTTCCGCATATTCAGTGCCAAGACCATATAAGCCGAAAGTCTTCCCGGAGAATACAGTTGCGGTAACCTGGCCGATTCCGTAGCTGGCTTTTACCCCTTTAACCCGGGAGCCTTGGAAGTCTTCACTGCTGAGAACCATGCCGTAGGCCGGAATCATGGGAAATTGACCAACCGTAAATTTCACCTGATCCAATGCCGTGTTAACAAAAACCGAATGTGCTAACTGGTTCCAACCATTAGGATATGATGCAGTATCCATCCCATCGAGGAGGGAACCAGCAGTAGCACCAATACTTCTCATGTTATTATGGAATACATTCTCAAGTACAACCGTAGATTTATCGTTTATTTTATAAGTAGTATATGTATCTACATGAACGGCTTCGGTCTGAATGCCCTCTGAACTAAAAGCATTTCCTTTTCCATAATCAAACCGCAGTCCTAAGTAACCATAGAAATTTACCCGGTTAACCTTTTCTTCCACGGTGCTTAACCGCATGCCCATATTTTGAAGTTCAGTTTTATATTCCACGCTCAGTTTTTCAATCAAAGCCTTTTGCTCAGGATCGGCTTTTTCTTCTTTCGCTAACGCTTTAGCCACAATCACGGCCATTTCGTAGCGGGTAATGGTTTTGTCGCCATTAAACTTGCCGTCGACACCTTCGATAATTCCGGCAACCGCCAATTTATTAACTGCATCATAAGACCAATGTTTTGCTGGAACATCCACAAAAGGATTACCTGTTACAGCTGCAAACGCTGTACCGGCCAGGGAAAAAATAAACACAAACATTAATAATACTACCAGGTTTTTTTTCATAAATACCCTCCTAAAGTTGTTTTCAGCCAATGTTAAAGAGCATCCATGTTTCCTCAGCAACATTGCCTAAAATTCAGATATTTTGTTTTTTAGAACTCCGTTTTTTCTCACTCCTTTGCATAATATTTATTGTTTTCTTTCAAGTAACAATAATGCGACAACTTTTTTTAACTTATTGTTAACATTATCTTAACGTACCCTTGTAGACACAACAATGACGGTATTTTACGTACTTATGACGGATTTGTTCATAATATTGCAGAAATTTTTAAAAAACGAAATCCCATTGTGTGCAAGCGTTACTTTGCACACAACGGGATTTCATTATAATTAATCGCGAATAATTTTTAGCTTTCTTTTCGATACTCTGCAGGAGTTTTTTTATAATGTTTTTTAAATATTTGGTAAAAAAAGTTAACATTCTGATACCCGACGGTATTCGCAATCTTAGCAATAGCCATATTCGAATTATTGATCAAGATACAAGCTTTTTTTAGTCTTGCTTCGTGAAGTATATCAGTAAAATTATACCCTGTTACCTGTTTTAACATTCTACTCAAATAATTAGCATTAAAGTGAAACTGCTCGGCTGTTGATTCTAGCGTCGCTTGCTGACAGTTTTCTTGAATATAAAGAATAATATCCGACAGCTTTATGTTCTTTATAGTATAAGTTTTTTGATTTTTGATGTTTCCTGTATAAATCGTCAATAGTTCAGATAAAATAAGCACCATATAACTATTAATAACTTCCTCAGACCAAACTGACCGGCTAAAGCTCTCCGATAGTAAATACACCATAAACTGACGAATCTTTTCTGAGTCTTCCGAACTAAAAATCATATAATTGTTAGCATCATTGTTTGGATCCAAAGCCTTCGCAAAAAATGCCGAAAATAAATCATTGCCTGATAAACGGCTAATGAGAACTTCCTTAAGATAGCTACGGCTCATCAAACAATTAATAATAATGTCGTTTTCACTGGCAGATTCAATTAGATGATGAACATTTGTATCAATGATACATATTTGTCCCTGTTGCATTGTTACCGCCGTATCATTAATAATTTGGCGGCATTGCCCGGAATAGACGTATAGCATTTCGATAAACGAATGACTATGGATCGGCGTTTTAAGAAACCGGGGATGACAGCAAAAACTAATCCCTTCTGAAGCAAAAGCTAACTTATCATCGTCTTTAATTTGATTACTTAAGATATTGTCTACAATATCCCGGTTATCAAAAATCGGATATTTTTGAGTAGATTCCCCCCGAACCAGTGGTTTCAGTACCCGAATATCCTGCGATGCCCTTAACGCCTCTTCAAAAGGAGTAAGCCGCCGCAGAAACTTGTCCAATTCCCACTTGTCCACTCAACCACTTCCAATCTTGCAACAACTAATAACGCTTAAATTCGACACATTTTGATTTCTTATGCCAAGCTATATAGTACAATCACCATTTTCATCTGTCAATAACATGTCTTTGCAATCAATTTCGCGGGGCCGAATCTGCCGGCAACGCTTTATGAATTAGTGCTAATTTTCTTCAAAATATTAATTTGGAAAACCTACTTCTTTTATCTTCTGAATCTTCCCTTTTATCTTTGTTACTTCAAGTGCCGTCATGACAAGTTTTCCTTTATCCTCAAGAATCTCAACATAAGAGCATGTATCTCGGACATCAATAATTCCAATATCTTCGCCGTTAATGCCTGAAATACTACTAATCGCCCCTAGTATATCCCCGGGGCGCAATTTCGTCTTCTTTCCCGCATTTATCCTAATTCTAGTAATTTGTCGATTCAATTTTTCACCTATATCAATTTTTACAGTTGACTCACTTTCAGCGCGGTGACTTAAAATTAGTTTTTCTTCTTCAGCGTCTCCCAGCGTCGGCGTTTCTTGTTTCGGTATCTTATAATGAACATATTCCTCAAGCTCGTGGAAAGTCCTATATTCATCCTTAGTTACAAATATAATCGCCGCTCCTATATTCCCAGCCCGCCCAGTCCTGCCAATTCGATGAACATAGCTTTCGTTAGCCAACGGCATTTCATAATTGACCACTAGCGATATATCGTCTACATGAATCCCCCTAGCTGCCACGTCGGTTGCAATTAAAAACTTAAATTCTCCCCGTTTAAAATCATGGATAGAGTGCAAGCGATCCCGTTGTTCCATTCCGCCATGCAAAATCCCACAAGAGTAGCCTTTCTGTTTCAATTTTTCAAAAATATCTTCTACCTTGTCCCTTGTATTACAAAAGAAAATACCGCTATCCGGTCTTTCAATAGATATTAGCCTAGTAAGAAGATTAAACTTCTCATTTTCTTCTACTTCATAGTAAACTTGCCGAATGTTTTCTAGACTATGGTTTTCCGACTCAACTTCGATGTTTATTGGCTGTTTCATGTATTGCTGGCATATTTCCTGAATCTCATCTGGCATAGTGGCAGAAAATAGCATCGTGCTCCTATTAGCAGGCAACACTTTTATAATCGCTTTCATCTGCTCGATAAAGCCCATATCCAACATTTTGTCGGCTTCATCAATGATCAGATACCGCACTTCTTCTAAATTTATATTTTTTCTTTCAATGTGATCCAAGGTTCTTCCTGGTGTACCGACAACAATGTGTACTCTTTGCCTCAATTCTCTTTTTTGTATTTCCATGGGCTGCCTGCCAAAAACAGCCGCGCACCTTATTCTTTTAAACCTTCCGATATTAGCGATATCTTGTTTTAATTGCACCGCCAACTCTCTAGTCGGCGTAAGAACTAATACCTGTGGATTTTTTTGTTCTAGTTCTATTTTCTCACAAACCGGGATGCCAAAAGCCGCGGTCTTACCGCTACCCGTTTGAGCTCTAACGATAATATCCTTTTGAGCAAAAACTAAAGGTATTACCTCTTCCTGAACCTTAGTGAGTTTAGCATACCCTAATTCATTTAATGCTTTTGCTATTTCTTTACTAAAAACATACTTTTTATTTTCTCCAAAATTCATACGATTAAAAGCCTCATTTTTCTCCGAATTATCCTAATTTATATCCAGTTAAAAATAGGTCAACTCATGACAACGCTTACGTCAAAATGTTATCAAAACACAAAAAACAGGCCTGAGAAATCTCAGAACCCTTAATTTTTCTGGTGCGACCGACTGGGTTCGAACCAGTGACCCCCACGATGTCAA
>JAGGAD010000084.1 GCA_017889625.1 Bacillota bacterium | reverse complement strand
CAGCCCGGGGTGGCGAATGTCATGGGGCTGTCGGGCATGGATATGTTGAGTAATGGCTCGAAGTCCAATGCGGGGGCGCTATTTGTTTCTCTGAAACCGTGGGAGGAACGGAAAGACGCTGAGACCCAGGTAAAAGCGGAAATTGCTAAGACCATGATGAATGGCGCGCAGCTGCCGGAAGGCACGGTAATTTCCTTTGCGCCGCCAGCCCTGCCGGGGTTAGGCATGATGGGCGGCTTTACCTTTATGCTGGAAGCGCAGAGCGGTGGAACACTATCGGAATTGGATAGCGTATCGCAGAAATTTATTGAGGCGGCTCGTCAGCGACCCGAAATTGGCTCAATCGCGTCTAACTTCAAAAATAATACTCCTGGTTATGAATTTGAAGTAGACCGGGAAAAAGCCGAAGAACTTGGGGTCGACGTGGCCGATGTCTATACGACGTTGCAGACAACGATCGGTAGCACCCAAGTCAATGATTTTAATAAGTTCGGCCGCACCTACAAAGTAACCGTCCAGGCGGAAGCAAACTTTCGTGGCGATGTCGATGAATTGCGTTCCATTTATGTAAAGAGTTCCAATAGCACGATGGTGCCGTTAAATACGCTGATAAAATCGAAAAAGGTAAGTGCCCCGTCCCTGATCACCCGCTACAACGGCGTTAACGCTGTAAAAATCAGCGGCAATCCGGCGTCGGGTTATAGTTCCGGCCAGGCGATGACGGCGCTGGAAGAGGTCGCAAAAGAAACGTTACCAACTGGTTATGCGTATGATTGGTCCGGTGAAAGCCGCGAAGAAAAAATTTCCGGTAATAGAGCGCCGATTGTGTTTGGGATGGCGATTGTGTTTGTCTTTTTATGCTTGGCAGCGCTTTATGAAAGTTGGAGTATCCCCTTTGCGGTGTTATTAGCCGTACCGACAGGCATTTTTGGGGCACTGTTTTTTCAGTATTTCAGGAATCTGGAGAATAGTGTATATATGCAAATCGGTTTAGTTATGTTGATTGGTCTGGCGGCGAAAAATGCGATATTGATTATCGAATTCGCCAAGGTCAGGGTCGACAACGGCATGAATCCAATCCAAGCCGCGATTGAGGCGGCAAAAATCCGGTTGCGGCCAATTATTATGACTTCGTTGGCCTTTATTATCGGTTGTTTTCCGCTGGCTATTGCCACCGGGGCCGGTGCTGGCGCCAGAACGTCAATGGGGACCGCGGTAGTCGGCGGTATGTTTACCGCGACTTCAATCGGGATCTTTTTAATACCGGTTCTTTTTGTAGTAGTAGAAAGATTAACCGAAAAAATTAATGTGGCCCGGAAGCGGAAAAGTAAGGCCGTGGAAGAAAAAATTACTGAGTAATCGGCATTGCGTAACCAATTTCCAATCTAGCATTAAGTGCTAAAGAGAAACCTTCTGTGCGTAGATTATATCTACGCCAGGAGGTTTCTTTCGCTGGTTAGTAGGGGTAGATAAAGCGACCTATAATTATAGCTTATAGCAAATTGCAATAGGCACTTTTGAAATAGGTTTGCGAAAGTGCCTTAACTAATATATAATATTATTGTGATAGCGCGTGTTTTAATTTTTGTATTCTAGAATAAAAATTAATTTTTATGTTCGGCTATGGTAAGATGGGAATAGCTCATTGCTTGGGTTTCTTCCGCTGTAGCGGATTACTAAGCGATGGGCTTTTTTCTTTTTGTTTGTAGGACCTTAAATTTTAACTTTGGTAGGTAAGCCTTGATTAACGTAATAATAAAAAATACTTAGGAGATAAGAACAATGTCAGATGTAAAGTCTAAACGAATGCTATTAGGTACGATCACCGTTCTATTCTGGTTTGCGCAATATGTATATATTCCTTTTCTTACGCCCTACTTATTATCGCTTTCCATGACCGCAACTGTTGTGGGAATGATTGTTGGCGCTTACGGAGTTACTCAACTGATTTTAAGGATTCCGCTGGGAATCACGATCGATATTGTAAAAAATCACAAAATCTTTATATTTATCGGCGTTTTTTTAGCTGGCCTCTCTTCGATCGGCATATTGCTGCTTGATTCACCGCTTATGCTGTTTGTAGCTAACGCTTTGTCGGGGGTTGCTTCGTCAACCTGGATTTCATTTACCATCCTTTATTCTTCCTACTATGAAAAATCACAGGGGACAAAAGCCATCGGCATTATCAACGCGCTGATGAACGTTGGTACTTTAGCTGCGTTCTTATTCGGCGGAGCACTGTTTGAGCCCTTTGGCATTCGAGCGCTGTTTATTTTAAGTTTTGCCTTCGGGATCATCGGCTGTATTTTGACGCTGTTTATCAAGCCTGAACCAGCTGGCAAAACCAATGTTACTGCCGCTAGTCTTATAAAAGTGATGAAAGATACGAAACTGTTGATTGTATCAATTTTAGGTGCTTTTGTCTGGTTTTTAATGTTTGGGACCGTGTACTCTTTCACCACCAGCGCCGCCAAAGAGCTTGGTGCAACTGGGCTTCAACTTGGCGCGCTTTACGTTTTATTCAGCATTCTGATGATTATCGGCTCCTTTTTTGTTGGCACTAAGGCTGCGGGCAAACTTGGCGAAAAGAATAATATTGCGTTGAGCTTTGTTTTGCTTGCGGTGTATTGCGGAGGTGTAGCGTTTGCTTCTGGAGTTAGCTTATTCTTCCCCCTCCAAATGCTTGGCGGTTTTGGTTCAGGCGTGCTCTCCTCAGTGCTTATGTCAATTGCGGTAAGGGGTATTGATTCCGAGAAACGGTCGACGGCGATGGGCTTTTATCAATCGATTTACTCCCTTGGCATTACCTTCGGACCAATCGTTATGGGGATCTTGGTCGATCATACTTCAAAAATGGTCTCGTTTTTATCCATGGCAATTATCTCATTGGCCTGCGCGATTTTTGTGTTGGCTATCTATAAATTCAGCCCGCTATTTAGCAAAGAAGCGGTGTAATTTACTACTTCTTTTTTGCCTGGTTCAATTTTTCAAGCCCATACAAGAAAAATAAATGAAGATAAAGGAGCTGTTTCAAAAATAACTGAGACAGCTCCTTTGGTGTATAATATAAGAGCTTACAGGTTATAACGGGCGAGGTCCGGTGAACACTGCTTGAATTAATATTGGCTAAAAAGAAGGATATTGGGGTTTGTGTATTGAAACTTGTTCAAAATTTAGTACGTCACTGTACTAAATTTTAAACAAGTTTCAGCAAATAAAGTGAATAGCTGGTGTAGTATTAGTAGCAATTAATCCGATGTTAAAAGAGAGGTGAGGAATAATGCCAAAAGTAGAAATACTTGAAGCGCGTTGCAAAAGCTGTGGGTTGTGCATTGAATTTTGTCCTAAGAAGGTTTTAAAGATAGGTGAGAAGGCTAACGCTAAGGGATATTATTTTGTCGAGGTAGCTAAACCTGACCAATGTATCGGCTGCGCTTTATGCGGAACGATGTGCCCGGATGTAGCGATTACTGTATATAAATGATTGAATGGAGGGAGAGGCGCTTATGAGGAGACAATTATTAAAAGGCAATGAGGCAATTGCTGAGGCGGCTATTCGCTCCGGCTGCAAATTGTTTTTTGGTTATCCAATAACCCCGTCAACGGAGATTATTGAGTATTTATCGAGAAATTTGCCCAAGGCTGGCGGTGCTGTTTTGCAAGGGGAAGATGAAATCGCTTCAATTAACATGTGTTATGGGGCGGCTGCGACCGGGGCCAGGGTTATGACTGCTTCGTCAAGTCCCGGATATAGTTTGAAGCAAGAAGGCATGTCGTATTTAGCGGCGGCTGAATTGCCGGTAGTTGTTGTTAATATTAACCGCAATGGACCGGGGCTGGGCGGCCTAGGTCCAAGCCAAGGTGATTATTTTCAGTGTACTAAAGGCGGTGGTCATGGTGACTATCGGACGATTGTGCTGGCACCGTCAAAAGGCCAGGAAATGTATGATTACACAATGAAGGCCTTTGATTTGGCTGATAAATATCGTACGCCGGTGGTTATTTTGGCTGATGGCATGCTGGGACAAACCATGGAACCTATTGAATTCAAGGAAAGGCCAAGTGTTGAGTTGCCGGAAAAAGATTGGGTGACGACGGGGTGTATTGGTCGTCCCAAACGTAAGATCTCCATGTATAATCTTACCAATGAAGCTGGCGAAGAAATTTCTTTAAAGCTTCAAGCAAAGTTTAATAAGATGAAAGACCTTGAACAACAATGGGAGAACTACTGTACGGATGATGCTGAATATCTACTTGTTGGTTATGGAACCTGTGGACGAGTTGGCAAAAGTGCCGTACAACTAGCGCGTCAGCAAGGGATTAAATTAGGGTTAATCCGGCCAATTACCTTATGGCCATTCCCGGAAAAAGCGTTTATAAGCCTGCCGAAGATAAAAGGTATTCTGACGGTAGAATTGAATGCTGGGCAAATGGTGGAAGATGTTAAACTAGCGGTTAAGTGTTCCATTCCGGTACAGTCTCATACCAGGGTAGGCGGGATGCTGCTGAGTGAAAATTCGGTTCTGAAAAAATTAGCTGAGGTCTTTCAGTTGGAGGTGAGGGTGTAAGTATGGAGAAAGTGTTTAGTAAAACAAAGGGGCTGACGGATGTTCCGTTTACATATTGTCCAGGGTGTACCCATGGGATTATTCACCGGTTGATTGCGGAAGTATTAGAGGAAATGGATCTTCTTGAAAATACAATTGGGGTAGCGCCAGTCGGGTGTTCAGGGTTTCTTCTTGATATGTTCAGTTGTGATTTTGTTGGCGGTCCTCATGGCCGGGCTCAGGCTGTGGCCACCGGGATAAAAAGAGCAATGCCGGAGCGCACGGTGTTTACTTATCAGGGAGATGGCGATATTGCTGCCATTGGTACATCTCATGCCATTCATGTGGCGGCGCGGGGTGAAAAAATTACTTCAATTATGGTAAATAATGCGGTGTTTGGCATGACCGGGGGGCAGATGGCCCCGACAACCATCGGCGGGCAAGTGACGACAACCAGTCCTTATGGGCGTGACTGTGCGTTAGCCGGACCGCCTATCGATTTGCCTAAAACTATTGCGACGCTTGAAGGAGCCGTTTATGTCGCGGCAGGTTCGGTAGATTCACCAAAAAATGTTGCTCAAACTAAAAAAATGATAAAAAAAGCTTTTCAAGTACAGCAAAAGGGCTTGGGTTTTTCGTTCGTCAGTATCTTATCGACCTGTCCTACTAATTGGGGGTTGTCGCCGGTAGACAGTTTAAATTGGCTTAGAAAAAATATGATGCCGGTTTACCAACTGGGCGAACTAAAGGCTACTGAGGAGGTAAATGCCCTATGATTGATAAAATCGTGTTAGCCGGGTTCGGTGGACAAGGGGTCTTGTTCATTGGCAAAATCCTGGCCTATGCTGGGATGCTTGATGAACAAGAGGTTTGCTGGATTCCTTCGTATGGGCCGGAAATGCGCGGCGGGACAGCGAATTGTTCAGTTATTATTTCGGATGAAGCGATTAATTCTACGGTACTGGAACATGCCGACTCAGGGATTGTACTCAACCAACCCGCGTATGAGAAGTTTCTGCCGTTTATTAAACCAGGGGGAACGCTGGTGGTTAACAGTTCGGTTATCGACACGACAAATAGTCGGGATGATATTGAAATTGTCGAGGTTCCAACAAACGAAATCACCAGTGAATTGGGTAATCCAAGCTTGGCTAATATGGTTTGTCTCGGGGCGCTGTTGAATCGTTTGACAACAGCTAAGCTGTCAAGTATTGAAAAAGCAATTGATGAAGTTGTCGCCAAGAAACGGCCGCAAATGCGAGAGGTTAATATAACTGCGGTAAAAAAAGGAATGGCTTATTGAGCAAAAATAGACTAGCTGTTGAACGGCTGGTCTATTTTTGTATAAAAATGATTGTTAACCGATTTTTTAAATAATGAAACTAAGAATACTATTTTACGAAAACTGAACCAGTTAACAGGACAATGTAAATATTGTATGTATGAAAAATGTACAGATGATAGCAGAATTGGCAGTGAAGCATAATGCTTTATAGGGCATTTTAGAGTATAATTAAGTTTGTTGTAAAAATTAATCGTACTAATAATTGCAGTATAAGATGAGTGAGGTTACTTCAAATGGAATTTTGGAAAAAGAATTTATTAGTTTGCTGGTTTTGTGTGCTTGTTATTTCTTCAGGCGGGAGTCAGGTTGCTCCGATTTTATCCCTGTATATCGAACATCTTGGGATTAGTAATGTTGCTGAAATCGAACAATGGTCAGGGATTGCCTTTGGCATCAATTTTATAAGTCTAGCTATTTTTTCGCCGATTTGGGGGAAGTTTGCTGACAAGTATGGGCGCAAGTCGATGCTGTTACGTGCAAGTCTTTGGCTGACGATTATTATGACTAGCATGGGCTTTGCTCAGAATATTTATCAATTTATCTTGCTCAGAATGATGCAGGGGGCTCTTTCAGGATTTATTGCCGCTGCTATTACATTAGTTGCAACTCAGACTCCGGTGGAAAGGGCTGGATGGGCCTTGGGGATGATTTCAACGGCCTCGGTCGGAGGAACCTTACTGGGACCTTTGCTTGGCGGATATTTGGCAGAGACCTTAGGACTTCGAAGTGTGTTTCTTTCTATCGGGGGCTTAGATTTAATCGCGTTTGTAGCAACCTATTTATTTGTAAAGGAAGACTTTATCGCTTCGAAAAAAAAGGCGCTAAACTTTAATCAAGTCTGGAAACTGATTCCTAATCATGGATTTTTTATTGCGCTTTGTCTAACCACGTTCGTTATCCAATTTGCCCTTATGTCCCTAGAACCAATTATTACGGTATACATTGCGCAATTATCGCAGAATACGGCGCATATTGCTCTTATTTCAGGAGCAGTCTTTGCCGCTACGGGGTTTGCTAGTATCTTAGTTGCGCCAAGGTTAGGAAAATTATCGGATAAGATTGGACCACAAAAAGTAATGGTAGTAGCACTTATTATTGCGGGAATCAGTTTTATTCCTCAGGCTTTTGTAAGGACGCCGTGGGAATTGGGGATACTTCGTTTTTTACTTGGAATAGCTACAGCTGGGTTGCTGCCATCAATTAATACTTTGGTAAAACGAAGCGTACCCGGTTTTGTCGCTGGTCGGGCTTTTGGGTATAACCAATCTGCGCAGTATTTAGGATTTTGTGGTTCGATAATAGGGGGCCAAGTGGCGGGAGTCTTTGGGATTAAATATGTATTTTTCTTTACCGGGGCACTATTATTAGCCAATGCTATGTTAGCTTATAAAACGATATATAGAGGTGTAGGATTTTTAGCATATGAAAAGGGTTAAGGGAGTGTTTTAACGCTAGATAATTATCCTGAAAAAGTGTTCCCAATATATACAGTTTATTGACCGGGCTATATCAATTGTATATACTAAGACCGATTTTTAGAGTGGTTTAAGCCTGCACAAGTGGACTGCCGGTTAACCTGTGTAGCAGAATTGATAAAATTTTGTGTTATTCCTATAGACGTACAATCAATGATTACCTGCGTTTCCAGAGGTTCAGCGCCGAATGAATTTGTTTC
>JAGGAD010000032.1 GCA_017889625.1 Bacillota bacterium | reverse complement strand
TCCGCGGAGGATGGCAGTTGATTAGACTCAATAGGTTAAACCGGCCTATAAAAAAAATATATAAAAGCCCGTTTCTAGACGAGAAACGGGCTTTTATTGCGAAGAAAATTTCCGCAGGTTAAACTGTTTTACGCAAAAGAACAAACTGCCGACAGTTATTTGCCTTCAGTCTGCAATAAGTGACCAAAGCCACCTATTGATCAGATTTGTCTTTATCATAGCTAGCGCTTGCATTTTTGCTTGCTTCAGTTCCAGTTTGCGAACCTTTTAGATTTTTAGATTTTTGGCGAGCCTGGAACTGATCAATATTCTTTCCGCCCATGAATATCACCTCCCTAATTAGCTTGCCCGGACGATTTACCTAACATGCAAAACTTATATAAATGGATGCTGGGAGTAAAAAGGACCGTAAGTAAATAATAATTATGATATAGTATAAAATATAAAAATGGTTGATGCTTTCACTAGCAGGGAGTGGGCAGAAGGGTAATATATCTGTTGTTGCAAGGTTACTTCACATAAGTAACAACTTCCTGATTACGCACGGTAGCCTTGCTTACAACATCTGCTGCCGCGGGATTTGGTTCACCAATAAGCAATATTGCCACTGGTTTTTTATCGTTAGGAATACCCAGTGTTTTTCGATAAATTTCTTCATTTGCGCCCTTAAAGGCCATCGTTACCGAAGTGACAATATGCGTACCAAGGCCTAAAGACTGGGCGGCAATAGACATGTTTTCACATGCTAAAGCTGAATCAAAGGTAGATGATGGTGAATCTATATCCGCTGATATTACAATAACTATAGGGGCATGGAAAAGAGCATGAAAATCTTTAGGTGGTTTTGGCCGGCCAGGATTTTTCTCGGCTTCTTTTTCTCCGGCGGTCAGCGTATCTGTATTGATTTTTTCAATAAACTCTTTATTTGTTACAACTGAAAAATGCCATGGCTGAATATTACGGGCACTTGGTGCTTGAATACCTGCTTTTATAATTAGATCAATTGTTTTATCATCGACGCTCTTATCGGTAAAGGCACGGGTAGTGGTGCTGCTTAAGATGGTATTTACTACTGGATTTGGTTGGCTGTTATTGCTAATAAACTTTGTTGAGTTTTCACTAAAAAATATGGCCACAGCTAAGGCCAAAACAGCGATAATTAAGAAACTGATAAGCTGTTTCATCATGATGACGCTCCTTTTTTTTATAATGGCAGTTACTGGTATTGTTTAAACAGGACTGTAATTCACCTCCATTCGGGAATGATAGCTATCGGTAAAATGACAAGTGTCATCTTAGCTAAACATATTGTTCTAAAAAATGTAAAATCCTCCCAAATACTAATAAGAATAGCTGTTAAAATTGCCACTATTAGGTTTGATGTTAATTTATGGTATAATATTTTTGACTTTGGTCGGGGGCGAGCCTTTGGATATAGGAATGTTTAAATAACATAAAACTTTTCATAAGAAATTGTACATGATATAATTTTGGAAATCAGTCCTAGGGGAGATGCTGCGGTGTATCGATTGTTATGTCCGAATGCTTTGGTTGAATCATTATTTGATATTGATTTTGAGCAATTGAAAAATCAGGGAATCAAAGGAATTATCTTTGATCTTGATAATACCATTATCCCGTGGGATAGTTCAGATATGTGTCCGACCATATGTGCCTGGCTGGAGCAGGTTGCCGCCCAAGGGTTTAAGATAAGCATTGTGTCAAATAACTGGCACAAGCGAGTAAGAAAAATTGCTCAGCGCCTGGACGTACCTTTTGTCGCACGAGCCTATAAACCCGCTAAAAATGGCTTTCGCCGGGCTTTGTCGGTTATGAGTCTGGGGGCGAACGAAGCGGCTGTGGTAGGCGATCAGCTGTTTACTGATGTCCTGGGTGGTAACCGACTGGGATTATGTACTATTTGGGTTAAACCGCTTAACCCCCAGGAATTTGTCGGGACGAAAATTCAACGATACATGGAGCGCTGGGCAGTAAAACTTTTACGAGCTAAAGGGCTGATGCGATAAGGGGGAAAATCAGTGAGTAAAGAATATATTGGGCATGGCGGCCAAATTAGCGGTACGACTAAGCTGGTAGGGTTACTTGGCTGGCCGGTAGAACACTCGTTATCGCCGTTGATTCATAATGCTGCATTTCGGGCGGCGGGGTTGGATTATAGCTATGTGCCGTTGGCCGTTCATCCTGAAAAGTTAGCGGCGGCCGTCAGCGGACTTAAAGCAATGGGGTTTGTAGGTGTGAATGTTACCGTGCCCCATAAAGTTAAAATCATAGAATTTCTCGACGTTGTTGATAAAAGTGCCAAGTTGGTCGGAGCTGTCAATACCATAGTTTTTGAAGACGGCCTGGCTACAGGATATAATACCGACATGAACGGGTTTGTTCACTCATTGCAGAGCGAAAATATTGGCGTGAGGGATAAACAGGTTGTATTGATGGGGGCGGGGGGCGCAAGCCGAGCCCTAGTGTGCGGTTTTATCGAACATGGCGCAGCATCAATTATGGTGGGGGCTCGTTCTAGCGTCAAGACCGAAGAGTTTTCGGCATCTTTTGAAGATAAGCGGGTTATTGGCTGTGGCTGGGATAGCGGCGATTTTGCCGAAGCCATTAAAACCTGTGATATTCTGGTTAACTGTACGCCGGTTGGAATGTATCCTAATATCGGGCAGGAGCCTCCCGTTGATTGGGCGCTTGTGCCTCGGCAGGCAATAGTGGGGGACATTATCTACAACCCGCCGCTGACTAAATTTCTCAAAACTGCTCATGCCGCCGGGCATCGTGTCATTGACGGAGCCGGTATGTTAGTGGAACAGGGGGCGTTAGCGTTTAGCTTGTGGACGAAGCAAGTACCGCCACGCACTATAATGCATCAAGCCCTGGCAGCTGTAATTAAATAAACAATAGATAATCATTTATTTTAAAATAGCAGAACCTTACCAAGCAGGAGCTTGAACGTATTTTGTCAAAATAAGCTAAATTAATAATTAGTTGTAATCCGCTTAGTAACTAGGGGGACGTTTAATTTATGGAATTAAAAAATAGTATGGAAGCAGTTGTTAGGCAAGCGTTGGATGAATTACTAGACGACTATAGCGAAATATGCAAATGTGAGCGATGCAGATATGATATTATGGCGCTAGCCTTAAATGTTTTGCCGCCGAAGTATGTCGTCTCTGACCGCGGAGCAGTATTGACCAGGTTAAGTGGGCTGGAACAACAGTTTAAAGTTAATGTGGTATGTGCGGTGACAAATGCGATAGATATTGTAAAATCAAAGCCGCACCATAGGGATTAACAGTGTAGTTATAACCAGTGTTAAAGTTGCTATTATTTAAATTTAGGATAATTGAAATCGTTTTAGTAATGAAGGAGGGGGCGGAATGTTCCGTTTTTTGACAGCTGGAGAATCGCATGGCCAATGTTTGACCGCGGTGATTGAAGGTTTGCCGGCTGGACTGGTAATTGATGTAGCTGAAATTAATAATGATCTAGCCCGTCGGCAGCATGGGTTTGGTCGAGGTGACCGGATGAAGATAGAGAAAGATAAAATTGAAATTTTGTCGGGGATTAGATTTGGGCAAACCTTAGGCAGCCCGATAACCTTGGCGATTCATAACCGTGATTGGGCCAACTGGCAAGAGCGGATGTCAGCTGCTGGAGAAACAGTTGGTCCGGTTGTGACTTCGCCGCGACCAGGACATGCCGACTTAGCTGGATTGCTTAAATATGAGCGCCAGGATATTCGTGATATATTAGAACGGGCTAGTGCCAGGGAAACCGCAGCGAGAGTGGCCGTTGGGGCTGTTGCTAAACAACTTCTAGCAAGCGTGGGGATTTCGGTCATATCACATGTGGTGAATATTGGCGGAATTGTGGCAAACCAACAGATAAACTATACCGCGACCGAACTGGCTGATAAGCTTAAAGAATCCGAATTATCCTGCGTGGATCCGGCAGCTGAAGTGAAAATGAAAGAGGTCATTACCAATGCTAAAGCCAAAGGTGATACGCTGGGGGGGACTTTTGAAGTCATTGCTACTGGTGTAATGCCGGGGTTGGGCAGTCATGTTCAATGGGATCGGCGGCTAGATACAAAATTTGGCGGAGCGTTGATGTCAGTGCAGGCGATAAAAGGCGTAGAAATTGGTGCTGGCTTTGCATTTGCAGCTACACCTGGTAGTCAGGCCCATGACGAAATATTTTATGATGCGGCTCAAGGCTATTACCGGGGCAGCAACCGGGCTGGTGGTATTGAAGGCGGTATCAGCAATGGTGACAACATTGTCGTCCGTGCCGTAATGAAGCCAATTCCAACCCTGATGACACCACTTGTCTCAGTGGATATTGTAACTAAAGAAGCGATCAAGGCCAATACTGAGCGGAGCGATGTTTGTGCAGTCACCGCAGCCGCGGTGGTGGGAGAAGCAATGACGGCGATTGTTTTAGCCGAAGCTCTTCTGGAAAAGTTTGGCGGGGATGCTATTGGTGATCTAGTCCAAGCGGTAGAAAATTATCGGTCTCGTCTTGGCGAGGTTTAATATGCGGCATCTTAAAAATATTGTGCTGATAGGCTTTATGGGTTCGGGCAAGACCAGTATTGGACGATTGTTGGCGGCGAAAGTCGGACGGAGATTTATCGACGTCGATAAAGAAATTGAGAATGAAGCTGGCATGACTATTACTGACATGTTTGCGGCCCATGGCGAGGCTTATTTTCGGCAGAAAGAGGCCGAATACATATTACTTGTTTCGCATCGCCGCAGTGCAGTTATTGCCACTGGCGGCGGTGTTGTATTAAATCATGAAAACATAAAAAATCTGGGGAAAAACGGTGTTATTATATCGTTGTCAGCCTCGGTCGATACTATTCTCGAACGTACTGGTCGGCGCAGCACCCGACCCCTGTTAAATCGCCCCGATCGGGCGGACGTTATTGCTAAACTATTAGCTGATCGGACCGAACTTTATAACCAAGCTGATTATATTATAAATACTGATGGAGTTACGCCGCAGAAGATAACCGAGGAAATAATAGTATTACTAAAGCAAGGAGGCTATATCCGTGGCTGAAGTAAAGGTGGAACTGCCGCAGGGAGCATATAGTATTCATATTAGCTCTGGCGGAATAAACTCTGTCGGGCGACTAATTCGCGACCTTGGCATACAGGAAAAAGCTTTGGTAGTTTCGGATGAAATTGTCGGGGCGTTATATGGTGAGGCGGTAATAAAATCACTTCAAAATAGTAGATTTGAGGTTGAACTTATCTGCGTCCCGCCGGGAGAAAAATCTAAAGACATGGCTGTAGTCATGGAAATATACAATAAGGCGGTAGGGATGGGACTAGATCGTCGCTCCCCGGTTATTGCACTGGGCGGCGGAGTAGTAGGGGATTTAGCTGGTTTTGTAGCTGCTACTTATATGCGAGGCGTACCATTCATTCAAATACCGACAACTCTGTTAGCGATGGTTGATTCCAGCGTTGGTGGCAAAGTAGGAGTAAATCATCCCCTGGGGAAAAATCTTATCGGGGCATTTTATCAGCCACGGCTGGTGTTGGCTGATTTAGCAGTCTTAGATACCCTTCCGGCAAGGGAACTTCACGCTGGTTTAGCCGAAATAATAAAATATGGAATAATTAATGATACGGCGCTGTTTACATATCTCCAGAAAAACTGTGCTCAGCTAAGAAATAAGGATGAGGACGCCCTGACGGAAGTAATCAGTCGTTCTTGTCATATAAAAGCCTGGGTGGTAGAACAAGATGAAAAGGAAAATCATTTGCGGATGATTTTAAATCTAGGCCATACTATTGGGCATGCCGTAGAAGGCAACACCGGCTATTCCCGCTATCGTCATGGTGAAGCTATAGCCGTTGGCATGTATGCGGTAGTGCTTCTTAGTCAATATCTGGGGCTATGCACCGTGCAAACAGTGGAGGCCGTGCGGGAGTTGCTGAACGTATTTGAGCTACCACTTACAGCGAAAGATTGTCAGCCAGATCAATTAATGTCATTCTTAAAGCGGGACAAAAAAAATATTGGCGGTGCAATAAATTGGGTTCTTGTCAGAAAACTTGGTGAAGTGGTAATAACTCGTGACGTTCCTACGGAGCTAATTCAAAGGGTTTTATGTGAAATAACATAAACTTGGCTAATGTTTCATAGACTATGTAATGATATATTCTTTATGGCCGTGCTAGTATTAAATTGCTGGCATCAGGCTAAAAACATGGGGGTAAAAGGATGCTTGACCGCAGAGTACTTGACGGAATTGTCAATAAGGCGTTAACGCACGGCGGTGATTTTGCCGATGTTTTTGTGGAAAACCGGGTGAATACGCTAGTGGCTTGTGAAGAAAACCGTGTAGAACGCGTAAAAACAGGTATTGACACCGGTGCTGGAGTCCGAGTAATTTGCGGCGATACAACCGCTTACGCCTACACCAACAAAGTTACAGAAAAAGAATTATTACGGGTTGCGGACATTGCCAGCCGTGCTGCCAAAGGAGAAAAACAAGATATTGTCATTGATTTGAAGACGGTTGAGCCAACTGTTGATCTTGATGTAGCTATTTTTCCGGAAGATGTAGCGATTGGAGACAAAGTGCGGACAGTAGAAACCGTCAATCGCGCTGCTCGGCAAGCAGACGATCGGATTAAGCAAGTTATGGCGGCATACAGTGATGTTACGCAAGATGTGATCATCGCAAACTCTTTAGGGCGGTTAGTAGAAGACCGGCGGGTGCGAACTCGATTGGCGGTAAATGCGATTGCAGCAGAAGGAAGTAAAATTCAGACCGGCTTTGAAGCCATTGGTACCAATCAGGGCTTTGAACTTGTTACGGATGAAGCCTGCAATAATTTGGCGCAGGAAGCAGCCCGGCGGGCGATTATGTCCCTGGAGGCCAAGCCGATGCCTGCAGGAAAAATGACGGTAGTTATGGCCGGGGAAGCTGGAGGGACTATGGTGCATGAAGCATGTGGTCATGGTCTGGAAGCTGATCTAGTGCAGAAAGGGCTTTCGGTTTATGCTGGGAAAAAGGGGCAAAAAGTAGCAGCAGCGGGGGTAACTGTTATTGATGATGGTACCATCCCCAAAAAATATGGGACATTCAGGTTTGATGATGAAGGGTTTAGGACACAAAAAACGGTGCTTATTGAGAATGGGGTATTAACCAGCTTTATGTACGATTACTTGACTTCGACCAAAGATAAAGTAGCACCCACTGGCAATGGCCGCCGGGAATCGTTTCAATATAAACCTATTCCCCGGATGCGCAATACCTACATTGCTCCAGGCAAAGATAATCCCGAAGAAATAGTCCGGTCTGTAAAAAATGGGTTATTGGTCAAAAAAATGGGCGGAGGCCAAGTAAATACTGTAAATGGTGATTTTGTCTTTGATGTTGCCGAAGGGTATATCTTAAAAGACGGAATGATTACCAATGCCGTCAGGGGTGCAACCTTGACCGGCAACGGTCCCGAAGTACTTCAGATGATTGATATGATTGGTTCGGATATGGGGTTTACCATTGGTACTTGCGGCAAAGACGGTCAAAGTGCACCAGTATCCGATGCCCAGCCGACTATTCGCATACCTGAAATTATTGTCGGCGGTACGACACATGGATAACATTTGCTAACAGACGATTAAAGGATATCCCGGAAAAGCTTGGGATGTCCTTTATTTATGACAGTAGTCTTGGGATGGACATTATACCAAAGAAGACTATCATAATTAAAAAGTTTTTGGATTAAAATGAGATTGTCAACCCATTCTATACCAGTACGGGCTTTTTTAGGATGAATTAGTACATAGTTTCTTACGCTTTAAGGGAAAAAGATACTTTTTAATTAATAGTCATTTTGGCAGGAGTATTAATTAAATGACAGAATATAAAAAAGATTCTATTCGTAAGACAATATCTTAACGCGGAGGAAATTAGGGTGAGAATAAACAACAAAGCTAAAAAATGGGTAATTGTTGTGGTGGTTATATTTATTGGCATAATTGGCTACCGGATCTATGCTAACCTTGCCGCAAATAAAGAGCGTGCTGCTAAAGTAACTGCCGGCAAAGCTTTTGCTGTCGAACTGGGGCATGTTACTAGGCAAGATATTCAGCCAGTATTGAGTTTTTCAGCTAATCTTGAACCACTATGGAGTGCCGATATTTCTGCCAAAGTAGATGGTCGTATCGACAAGCTGTATGTGGATGAGGGGGACTTTGTCCAGGCTGGAACTGTAATTGCAACCCTCGATACCAGTGAATTAGCTGCCCAGGTATCCCAGGCTGATGGTAGCCGATATTCGGCAATGGCGAATCTTGAACAGGCAGAACTTGATTTACAACGTGCCAGTATGCTAGTTGAGCAGGGAGCCGTGTCAAAACAGGCATTTGATACGGCCAGAATAAAACGGGACTTAGCGATCGGTCAGCTGCAGACAGCGGAAGGTTCATTAGCTCAACTAAGAGAACGCCTGAATAATGCGCAGGTTACCGCACCGCGAAGCGGCATAATAACTAAACGATATTTACAAGCTGGTTATTATGCTAAAACTGGCTCGGCCATCGTTGCTGTAGCCGATGTTACCTCACTATTAGTAAAAGCAACAGTAGGCGAAGCACAATTACCTGAAGTTGCTGTGAGTACACCAGCCATTGTTAAAATAAATGCGTTTGGCGGTCAGCAATTTAATGGCACAGTTACTCGGATATCCCCAGCGGCCACGTTGCCGGCTCGTACCTTTACTGCTGAAATTACGGTTAGTAATCCTGATGGCAAGCTGAAACCAGGCATGTTTGCGAAAGCAGAAGTTCCGGCGCAGGTGCATAGAAATGTGCTGGTTGTGCCGGAAAGCGCGCTGGTTTTGCGTGAAGATCAACAAACCGTTTTTGTCGTAAATATGGACAATAAAGTTCAGCAGAAAGTTTTGAAACTAGGCTATATCGGTGGTGGGTGGGCCGAAGTGATCGATGGTGTTCAGGAAGGTGAAACAATTGTAACCGCTGGCCATAACAAGCTGAAAGATGGAGCAAGTATAACCCTTTCGACTGGGGCAGGTGACAACTAAGTGGGAATATTCACCTTTATAAAACGTCCGGTATTTACCACGATGCTGGTCATGCTGTTAGTGGTATTCGGTCTAAATGCGTATCCGTCGTTAGGCATTGACTTATATCCAGATATTGATTTGCCGGTGGTAGTAGTATCAATTACGTATACCGGAGCTTCACCAGAAGAAATGGAAAGTCTGGTTACAAAACCGGTAGAAGATGCTGTTAGTTCCGTATCCGGGATAAAGACCCTGTCCTCGGTATCACGGGAAGGCGTATCCCAAACAATACTTGAATTCGAGTATGGCGTAGATCCTAAATTAATGGCAAACGATGTTCGGGAAAAAGTAGCCAGTATTCGTAAACGTTTGCCGGACGATATTGATGAACCTACCGTTCAGCGGGTTGATCCAAGTTCACAGCCTATTATTTACTATAGTCTGGCATCAGATAACCGCAGTCGGGGTGAAATTAGAAAAATAGCTACCGACACAGTTAAAGATGAATTACAGCGCCTAGATGGGGTGGCCGCGGTCAATGTTTATGGCGCGGCGGAACGGGAAATTCATGTATATGTCGAACCGCGTCTTTTGGACGGCTACAATATATCTATTCAGCAAGTATACAATGCTATAGACAATCAAAACGTTGATACTCCCGGCGGCAGGGTAAGTGAAAAAGGCACTGAAATTACGGTGCGGACTCTGGGAAAAATACGTACAGTTGATGAAATCAAAGATATTGTTGTCGTCAATCAAGATAACAAGCTGATTAAAGTCAGCGATGTAGCCACAGTTGAAGACAGTTGGGCTGAAGAACGGACCTCAGCCCAGACTAACGGTGTGCCCAGTGTAATTGTTGCTATTCAGAAGCAATCTGGTACCAATACAGTCGATGTATCTGACCGGGTAAAACAGAAGATGGCAGCGTTAACGGAGAAAGATTTGCCAGCGGATATTAAAGTAGAAACGGTGAGGGACAGCTCAAAATATATTCGTAGCAGCGTAGAAGATGTTATGACTTCGTTGGTGTTTGGTGGTATTCTGGCGGTGATTATAACCTTCTTATTCTTGCAAGATGCGAGGGCGACCTTAATCGGAGCACTAGCGATACCAACTTCGATTGTTTCCACCTTCTTTCTGATGAAGGTAATGGGCTTTACGTTAAACACGATGTCCCTTATGGGACTGAGTTTGGCTGTCGGGATTTTAATAGATGATGCCATTGTGGTAATTGAAAATATTTTCCGCCATCTGCAGCAGGGAAAACCACCGCTTGAAGCGGCCAGGGATGGCACCGGGCAAATAGCCTTAGCGGTTCTGGCGACTACTTTTTCGATCCTGGCGGTATTTGTGCCAATCGGTAATATGAAAGAAGTAATCGGCCAGTTCTTTAAACAGTTTGGTATGACCATTGCATTTGCGGTAGCCTTCTCCCTATTTGTGGCGTTTACGATGACGCCGATGCTGTCAGCATATTGGCTGAAAAAAGTTGATCACAGTGGAGCCGGTAAAATAAAAGGACGGCTGCGGTGGGTTCAGAAGATCCTTGATGAATGGGAAGCAGGCTTTATTTATGTGCGGGATGTCTATAAACAAACTCTGGCTTGGGCGCTACTTCGTCCATGGAAGCTTGTATTAGTGGCGATAGCGGCGTTTATATTGTGTCTGGTGCCGCTGGCATTAGGACTAATTGGCAGTGAAATGACGCCAACCTATGATTCCGGTGAATTTCAAATTAATGTTGTTGCTCCGGCTGGAACGTCCATTGACAAAATGCGTCACTATATTGCACCGATGGAAAAAGAACTGCTGGCAATTCCGGAACTTGATTCAGCGTTCATGGTCATTGGCAGTCAAAATCAAGGTGTTTATAAAGCAAGCTTAGGGGTTAAACTTAAAGATACTGGCAACCGGGCGCGGTCTTGGGATGATATTTTATTTAATTCCCAATCGGTGGAGAATTTCACTGACGGGGTGCGTTATAAATTTGCTGTGCGTTCGATGCAGGACATCATGGACGACCTAAGAATAAAATTTCGTAATGTCGAAGGACTTAAAGTTTCGATCGTAAGTCAGCAGGGGATGGGTGGGGCCGACTCACGGCCAGTACAAGTTGGTATTCGCGGGGCCGACCTTGCTGTATTAAAAGGACTGGCGATGGATTTAGCGGATCGAATTCGTCAAGTCTCGGGAGCGACCGATGTTGATATTTCAAGCGAGCAATCTCAGCCTGAAGTACAAGTGCGGTTTGATCCGGCCAGAATGGCGAGTGCCGGGGTTAATGCGTCGACTGCTGGCACGGTAATAAAAATGGCCTTTCTGGGCCTTACCACCACCAATGAATATACAATTGCGGATAGTGACTACAATATCCGGGTGCAGCTAAATCCGGCTTATCGATTAAGTCAGGCTGATGTTGCGGATTTAAGGGTTTCCACCCAAAATGGAACTTTCGTTCGGCTGGGGGATATTGCTGACGTAAAATTCTCTTCCGGTCCGACCCAAATTGACAGGGAAGGGCGTCAACGTCAAGTTATTGTCTATGCTAACACCGTTGGCATTACGCCTGGTGAACTGGTACAGAAAATTGAGGGGGCAATTATTCCGGCGATGGATTTACCATTTGGCTATGGCTATAAATTAGTCGGACAAAGCCGGCAGCAAAAAGATTCATTTAAAGAAATCTTTGGGGCGCTTGTATTGGCGATTGTGCTTATTTATATGGTGTTGGCCGCGGAATTTGAAAGCTTTGTTCATCCGTTAACTATCATGCTTTCGCTGCCATTTTCGCTGATTGGGGCGATTATTGGCCTAATGGTTACAGGCAAGACCCTGAGCATTATCTCGCTTATCGGGGTTATTATGCTGATGGGCATTGTTACAAAAAATGCAATTCTGTTGGTTGATTACACCAACCAATTGCGATCTGATGGGCTGAGTGTTGAACAAGCCTTACTAGAAGCAGGTTCGGTGCGGTTGAGGCCAATACTCATGACAACCATGGCAATGATTTTTGGCATGGCACCGATTGCTTTGGGGATTGGTGCCGGGGCAGAACTTCGTCAATCCATGGGGATTGTTCTTGTTGGGGGCTTAATCACTTCAACAATATTAACCCTTATCGTTGTGCCGCTGTTTTATCTTCTTATTGAGCGGCTGCAGGAATGGGTGAAACATTACAAAAAAACCGGCATTAGCCGGATTAGTAGTTAAACCATATTGAGTTTTATAAATATAAAGAGGACTGTGCGAAAACACAGTCCTCTCTATATTTATTTTTCGGAAATGATATCTAAAATTCAATCGGTTTTTTTCTTAAGTCCAGCTTTGACATCAGCATCGATTTTTTGATTATTAGCATCGATGACATCAATCATCGCTTTAATCATTGACATTAGGGCCCTTTGAAATGCCTCCTCGTTATCTTTAGCCTTGTCCATGCGTTCATCAAAAAACTTTTTATGGAGTTTGCCGAGCTCCTTGCGTGAGTAGCCGACGCTCATTAATAGAACACCACCTTAGATGTAATGTTACATATTACATAATTCAACATAATTCATATATTTCCTTTATGTATAATAAATATATGAAAGTAAGGAACTTTGCCTAGTAAAAAACGTAGGCTTATTAGTCAAACCTAATTAAGGTGGTTCTTACCAAGAAAAGTATTGTCGGGAGAGCACTTATCGATAAAAGGTAGCTGGCGTAACCCTAAATCCTATTAATGAATAGTATATAGTGACATTGTTGTCATGGAGGTGGTTGTTAGTGGAGTTGCAGAATTTCCACCTCGTGTCCTACCGGGGGGCTGAATTTAGTGATGTTCTTTCGTTGATTCAATTACAAAACTCATATATTAATCAAATCTATAAACTAGTATATTTACTTAATGGAGATTTAGCTGTTTCCGGTAACAGCGAGTTTAGGGAATTTACGGTGCATTTTAATATATTTGCCCAGCACCAGGCTGGTAGTGAGGGTTTTAGTAAAGCAATAGAAGCGGTGCAGGTTTTTCATTATGTCCTGCTAGAGAAACTTTTGGACAGTCAGGTATTGGCTGCTGCTGAACAACTAGAATTGGCTGCCGGTCACTTGGAAGATTTTATCCACGATAAAAAGCAGCTCGGCAATCCGCAAATTTTACTGTTAAACCAAAGTATCAACCTATTGGAGGAAACTCAACTAAAAATAATGGAAAACTTGGAGACTTTATTAACCGGCTGTCGTGAAAATCACCTACAAAACTAAGAACCATAAATAAAATCTTGCTTAGCCGGATTTATTTATGGTAGAATTAGGTAAGGCTGTTGAGGCATAACTTTCCTGGGAAGGTTGTGCTTTTTTTGTTATCGAAGGAGGGAATTTATTATTGCCGGTGAAGAAATAAAGCGGTTCTTTTGAGTAAGAATGTCCAAGAGGTGGTAACATGTTAATATTACATCTGGATTGTTTGGCCGGACTTAGTGGCAATATGTTTTTAGGTGCAATGCTTGATTTAGGGATGCCGGAAGAAAAATTGCGCTTAGATTTGGCGAAACTAGCAATTAGTGGTTATGAATTACATATAAACAGGGTAATAAAACAGGGGATTAACGCCGTATATGTGAATATTACTACTTATAATCACCAGCAGTATAAAATGTTATCGGACATGTACAAAATAATTGACGATGCCCAACTCAATGATTTGGTAAAGGGGCTTAGCCGAAAAATCATTTTAAAACTGGCGCAAGCGGAGGCCGAGGTTCGCGGTACAACAATTGATAATATCCACTTTACCGAGGTTGGTGCTGTTAGCCTTATTATAGAAATTGTTGGTGCCGCTATCTGTTTGGAATATATGGAATTTGAGCGGATATATATTTCAAATCTACGTACCGGAATTGGAGTTATGATAGGCAGGCATGACATTATGGCGGTACCTGCCCCGGTCACCGTGGAACTTTTGCGTGGTATTCCCTATGAACATGGCGATATTGCCCAGGAACTAGTTACTCCGACTGGGGCGGCAATCCTTGCGGCCTTTAGCCATGGAAATGGTAATGTGCCAGAAGACTTTGTAATTCAAAGGATTGGGTACGGTGCAGGTACCTTGGAACTTGATATACCAAATGTCGTAAAAGCGACGATGGGCGATAATCACCCTTTTATAATAACTGATGAACTACTTTATATGGATAGCGGCACCGCCCAGCAGGTAGGAAATTTCAGTAATAAAATTTTTGTTAGCAGGAAAAATGACGAATTTTGTCTAAATAATTCCATTGAAGAACATTAGTCGATAATTAATGAAAAGTTCCGTATAAGATGGATACCATAAAAATGAGGGGTGTTAAATATGAAAGCAGTAGTATTACTTTCTGGCGGGCTTGATTCTACTGTGTGCATGGCGGTTGCTCATGCCGCAGGACATGAGGTTTTGCCAGTCAGTTTTGATTATAATCAGCGTCATAGCCGAGAACTTGATTCTGCGCGGCAGGTTGCGGAACATTTTGGGGTAAAAAAGCATCTTGTTATAAAAACTAATATGGACGACATTGGTGGCAGTGCCCTTACTGACAAAAACATCAGTGTGCCGGGTGGGGATGTGGCCCGAGACGATATTCCTATCACTTATGTTCCGGCGCGTAATTTAATTTTTTTGAGTTATGCTTTAGGGTATGCTGAAGTGGCTGGTGCTGACAAAATATATATTGGGGTTAATGCGTTGGACTATAGTGGCTATCCAGACTGTCGACCAGAATTTATCAACCTATTTCAGCAACTTGCTGACTATAGTACCAAAGCAGCGGTTCAAGATGGCCGCCATATCACCGTGGAAACCCCGTTGATTAATTTAAGCAAAAAAGAGATTGTATTGCTAGGGAAAAAACTAAATGCACCGCTAGCTCTGACCAGCAGTTGTTATGCTGGCGGCGAAAACGCTTGTGGTAAATGTGACAGCTGCCTTTTAAGGTTAAAAGGTTTTGCTGAGGCCGGACTTGTTGATCCGATAAAATATCAAGGTTAAAAATTGAGCAGCTGTTAATCGAGTGCCTGCTCTGGCGGGGGTAGAATTAATGAAAGATGTACAAAATTTAATAGATGAGCGAGGCATAGCTATTCAAAAGGTCGGAGTAAGTGAGGTTCACTTGCCGTTTCTTATAAAGACCAAAGCTGGCGGTTTTCAGTCGGTGCTAGCCAATATCCGGTTAGTTGTTGATTTGCCTAAAGAATATAAAGGTACACACATGAGCCGGTTTATTGACATTCTGAATGAATGGCGGCAAAAGCCAGTTTCCTTTAAGGAAATGGCCCTTATTCTTGCTGATATTATTGATCGCCTGTCGGCGCAAAGTGCGAATATTGACTTTTCCTTTAAGTATTTCATTGAAAAAGAAGCACCGGTCAGCGGTATGAAAAGCTTGCTGGATTACGACTGCCAATTTTCCGGCAGTCTGGTCCGCGGTGAGGAAATGGACTTTACGTTAGGAGTAACGGTACCATTTACCTCAGTTTGTCCGTGCAGTAAAGAAATTTCGGCTTATGGTGCCCATAACCAGCGGGGGTTGATGCGAGTAAAAATAAAGCACTGCCCCAGTAAATTTATTTGGATTGAAGATTTGGTTAAGCAGATGGAAGCGCAAGGAAGTGCGCCAGTATATTCGTTGTTAAAACGTGAGGATGAAAAATATCTTACAGAAAAGGCCTACGAAAACCCTAAGTTTGTCGAAGACATTCTGCGTGATTTAGTGCTAATGCTACGGGAAATTAAGGGTGTAACCTGGTTTGAAGTTGAATGTGAAAATTACGAATCAATCCACAATCATAGTGCCTATGCTACTCACGTCGAATACATATAAGATTAACCCAATTAGAATGAATACTAGTAGCTGCTGAATATTATGGTAGTAATAGAAAAATTGCGGTAGCGGGGTTAAGTTATAATGAACTGGAAACGTTTCATCACCGAATGCCAAGAAGTAAAAACATGGCTACAGGGGCAGGGCGTTAGTCAGGCCGACTTAGTCTTGATGAAAATAATTATTCTGGTTTTTAGTGAACCTGGAAACCCGGAGGCTCTTTGTCAAAAAGCAGTTAGAGCGAGTTCTTTACTACCAGTTATTCAAGGGCAGGACGAAACTTCTGCAAGCAGTGATATTCCAGATAATATCTTTACGATCATTGCTAAGTGGCAACAAATAGTGCCGGTTGATAGTTTGCTGTTAGGAAAGGTTTACGAAACCTTATCAGATCGCCGGAGAGCGCAAGGCCGGTTTTATACAGCACCGGAAATTATCGATTATATTTTGGACTCCACCATAAAAGAAGTGGACATTGTTCTTAACCCGGGAGTCAGAATTCTTGATCCAGCCTGCGGGAGTGGCAATTTTTTGCTTAAAGCCTATGAATGTTTATGGGATAAGTTTGTTGTTAACCGTAACTTATTGATAACTAAATTTCCCGATCATGATTGGTCGGATGATGGGATTCATCGTTGGATTATTACTCAAAACTTGTGGGGGGCCGATATTGACGCTGTTGCCGCGGAAGTAGCGATGGCTTCCTTGCGGCTAAAACGGCCGGCGACCAGCAACGCGGTAAACCCTAATGTAGTAATTTGTGACAGCCTCCGGCTAGACCAAAACTATAGCCGGAGATTTTGGTCAACAACCTATGATTATGTTATTGGCAACCCGCCGTATTTGTCGTTTGGACTGAGGGGAACTCCGCGTATCGACGCAGAATATGCCGGTTATTTACGTCAAGCTTTTCCGGCTACGGCCGAGTATAAACTTAGCTACTATGTCTTGTTTATCGAACGGGGCATTAACATGCTTAGACTAGGCGGAAAATTGGGTTTTATTATTCCCGACAGCTTCTTGGTGGGGCGTTATTACTCAAAAGTTAGACGGTATATTTTAGAAAATGCCAATATTGAAAAAATTACCAGCATCGTTGGACCGGTTTTTAAATCAGCGACCATTGGCCAAACCGTTATTGCAATTTTTTCCAAAGAAAATAATCCGATCGTGCGGGCACAACATAAGCTAACTATCTGTCAAGTTCAAGATAGTAAAGACTTGGCTAAAGTTGAGGCCAGCTGCAGTTATCGCCAGAACTATTTTAGTACACTGCCCTACAATAGATTTCGTCTATTTACTGATTTGACGATAAAAAATTTGATTGATAAAATAGATGCGGACACAAAAACATTGGGGAATTTTTCCAAAGGACATACCGGTATTCGTTCTGTTTCTAAACAATCGGATATTTTTGCGTTGGAGCCGAGCGGTGAAACCTGGCAGCGGGGACTCATATCCGGCAGTCAGATAGAACGCTATAGTTTAACCTACGCCGGACACTGGCTTAATATTGAGCCTAGTGCGCTTTACAAAGGCGGTTGGGATAATGGCGTTGTTAAACAACGAAAAATTTTAGTGCGACAAACCGGTTTTTCCCTCACTGCTTGTATTGATGAGCAAGGGTATTATCATTTAAACAACTTACATAGCTTTACCTTAAACGCTGGAAGCATGGTAAGCTTAGACTACTTATTGTTATTATTAAATTCGCGAGTGCTGTCTTTTTATTATCATGCCATTTCAATGGAATATGGGCGGGCCTTGGCGCAGACTGATATTGATACGCTGGAACTTTTGCCGGTGCGATTTGATGCGAAAGTAAATGCCCAAGCGGTAGCTTTAGTCATGGTTATGCAAAGCTTAGTTGCACGACAAAAAGCCGGTGATAACAGTGTTAGCCCGCAAATTTTAGCGCTAAAAGATTTTTTCAATCAACTGGCTTACCGGGTTTATGATCTTTCAGCTGCTGAGATAAAACATGTAGAAGCTTATGAAGCCAAGCTGGAAGCAACTAACCAACGGCGGGAGCGCAAAAAAAAATAGTGATGTGACAAGCGTTCAGGTAGAAATTGTAGGTGATAGAGGATTTGGAAACCTCTGGCGAGAAACAATAAGGGAGCCGGTTGGCGGCTCCCCCTTTTAGTTCGGTGCTAACTATTTGAATTTCCGCTTGAATTTCCGCTACTTGAGGATTTATTCCCGCTGGAGTTGCCAGCAGCCTTATTCTGCTTATTCTGGCCGCCATAATCGTTATTGGCGTCATACTTTGCCGTTAAGGTGCTGTTTATCATTGAGCTAGAATCAGCGGAACTACTTGGAGCAGATGATTTTGCGGCGTAGCTACTATTAGGATCTTGGGTTGGAGTATAATCGTTATTGGCGTCCTTTGTTGCGGTATAGGTGCCATACTGAGCTTTAGATTGTTGATTTTTCTTATCCAAGTACAAAAACCCCCTTTAAATTCTATATGGATCCTTGTCTATTGTTTGATAGTTGCAAAAAAGCCATACCTGGAAATTTGCTGAAAAAATAGAAATACTCAATAACGGTAATTATAGTAATAGAGCATTTCTTACTAGTGAGGGTCGACGTTGTGAGAAAATTAATTATTAATGCCGATGACTTTGGATTGCACCCTGCGGTTAATCAGGGGATTATAGATGGTTATAAATTTGGCTGTTTGACCAGTACGTCGATCATGGCCTGCGGTAAAACTTTTGATGCGGCGGTTGAGCAAGCGATTGGTCAGCCAGGCTTAGGAGTAGGGGTTCACCTTACGTTGGTAGCAGAACAACCACTGACTGATGCGAGGAAAGTTCCCTCGCTGGTTGACGCGGATGGTAGGTTCCCTGATAGTTACCCCTTAGTTATGACCAGGTTTTTCCGGCGCAAGATAAGCTTAAACGAAGTTTATCTTGAACTTCGTGCCCAGGTAAAAAAAGCCGCGGCAAGCGGTTTGCAGCTAACTCATCTAGACAGTCATCAGCATTTGCATGTTTTACCGGGGATTATTGATATCGTGCTTAGTCTGGCGCGGGAATTTTCAATAAAAGCCATTCGAATTCCGGCGGAGCCGTTCTTATTTACTGGTGGATACCCATTTTCTGCCGGACGGATGATTGGCCGGTCGGGCTTGTCAGTCTTTGCCTTGTTGGCAAGACGTAAAGCCCGGCGGCAGGGAATACGAGTACCGGATCACTTCTTTGGCATGTTGGCAGGGGGACATTTAGAGGAAAAGTACTTGCTGAAAATATTGGACAAGTTGCCAAATGGTGTTAGTGAGATTATGATGCATCCCGGTTGTGATGATGCTGCACTCAAAGCCGCATATAACTGGCAGCTGAGCTGGCAGGCTGAACTGGCAGCCGCAAAAAGCACTGAAGTACGCTACCAACTTGATAACCGTGGCATTGAACTAGTCTCCTTTAAGGAGTTGGCAAATGGGTAAATTTTACAAACGCTTGCTGTTCCTTATTTTGTTTACCGGAGCGATCTCCGGTGCAGTAATTTACTTTACGCTTGATATTAATGCTTTGCCGTACTTAACGGCCTTTCGACCGTGGTCGTTAGTCGTGGTAGCCTTACTATGGGTCGTTGGCATGTATTTTGATGGCACAAGACTACTACATTTAGTACGTATTGCCGGACATAGGATAACCTTGCTGCAGGCGGTGCAAGTTATTTTTAGTAACTACTTTTTAGCCTTGTTGACGCCGGGAGCGACCGGTGGAGCTGTGGCTCAGGTCATGTTTTTAAAACGATCCGGCGTTCCGATTGGTACGGCTGGCGTCGTAGTATTTATTCGCACCCTTATGTCGATATTGTTTTTATTGCTGTGCTTGCCGTTTATCTTTAGCTTTGATCCGGACTTATTGCCCTGGATTTCGCCGCAAGTGCTTGTAGCGGTATCGGTTTTAATGCTGGGCAGTTCGGCCTTGCTAATATGGTTTTTGCGGTCAGGTACCTCTACTTTGCTATTGGTAAAATGGACAAAACGGATAAAACCAGTCCGTCGCCGTAAAATTTTTGCGCTATACCGGGATATTCGCGGGGCGGTGTTTATGATGCTGGCGTCGCCGGTAAGCATGTTTAGAGTGTTTGCCGAATCGGCAGCAAGCTTGGTGTCTTTATACAGCGTAGTGCCGATTATGTTTATGGGACTAGGCATTGATTTTGCTTGGAATATCGTAATGGGCCGAATGATTTTTATCAACATATTATTATACTTCGCCCCAACACCGGGGGGATCCGGTATTGCCGAAGGCGGTTTTGTTCTGTTGTTCGGTCCTCTTGTGCCGCAGGGTATCGTCGGGATTTTGGCGGTTGCCTGGAGGATAGTACAAGAGTATGTGCCGTTTATTATTGGGTTTTATTTTGCGATAAAAGTCTTTGGCCGGGATTATTTGATGAATGAAGTGAAATAAGGGGGCATAATATCATGAAGGTGTTAGTTACCGGGGGCGCTGGATTCATTGGATCACATATTGTAGACAAGCTGGTGAAGCAAGACTGGCAGGTAGTTGTGCTTGATAATCTGAGTAGCGGGCGGCGTGAGCATGTGCCGCAAGCTGCAAAACTTATCGTTATGGATGTTGCGAGTGATGATTTGACCGAAGTGTTTAAAACTGAGCAGTTTGACTATGTTATCCATTTAGCGGCGCAGACTTCGGTTCCGGCATCGCTGACTGACCCTGAGAATGACGGCCGGATAAATATTATTGGTACAATTAAAGTCTTAGAAGCGGCGAGGGTATCTGGCGTAAAAAGGATTATCTTTGCCTCTACGGCTGCTGTTTATGGCAGTGAAGCTAAAGTGCCAATAATTGAAACTGATGTAGTGCGGCCCGCATCGTTTTATGGTCTTAGTAAATTGACGGTTGAACAATACCTAAGGGTATATAAAGATCTCTTTGGTTTAGAATATGTTGTTTTACGATTTGCCAATGTTTATGGTGAACGTCAGGGTGATACGGGTGAAGGCGGAGTTATCAGTATTTTTGCCCGTCGTATTCTGGCTGGACAGTCAGTTAATATTTTTGGCGATGGCAATCAAACCAGAGATTTTATTTATGTGGGTGATGTAGCCAACGCTAATATTAGGGCTCTTACCGCTCCGTGCAGCGGGGTAACCGCGAATATTAGCACAAATACTGAAATTAGTGTAAATAAACTCACGGAAGTAATGGGCAAGATTGCTAAATGTCAGGTGGAAAAAACCTACTTGGCCGCTAGAAACGGCGATATCTATCGGTCTTCATTGGACAATAGTACAGCGATAAAGGCGTTAGGTTGGCAACCGGAGACAGACTTAGACGCGGGTCTTGTAAAAACTCTTGCGGCCCTAAAAATGTAGGGACATAGTAGTAATATTGGAGGTTATTTATGGGACGCCAGTTACAATCTAGTTTTATCTTAGTTACGGTTATTACGATAGTAATGTTATTCTTTAATTTAGGAGTTATTCCACTTGCTGATCCAGACGAGCCGGTTTATGCTGAAACCGCCCGGGAAATGATTCAATTTAATGATTACTTGTCGCCCCGTATTTATGGAGAATTCTGGTATGATAAACCGCCAATGTATTACTGGTTGGCCGCGGGGTCATTTCAAATATTTGGCGTTAGTGAATTCGCTGCGCGGGTTCCATCAGTTTTACTGGGGATAGCTTGTGTTCTTTATGTGTATTTTGCGGTTAAACGGTTAATTAATGAGCGGGCCGCAATGGTGAGTTCCCTAGTGCTGGTGACTAGTCTGGAGTTTTTCTATCTGGCCAAAGGGGCGGTCACCGATATGACACTTACCTTGTGTTTGACCGTGGCCCTCCTAGGGTTTCTTGAAAAACGCTATTATTTATTATATATTTTTGCCGCGTTGGCGACAGTTACTAAAGGGCCGATTGGCTTGGTTTTTCCCGGAGCGATTATCTTTTTATATTGGGCTGTGAACAGGAATTTTTCGGAAATTATCAAAATGAGGCTGCCACTGGGTGTTATTATATACGCTGTTATTGCCGTTCCCTGGTATTGGCTAATGTATCAACATCATGGGGCTGCTTTTATTGACACCTTCTTTGGCTTTCATAACATTGTTCGGTTTACTCAGCCGGAACACAATGAAACCGCTGCCTGGTATTTCTTTATCCCGATTTTATTAATCGGGTTTATGCCGTGGTCGGCAGTTATGTTTCAGTCGATTTGGCGTGCGGTTACCCGGAGCGGTCGTGATTCCCGAGTCCTTAATTTTATGCTGATATGGGCTGCATTTATCTTTGTGTTCTTTACAATTTCACAAACTAAGCTAGTGTCCTATATTTTTCCGATGTTTCCTCCGTTAGCCATCGTTGTCGGCTGGTATATTCATTCTATATGGGACAAAAGCCGAACCCAGCCGCGTCAGTTTGCGTGGGGGGGGCTGCTGGCGGTGTTTGGCATATTGCTTAGCTTGGGGATCTTTGCTTTGGATAACGAAACCGCGGCGTTAAAGAGTGGGGGCATTGCCATAACCCTGTTATTTATAGTAATGATCATTGGGGTAGGTTTTTCCATTTTGCGGCGGAACGTGCCCAAGGCATTTTGGATACAAGTAGCCGGGATGGTTGTGTTCTCTTTAATTTTCATGACAATGCTACTCCCGAAGGCTTCTCCTTGGATTCAGTCTAAAGATATTGCCGAAGCATTTACGGCACAATACGATGGCCGTTCTCCGGTATATGTTGAAAAATTTTTACGGCCGGGCTTTGCCTTTTATTCTAAGGTTTATGGCATTGAAATGTTAACCGGAGATTTGGATATTACGTTGCCTGAGGTTCAAAAAGGATATTTTATTGTCCGGGGGTCGGAATACAAACGGCTTAGTGAACAAGAGCGCCAGGATTTAACTGTTATAGCTAAAATTGGAGATAGAGTAGTGCTATTGAAACAGTAAACAGGGAGGTCGACGAAAAACATGCGTGTGCTGTTGGTGTTTTTTGTGGCGTTAGCTGTATTTTTACCATTTAATGCTCAAATTGTAGTAACTGATCCGGTAGAAGCTAATTATGCGCTTACGGCTAAAGAAATGCTTATGAGTGGCGACTGGTTGTCGCCGCGAATATATGGTCAATTTTGGTACGATAAGCCAGCGATGTTTTACTGGTTGATCATGCTATGTTACAAGGCCTTTGGGGTTAATGAATTTGCCGCGCGGTTTACCTCGGTCCTTTTTAGTGCCGCCAGTGTTAGCTTTGTGTACTGGTTTGGTCGGCGGATTTTTCACAGTACCAGAGCGGCGCTGTTAGCGGCGCTGGTATTAGGAACTTCCCTGGAATACTGGGTACTGGCCCGAATGGTTATTACAGATGCCGTACTGTTCTTTTATTTTAGCGTAACCTTGGCATCCCTGTATCTTGGCGTAAAAGGCCAGAGAAAACGCTGGTTTTTGCTCGCCTATGCCTTTGCCGGTCTGGCTGTTTTAACCAAAGGGCCGATTGGTATTGTGCTTCCGGCGATTATTTTCTTTATCTACGTTTTGGTAGAGCAACGGTGGGATTTATTTGGCAAACTACGGCTGGGCTCGGGGCTGCTAATTTTTTTTCTGATTGCTGTTCCCTGGTTTTGGGCCATGTATAACGTTCATGGGCAGGCTTTTTTGGATACCTTTTTGGGTTTGCATAACTACTTGAGAGCTACCGTATCGGAACACCCTAAGGACGATGTGTTTTATTATTATCTGGTGTTGTTTCCGGTTAGTATACTTCCCTGGACAGGGGTTTTGTTGCACGCTTTTGTGGGCAAGAAACCGGCGGATTTTACCTATCTTATCGTTTGGCTGGGGGTAATTATCGGCTTTTTTACCCTGATGGCTACCAAATATCCTACTTATGTATTTCCGGCGGCTTTTCCCGCAGCACTTTTAATTGGGTGGAAACTGGATGAGATGATGACTAACACTCAAACCTCATGGTGGTGGTTGTCTGTTCCAACCCTAGTGTTGTTGGCAATTTTCGGTGTCGGCGCTAATTTTTTGCCAGCTGACGCTTGGCGGCTAGTAATAATCGTTATTAGTATAATCTTGGCGCTGGTGATTCTGGGATTACAGCTGACTAAACGGGGCGTTTGGCTGCCGGGGATTACTGCGGCGCTGGTAGTCCTCCTTTCCCTGGTTATAATTGATATCGGAATAATTCCGTTGGCGGGGGACCATTCGGCTAAAACTGCGGTCAGCCTTTTGCCGTATAAAGGGGCCACCGTTGCCGTGTATGGTGATTACACCACTTCGGCTGTGTTTTATAGCGGATACTCTGTAATGTGGTTGGTAGATAATGCGGCAGAACTCGTGCCGCAAGACGTGTGGTCCAGTGGGAAACATATAATGCCAGGTGAAACCGTGGCGTCCTTTAACGAGCGAACCACAAATATACCGGAAACCTACCTTTTGGTAAATGGCCCGGAGAGTTCGCCGCTGACGGGGGTAAGCAAAATTGCTGATTTTGGCAAGTTGAAACTATATAAACGTGATTTGTAGCATAAATTGGTTTAACTGCTAAATATTATTGCCTGGGGTTTAATAGTTCTCCGGCTTGTTAATACTATTTATGTAATACTCAGCTGGAGGTGACATGTTTGGATTATTTGCGGTTGATTAGCATCCCGATCATTTTGGGGTTTCTCTTTACCCTTAAGATAAATCCGCTGATCGGCGGTCTAGGAATGATGGCTTGGCTATTAGTTTTAGCTTATTTATTAAAACGCTCTCAAAATAGCGCTGAACAGTGAAAGCATGAAACACCGTTTCTTGGCAATACCAAGAAGCGGTGCTTCATTTTTTTTGTAAGACCGGTTGGCAGGAAAATAATGATAATAACAGAATGATATAATATCGAGTAAGCTACGGAAGATGGCAGGTGGGGTATAAATAACCAAGTTGTACCTTGTTATTTATAATCCCATTACTAACACCCCCCTGCCTAGGCACAGGGGGGTGTTAATTTGCTGCAAAAAAAACTGCGTTCGGGAATAACAACCGGGACTTGTGCGGCTGCTGCCGCAAAGGCGGCAGTGTTGGCGGCTTTGGGTGAGATTGTGACCGAAGCTAGAGTGGTAACGCCGCAAGGCACTACCCTGGTTGTGGCGGTTGCGGGGGCGGCAGCCACCGCTTCAGGTGGGGAAGCATCAGTAATCAAAGATGCCGGTGATGATCCCGATATTACGAATGGAATACTTGTAACCGCTTCGGTGGAGTTATTGGCAAAACCCGAAATTATTATAACCGCCGGGTCGGGGGTTGGAAAGGTAACAAAACCAGGCCTGTCGGTAGCAGTAGGCCAGCCCGCGATTAACCCCGGACCGCGCAAGATGATCACTCATGCCGTGAAAACCGTATTATCGCAAGAAACCGGGGCGGTGGTGACAATTAGCATTCCCGAAGGAGAAACACTGGCAAAGCGGACGCTGAATTCGGCCTTAGGCATTGTCGGCGGACTGTCGATTATCGGAACCACGGGTATTGTTGAACCAATGTCAGAAGAAGCTTATAAAACTTCACTTGTTGCGCAGCTTAGCGTGGCCTGCGCATTAGGGCATGATAAACTTGTTTTTGTTCCCGGCAAGATCGGTCAGGAGATTGCAATTAATGTTTTTGGCCTGCCTCGCCAACTAACGGTGCAAACCAGTAATTTTATTGGCCATATGCTGGAAAATGCGGTAGCCTATGGTTTAAGTGAAGTTCTGTTGTTAGGCCATCCGGGGAAACTTGTAAAAGTCGCGGCTGGTATTTTTCACACCCATAACCGGATAGCTGATGCCAGGATGGAAACGCTGGCGGCATATGCAGCCCTGTTGGGGGCGGATACTAAAGTCGTAGCTGCCATTATGGATTGTCTAACCACGGAAGCAGTAATGCCGATTATTGAAAAAAACGGGTTAACGGCAATTTACCGGCTGCTGGCGGAACGGGTCAGCAGCCGTGCGGTCAGGTACGTTTTTGGCGAGCTTAGTGTGGGAACCGCAATCGTAACCTTAACCGGTGAACTTCTGGGCATGGATGACCGGGCCAGGGAAATTGGAGGCAAGCTGGGATGGAACATAAAATAACTGTGGTCGGAATTGGCCCAGGCTCACCGGAGTATTTACTGCCGGTAGCGAAAAAGGTGCTGGATGCCGCAAAAGTGCTGGTCGGCAGCGGCAGGGCGCTGAAGGCCTTTGCCCCGCCGGGATGTCAAACCAAAATAATTGATAAAGATATTGCCGGAGTGCTGGCGTTTATTCGTGAGCGCTTGGCAGAAACTGATGTAGTAGTAATGGTGTCGGGTGATCCCGGCTTTTATAGTATGCTGACCGCGCTGAGAAATGAGTATCTCCCGGAAATAATAACAGTAATCCCGGGGATTAGTGCAATCCAATTAGCATTTGCCCGCCTGGCGCTTCCTTGGCAGGAGGCTCAGTTAGTCAGTTTGCATGGCCGGGAGCTTGGCGGTGCTGATGTGGGCTATTATAGTGGGAGAAAACTGGCGTTTTTGACTGACGGACAACATGATCCTGGATATATTGCCAGGATGCTCGTGAAAACAGGCTGGCCCGCCGCAGCCAAAACCATCTTGTGCAGTAACTTGTCGTACGATGATGAGAAAATCGTCAGGTTAACTTTAGGTGAAGCCGCTGATTCGACCGGCTTTACTAACTGTATAATGGTGGTGATGGCATGAAATATAGCGGCTTGGGCATCAAAGATGACGATTTTATTCGTGGCGAAATTCCGATGACAAAAGAAGAAGTGCGGGTATTAGCGCTAGTTAAAGCGCGCATCACCGGCACGGATATTGTTATCGATATCGGGGCCGGAACCGGTTCTTTAAGTGTCGAAGCGGCCAAACTAGCTTCTCAGGGTCAAGTTTATGCCATCGAAAAAGAAGCGGAAGGCGTGGAATTAATCCATGCAAATGCTGCTCGGTTTTTAGTTCCTAATATTAAGGTTATTCATGGCATGGCTCCTGCCAAACTGATGGGTTTGCCGCAAGCTGATGTTATTTTTATCGGTGGTAGCGGCGGAGAACTCCGGGCGATATTGGAACAAGCTGATCAACTGTTAAAATCGGGGGGGCGGCTGGTGATTATGGCCGTAACGATAGAAACGCTGCAGGTTGCGTTAACCGTTATGCAAGCAAAAGCCTATTATCAAGTAGCGGCATCCGGCCTGCAAATTACCAGACTGCGTCGGGCTGGAGCTAAGAATATGTTTCAGGCCCTTAATCCGGTATATATTATTACCTGTCAAAAAAATTAACCGCAATTTTGGGAATTTAGGAGGAAAAAAAACCAATGCACGTTTACTTTATCGGTGCCGGACCAGGTGATCCCGAGCTGATTACGGTCAAAGGTGCGCGCCTTATAGAACAAGCGGACACGATCATTTATACAGGTTCGTTAGTAAATCCGGCAGTAATGGATCATGCTAACCCTGATACGGTTATCTATAATAGCGCATCAATGACCTTGGATGAAGTGATTGCGGTAATGTTAGAGGCTGTAACGGCGGGGAAAAAAGTAGTGCGGCTGCATACTGGCGATCCGAGCATTTATGGCGCGATCAAAGAACAGATGGCGGCACTGGATGAAAAAGGCGTTACCTACGAGGTAGTACCTGGGGTAAGTTCGTTTTTAGCAGCCGCAGCAGCGTTAAAATGCGAATATACCTTGCCGGAAGTTACCCAGACAGTAATAATTACCCGACTTGAAGGCCGGACCATGGTGCCGGACCGGGAAAAATTGGCTAAACTAGCCGCTCATGGTTCTACAATGTGCATTTTTCTTAGTGTGCAGATGCTTGATACGGTGGTAGAGGAGCTATTAAAGGGGGGCAGCTATCAGCTTGATACGCCGATTGCCGTTGTGGTCAAGGCCTCTTGGCCGGATGAACACATTTTGCGCGGTACTTTAGCAACCATCTTGGATTTAGTAAAAGAACACGGCGTGGCAAGAACGGCCATGATTGTTGTGGGAAATTGTCTTGGCAGTGACTATGCTTTGTCGCGTTTATACGCTTCAGAGTTTACGCATATGTATAGAGGAGGCAACAACAAATTATGAAACTAGCAATTATTTCAGTAACTAAAAATGGGGCGGCGTTGGCGAATACGTTGGCTAAAGACCTTGGGATGCCAGTTGATGTTTATGCCAGGCATGGCCGGGATGTCGGCGGTTCGGTACAGTGCTATGAAAGCTTGAGCCGGTTGATTGCCGATATTTATTTGAAGTATGAGGGTTTAGTGTTTATCATGGCCGCGGGAATTGTCGTGCGGGTACTGGCCCCCCATGTCCGGGATAAACGGTTTGATCCGGCGGTAGTGGTACTCGATGAACTTGGCGAGCACGTTATAAGTTTATTGTCCGGTCATATTGGCGG